>JAFUVQ010000022.1 GCA_017477505.1 Eubacterium sp.
AGTAATGTCCTTACGAGAACCGACCGTGATTACTATGCTCCCGGGTATACTCTTTTCTGGACTAAGATTGTTCCTGCCATAAACATTCTGGCCGTTATCGGTCTTGTACTCTTCTTCATTTTTTCCGAAAAGAAAAAAAATGAGAATCAATACAAGAATCTCATCGCCTCCAGGCTCACCGAAAGAGGCAACTCCAATAAAGAGATCAATCTTTTTCTTGATGATGAATTAAATGTATATCTGAATGACAGAGTCGGCCGCCTCAAAGAAAGCGGTACAGCCGTCGACGTCATATCATATATGTCGGAGAAGATAAATTCTCCCTTGCAGAATGAAGTATTAATTCATATACTGGATGAAATCTTCACCGGCATTGACAACAGCCGGAACATGAAGCAGCCGTTCACCATAATCTGTTTCAAAAAGCAGGCAGGTGACATGGTCATTCATTTTGAATACAGCAAATCGGCAAAGTTTAACACTCTCAAGAAAATCTTCACGCGTGAGTATCTATATATCTATAATGATTACTACAGACTTGATGAGATCGGCCTTATGCGTGATGAGGTCACTCTTCTTTTCAGATATAATAAAATGCCCAGCTGATGACAGGAACATACGACATCACAGGCATACCCGGAGACCTATATGTTCATTATTTGTTACATTATGATTCTTTCTGTTCAGGCAGTGAACCTCACTCTGATCACAGCACTGGTACTGCCCTATAAAAGGAAGATAAGCATCCTTTATACATTTCTCACTCACATCAGCATCATTCTGACCATAGATTTAATGAGGCTGATCACAGATGGCGAAACCTATGCACTTATATTTATTGCCGCCAATCTTATAGACATTCTGGTTCCTTTTATATTTGCAAAGCATTTTGTAAAAAGCCTGCTCTGGAAGAGTTCTTTATGCTACCTTCTGACCGGCATACTGAGCAACCTTGCATTTCACATCATACTTATGATGATACCTTTGGGTAACGATACTCTTACGGCATATCTAAGCGAAGACTGGCATAGTTTCACGCTTCCGGGTGCACTTATCTATGTTGCTGCATCCCTGGCCGGTTTCTTTTTGGTCTCTCTCACAGCCCGGAAATTTATCAGAACCGACAGACAGTCCGCGGAAAAATTCTACAAAATCATTTATATAGCCATAGCCATCATCCTCATCGTGAGCGATATTATCACCAGATTGAACCAGGGCTACTCGGGAGAAAGATATGCTATTTTCTGGACAATAGTCATACCGGTCATATATATACTTGCCATGGCCGGAGTTATCGTTTTTTTCATTTATTCAGACAAGAAGAGAAATGAAGAGCTTTATAGAAAAGCATTTTCATCCGAAAAAGGCGAACGCGGTGATTCCAACAAAGAGATACGTCTTTTCCTTGACGACGAACTAAA
This sequence comes from Eubacterium sp., assembly GCA_017477505.1. Classification (GTDB taxonomy): domain Bacteria; phylum Bacillota; class Clostridia; order Lachnospirales; family Lachnospiraceae; genus Eubacterium_Q. Next base: position 1,422 of record JAFUVQ010000022.1, read on the forward strand.
CAGATATCTCAATGAAAAAGTAAAGGCACTCAAGGATTCGGGAAAAGCAGTGGATGTCATTTCATATATTTCCGACAGAATATCCGCACCGATAAATGTATCGGCCATGATAAGCCTGCTTGACTCTGTTTTTGACAATATCATTCAAAGCAAAGTCACGCACAGCCCCTATGCCATAATATGCTTCAGGCTGCAGAATGACCGACTTGTAATTCACTTTGAATACAGCAAGGCTTCCTCGATAAGCCTTATAAAAAAGCTCTTTTCAAGGGAGTATCTGTACATTTATGATTACTATTACAGACTGGATGAAACAGGAATCCTCAGGGACGAAACAACTCTCCTGTTCCAGTAACAATACCTGATATACGATAAATATATCACCCGGTTTCACTTCAATAATGCAGACTGCTATGCAGATTACGCATTTAGAATTATCACTTTACTCTTTAGTGTTATTATGCATATTGCTAAACATCCCAGGCAGAAGGGAGAATTCTTATGAGAATGATCATATGTGATGATGAACAAAAAGATGCTGAACTCACCAGGAACACCATTGACGGGTACAGAGGAATCACGGATATTAAAGTCTGCACCCCTGAAGAAACTGTTTTTGACATTGAAGAAGGATACTTCGACTATGATATAGCCATACTCGATATTGAATATCATAAGGATATTAACGGCATCGATGTGGGGCATCTTATCAATAAACGTTTCCCTGCATGTCAGATCATTTATCTGACAAAGATAACCGATTATGCTTCAGACGTGTATGAAACCGAGCACGTATATTTTGTAACAAAACAGAACATGCAGACTACGCTCTATCGTGCCATCGATAAGGCTATCGATATGCATATATCAAATGAAAAATATGAATATATAGAACTGTCAGTCAACAAGAAGAAACTGGTGCTCCTGCAGAAAAGCATCATGTATCTGGAGCGTCTTGACCGGAAGATATATATTCACACGATAGACGGTAAACTGGAAACCTATAATTCCCTGTCCGAATATTCCAAACGGCTTTCCGAAGACTTCGTAAGATGCTACGGAAGCTTCATCGTGAATCTGAACTATGTAAATAATGTCGGAAGAGAAAAAATCGTAATGAAAAACGGCGAAGAGATTCCCGTTGGCAGAACCTACAGGAACAGCATGATACGATCATATATGAAATTTTTATCGCGGAGACTCTAAGGTCTCCGCTCTTTTTATGTCTATACTTTCATTGTTCAAAATCCCACAAAACCGATAGACTAAAAGTCCTCAATATGGTAAAATAGCCTTGATTGTTTGTAGGGATATGCAATTCATATGCCCTATCTATAAGGAGGCTTTATTATGTCTTTAGTTGCAGAAGTAGTTAAGTACAAAGGTAAAGATGTTATATCTCTTGCCTGCGGACGCTATACAGCTACAATCGCTCCATTTCTCGGGAGCAATATCATGAGAATGCAGGATACGGAAAATGAGATTGATTTCTTCAGAAATGACGAAAGTCTTTCTCCTGAAGAATTACAGGAATCCGCTGAAGTATACGGTTTCCCTACACTGTATCTTCCGAACAGACTCAGCAATGGCATTCTCAAATGTTCCGATCACACATATCAATTCCCGATCAACGATCCGCTGGGTAACAGCATCCACGGTTTTCTTCACAAGAGAGAACATGAGATTGTTTCCGCAGAAACTGTTGACGGAAAAGCAGTTGCCAGGACAGCTTATACATACGATGAGAAGGATCCTTTCTTCGAAACTTATCCTGTAAGCTTCAAAGCAGAGTTTACATTTACTCTTTCCGAAGAAGGCATGGACTATGAATTCACCATGACCAATCTTTCAGACCGCCAGCTGCCTTATGGTGTATGCAATCATACGGCATTCAACGGTCCTTTTGTAAAGGGCGCTGAACCGCTTGATACAAGAATCTATGTTCCTATCGGTGACAAATGGCAGCTTTCGGCCAAGTGCATACCGACTCTGGATTTCACAGAACTTGATCACCATGACAAGCAGTATCTGACAGGTTCCATGATTCCTGTTAAGCATATCATTGACAATGATGTTTATTATGCCGAAGAAGGCGAGGTTGATGATAAACCATTCTATGGTGCCCTCGTCAGTGATCTCGGCAGCGGCAAGCAGATTCGTTACGAGGTATGCAGAGACTTCAAATACTGGATCATCTGGAATGACCGCGGAGATAAGGGCTACTTCTGTCCCGAACCATCAACCTGGATCATTGATGCTCCAAATCTTCCGCTTCCGGCAGAAGAAACAGGATACGCTGAGCTTGCTCCGGGCGAATCCAAAACTGTTACAGAAAAGATTTACAGCTACACCGAATCATAATAACGCATACTTGTAACCGTTCCGATTTTTTCATTTGAACAGTTACTTGATATAAACCATAAACACTATTAAGGGAGGTACACTACATGAAATTCGGTTACTTTGATGACGCCAATAAAGAGTATGTCATCACATCACCAAAGACTCCGTATCCATGGATCAACTATCTTGGTACTGAGGCATTCTTTTCACTGATTTCAAATACAGCAGGAGGATACAGTTTCTACAAAGACGCACGTCTTAGAAGAATCACCCGTTATAGATATAACAATGTTCCTGTTGATGTAGGCGGAAGATATTTCTATATCAATGAAAATGACACTGTATGGAATCCGGGCTGGTCACCGGTTAAGACAAAGCTCGATTTCTATGAGTGCCGTCATGGTATGGGATATACCATCATCACAGGTAAGAAAAATGAACTCAGAGCCGAAGTTACTTTCTTCGTACCACAGGGCGTAAGCGCTGAGATTCAGAAGGTTGTTCTTAAGAACGAAGGAACATCACCTAAGGAGTTCACACTCTTCTCATTCCTTGAGTGGTGTCTCTGGAATGCAGAGGATGACTCAACCAACTTCCAGAGAAACTTCAGTACAGGTGAAGTTGAGGTTGAAGGTTCAACACTCTTCCATAAGACAGAATACAAAGAGCGTCGTGATCACTTCGCATTCTATACAGTAAATTCCGATATTGACGGTTATGACTGTGACCGTGAATCCTTCCTTGGACTTTATAATGGTTTCGACAGACCTGACGTTGTATTCGCAGATAAGTCATCCAACAGCAAGGCTGACGGATGGTCTCCAATCGCTTCTCATTCAATCAAGATGAAGCTCGCTCCGGGTGAGGAGAAGGCTCTCGTATTCATCCTTGGTTATGTTGAGAACGGTGAAGACAAGTGGAATGCTGACGGCAGCATGAACAAGTCTAAAGCATATGATCTTATAAGCAAATTTGATACAGCAGAGAAGGTTGATGCTGCATTTGCTGCAAACAAGAAGATGTGGGATGATCTCCTTTCCAAATACGCAGTTAAGACTCCGGATGAGAAGGTTGACCGTATGGTTAATATCTGGAATCAGTATCAGTGTATGGTTACATTTAATATGTCACGTTCAGCTTCCTACTTCGAGTCAGGTATCGGCCGTGGTATGGGCTTCCGTGATTCTAACCAGGATCTTCTCGGTTTCGTTCATCAGATTCCTGACAGAGCACGTGAGAGAATCCTTGACCTGGCTGCTACACAGTTTGAAGACGGTGGATGCTTCCATCAGTATCAGCCACTTACCAAGAAGGGTAACGATACTCTCGGCGGTAACTTCTCAGATGATCCGCTTTGGATGATTCTTTCAACAGCAGCATACATCAAGGAAACAGGCGACTACTCAATTCTTGATGAAAATGTTCCGTATAGAAATGATGAATCTCTGGCTCAGTCAATGATGCATCACTTAAAGCAGTCCTTCTACAAGGTTGCTAATTCGGTAGGTCCTCACGGACTTCCGCTTTCCATGAGAGCTGACTGGAATGACTGTCTCAACCTTTCATGCTGGTCTGATACTCCGGGCGAAAGCTTCCAGACATATACATCTCCAAAGTATGGTGATAAGGGCTTCTCAGATGTTGCCGAGTCAATATTCGTAGCTACCCTCTTCACATATGCAGGTCCTGAATATGTTGCTCTCTGCAAGTATAAGGGAGACGAAGAAGGCGCTGCTGCTGCTCAGGCAGAAATCGACAAGATGAAGAAGAATATCATGGACTTCGGCTGGGACGGCGAATGGTTCCTCAGAGCTTATGATGATCTCGGAAGAAAAGTCGGTTCAAAGGAAAATGAAGAAGGTAAGATCTTCATCGAGCCACAGGGATTCGGTATCATGTCAGATATCGGCAAGGACGAAGGCTATGCTGAGAAGGTTCTCGACGCTGTTGAGGAGAGACTTGGCTGCAAGTACGGACTTGTACTCAATAACCCTGCATTTACAAAGTATTATATCGAATATGGTGAGATATCCACATATCCTGCAGGTTACAAGGAGAATGCCGGTGTATTCTGCCATAACAATGCATGGATGATCGCTGCTGCTGCATATGCCGGACAGGGCGACAGAGCTTATGACTGGTATTCACGTATAGCTCCTGCATTCCTTGAAGACATTTCAGATCTTCACAGAACAGAGCCATATGTATATGCTCAGATGGTTGCAGGTAAGGATGCAGGACGTCAGGGTGAAGCTAAGAACTCATGGCTTACAGGTACAGCTGCATGGAACTTCGTAGCAATCAGCCAGTACATCCTCGGTATCACACCTGACTGGAACGGACTTTCAGTTGATCCTTCAATCCCAAGCGCTTGGGACGGATTCACAGCAACACGTCAGTTCCGTGGTGATACATATGAGATCACAGTTACAAATCCTGATCATGTATGCAAGGGTGTTAAGAGCATGACTGTTGACGGCAAGGCTGTTGATGGAAATGTAATCCCTGTAATAGGTGATGGTGCTGTTCATAAGGTTGAGGTAGTTCTCGGCTAATTAAACAGATTATAGATGAGGTCAGACCACCGAAAGGTGTCTGACCTCTTTTTTTCGATGAAATAGCTTTAGTTTTATGATATAATGTGCGCCGGGATGTAATTACATACCCAAATCTCCGTAATAAAAAGGGGCAACAAGATGAGTTATTATTCTAAAAACAAAAGAATCAGGGTTATCGGATTACTTTTACTGCTTCTTCTTGCAGTGGCTGTCACAGCACCACGAATCGCTGCAAAAGCAGACGAAGGTGCCAAAAAGATTTATACAGCCGAAGATATGCTCAAAATAGCTGATGACAGCTCAGCTGACTATATCCTTATGAGTGACATCGATATGAAGGATGTAACCTGGAAGCCTGTAGACTTCAGGGGAACATTTGATGGTAACGGATATGCTATCCTCAACCTTAAAGTAACCGAAACATCCGACAATATAAGAACCACCTACGACGGAAATTACAAAGAATATGATACTTACTTTGCAGGATTGTTCGGTATCCTCGAAGGTTCAACCGTTAAAAATCTTACACTGAAAGGTCTTGATGTTGAAGTAACTAAAGACGCCCCATGTTTCGCAGGAACCATCGCCGGCTTTGCTGAGGACAGTAATATAGAAAACTGTGATATTGAAGGCACTGTAAGACTTGATGCCAATTCCAAATGCTTCGGCGTAGGCGGTATTGTCGGGTACGGCGGAAAAGGCGCAATACTTGAAACCGATACAGACATTACTCTGATCTGCATTGACCATGATAAAGAAAACAGAGATGAGCAGTTCCTGGGCGGCGGCTATGCCGCAGGCTACCTTGATGTAGATAAATGCAATATCAAGATTGAAGGCTACGATTCAGATCATGGATATGTACATAACGGCGGACTTGTGGGAATGTATATTCTATATCCCCAGGGAACCGTATATGAGGGTTATATCAACAATACTTATGTTGAGGGTATCATAACCTTCTTTGAGGACAACACAGACCGTAGAGCTTACTGTAAGGACTTCTGCGGCGAAGTAATGCAGTGGACCTACGAATTTGTAGGATGCTCTTCCGCTTTCACTCCAAATGAGATATTTGATTATTCAAAGGATCTCCTTCCCCATGACTGCTCAGGTGATAATTATACTTCCAAAGTTACCGAACCCACATGCGATGAATTTGGTTACACTGAGTATAGCTGTAATGAATGCAATGATTATACCTATATCGCCGACTATACCTTAAAGAATCATACTGTAGATGAATGGTCGGTAATCTCTGAAACCCCTGATGAGATAAATTACGAAAAGATAAGTCTTGAGGAAGGAAAATGTTCCAAATGCGGTGCTACTGTTTACAGACAGACCCGCGTTGCAGTAGAAGAAACCACCGAAGAAGCAACTGCCGACGATAAAACAGATAAGACAGACAAAGACAGTAAGAAGACCCCATCCGATAAAAAGGAGTCATCCGGCAAAGGCGTACTTACAGTAACCATAGTTATAATAATCATACTTGTCATACTGATAATAATTGTGATGTCATACCTGAATAAGGTAAAGAAAGAGCGGGAACGAAGAGCCCGCAGATATAAAAAGCAGGCCGGAAGACGTGACTGATGGCCGATAGTTCAATATAATAAAAAAGTTCCCGGAACATATCGTTCCGGGAATTTTTTAATTTTTTATAAAGTTCTGAATATGCAGAGTCTTAATCCTCAACGCCCAATTCCTTAAGGATCCTTATGAGATCCTCAACGGTTTCAACCTCTCCGGTCTCCTCCTCAGCAACTTCGACATTGAATTCTTCCTCTATAGCCATAACCAGATCATAAAGATCAAGCGAATCCGCTGCAAGGTCATCCTTAAATGAAGTGTCAAGTGCTATATCCTGGCGCTGAACTCCAAGGTGCTCAGCTATTATCTCTACAAGCTTATCGAATATCATGAATCATTCCTCCGAATCATTTATCGCTTGTAACTGTACACCACACATATTCATATGTCAATATGATTTTAATACGGAAGTCTTTATGCCTTAGGCAATGTTACCTTAACCTTCTTAAGCTTCCAGATATCCTTTACATATTCCTCAATAGTTCTGTCTGATGAGAACTTACCTGCACATGCTGTATTCATCATGGCCATTCTAGCCCAGCCTGCTTCATCTCTGTAAGCCTCATCAACACGTCTCTGAGCATCTGCATATGAATCGAAATCTTTAAGGATGAAGTAAACGTCTTCCTTTGTAAGTGAATCATAGAGATCTCTGAAGAGCTCTGTATCATCATTTGAGAACTGACCGTTGATTAGCTGTGTAAGTACACGTCTAACGTTCTGGTTTGAATTGAATACATCCCAAGGATTGTATCCGCCCTCACGCTCATATCTCATAACTTCATCAGCTGAAAGTCCGAAGATGAATGCATTCTCAGCTCCGACTTCCTCAACTATCTCTACATTTGCACCATCCATGGTACCGATTGTAGGAGCACCGTTAAGCATGAACTTCATGTTACCTGTACCTGAAGCTTCTCTTGATGCAGTAGAAATCTGCTCTGAAAGATCAGCTGCAGCAACAAGGATCTCAGCATTTGAAACTCTGTAATCCTCGATAAATACAACCTTGATCTTACCGTTGATGGATTCATCATTATTGATTACTTCAGCAACCGAATTAATGAGCTTGATAGTAAGCTTTGCTCTCTTATATCCCGCAGCAGCCTTGGCACCGAAAATGAATGTTCTCGGATACATATCAAATGAAGGATTCTCCTTCAGCTCGCTGTAGAGATGCATTACATGAAGTATATTAAGAAGCTGTCTCTTGTACTCATGAAGTCTCTTAATCTGTATATCATAGATTGAATGAGGATCGATATCGATGCCGTTATTCTCCTTGATATATTCAGCAAGGCGAACCTTGTTCTGGAACTTGATATTCATGAATTCCTGCTGATACTTAGGATCATCAACATGAAGTGCAAGCTTCTTGATCTTGGAAAGGTCTGTGATCCAGTCATCACCGATCTTCTCATTCAGCCAGTTTGCAAGAAGGGGATTACCGTGAAGAAGGAATCTTCTCTGTGTAATACCATTTGTCTTATTATTGAATTTCTCAGGACTCATCTCATAGAAATCCTTAAGCTCTCTCTTCTTAAGAATCTCAGTATGAAGTCTCGCAACACCATTAACTGAGAAGCTTCCTGCGATAGCAAGGTGAGCCATCTTCACCTGACCATCATAAAGGATAGCCATAGCCTTAACCTTCTCAGGATTATTCGGATAACGCTTCTCTATCTCTATAATGAATCTTCTGTTGATCTCTTCAACTATCTGATATACACGTGGAAGAAGTCTGCTGAAGAGCTCGATAGGCCACTTCTCAAGAGCTTCCGACATGATTGTATGGTTTGTATATGCACAGGTCTTTGTTGTGATCTCCCATGCCTCATCCCACTCAAGTCCTTCCTCATCCATAAGGATTCTCATGAGTTCAGCAACACATACTGTAGGATGTGTATCATTGAGCTGGAAAGTAACCTTGTCAGGAAGAGTTCTGATATCATCATTGTTCTCCTTGAACTTAAGGATTGCTCTCTGAACTGAAGCGGAAATGAAGAAATACTGCTGCTTCAGGCGAAGCTCCTTACCTGAATAATGATTATCATTTGGATAAAGAACCTCAACTATAGTACGTGCGAGGTTAGCCTGCTCAACAGCCTTCTCATATTCACCCTTGTCAAATGAATTGAGGTTGAATTCCTGTGTTGCCTCAGCATCCCATATACGAAGTGTATTTACAACGTTATTGCCATAGCCTACGATCGGAAGATCATAAGGCACAGCTCTGACTTCCTGATAGCCTTCCTGTTTGAATACATTCTTGCCATCAATATTCTCAACCTTTACATAACCGCCGAACTTTACATTTACGGCATACTCAGCACGCTTAACCTCGAAAGGATAACCGTTCTTAAGCCAGTCATCCGGCTCCTCATACTGATAACCGTCCCTGATAGCCTGCTTGAACATACCATAGCGGTAACGGATACCGCATCCGTATGCAGGATAACCAAGTGTTGAAAGTGAATCAAGGAAACAAGCTGCAAGACGTCCGAGACCACCATTACCGAGAGCAGGATCTCTTTCCTGATCTTCGATGAAGTTAAGGTCAAATCCCATCTCCTTAAGAGCTTTCTTGATCTCATCGTAATATCCGATGTTGATCATATTATTTCCCATAAGTCTTCCGATAAGGAATTCCATAGAAAGGTAGTAAACCTTCTTAACATTCTGCTTCTTATAAACCTTGTGTGTTGCTATCCATCTGTCGATGATATCCTCCTGAACTGCATGTGCTACAGCCTGATATACCATCTGAGGTGTTGCTTCGTCTAAGGTCTTTCTGTAAAGAGTCTTAATATTTGCCTTGACTTCTTTCTTGAAAGCTTCCTTGTCGAAATCTGCCATCTTTGCCATATTGTTTCCTCCTGTCTTTCAGATAACGGGCCGTCAGTCCGTCATCTTTTTATTATTACTCGTTTACTTTTACTCCGAGTGTTACATCCTCGCCATTAATATTCCAGTCTCTGGTGAAGCCGTCTGCTTCTCCGACTACCACTTCATCTGCGAGAACCGCTGTCTTGATCTTGTCTTCATTTGCTGCGATTATGTCTGCGATCTTATCGCTGTCCTTGACATAAAGCTTTATTCTGTCCATAACGTTGAAATCTGCTTCCTTACGCATGGACTGAATCTTTGAGATAATCTCTCTTACGAAACCTTCTTCGATGAGTTCCGGAGTAAGTCTCTTATCGATAACAACTGTTACAGTGTTATCTCCTTCAGATACGAAATCTTCGGATTCCTTTGTTTCTATAAGAAGGTCTTCCTCTGCCAGGACTACTTCCGTGTCTCCGACTGTAAATGTAATGTTTCCTTTTTCCTTCAATTCTGCCATTGCAGCAGTTCCATCGATATTTGCAAGGTATTCTCTGATACCGCCGAGAGCCTTACCGTACTTAGGTCCTACTGTCCTCAGCTGAGGCTTGAAGATATATGTTGTAAATCCGGATACATCATCCTTCCATTCAACATTCTTGATATTAAGTTCGTCCTTAATTACATCAACGAAGTACTGGTCGAGCTGCTTATCTGACTTAACGAACATATTGGCTATAGGCTGTCTGTTCTTTAAGCTGGATGCATTTCTGGCAGCACGTCCCATAACAACTATCTTAAGAACGCTGTCCATGCTTGCCTCAAGTTCCTCATCAATGAGATCCTCATTTACGGAAGGATAATCACAGAGATGTATACTTATCGGCGCATCCTTGTCAATGTTACGGACTAAGTTCTGATATATGCTTTCAGCCATAAAAGGAATCATAGGAGCTGAAACTTCAGCGATTGTTACAAGTGCTGTATAGAGTGTCATGTATGCGTTGATCTTATCCTGAGGCATATCCTTTACCCAGTAACGCTCACGACATCTTCTTACGTACCAGTTACTCATGTCATCCACGAACTCTGAAAGCACCTTTGCAGCCTCAGGAACCTTGTATGCTCCCAGATTCTCATCGAACTTTCTGACTGCTGTATTGAGCTTACTGAGAAGCCACTTATCCATAACGGAAAGCTTTTCAGGTTCAAGCTCGTACTCGAGAGGATTGAACTGGTCAATCTCAGCATAGAGTGTGTAGAATGCATATGTATTCCAGAGTGTTCCCATGAACTTTCTCTGGCCTTCTGTAATGGCATCTTCATGGAATCTGTTAGGAAGCCATGGTGCCGAATTAGTGTAGAAATACCATCTTATGGCATCAGCTCCGTACTTTCCGAGAGCCTCCATAGGGTCAACTGCGTTGCCCTTGCTCTTGCTCATCTTCTGCCCATCCTTATCAAGAACGTGACCCAGAACTATGACATTCTTGTATGGAGCTTTATTGAAGAGGAGTGTGGATTCTGCCATCAATGAGTAGAACCATCCTCTTGTCTGGTCAACTGCTTCGGAAATGAAATCTGCAGGGAAATTATCCTCAAAGATTTCTTTGTTTTCAAATGGATAGTGCCATTGTGCAAATGGCATTGCTCCCGAATCGAACCAGCAGTCTATAACCTCAGGTACTCTCTTCATGTCATGACCGCAGTCAGGACACGGGATAAGGACTCCGTCAACATAAGGACGGTGAAGTTCTATGTCATCAGGACAATTCTTACCCTTCTCCTTAAGTTCTGCGATGCTGCCGATGGAAATCTGCTTGCCGCAGTCCGGACATTCCCAGATATTAAGAGGAGTTCCCCAATAACGGTTACGTGAGATGCCCCAGTCCTGAACATTCTTAAGCCAGTCACCGAAACGTCCCTTGCCGATACCTTCAGGTATCCAGTTAACCGTATCATTATTCTTAACCATATCCTCTGATACGGCTGTCATCTTGATGAACCATGACTCTCTTGCATAGTAGATAAGAGGTGTATCACATCTCCAGCAGAATGGATAGTCATGCTCAAATTTAGGAGCCGAGAAAAGAAGTCCTCTGGATTCAAGATCAACCAGAATCTTCGGATCGGCATCCTTAACGAAGAGTCCTGCGAAAGGAGTCTCTTCCGTCATATTACCCTTGCCGTCAACGAACTGTACAAACGGTGAATCGTACTTACGTCCCACACGTCCATCGTCCTCACCGAAGGCAGGAGCTATATGAACTATACCTGTACCATCTTCCATGGTAACGTAATTATCACATACTACGAAATGAGCCTTCTTATGCTGCTTCTCAGCCTTCTCTCCAGCACACGCGAAGAGCGGTTCATATTCTCTGTATTCAAGATCTGTACCCTTGTACTCTTCAATAATGGTAAATGCAGAGCCATCCTCATTTGCGGTAAACTTTGCATTTCCATCCTTGTCCTTCTCAGAAAGAAGTCCGCCAAGAACCTTCTCGGTAAGAGCCTTTGCCATGATATATGTATATCCGTCAACTGCCTTAACCTTTACGTAGGTCTCATCCGGGTTAACGCAGAGAAGTGTATTACTTGGAAGTGTCCATGGAGTTGTGGTCCATGCCAGGAAGTAATACTGTTCTTCACCTTCTGCAACCTTAGCCTTGAATCTTACAACTGCAGAACGCTCTTTAACCGCCTTGTATCCCTGAGCAACCTCATGGCTTGAAAGAGGTGTACCGCAGCGAGGGCAGTATGGAACTACCTTGAATCCCTTATAGAGAAGACCCTTGTTCCATATCTCTTTAAGAGCCCACCATTCTGACTCTATATAATCATTATGATATGTTACATACGGATCGTCCATGTCTGCCCAGAAGCCGACTTTGCCGGAAAACTCTTCCCACATGCCTTTGTACTTCCATACAGACTCTTTACATTTGCCGATAAAAGGCTCGATTCCGTATTCTTCTATCTGCTCCTTGCCGTCTATGCCCAGGAGTTTCTCAACCTCAAGCTCAACAGGAAGTCCGTGAGTATCCCATCCTGCCTTACGTATGATCTTGTGACCTTTCATAGTCTGATAACGTGGAATCATATCCTTGATAACACGAGTCAGAACATGTCCTATATGCGGAGTACCGTTTGCTGTCGGAGGTCCGTCATAAAATGTATATGTCGGGAGATCCTTCTTCTCCTCAATACTCTTTTCAAAAATCTTGTTCTCATTCCAGAAATCCAGAACCTTCTGCTCATTTGTCACAAAGTCCAGTTTCGGAGAAACCTTGTCGTACATCGAATTGTCCCTTTCTTGTTTCATATTATTCAAAAACGCCCATAGACGCTACAAATTATACCATTTTTAACAGGTAATGTCTAGCATCTGGGCGTTCTCATTGTGTTATTTAGCTTTTATCTTTGTTTATAGCCGTCTTTTTCCGGCTTTTTCTTGTGGTTTTTTCCTGATTTCAGTCCGGTTTTACTTAAAAACCTTCTCGACTGCCTCCGGCAGTTCGGCAAAGCTCTGTATAGTTACCACATCGGCATCTATGGTACCAAAGCCATATGCGGCATGAATGAAATCAACACCCGCCTCACAGCTAGATACATAGTCTCCCATAATATCACCGACATAAACCGCTCTGTCCAGATTATTACGTTCGCATACGAGACGTATATTATCGCCTTTAACAAGATTGTTGTTGCCGAAGCATTCTATATCCTCGAAATATTTCCCGAAATCATAGTATTCAAGAAATGCCTCGATATATCCGCTCTGACAGTTGCTGACTATGTAGAGATGATATTTCTCCTTAAGCTTTGCCAGAGTCTCCTCAAGTTCAGGATAAAGAATACCGCCATGCTTCCTCAGATAATCATTTTCAACATTACCGCAATCATCCAGGAGCTTCATTCTCTCTTCGGGCGGGAGCTCTGGAAAGAGCCTGTCCGCTATCGTATCCATGGTAAGGCCCATGATATTATGAATATCCTCAGTCGTAATGACTCTGTCCTTATCATGTTTTTCATTTACAACCTCTGTCCAGCTTTTTGCAACGCCGTCAGCTGAATCCCAGAGGGTTCCGTCCATATCAAATATTATTCCTGATTTCATATTATACCTGTCTTTTCTATCTGATTAATCTTTATACAATTCCCGTCCACGATACCCGGCCCGTGATTCATGGCAGACATCTTCATAACCGGACCCTCTGTATCCTCGCAGAGCTTCAGACCTACTTGATACCGTCAGCTTCTCCACTTTGTTCACCGAACAGATACAGAGATCATGCATTACGTGACACTGTCAGCTTCTCCACCTTATTCACTGCCCATATGTATGTAAATGCAAGGGTAAGTATGTTGAGAAGGAGCGGTCCGATGAGTTCTCCGAAGCCGCCTCTCGAATCATAAACCATGGAGAGCATATGTGTCGGAAGATATCTTCCAAATGAAAATACTCCCAGTATATCCGGTCCCACCATTACAGTCGCTATCATTGAGATTGCCCCTATGATGCTGTGTTTAAAACAGACAGAGAGCAGCAGGGTAAATGCAATTATGAAGAACATATTGAGTCCCTGCACAAAAGCATAGAAGAATGCCTGTCTGGTCATAAAGTTTCGTATCATAAATGTATTTGCCACGGCGAAGTAAATCATATAACCTGTCATTACAGAAACCGAAGCCAGTAATCCATAAACGATACATTTGGAAGTAACAAAATCTTTTCTGGTATATCCCTGTTCTATAGGAAGAACCCATCTTCCCTTCTTAAGTTCCTTAGGAAGAAGATTATGCGTAAGTATTATTACGACCAGCGAGAAGAATACACCTATGTAATATGAGTAAACTCCGACACTCTGGGCAACCATCCTCGGATAGAACTGTGTGATCATTCCTTCAAGTGCTTCTATATCTACCCCCGGGAGCTGACTGGTCAGTTCATCCGGAATATTCGTAAATAAAAATGTGAACAATATGATGAATACACCTATTCCCAGCGAAAGCGCAAAGAAAAGTATAAGCTTTCCGGTACGCAGTACTTCTTTGATATCCTTTTTGATACAGCATTTTATACCCGTCATACACATACCTCCCTGAATATATCATCCAGTGAGATCTTCACTGTATTTACATAGCTTATCTCCTGAGGTACTGCAGCAAGGGCTTCAAATATCTTCTTCTGGCTTTCCGACCTGTTCTCCTGATCTATACTGAGCTTTACAGTAAGCGGATCCGCGATGAAGATTTTCTTCACATACTGATACATCAGTTTGAGATCCGGCTCTGTCTTAAAGCCTACGATCATTTCCTCCGAATTCTTAGTCATCTCAGCCACGTCAACTTCTCTTGCTATGACTCCTCCGTTGAGGAAACCTGCCCTGTCACAGATACTGTCCATATCAGCAAGAATATGGGTGGAGAGGATTATGGTCTTCCCCTCATTTTTAAGCTTCATAAGTATATTCTTAACATCATTTCGTCCCGAAGGATCCAGTGCCGAGGTTGGCTCATCAAGAAGTATAACATCCGGATTATTGACAAGAACCGCAGCTATACCGAGCCTCTGCCTCATACCTCTGGACATGGTCTTAACCTTGACGGATGAAGGGAGCCCCACTGTCTTCAGAAGCTCATCTCTTCTCTCAGGCTTTCTTTCCATAAGAAGGAAATCCAGGTATTCATCGGTAGTAAGGTACTCGAAATAATTCGGAAGATCCGGAAGATATCCGACTCTGCCGTTCCCACCGAAAGCAACCTCTCCGCCGTCCTTCTCGCTGAGTCCTGCCATGATATTAAGAAGCGTAGTCTTGCCGGCACCGTTCTTTCCTATCAGTCCATATATGCTTCCTTCGTCTATATGACACGTCACACCCGTAAGAACATTATTCGTGCCGAAGCTTTTTTTGATATTCTCCAGTTTGATCAATATCTTATCCCTTCCTGTGCCTGCCGGTACTAGAATGAAACTTCTCCGTCTTCTGAAACTGTAAATTCAACATACTCAGTAACATAATAGTCACCATAGATATCATCGATGCAGAATGAATAGTCATAAGAACCTGCTTCCATGATATCGTAAACAATCTCAAATTCTCCGGACACCGTAAATTCAGCACCTTCATACTCACCTATGTCTTCACCGTCCATATTGAGTGAATAATAAACCGGAGTTATAACATCGCCATCCTTGATCTTGATTATATTTCTGTCAGCAGCACCGCATTCATCAATACCGTTCCAGGCACCCTCTATTGTGATCTCATCACTTCTGTAGTCGAGTTTTATACGAAGGTTGGTTTCCTCTCCGTTAAGAAGGATAGGTGATGTATAAATGACATAATTACCGCTTGATTCAACAGGATAGATAGCAAGATTCTGTCCATCCGGAAGTGAGAGCCAGTAGCCGTTGAAATCATCCTTAAATGTTCCTGTCTCCCAGTCTCCGGATATTTCAAGAGTCTCCCCGAGCTCGATAAGACTGTTGCCATCCTGGGAAACTTCATATACAAGTGCGGAAACGCCTGCCGCATTACTAAGTCCTTTTTCATCGAGTGTGAAGCCGAAATATCCTTCTTCATCTACATCAGGATCGGCTTCAAATGTGATGTATTTACTCTCGCCGGTCTGTTCATAATTATCTGCGTAATCCCAGTAACTGTCATCATCGGATTCGCCCCATTCCCATTCACCTTCGTCTGAGAACCACTGATCATCATTGTATTCTTCAAATGTTTCGTCTGTTGCACCGGTCTTGTTCTGTCTGTCAACAAATGAAACGTAGTACGGACTTACCGAAACTTTACCGAAAACCGAAAGTTCATTTGAGCCCTGTATGCAGAGCGGATAATACATAGAAAGTCCCATAGCTTCAGGATGTGTTGAACCGCTCACCTTATAAACTACAGCATCATTAAGTGCCTTGATAGCTGCATCAGAACCTTCAACATAGTTACCGCACGCGTTGATGACTCCACCGAGATCCACCATGTTTGTGTAACCCTCAGACTTATTGTTACCGCCAAAGTTATCAGCCTCCTGAATGCCTCTGATCATGTCAGCCACCTGTGAGCTGTCAGATCCGGCCTCATACATTTTCTTTGCAAATGTATTGAATTCAGTAAGCAGGTTATCTACCTTGGAAAGATCTATAACGGAAAGTGTGGTGATATCTGAATCACCCTCTCTCTCGCAGGAAGCAAGGAAGCTGTCGCATACAACCTTACCGAGATCGGCTCCGTTTGCATCCGGATTATCTGCAAGGTATGAACCGATTGCCGCATAATCCCATCCGCTTCCCGGCTCGCTCTCTTCCGAACCGTACATATAAGCAGAATATGTAGCAAGAATATTTGCACATTCAACAGAGCCCATAAGGCAGGCATCAAAACCAATGAAATCAAACTTACGTCCTGACTTCTCTGCACATGCAAAAAGTGAAGTATCAAGCTCCATAAGGTCTATGGAGTCATTGTCATGCATTTCATCAAAGCAGACACCTGTGATGGAACCGCCTCCATGATTCCACATAACAAGTCCCATATGCTCGGAAGAATAGTTTTCCACACCCCAGGTAAGGAAATCCGTAAGGGTATCCTTTGCACCCATATTTGCAAGAGACTGTTCATCAACAAGACTAATCTCACTGTTCTGAACAACAAATCTCTGAATCTTACTGCTGTCTACATCGCTGTTGTTCCACTGATTTGTACCGCCTGTCTCAACAACGAATCTTACGTTGTCACTCGGACTTGCTTTCATCATCTCATCAAGATCTCCGGTACCTGCGCTTCCGTCAGATTCAAGATCTGTACCGCAGAGATATACGAAGATTGTCCAGGTGTTATCATCTGTCACATTATCTCCGGGAGAGAGACTCATACGCTCTATACTAAGTTCTCCGGAATCATTATTTACACTCATACTGAGGCCTTTAACGCCATCAGCAGTACTCGGAGGTGTTTCCACTTCCTCGTATTCATATTCCTCCTCACCATATTTGTCATCATAGCCTTCCTCATCCCACTCATCATCAGCACAGCCTGTAAGCAGCGATGTTGTCATGGCAGCCGCCAGCATAAGCACAAAAAACTTCTTCTTCATCTTAAATCCTTTCTGTTAAAAGCGTGTGTTACTTGCTCCGTTTATTTTATACTCGAATTCAGGTCTTACGTCAAGAAATTAGCTATCGGTGTCCCCGTCACCTGAAGACATTTTTTCATCAGTTGCTTTTTCACCCGACTCCTGCTCTGAAGCCTTCATTTTCTTATAGTTTTCAACATCAGCTCTGGTCGAGAAAACTTTTCGCAGCCACATGGCGACGTACAGGACGACGGGATATATTATCAGTACGAAAAGCATAGGAACTATCCATTCGGTTTTAAATATAATGCAATAAAAGAACAATCCCAGTAGTACTGCAAATATAAGGACGAGCATCATCGCAACTATACGTTTCAATAATTCTTTCATATAACTGACTCCCGAAAAAAAGTGGCAGTCTGACCTTAAATCAGACCGCCATCATTATAACACAGGAATTTCTTCGCTGTCACATTCATTTATTACCCGTTTTGACAGTAAACTCCAGCCTGTTCACTTTTAGTTCCTTATCATAACTGTATTCAGTACTGCCTGCCATACCATTTATCATCATAAGAGAAATCTCATTGTCCGTATCCTTTATGTCAAAAGCTTTTCCCTTGTAAATGATAGTAACAAGACAGCTTCCGTCCTGAACGGAGTATTCTGTCTTAACATTTATATCAGGCTTCTTATACTTCGGAATCAGAATCTGCTGAACAGTTTCCTCGATAACAAGTTTGATACGTGTTTTATCTGAAGATGGAACATCATTCTGCATAAAATACTGATCAAGACGTGCAGCGAATCCGATAAAGTCATAATCCCTGTCTTTAATATCCTCCTCGAATATCTTCAGCTTCTTAATAAATCTTCTGGTCAGTTCCTTCTTTGGATTTTCAAATATTTCTTCCGGTGTACCCTCTTCATAGATACCGCCTTCATCCATATAAAAAACCCTGTTTGAGATAGCTTTTGCAAATGACATCTCATGCGTGACAATAAGCATGGTCTTTCCGCTTTTGGAAAGTTCTCTTATAACCGCCTGCACTTCATATACCATAGTCGGGTCCAGTGCGGAGGTCGGTTCATCCAGAAGCAGGACTTCAGGATCCATGCAGAGCGCTCTGGCTATGGCCACCCTCTGCTTCTGTCCGCCTGACAACTCATCGGGATAAGCAAGCATTTTGTCTGCAAGTCCCACTCTCTTAAGATATTCCACAGCAGTCTTATAAGCTTCATTTTTGCTCTTCTTAAGAAGGTCCATAGGAGCAAGCATCAGGTTTTCTATTACAGTAAGATGCCCGAACAGATTAAATGACTGGAAAACCATTCCCATCTTCTGTCTGATCTTTCCGGCGTCCGCACCCTTCGCCGTGATTTCCTCTCCATTCAGAGCTATCACACCCGAGGTTGGCTTCTCCAGAAGATTAATACACCTCAGAAATGTGGATTTGCCCGTTCCCGACGGTCCGATAACAGATATCACATCACCGTCATTTATAGTTACATTTACATCCTTAAGAGGTGTTACTCCGTCATATTCTTTCTTCAGGTTCTTAATCTCAATCATCTGTATCCACCCCCTTAAGAATGTCCTCTCTCTTTCGTCTCTTCGGGTCGATTCCAATCTCCAGTTTTCCTATGAGGAAGGTCATCAGAGCCCCGAGTATGAAGTAGATCACAGCAACTGATATAAGTGGAAAGAAAGGTTCATAGGTACGTCCTCTCACTATATCTCCCATCTTTGTAAGATCCTGCACTGCGATATATCCTACGATGGCAGTTGCTTTTACAAGAGAGATCATTTCACCCTTATAAGCAGGAAGAAAATGAGGCACTGCCTGCGGAAGTATGATCCTGAAGAAGCTCCTGATATCACTGTAGCCGAGTGCCAGAGCCGCTTCCTTCTGCCCCTTATCGACAGCGCCCACACCTGTCTTCAGCATTCCGAAAACTCCCGCGCCGAAGACAAATGAAAATGCAACGATGGAAACCACCGTACCGCTTATTTCCGTCTTTCCGAATATGACATAGTATAAGATCATCAGGAGCACTACGACCGGCATTCCCTGTATGAGCCATACAAAAAACTTTGCGAATATGTTTGCCGCTTTATTACCGTTTCTGCATGCCATATAAAGAAGAAAACCGAGTACTGTTCCGAATACTATAGAAAGAACAGTTATCAGGATTGTTGTCAGTATTCCCGAGATAAAAAGCTTATATCTGTCCTCACGTATGAAGGTCTTATCAAAGCTTGACTTTACTGCACTCCAAAGGGAAGCATCTTTAGCTTCCGCTTTCGCGGAACGGACAATAAGGACAAAGGCTGCAGGATAATAGTCCACGAAATCCATCTTTTCCTTACGTTCGTCGGTTACAACGATGGAGCCGCAGGCCATATCTGATTTGCCGGACTCAACCGCAGCGAGGGCCGCTGCAAAATCCATCCCGGTAAATGTAACGTGAATATCAAGTTCCTTTGCCATAAGGAGTATTATCTCACAGTCAAAACCGCAAAGTTCTCCGTCTTCACCCACATAACTCATGGGCTGCAGTGTATCACAGGCCGCAACAGTTACTGCCCCGGCTTCTCCCGGCCAGTCCTGCTCCATCATGACTTTAACGCTTTCATCGGCACCGGTCCATTTGTCCCAGAGCTCATCTATGGTTTCCTTAGGAATCTTCTCATAGGCAGTCTGCCAGTCAGGGCATCTCTCATCTCCCTTTTTGAAGGCTATACCAAATGTACTCTCTCCAAGATTCTCCGGGAAGAGAGCAAGTCCGGAATCTTTATTTATGGCCAGAGCAGCAACTGCATTATTTATCAGCCCTGCATCCGTTTTGTGGGATTTCAGTCCCAGGAGCATATCCGCCATTGATGTATAGTATGTAAATTCCTTCACGTCCGGTGCTTTTGAAGATATCTTTTCTTCAAAAGGTGCGCCCGTAAGCATGGAAACGGTTTTTCCGTTCAATTCATCAAAGCTCGCAAGCTCGGGCTGCCCCTTTCCATTCTCATCACCATCTCCGGCATCAGTAACTCCATTCTCTGCCTCAGTAACACCTTCAGCATCATTACCTGCTGCCGCAACGCCGACAGGCGCAAAAATAACAGCTGCTATAAAAGCAGCTATTATTAAAAAGGATACATATTTCATATCAAATCTTTTCATTTAAGTTATCCCTCAACCAAATAACCTACCATTTAACATCATCGCCGTATACAATAACACCATATTTCTTGCACTTTGGATTGGTGCATTTAAACATTCCTGTGTTCCCACCAATTTTTCTGACCTGGTCAATAAATCTGAGCGGGAAGTTACAGGTTGTACAGTATGCTAATGGAATATTTCCTGTCGAACTTGCGGTCGAGGACGAGAAAACCGCTCCGGTTCCCTTGTCTAAAGACTTACCTGAAGTTCCTCCGGACACTCCGTCAAGACTTTCAAGGTCAATTTCAGTATCAATTCTTTCATTTTCATTTGCCATAATCATTCTCCCCTTCTTTAAGTATTCGTTTTTTAAAAAGAGCAACACTTTATACTGCGCTGTCCAGCCTCTGTCTTTCCACAAGTTCTGAAAAAACCCCATTTTTCTCTATCAGCTCATCATAAGTTCCGTCCTCGACTATGCGGCCGCCATCCAGTACAACAATACGGTCACAATGCCGTATAGTAGACAGTCTGTGGGCAACAACAATCCGGGTGCAGCCCATAGAATCAAGTGCATCGGAAACCTGCTTCTGCGTCTTGTTATCGAGAGCTGAAGTTGCTTCATCAAAAATAAGCAGTTTTGGTTTTGGCGCTATGGCACGGGCAATCATAAGTCTCTGTTTCTGACCTCCCGAAATACCGCCCTGTCCTTCCGATATCATAGTATACATACCCATAGGCATTTCACGGATATCATTAGCTATACTTGCCTTCTCAGCCGCTTCCCAGGCATCATCAAGAGAGAGGTTTGGTACAGTGATGGATATATTGGAATAGATATCTCCCTGAAACAACCCTCCATCCTGGGTAACACTTCCTATCTTTCGCCGGAGAGATCCGACATCAATTGTGTTAATATCTTTATTATCATAATAAATGGCGCCCTTCTCAACAGTTTCAAAGCCGAGAAGAAGTCTTATAAGCGTGGACTTTCCGCATCCTGTACGCCCGACTATCGCCACATATTCCCCCGGTCTTACCTTCAGGCAAAGATCATTTAGTATATACGGGCTGCCGGTATTATATCTGAAATAAACATGATCCAGTTCTACCCTTCCGGAGATTTCGGTTAATATCTCTCTGTTCTCTGCCGTTTCGGGAGCAGTCTTCAGGAATGGCTGTGCCATCTCAAGTATAGGTCTTATCTCAGCAACCGAAAGAGCGATTCCGGAAAGAGATGAAAACGCCCCCATGACTGCACCGTAGGATGCGATAAACGCAAAGTACGATGACTGATCCACACCATTCTTCACCGCCAGATAATACAGTATGATAGTTGAGAAAAGATTAATTGCCAGAGTGATAACATCACTCATATTAAGAAATACAGGCGGGTTATATACAAGGTCCGCACCTTCAGAGTAAAGGTTGAGCCATCTGGCAAAAACTCTTTTTTCAGCTCCGGCAAGCTTAATCTTCTGAATACCCGTTATCATGGAATAACTCAGCCCGGATTCTTTTGCACTTATCTCCCTCTGTTTTCTGCTGATACCTGTCTGAAGCAGTGTTACAATAACCGAAAAGCCTACCGTAACAAGTATTATAAGTATAGAGGGCTTAAAAAGAGCAGGTGCAAACTGAAATATCTGGGTTATATACAAAAGCGACCCCAGGGATGTGAGCCCCATCGTCAGAATCATATTCAGAAAATATGAGCAGAGCTCATTTACTGCCATGGATCTCGTCTTCAGTTCACCGGGACTGTGCTCCCTGAAAAAGCTGACCGGCAAAGACATAATACGGATCATCATTGATGATTCAACCGCAAGAGAAATCTTAAACTGAAGCCTTTTGTTGAGCAGAGTGCTTATAGAGCCGATAAGATGTGATGATAAAGACACACATACCAAAAGTATGGCAGCTCCGATAAGTGCCATATTCCTTCCACTGGATAAAACAGGCCCTGTCACAGCTGCTGTTGTACGAGGAATCAGAAGCCCCACGAGTGACACGGCAAAAGTTGACAGCAGAACAAAAAGAATATCAGTCTTCGATATACAGGAATACATATAAATGAGAAGATCGGATATACTTAGTTCCCTCTGGGGCATCGGCTTATAAAAACAGATGGCATCAAGTTCGATCAATTCCGCCGTTTTTTTGTCGAGCCGGACTTTTTCTCCCGTTTCATGATTTATATAGAAATAGCCATATAAAGGATTAGGAATAAGTGCTACCGGAGTAACATTTTCCTTCAAAAAGCCGAGAAGCGGTCCATAGGAATCCTTATACCAGCCCTCTGTGAGTTCCACATTACGGCGCATCATGCCATAGCGTCTGAGACAGTAATCCATCTGTTCGTCAGCCGTATCAAGCGATTCAGGCACTTCCACAGGCTTCAGATGATAGAATTTCAGAACCTCATCTATCGCCTGCTTGGTAACTATCCTGTCATCATTGAGACGCTGGGCAATCCTCTGTCCCAGCACAACTCCCGCTATCTTCTGAAAGGAATCCTCCAAAGCTTCTAAGTCGGCTTCTCTTCTTTCATTTATTTGTTCCTCAAACCAACCCAATACTTATTCCTCCAAGCCTCACCCGGGATAATTATAGTGAGATTTTACCTTAGCCTACTCATTTGCTACAAGCTCGGCATAAAATCCTTCACGTTTCATCAGTTCATCATGTGTGCCACTCTCAACAATTTTGCCATGATCCAGCACGATAATATTGTCGCAGTCCCTGACCGTAGACAGTCTGTGAGCAATCACCAGGCAGGTGATTCCCCTGTCTTTTATGGAATTAACCACATCATATTCTGTTCTCGCATCAAGAGCACTTGTTGCCTCATCAAGAATGATTATGGTAGGATCCTGAGCCAGAACTCTTGCAATCTCCATACGCTGTCGCTGACCTCCCGAGAGGTCTTTTCCACCGGATGCCAGCTTATGCTTATAACCTCCCTGCATCTGAAGTATATCATCATGAAGCTGGGCATCTCTTGCAGCCATTATGACTTCAAAATCCTTGATGGACTCATCCCACATACGTATATTAGCTTCTATAGTATCTTCAAAAAGTATAATATCCTGATCGACTACAGCAACCGATCCGGTTACCACATCTCTCGGAAATGAATTTCTCGGTCTTCCGTCAAACTTCACCTGCCCGCTCCATGGCTGATAAAGTCCCGAGATCAATTTTGAAAGCGTAGACTTTCCACAGCCGGACGCACCTACTATGGCAACTCTTTCGCCGGGCTCTATACTGAGTGAAAAATCCTTTATAAGCGGCGGCTCCAGCCTTGAATATCCAAAGGTAATATTATCAAGCTCGATTTTTCCGCTTAGTTTATATATATCCCCTTCGGATTTGTCATTTTCGGAGACTGCGATATCCAGCGCCGGATCATCCGGATATTCCATAACATCCTCAACTCTTTCCATCTCGGTGTGCATCTCCTGAATATTCTGTCCCGCCCTTATAAATGTAGTAGCCGGAGTCATAAATGAATTGAGAAGCCCCTGGAACATAAGAACCCCGCCAAGGGTAAAACTTCCTCTCATAATCATATAAACACCGAGAATCAGAACGGTATAATCCGCCATCAGACTGAAGAAGACAGGAAGGTTGCCCAGATACATCTCAGTCTTGGCGCTTCTGGAATTCTGAAGATTTACAGACGCCTGGTAGCCAGACCATTTCTTAAAGAAACCATTTTCCGCTCCACTGGCCTTGATGGTTTCGATCATCTCTATTCCTGTAACAGTAGCCGACTCAAGTTTTCCCGCATCTCTCATCTCAACCCTGGCTATACTCACGTGCCTGGCGGAAATAATACCGGATATGAAGAAATTCAGCATCAGCGTCGTCAGTCCTACAACCGTCAGGAAAGCACTCTGCTTCAACATAAAAAACAGATAGAATATAACCATAAATGAATTGAGCAGGAGAGGCGCAAATATATTTACCAGAGTTTCCGCAACCGAGGCATTCAGATAAAGTCTGCTCTGAATATCTCCCGCAAGTCTCTGGGAATAAAATTCTACCGGAAGTCTCAGTAACTTCCACATATATGTGCAGCTGCCGATAGCGGCCATCTTGCCATTTATCCTAATGGAATAAACAGTCTTGGCCCATGCAATTATAAGCTGGATGATTGCAAACAGAATCAATATATAAATAAAAGGATTAAGCCATTCACGGTTAAGGCCTGTGAGCAGCCTGTCCATAAATATACTTGATGTCACGGAATCGATAATTCCGAAAAGATAAGAAATGGCTGTCGTTATCATGACAAATGCCACAGCGGCACCTGCTCCGACCAGCCTCTTTTTTGCAAATGAAATTGTACTCTTGGGTTTTCCTTCGGGTTTGAAATCCTCCGAAGGAACAGGCACAATACAAACACCCGTGAAAGCCCTGTCAAACTCTTCCCAACTGACAGTGATATTTCCACGGGCAGGATCATTTATATAGACTTTTTTACCACGAAACCCTTTCAGAACCACAAAATGATTCATGTTCCAATGAATTATACAGGGGAACCGGCCTTCATCCCTGACAACATCCGGACTCCTCTTATATGCTTTAACATCAAAGCCGTAGTTCTGAGCAGTCAGATAAATATTTTTTGCTTTAGAGCCATCTCTGGAAACGCCGCAATCTTTCCTTACCTTTTCCAGAGGTACCCATTTGCCATAATAAGCCATGATCATCGCAAGAGCCGCCGCGCCGCATTCCAACGATTCAAGCTGCATGACAACAGGTACCCTGGCCACTCCTTTAGCAACCGGCTCAGGTGTTTTTTTCCTGTTTCTCATGATGCTCACCTGCTTCCCAGAAGAAAACTGATAGGATGTATCTCTTCAACTACTATCTCCGCATCATAAGTACCGTCCGGAAGAGATACCTGGGCAACAGCAACAGTCCTGCCGTAGTCATCTTCTTCAAGTTCTGAAATAATATATTCTCCGGAAGCCACACGCAGTGTCATTCCTGTCTTCAGTTCCTCATCATCCGAGGATATAACGGCTACAGAAGCTCTCCCATCCGATACAACCGCCTTCGCTTCTTTAGTGGTTTCAAGAACACCGACAGCAGACCAGACAAGAATGCCTGTAAGTAATAGGACAATCGATGCAAGAACAATCCAGATACCGGGAGTAGTTACCCTCAGATATTCTGAAAGCTGTTCCGGCGAAGATATTCTGTCCATAGCTTTTTTTCTGAAGACACTTTTTGCCATAATTACTTTCCTTTGTATTCAAGACACAGCATAGTCAAGTCATCAAACTGCGGAGCTTCCTTTACAAAATCATCAACAGCAGCACGAACAACACCCAGAACATCCTTTGGAGAATCGCCTCCGGATATATTAAGCGCATCGATCATTCTGTCTGTTCCGAAAAGTTCATCATCAGAATTCATTGCTTCAGCAACACCGTCTGTGTAAATAAAGAGCTTTGAACCCGGATCCATTTGAAGCTCATACTCTGTATATTTTGCCAATTCAAATGCACCTACAACAAGTCCATGCTTATCCTTAACAAGTTCAAAAGGACCATCCGGCTTCTTTATAGCAGGATATTCATGTCCGGCATTTGCGGCAACAAGCTTTCCCGATGAAAGATCAAGGCAGCCGTACCACACCGTTACGAACATTTCTTCAGGATTATTGGCGCAGATCTGTCGGTTAGTTGACTCAAGAACCTCTTTAGGGCTGAGACCCATCATGGCATAGTTCTGCACAAGTATCTTTGAAACCATCATGAAGAGAGCCGCCGGAACGCCCTTTCCGGAAACATCCGCCATTACTATCCCCAGATGTGAATCATCAATAAGGAAGAAATCATAAAAATCCCCACCGACTTCCTTCGCAGGATTCATGGACGCATAGATACTGAACTCCTCCCTTTCAGGAAATGCAGGGAAAATATTCGGCAGAGTATCAGCCTGAATCCTTGTTGCCATGGAAAGCTCGGTATCCAGTCTTGCTGTCTCCTTCTGCTGTTCCTCATATCTCTTGGTCTGAATACTGATAATGACATAACTCAGATAAGCCGCAGATAGTACAGTTGAAAGTATTATGAACTGTACTTCAGAGAAAAACAACTGAAGAATTATAGCTCCGAAGGGAGCCAGCATATATCCCCACAATGCTGTGGCAAGCTTAAAATCAAACTTGTCTCTGTACCTGATAAGAAGGAATATATTCTGAATGATCATAACAACCTGAACAAGGTTTGAAAGAGCATATGTGCCTGCACGATGATATACATTTGCATCATCAAAATAATAGTACAGATTGGTATACTGAGCCAGAATCAGCATGGCTACATGAATACCAAGGAGCACCAGGAAAACTATCCCCACAACCTTACTGGTTTTTCCGGGATTGGCCACATAAAGAATCATCAGCGAGATCATGTAGATCATAAATCCGGTTACCAGGAACTCTATAAAAGTTACTGCTCTGATACCTATGTTTATTCCTAATCCCGGCTGCCCTTCAAGCATGATTCTTGTAAGGTGCATAGTTATATAAATGATAATAAAGCTGAAGAAAACCTGGAAATAACGTTTTATATCTTTGTTGATATGCATTCCCGCACTTACCTGCATAAGACTCATACTACAGATTCCTACACCGGCAGATATAAACATGACATTTATCAGATTTCCCCAGGAAATGCCAAATTCCATTAATATTCCATTTCTCCCAAAATCTAAGGGTTTACTGATTGACTGCTACTCTATTGTAAGAATATCCGAAAAACCTGTAACCTCAAATATCTCAAGTATTTCACTAGTACAATTCTTAACAACCATACTTCCCTGCTTATTCATTTTCTTCTGAGCTGAAAGAAGAACTCTGAGTCCTGCAGATGATATATATGAAAGCTCTGCAAAATCAAAAGTAAGTGCCGTTACACCATCAATACTCTCGTTGATTGACTGCTCAAGTTCAGGTGATGTTGTTGTATTGAGTTTACCTGAAACCTTGATATCGAGATTACTTCCATCCTGTTTCTTTTCGATGTTTAACATATTAAAGCCCTCCTGTTTTTTTTTAATCATGTAGGTTCTTATATCATATCATAAAACATGAATAAAAGCGAAACAAAACTCTTATTATTTTAGAAAAAAAGAGCGAAAAAGAGCGCTGAGGAGCAGTAATCCTCAACGCTCTCAACGCTCTTTTCATTTGTTATCAGTTTACACTGAAAAGCAGCTGTCCGTAGCTTGGGAATGGCCAGTCTCTCTGTGATGTCAGCATTTCCGCTTCATCAACATACTTACGGAGTGAATCCATTGCAGGAAGCATCTCATCTCTTACATAAGCCGATGACTTAAATACATCATCAATGGTCTTAAACTCTGCAAGAACATCTTCAAGCTTCATAACTGCCTCAAGAATACAATCTGTAAGTTCAGAAAGTCTTTCCATAGTGGTCACTTCATAATTGCATTTTACTTTATCACTTACTTCTCTCATAAGTTTGGTCGTCTCTGCCAGTCTGAAAAGATATCTCTCTATTGCAGGAAGGTAATTCTTACGAACCATATCAACCATGGTAAGGCCTTCGATATTAACCGTCTTCACATAGTTTTCAAGCATGATCTCGCATCTTGACTGAAGCTCTGCCTCTGTGAATACCTTATGAGCCATAAGCATATCCATATTATTCTTATCAAGAAGATGAGGCATTGCATCTGCTGTAGTCTTAAGATTGGAAAGTCCTCTTACTTCCGTAGCCTCTTTTATCCATTCATCACCATAACCGTTTCCGTCAAAGAGTATCCTCTGATGCTCTGTGATGACTCTCTTTATAAGGTCATGAAGTGCGGTCTCAAAATCAGCTGCGCCTTCAAGCTCATCTGCATACTGACGAAGGCTCTCTGCCACTGCTGCATTCAGCATGATGTTGCAGCATGCGATACTGTTTGATGAACCGAGTGATCTGAACTCGAACTTGTTACCTGTAAATGCAAATGGCGAAGTTCTGTTTCTGTCGGTAGTATCTCTGCTGAATCTTGGAAGACTGTGAACTCCCAGCTTCATGATAACTTTTTCGGTACCCTCATATGGCTTGTCTTCTCTTATGGCGTCAAGTATGCCTGTAAGTTCATCGCCGAGGAAGATTGAAATGATTGCAGGAGGCGCTTCATTTGCACCGAGTCTGTGGTCATTTCCGGCGGTTGCAACCGAGAGTCTGAGGAGGTCCTGATAATCATCGACCGCCTGAATTACTGCAGCAAGAAACAGGAGGAACTGAGCATTTTCATAAGGTGTCTTGCCGGGTGAAAGAAGATTCACACCTGTGTCTGTTGCTATGGACCAGTTATTATGCTTACCGGAACCGTTTACACCTGCAAATGGTTTTTCATGGAGCAGACATTCCATACCATGTCTTGCTGCAACCTTCTTCATAATCTCCATGGTAAGCTGATTACTGTCTGTTGCGACATTTGTCGTTGAATATATCGGAGCAAGCTCATGCTGTGCCGGAGCAACCTCATTATGTTCTGTCTTTGCAAGTATTCCCAGCTTCCAGAGCTCATTGTTGAGGTCTTCCATAAATTCAGTTACGCGAGGCTTGATGACTCCGAAATAGTGATCATCCATTTCCTGACCTTTAGGAGGCATAGCTCCGAAAAGGGTTCTTCCGGTATATTTAAGATCCGGTCTCTTGTTAAACATTTCCTTGTCAACCAGGAAGTATTCCTGCTCCGGACCTACTGAAGTTCTTACATATTTCACATCTTCATTTCCGAAGAGTTTGAGGATTCTTTTCGCCTGTCTGTTGATGGCCTGCATAGAGCGAAGAAGCGGTGTCTTCTTATCCAGTGCCTCACCTGAATATGAGCAGAAAGCTGTTGGAATGCAGAGTGTATGATCCTTTATGAATGCATAGGATGTAGGATCCCATGCTGTATATCCTCTCGCTTCAAATGTAGCTCTGAGCCCTCCCGAAGGAAAACTTGATGCATCAGGCTCACCCTTAATAAGCTCCTTACCTGAAAACTCCATCAGGACTCCACCATCCGGTGAAGGGGATATAAAACTGTCATGCTTCTCGGCTGTAACACCTGTAAGAGGCTGAAACCAGTGAGTAAAATGAGTAGCTCCGTTTTCAATGGCCCAGTTTTTCATCTCCTCAGCAACTGCATCTGCAACCGCATCATCAAGCCTTGCATTTTCATCAATGGTCTTCTTGAGTGATGAATAAACCTCATCCGAAAGCCTTGATCTCATTTCCCTGTCATCAAACACCAGTGAACCAAAAAGCTCAGGTACATTCTTCTTTTCCATAATGTGAGTCCTCCATATCCAAAATAACAAAAAAGGCGTCTCAGAGGATAATCCTCTAAGACGCCTTTGTCTTCTACAGTCACGTATGATACTCCTTGAAAATAAGATTGTCAAGGATTTTTTTGTGGTTAAATCCGTTTGACCTCTTTTATTTATAATGCTAAAATATGCACAAATGCATATTTTAAGTGGGTTAAAATATGTATCTATGCATATTTTGGAGGTTTTTCTATGAGTGCTATCGATTTAAGACGTGAAGTCACTGATAAATTTAAAGAATGGAAGACTGCACAAAATCACAAATGTCTGCTTGTCAGAGGTGCAAGACAAGTAGGTAAAACCTACGCTATAGAACATTTCTGTAAAGAAGAATATGATTCTTTTATTGAAATTAATTTTCTTGAAAGTCCCTCTATGAAAATGATTTTCTCCGGAAACCTTGATGTCAAAACTATAAAAACTAATATTTCTCTATATATTCCAAACAGCAGGTTTATTCCCGGAGCAACATGTCTTTTTCTTGACGAAATTCAAGAGTGCCCTGAAGCAATCACTGCACTAAAGTTTCTCGAAAAGGAAAATGATTTTGATATAATCGCATCAGGTTCAATGCTTGGGATTGACTATAAACGACCAGCATCTTATCCGGTTGGGTCTATCCAATATATTGATATGTTTTCTCTAAGCTTTAGGGAGTTTTTATATTCAATCGGAATAACTGATGACATTATTAATACTTTAAAAGAGTATTATGACAGTAAATCTATCGTGCCATGGGCAATACATGACAAAATCATGGAATATCTAAGACTTTATATGATCATTGGAGGTATGCCGGAAGTTGTAAAGGTTTACTCCGAAACTGCTTCTTTTACAGAAGCAGACAAAAAAGTTCGAAACATCCTGAATGACTATCGATATGATATAGCTCATTATGCATCTGCAGATGTGAAAATCAAAGCTGAATCCTGCTACTTCTCTTTATCCAGACAGCTCTCAAAAGAGAATCATAAATTTATGTATTCGAATGTTGAAAAAGGTGGAAACGCCAGAAAATACGGTTCTAGTATTGACTGGCTGGAAGGCGCATACTTAATCAAAAAAATACATAACATTTCCGGATATGATATCCCTCTGGTCAGTCAAAGAATCGATGACAATTTCCGTGTTTACCCTACCGATATAGGTCTTCTCCTGGGAATGTATGATCATTCGGTAAAGGAACTTATACTTCATCCTGAAGATAACAAAATAAACCCGATGTTAAAAGGCGGACTATACGAAGCTGTTGTGGCAGATATGCTTATCAAAAACGGACATAATGACATATATTTCAGAAAAGACGAATCCTCTACATTTGAGATTGAATTCTTTATTGAAAATAAAGGAAATGTTCTTCCCATTGAAGTAAAATCCGGCAGGAGCAGAGCCAAATCCTTGGATAACCTTTTAAAACGGGATGAAATTCCGTACGGATACAAGCTTATTAACGGAAATACAGGGGTATCTGACAAAAAAATAACAATGCCCCTTTATATGGCAATGTTTATTTAAAAAATACCAGAGAGAAAGCCTCTCTGGTATTTTAATCTATGATATCCTCTGCAACCTGACGTTTTGTAAGACCGTTGTTCATAGCCTCGCGGATTATATATTCGTGTGCTTCCTCTTCGGTCATTCCTTTCTCGATAAGCTTTATCTTGGCGCGGCTGACTACCTTCAGCTCGTCCATCTTATCCTCAAGGGTCCGGACCTGTTTTCTCATCCTGGAAACCTTACGGTTAATTGCAAGGAACAGCCTTATGCTCTTCTCCAGATCACCCTTCCTCATGGGCTTTGCCATGGCGATAACGCCGTAATCGATGAGGTGATTCATCACATTTGTCTGAATCTCAGCAGGCACTACGATTATTACTCCGGAGCTATGTTTCTCGGCTACATCAAGAACAAAGTCCGTCCCCATTCCGTCCGAAAGGGGCGAATTAACCAGCACTATATCGTACTCTCTGATGAGCAGCTCCCGACGCGCAGCCGAAGCACTCTTCCTGAATTCGATGGTACTGAATCTGTTATCCGGAAGAGCCTTCTGGGCTATTATATTGAATTGTTCAGATGACGATACTATAAGTATCGAGCTCATATCTGATTTGTTGCTCATTTTACCACTCTCGAATAAAACCACGTAAACGAATAGTATTAATTACGAAATCCCGTCGGAGCTTCCACAGGAACGCTTACCGGGGCTCAAATGTATTTATCAATAATCGCCTTGGGCAGTATAGATTTTACAAAGTCACTTGTCTCTGCGATGGACTTTGCTTCCTTCCTTGATTTTGGAAGAAGCGCACTTTCTTCATCCATTTCCTTTGGAAGTTCAAGTTTTTTCTCAATGCCATAAAGGCCGGCATATATAAGAAGCGCATATGCAAGATACGGGTTGCTGAGTGCATCGGGTGAACGGAGCTCCACCCTGGTCTTTCCATAAATCTCATCGATATGCATCAGCTCTGATCCGCTGGCACTTGACCAATTGACCTTGCTCGGAGCAGTACCTGTACCAAACCGGTTATATGAGCCGTCAGTAGGGTTGAGGAATATAGTTATATCCTTCATTTTCTCCATAATTCCGGCAGCTGCGTATTTTACAACATCCTCGCCATTCCTGTCCTTGGCATAGATATTGATATGATATCCATTTCCCGGCTTGTCAGAGATCGGCATAGGTGAAAAGTCGGCATAAAGTCCGTTTCTGTCCGCAACAGTAGAAACAACCATCTTAAATGTAGTCATCTGATCTGCAGCCTTAAGCGGCTTTCCATAGTGGAAGTCGATTTCATTCTGTCCAGGTCCTCTCTCATGATGAGACCTCTCCGGTGCAAGCCCCATCTCTTCGATGATAAGGCATATCTCTCGTCTTATATTCTCGCCTCTGTCAAGCGGCGCGATATCCATATAGCCGGCATTGTCATACGGAATCCTGGTAGGCTTTGCCTCATCGTCAGTCCTGAAAAGATAGAATTCAATCTCTGAACCGAACTTAAATTCTATGCCTGCATCTTCCGCTGCCTTAACCGCATTCTTCAGAATATTTCTTGTATCTGCTTCAAATGGAGTGCCATCTGCATGGCATACGTCACAGAACATCCTGAGAACCCTTCCCGAATCCGGTCTCCACGGAAGAACTGACAGAGTCTCCGGGTCCGGTCTCAGGTAAAGATTCGCTTCCTTTGTTCCTTCGAATCCCCTGATAGCTTTGGCATTAATAGCTATGCCATCTTTAAAAGCCTTATGAATCTCACTCGGCATTACAGAAATATTCTTCTGAATTCCATATGCATCTCTGAAGGCCAGACGTATAAACTTCGCGTCTTCCTCCTCGATATATTCCATTATTTCCTGTTCCGTGTAGATCATATTCCTACCTCATCACTTCTATCTTTTTACTTTTTCTATCATCCGAACACCTTACCAGTCCTGACCATCCCATAATACTGAACTGTTTCTGTAACATATCATAGCATCGGACTGTCAGGTAGAACAATTTAGTAACCTGCATTATATCGTCGAAATTCTCGGTGTAATATCCTCAAGTACATCCAGCAGTATCCGCACTGTATCAAGGGATGTAAATATTGTCACACCATTCATAATGGCCGCCCTTCTGATCTCTGCTCCATCCTCAAAATGCACCCCTGAAAGAATGGCTCTGGTATTGATAATATAACTTACATAACCAGCCTCAATGGACTTAATGACCTCGTCACTTCCATCGCTCATCTTGCCCCTTATTCTGGTTCTGATCCCATGTTCCTTCAGAAACTCTCCTGTCCCGACTGTAGCCTCGATATTAAAACCGAGTTCATAGAAACGGCGGACCATAGGAAGCGCTTCTTCCTTATCCTCGTCTGCCAGGGTAACCATTACGGTACCGTATTCCTTCATCTTGATACCGGATGCCTGAAGTGCCTTATAAAATGCACGCTTAAGGCTCCTGTCATAACCTATGGCTTCACCCGTAGACTTCATTTCAGGTGAAAGATAAGGATCCATTCCATTCAGTTTTGCAAATGAAAATGCAGGCGTCTTAACATACCATTTCTTTTCTGTTTTTCCGCCCATCCTGGTATCTGGAAAATCGATTTTATCTGCCACAGCAGTTTTCTCAGTCGGATACAGTTTCTCGCCGCCCTCAGGTGCGGTTCCAGTGTATCCCTGCTCTGCAAGGCTCTCACCGAGCATAGCCTTAACAGCTATATCAACCAGTGAATAACCCGTTGATTTGGAAAGGAACGGAACACTTCTGGAAGCTCTCGGATTTACTTCTATGATATAAACACTGTCATCTTTATCTACGATGAACTGTATGTTATACAGGCCTACTATTCCTATACCGAGGCCCAGCTTCTTCGTATAATCGGCGATGGTTTCTTTTACTTTTTCGGAAATGGAATACGGCGGATATACACTGGTGCTGTCACCTGAATGCACGCCTGTTCTCTCAACAAGCTCCATGATCCCCGGAAGGAAAACATCCTTTCCGTCACAGACAGCATCCACTTCGACTTCTTTTCCGACTATATATTTATCAACAAGAACCGGTCTGTCTTCATCAACTTCAACCGCATTCTTAAGGTAATGGCGGAGCATCGTTTCATTTGCAACAATCTCCATGGCACGTCCGCCGAGAACGAAACTCGGGCGCACAAGTACAGGATAGCCTATTCTTTCAGCCGCAGCCGCGCCGCTTTCTATATCGGTAACGGCTTCTCCCTTCGGATGAGGAATTCCAAGTGTCATGAGTACATTTTCAAATGCATCTCTGTCCTCTGCCCTGAATATTGCTTCGCAGTCTGTTCCTATAATCTTGACGCCGCGCCTGGTAAGGGGCTCGGCGAGATTGACTGCCGTCTGACCACCAAGGGTTGTGATGACTCCCTCAGGTTTCTCAAGGTCAATGATATTCATGATATCCTCAACCGTAAGCGGTTCGAAATAAAGCTTATCCGCAGTTGTATAATCCGTTGAAACAGTCTCCGGATTGTTATTTATAACTATAGCCTCGTAGCCTAGTTCATGAATGGTCCTTACGGCATGAACAGTGGAATAATCAAATTCGACGCCCTGACCTATACGGATAGGGCCTGAGCCAAGAACAATGATCTTCTTTTTATTGGAAACTATCGATTCATTTTCATCCTCATAGGTTGAGTAGAAGTATGGAACATAGCTCTCGAACTCGCTGGCGCAGGTATCGATCATCTTATAAACAGGCTTGATACCGAGCTTCTTACGGAGCTGCCAAACATCATCCTCGCTGAAGCCTGTCATTTCAGCTATATATGAATCAGAGAATCCCATACGCTTTGCCGCATAGAGAAGTTCTCTGTCCAGCACTTCTTCCAACCCGGAATTTTTCCCGGAGCCTTCTCCATCGGCAGAATTCTCAGCTTTCTCTCTGAATTTCTTCGCACTTTCCTCAATACGTTTCTCAAAGTCAACAATGTTCCTGATCTTATCAAGGAAGAACATATCTATACCGGTTCTCTCGGCGATGACCTGAAGGTCGACTCCGAGCCAGATAATCTGGGAAAGTGCATAAATACGGTCATCAGTTCCTTCTTCGATGTACTTAAAGAGCTTGTCTATAGCCTCTTTCTTGTTCTCAGGTGCCGGCTTATCCGAAAGACTCTTCACATCGAACTTTTCCAGATGAATATGGTTCTTTCCATCTTCCAGCGAACGTATGGCCTTAAGAAGACTCTCCTCTGCGGTACGTCCGACACTCATAGTTTCACCTGTAGCTTTCATCTGAGTAGAAAGTACATTTGAAGCCAGGGTGAATTTGTCAAATGGGAAGCGGGGCATCTTCGTCACTACGTAATCTAGAGACGGTTCAAAGCATGCCGGTGTATTTGCCAGCTGAATCTCATCCAGAGTCATACCAACGGCAATCTTGGCGGATACTCTCGCGATAGGATATCCGCTTGCCTTTGATGCAAGGGCAGATGAACGTGATACCCTCGGATTGACTTCTATTACATAATAGTCAAATGACTGCGGGTCCAGCGCGAACTGGCAGTTACAGCCACCCTCTACTCCAAGTGCTCTGATGATACGGAGGGCACTGTCACGAAGCATATGATATTCCTTATTGGTAAGTGTCTGGCTCGGTGCAACAACTATGGAATCGCCTGTATGGATTCCCACCGGGTCAAGATTCTCCATATTGCAGACAACGAGGGCAGTATCATTTGCATCCCTCATTACCTCATACTCAATCTCTTTGTAACCCTTGATACTCTTCTCAACCAGAACCTGATGCACCGGTGAAAGCGCAAGGGCATTCTTCATCATTTCCGCCATTTCCTCAGGGTTATCGGCAAAACCGCCGCCGGTACCTCCCAGTGTAAATGCAGGTCTGAGAATAACAGGGTATCCAATCTTTTCTGCAGCTTTGAGTCCCTCCTCGATTGTATAAGTGATTTCAGACGGAACGACCGGCTCGCCGAGTCTCTCACAGAGTTCCTTGAACTGTTCTCTGTCCTCTGCGCATCTTATACTTGCGGCATCTGTTCCGAGAAGTTCTATCTCACATTCATCCAGAACCCCTTTATCATTTAACTGCATCGCAAGATTAAGTCCGGTCTGGCCGCCTATTCCCGGAACGATAGCATCCGGTCTCTCATAACGGCATATTCGAGCCATATATTCCAATGTAAGCGGTTCCATATATACTTTATCCGCTATCATATTGTCTGTCATGATCGTAGCGGGATTCGAGTTTGCAAGTACAACCTCGTAACCCTCTTCTTTAAGTGCAAGACAGGCCTGTGTTCCCGCATAATCAAACTCGGCCGCCTGACCGATAACTATCGGGCCCGAACCTATAACTAATATTTTATGTATATCTTTTCTCTTTGGCATGATATATTCCTTTCATCGATTCTTTGACATATTTGCGATAAATCTGTCAAAGAGATATGTGCTGTCCTGAGGTCCCGGTGCACTCTCCGGATGGTACTGAACAGAAAATACATTTCCATCCTCAGATGTGAGTCCTTCTACTGTGTTATCGAGAAGGTTGATATGCGATACCTTAAGTCCCGTTCCTGCAAGCGTCTTCTCATCTACCGCATAGCTATGATTCTGACTCGTAATCTCTATCTTTCCTGTGGCCAGATTCTTGACGGGATGGTTGCCGCCCCTGTGACCGAATTTAAGCTTGTAGGTCTTTGCTCCATATGAAAGCGCTATAAGCTGATGTCCGAGACAGATTCCGAACACAGGCATTTTGCCGCGAAGTGTCCTCAGTGTTTCTATAACTTCCGGAACGTCTTCCGGATCTCCCGGTCCATTTGATATAAAAAGACCGTCAGGGTTCATCGCAAGTATCTCTTCCGCGGTTGTATCAAAAGGAACCACCGTAACATTACAGCCATGGCGGTTAAGTTCTCGCACTATATTCATCTTCATTCCGCAGTCGATGGCAACCACACTGTATCTATGATTTGCAGTTCTGCTGTACCATTTCTTCTTCGGACTGCAGCGTTTTACCTGGTCATGAGGAAGCTCAGTCTCTTCCAGCTTCCTGATGCCCTCTTCTGTGTACGTATTTATACCGGTCAGAAGAACCTTTCTTGAGCCTTTGTCCCTTATGCTTCTTACAAGCTTCCTTGTATCCACTCCGTAGATTCCCGGAACATTGTACTCCTCCAGAAGCTCCGAAAGGGTTCTTGTGAAACGGAAATTGGATGGCAGTTCATTTATCTCTCTTACTATAAGAGCTCCGAGGTTCAGCATCCTGCTTTCAAAATCCTCATCCGTTATTCCATAATTACCTATAAGCGGATACGACATCACAATAGCCTGATCCGTATATGAAGGATCAGAGATAATTTCCTGATATCCTGCCATGGATGTATTAAAAACTATCTCACATACGGCATCTCTTTCTGCACCGAACCCATATCCGGGGTACTCGGTGCCATCTTCAAAAATTAGTTTTCTGTTGTAGTCTGACATAATTCTCTATTCTCTCTATTCTCTATAGAAGTATTTTTTCTCAAGTGATAATACCGCTTTTAAGTTCTTTATTCAAGTGAAGCTCTCACAAATTCATAAAACACCGGATGTGGACGGTTAGGACGGGACTTAAACTCCGGATGATACTGTACTCCGAGGAAAAATGGATGGTCCCTTAGTTCCACCGTTTCTACCAGTGAACCGTCCGGCGACTGACCGGATACTACCAGCCCCGCTTCTGTGAGTACCTCTTTATATTCATTGTTAAATTCATATCTGTGGCGATGTCTTTCATGTATGGTTCTTGTACTTTCATCCGCTGCCGATTCTTTCTGAAATGCTTCGATGGTAACTCCGGCTGCATCCGTGCTTCCGTAATAACATTTCTCCATCAATGTTCCCGGCGTAACCACGCAAGGATAGCTTCCAAGACGGAGTGTACCTCCCTTATCCACGCTGTCGGACTGGCCCGGCATGAAGTCTATGACTTTGATATCCGTTGCATCGTGGAACTCACCTGAGCAGGCACCCTTAAGTCCTGCAACGTGGCGGGCAAATTCAATAACCGCTATCTGCATACCAAGACAGATTCCGAGATAAGGCATCCTGTGAACTCTTGCATATTCTGCCGCAAGAACCATACCTTCTATGCCTCGGTCTCCGAAGCCGCCCGGAACTATGATTCCGTCCAATGAGCCGAATCTTTCATCACAGTTTTCAGGATTTATCTCCTCGGAATCGATCCATTCAATCCTTACATTTGCTCCGAGAGCATAACCTGCATGATGAAGTGCTTCCGCAACCGAAAGATATGCATCATGGAGCTGGACGTATTTTCCGACGAGTCCTATGGTTACGTCCGCATTACATTTTTCAATATTATTTACAAGCTTCTTCCATTCTGAAAGATCCGGCGCAGGAGCATCAATCTCGAGCTCGCGGCATACCACACCGGATAGTCCGGCTTCTTCAAGCATGAGCGGAGCAGCGTAGAGATTAGGAAGCGTCCTGTTCTCGATAACACAGTCTTCCTTAACATTACAAAACATGGAAATCTTTCTGAATATAGAATCCTCAAGAGGCTCATCGCATCTTAATACAATGATAT
Organism: Eubacterium sp.; assembly: GCA_017477505.1. Classification (GTDB taxonomy): domain Bacteria; phylum Bacillota; class Clostridia; order Lachnospirales; family Lachnospiraceae; genus Eubacterium_Q. The sequence continues at coordinate 40,443 of JAFUVQ010000022.1, forward strand.
CAGGGCGGACTCCCATACCCTGAAGTTCCTTAACCGAATGCTGTGTCGGCTTTGATTTATGCTCATCGGACCCATGCAGGAAAGGCACAAGTGTGACATGAATAAAGAGACTGTCCTGCGATGGAAGTTCCAGAGATATCTGTCTTACTGCCTCGATAAATGGCTGGGACTCTATATCACCTATGGTACCTCCGATTTCTGTTATGACTACATCGGCGTCAGTTTCATTTCCGACACGGTACACAAATTCTTTAATCTCATTTGTAATATGAGGAATAACCTGAACCGTGGAGCCCAGGTATTTACCCTGTCTCTCCTTGTTCAGCACATTCCAGTAAACCTTACCGGATGTAAGGTTAGAATACTTGTTTAAGTCCTCGTCTATGAATCTCTCATAATGACCGAGGTCCAGATCCGTCTCGGCTCCATCCTCTGTAACGTATACTTCGCCGTGCTGATACGGACTCATGGTACCGGGATCTACATTTATATATGGGTCAAGCTTCTGAGCCGCCACTTTAAGACCTCTTGCTTTCAGCAGCCTTCCAAGAGATGCTGCCGTAATGCCTTTGCCGAGTCCTGAAACAACTCCACCAGTTACGAAGATATACTTAGCCATGTTTTCCTCCTTAGTTCATTTTTTGCTAAAAAAAGGCACTTCGAGCATAATACCCGAAGCGCCTTTGCTTCCAAAACAATCATTCATAAACGAAAAGAATGTATTTCGTTAAAAAATTAAACTGATAACAGTATATTACTTTCGAAACAAAAGTCAAGTATAAATATTATCTGATATTCAACTTTTGATATTCAATTATTCAACATCCTGAAGCGCATCATAATCTTCTTCACCTGTTCTGATCTTTACTACTCTGCTTACAGGATATACGAAAATCTTACCATCGCCGATCTTGCCGGTGTAAAGTGTTTTCTTCGCTGTTTCGATAACACTGTCTACAGGGATTCCGCTTACTACTACTTCAAGCTTGATCTTCGGAAGGAGTGTCATATCCATTTCTACTCCACGGTACATCTCTCCGGTACCCTTCTGTATTCCGCAGCCGCTTACCTGTGTTACCGTGATACCCGTTACACCGAGTTCGTTAAGTGCTCTCTTAATCTTATCGTATCTTGAAAGCTTGGTAATGATAACCACCTTGTTAATTCCTGTCTCTGTTACGATACCGTTCTGTCTCATTTCCTTAGCCGCATCAACTACAGGAACTGAAGCCTTCTTCTGTGCTTCACTTGCTTTATCATATTCTGAAACGCCAAGGTTGGTATTCTCATTTGCATCCATCATGGCACTTGACATATCCACGATACTGAAACCTGAATAAGCTGATGCAAGACCATGCTCTTTAAGATCGAGGCCTTCGATTTCTTCTTCCTCTGAAACACGAAGTCCGAAGATAGCCTTAATGATCGTAAATACGATTATCATCGTGATTGTTGCCCATGCTGCAACTGACGCAAATCCGAGTAACTGAAGTCCTAACTGATGGAAACCGCCGCCGTAGAAAAGACCTACTACTGAATCATTTCCCGGTGCTGATGTTGTTGCAAAAAGTCCTGTTGCTATGGTACCCCAGATACCATTCATCATATGTACTGCTACTGCACCAACAGGATCGTCGATGTGAAGCTTGTAATCAAGGAGCCATACTCCAAATACTACGAGAAGTCCGGCAACCGCACCGATTATGATCGAACCGAATGCATCTGTTACATCGCATGGAGCCGTGATTGCTACGAGACCTGCGAGTGAAGCATTGAGACACATTGAAACATCGGGCTTACCATATTTGATCCATGTAAATACCATACATACTACAGTTGCTATTGATGGTGCTATGGTCGTTGTTACAAATACTGATGCGAGCTGATCTGTTGATGTACAGGCTGCGCCGTTGAATCCGTACCAGCCGAGCCAGAGGATGAATACGCCGAGTGCTCCGATAACCAGGTTATGTCCGGGGAAGGCATTAACCTTAACAACCTTACCGTTTTTATCTCTTTCAAACTTACCTATATGAGGTCCTACCATCTTTGCTCCGACAAATGCTGCGATACCGCCTACCATGTGGATTGCACATGAACCTGCAAAATCGTGGAACCCAAGCTGTGCGAGCCATCCGCCGCCCCATATCCAGTGTGCTTCGATAGGATATATAAGTGCTGAAATGATTCCTGAATATACGCAGTAGCTGAGGAACTTTGTTCTCTCTGCCATGGCACCTGATACTATGGTTGCCGTTGTTGCACAGAACACCAGGTTGAAAATGAAATTCGACCAGTCAAAGTTCTGATAACTTGTGAAAATGTCAAATCCCGGTTTTCCGATGAATCCCATCAGATCCTCTCCGAGGAGAAGGCCGAAACCTATAAGAATAAATACACAACATCCTATACAGAAATCCATAAGGTTCTTCATCAAAATGTTACCTGCATTCTTGGCTCTTGCAAAGCCTGACTCAACCATTGCGAAGCCTGCCTGCATCCAGAAAACAAGTGCGGCACCTATAAGAAACCATACCGCAAAAAGCTCGCCGTTCATAGCGTTCATAATCTCATCCATAGTTTTTTCCTCCATTATTTTTTTGGTAGTGTCAAGCCTGACACTCCTTTTTTGTTCCTAAATCCTTTATTTTCGGGAGGTTTAAATAAAAAGAGCATTGACCTCCCTTTTTTGGTATAATGTCAATCGCCAAACCGACATCCAGAAAGGAGCCAATGCTCATG
>JAFUVQ010000023.1 GCA_017477505.1 Eubacterium sp.
AGGTGTTGCAAAGGGTGATGCACTCAGTTATGCACTTCAGAGAGAAGAAGGAAATAAACCGGGAACTTATGAGATCAAGGTTATACCGGGAGTTAACAGGAATTATGATGTAACAGCAGTAAACGGTACATTTACAATACTTGATGAACTTCAATTCGTTGATGTACCTGTAGACAGCTACTACTATGAATCAGTATACTGGGCAGTTGAACAGGAACCACAGATCACAAGCGGTGTTGATGAGACACACTTCAATCCTATGGGAACATGTACAAGAGCACAGGCTGTAACATTCCTTTGGAGAGCAAATGGATGTCCTGAACCTACAATGACAGAGAATCCATTCGAAGATGTATCAGAAGAAGATTTCTACTATCAGGCAGTACTCTGGGCAGTAGAGAAGGGAATCACAGCAGGTAAGACAGCTACAACATTTGCACCGAATGACCCATGTACAAGAGCACAGGTTGTATCCTTCCTCTGGAGAGATGCAGGAAGTCCTGAGCCGACACTCAGCGAGAGTCCGTTCACGGATGTGACAGAGAATAACGGCTACTATGATGCAGTACTCTGGGCAGTAGAGAACGGTATCACAAACGGAATCAATGCAAACGAATTCGGCGTAAAGAAGACATGTATCAGAACTCAAATCGTGACATTCATCATGAGAGCTTACGGAGCAAAATAAACATAATGGGACAGTAAAGTCCCAGTTGCAAAAAAAGTGGCGGCACCCTATTGGGTGCCGCTCTTCATTTCCGCTATCTGCGAAAGTATTATCGCTGCAAACATTATAATGCAGCCCAGTCCTTCATGTAAGGTCATGGTTTCATGTAGTATTAAGGCTGCAGTGATGACTGCGAATACTGATTCCATACACATTAGGAGTGAGGCTACGGTTGCCTCCGCATATTTCTGTCCGACAATCTGAAGTGTATAGGCAACTCCGCAACTCATGATTCCGGCATATAGTATCGGTTTTGCAGCAACCAGTATCTGATTTATATCAGGATTTTCAAATATGAACATTAGTATTATGGTAAGTGTTCCGGATATCAGGAATTGTGTGAATGATATCTCTACACCGTCTATAATCTCATGTTCTTTTTCTGCCCGGGCGTTCATATTCTCAATCAGAAGAATGTGAAATGAATAGAATAAGGCACATATTGTTGCGAGTATATCTCCGAGATTTATATCTGTCATATCCTCAGGATTGATACATAGTAGAAAGAGTCCTACAAATCCAATAATGACTGATATCCATGTCAGGAGTCGTACTTTCTTACCCATGAATACTCCGAAGAGCGGGACGAAGAACATATAAAGTGCCGTTATAAATGCAATTTTTCCGGCAGTGGAATAGTAAAATGCAAACTGCTGGAAGTTGCAGGCAAAGAAGAAAACGAGGCTTATCAGTATGCTGAATTTGAGCTGTAGTGGACTTATCCTCATTTTCTTTTTTATATCATCTTTGCTGTAGCCGTTCTTGATATAAGTATTCTTTCTCAGATTTCTTCTCAGTATGACGAAAGGAAGAAGTACGAAGGCACCCAGAAGTGTACGTATTCCATTGAATGTAAATGCCTGTATGCTTTCCATTCCCACGCTTTGGGCGACAAATGAAGAGCCCCATATGATAGAGGTCAGTAAGAGTAAAAGTATTCCTTTTGGAGTTGTTTTCTTAGTGAATTTTTCCATTTTTGAAACCATAAAAATGCTTTATGAAATATAGTTTTTTCTTTGTAAAAAAAGACGCATGGTATATACTATATAATAATTAATGATTTGGCAAATGAATTTTTAAGTGGTAACGACATGAAAAAAATTACTGTAGGTTTAATTGCAAATGTAGATGCAGGGAAAACGACTCTGTCCGAAGCACTTCTGTACAGTACAGGAATGAGACGTCAGTTCGGCAGAGTTGATAAGCAGGAATCTTTCCTTGACAGTAATGATATCGAGAGAAAGAGAGGGATTACTGTTTTCTCAAAGGTGGCAAAGATTGAGCAGGATGATACGAGAATCTATCTTTTGGATACTCCCGGACATGCTGATTTTACTGCTGAGACTGAAAGGGCATTGGACGCCCTGGATTATGCCGTCATGATAATCAGCGGTATCTCTCTTGTAACCGAAAGAGACAAAGTGTTGCTGCGCCTTCTGGACAGCTATAATGTACCTGTATTTATCTTTGTCAATAAGATGGATATTTCACCTTATGATATTTCAGGAGTTCATGAGTCACTTTCTGCATTTGATGACAGAATCATTGATTTTACAGGTGTAAGTTCATTTGCTGATAGAGATGTGAAAGATAAGGACAGCTTATATGAGAGCATTGCCGAAAGGGATATAAATGCTCTTGAAGAGTATTCCGAGACTGGCTCGGTTTCGGATGAAACCATCAGAGAAGCTGTCTACAGTAGAAGTATAATTCCATATATTTACGGTTCGGCTTTAAAACTGGAAGGAATTCTGGAACTGATAAGTATTATAAAGAAGTATTCATATGACATTTACAGTCTTGAAAATGATATTACGGCGGATGATAGTTCGGCAAATGATATTACGGATAAAAGCAATTCCGCTGCCGTCGTTGTTTCGGCACGGGTTTTCAAAATCATACATGATAACAGAGGCGAGAGGATTTCATTTCTTAAGATTACTGAAGGGAAACTTTCTGTAAGGGATGAACTGATTCCGGGTGAGAAGGTAAGTCAGATAAGGGCTTACAGCGGTGACAGGTTTGAAAGTGTTCAGGAAGCATTTCCCGGCGATATAATCGGTATTACAGGGCTAAAGAGCACTTTTCCCGGTATGGGTATCGGTGCCGAGACTGATTTTGATACCAGAAATATAGAACCGTTTCTGAAATACAGGATACTTCCGCCTTCCGATATGTCCTGCGATACTCTGATGCAGTCCCTCAGTCTTATAGCCGACGAAGATCCTATGCTCTGTATCACTCATGACAGAGAACAGGATGAGATTCTTGTGAGACTTATGGGGGCTATTCAGCTTGAAATACTTCAGAGTGAAGTTAAGTCAAGGTTCGGGATAGACATATCATTTGCAGAAGGAAGTATTGAGTATAAGGAGACTATCGCAGATAAAGCCTATGGAGTAGGGCATTTTGAACCGCTGCGTCACTATGCCGAGGTACATGTTCTGCTCACACCGCTACCGACCGGAAGCGGAATAGTTGTTGATTCCAGGTTGAGTGAAAACATACTCGGAGCATCTTATCAGAAAAATGTAGAGTCTGCCATAAGCATTGAGGCTGCAAATGATAATCTTGTGGGTAAACTGACAGGTTCACCGCTGACAGATATCAGGATAACACTGGTTCAGGGCAAGTCTCATGTCAAACATACTGAAGGCGGTGATATGCGTGAGGCTGCACTTCGTGCCGTAAGACAGGCTGTAATGAAAAGCGAGAGCATTCTTCTTGAACCTTATCTTGAGTATGATATAAGTGTTCCGGATGAAATGGTGGGAAAGGTCATGAATGATATGACCAACCGGTTCGGTACCTGTGAGATAGACGGGAAGTATGGAGATAAGACCAGGCTTCGAGGCGCTGCGCCATACACTTGTATAAGGAATTACCAGGAGGAACTTTCCGGACGGGGTACCATGAATATAAGATTTCTCGGGTATCTTAAATGTCATAATCAGGATGAAGTTATAGCTGAAACGGGTTATATAGCCGAAAGAGATACAAAGCATCCTGCAGGAAGTATATTCTGTTCCCATGGAAGCGGAGTTTATGTTGAATGGGATGAGGTTGATGACAGAAAGGCAGTTCCATTCTCTGTACTGGCTGAAAATAAAGTAAATGATCATTTTGAAGCATCATCCGGGGCGCCTCAGGGAGGAAGCTTTGATTATGATATGGCGATCGGGCTTTCTGAGATAGATGCCATTATAGAGAGATCTGCACATGCAAATGACAGGGGTAAAAATGAGAAGAGACGTTTTCATTATGAGAAAAGCCGTCAAAAGGTGGATGCGTTACCTTCTAAAGGGGCATCGAAGCCAAAGCCTGTCATTTCCAGAGAAAAGATATATCTTATCGACGGATATAATCTCATACATGCATGGCCGGACCTTAAGAGTATTCTTATGAATGAAAATGTAACCGGGGCGAGAGACCTGCTTATCGAAAGAATGAGCGATTTCCATGCCATAACAGGAACTGAGGTTCTTATAGTTTTTGATGCATATAAGGTTGCCGGGCATGAGACTGAAGTCATGACGAGAATTAATGTTCATGTGGTTTATACCAGAGAAGCAGAAACCGCGGATCAGTATATTGGACGATTTGCAACCCTCAAATCGAGGATTTTTGATATAACCGTTATAACAAATGATGGTATGGTCCAGCTCATAACCAGGGGCAAGGATGCATATATAATGTCATCAAATGATTTTATCAATTACTATAATGAGAGAACCGGAGATTTCAAAGATGAATTTCTGGGACGAGAATATTGAAAAATAATAAAAAAACTACTTGATAAGGATATTACTTTGTGCTATCATATCACAGTATGATTTTTAGCAAGCTTAATGAACGGTTCTCCGAAAGAGCGAGCGATTGTTCGTTAAAACTGCTGTACTGATGATATGGAGGCAATTAAAGTGAAGATAGCACTTACCATAGTTTTTATAGTAATATGTGTAGCACTTATTATTCTTGTTCTTTCACAGGAAGGCAAGGATAACAATATATCAAGCACTTTGACAGGAAGCGCTGATTCATACTGGAGCAAGAACAAGGGCAAGTCCAAGGATGCCATGCTGGCAAAGGTTACGGCTGTTCTGGTTGTTCTTTTCTTTGTGATAGCAATTCTTCTCAGTTCAAAGTGGGTTTAGGATAAGATGATTCAAGGGTGCTTCGTTGATGAAGCACCTTTTTTTTGACCGGAAAGCTTTTTGATTTTCCGGTATGCAGGAAAATGATAGATACGGTTCTTTTTTTAGGGGGTGACATCATGGGAGATAATATAATAAATGAGGCATTAAGAGAAGACAGAAAAGCCATGATCCTTCAGCTTTTTGGTGAAAAGACATATACACCTATGAAGTTTAAGGAACTCAGGCTTTTTCTAAGTGTTCCGAAGGAAGAGGAAAATGAACTTCTTGAAGTGCTTGATGAACTGATAAATGAATATAAGATCGTAAAATCCAAGAATAATCGCTATATGCTTACTCCTGATTCTGTTAAAAGGGGACTTTTCTTCGGGACGAAGAAAGGCTTCGGCTTTGTAAGAGTTGAGGGTGAGAACGAGGATTATTTTGTACATGAAAAGGATACAGAAGGAGCCCTTAACGGAGACACTGTACTTATAAATGTTATGGGTGAGGGAAGAGGCGAGCGTAAGGAGGCTGTAGTTACCAGAATACTCGAAAGAGGTTTCTCCAGCGTTATCGGTGTATTTACCGAGAATAAAGGCTTTGGGTTTGTAATACCGAACAACAAGAAGATATCCAAAGATATATTTATTCCGAAGGAAGCTATAAACGGCGCCGTTCAGGGAAGTGTCGTCATCGCTGAGATAAAGGATTATGGTGATGAGAGAAAGAGTCCTGAAGGTTATATCAAGGAAGTGATCGGGCATATTGATGATCCTGCCGCTGATATAATGACTGTCGCAAGAAGCTACAATATCCCTATGGATTTCCCTGAGGATGTAGAAGAACAGCTGAAAAACATACCTGATGAAGTATCTCCTGAAGAAAAGGAAGGAAGACGCGATTTCAGAAATCTTGTAACTGTTACCATAGACGGTGAAGATGCAAAGGATCTGGACGATGCCATAACGCTTACTTATGACGGTGTTTATCATCTGGGAGTACATATAGCGGATGTATCCAATTATGTGAAAGAGGGCTCACCACTTGACAGGGAAGCACTTAAACGTGGTACATCTGTTTATCTCATAGACAGTGTAATTCCGATGATTCCTCATAAGCTGTCAAATGGAATCTGTTCTCTTAACCATGATGTTGACAGGCTTACTCTTACTTGTCTGATGGATATAGATGACAACGGAAAGGTTATCTCTCATGAAATCTGTGAAGGCATCATAAATGTAAATGAGAGGATGAACTATACCGATGTGGCTGCTATCCTTGAAGGTAAGGAGGATGCACCCACTAAAAGATACGCGGAGCTCGTTCCATTTTTCAAACTTATGGCAAAGCTTTCGGCAATTCTCAGGGAAGCGCGTATGAAAAGAGGCTCCATAGACTTTGATATTGCCGAGACAAAGATAATTGTTGATGAGGACCATAAGCCGGTAGCAATAAAGCCTTACGACAGAAATGTTGCGACTAAGATAATCGAGGATTTCATGCTTATAGCAAATGAAACGATAGCGGAAGATTTCTTCTGGCAGGAGCTTCCGTTTGAGTACAGAGTTCATGAAACGCCTACTCCGGAAAAGGTTGAGAAACTCCAGAGTTTCATAAGAAATTTCGGCTTTTATTTCAAGGTCAGCCGTGATAAGATGCATCCGAAGGAGTATCAGAAGCTTTTGGAGCAGATCAGGGGTACTGAATATGAATCACTCATAAGCAGCATTACCCTGAGGTCCATGCAGCAGGCGAGATACAGTACTGAATGTATGGGACATTTCGGACTCGCATGCAAATACTACTGTCATTTTACTTCTCCTATAAGGAGATACCCGGATCTTCAGATTCACAGGATCATCAAGGATAATCTGAATGGAAGGCTGGACAATAAACGTATAAGTCATTATTATAAGATACTTCCTGATGTTGCTGCGGATAACTCTGCAAAGGAGAGAAGAGCCGAGGAGGCTGAAAGAGATGTAACGCGTCTCAAGGAAATCGAATATATGGAGAACCATATAGGTGAGGAGTTTGAAGGCGTTGTGTCCGGATTTACCGGACAGTTTATATTTGTCGCATTGCAGAATACTGTTGAAGGCACGGTAAGCGTTGCAAACATGACCGACGATTATTATGAATTCAACGAAAGTGAATATTCGATGGTGGGTAAGAGAACCGGCCGTAAGTTCACCCTTGGTGATAAAGTGAATATCAAAGTTATAAATGCAGATAAACTGGAACGCGTTATAAATTTTGAATTTACCGATAACATAAAGAGTTCAGAGGGTGAAACCAAATAACTAAGCTGAAGAGAGAAAAAAATGGCTAAAGATAAAGGTACAAAGCTGATCGCAAATAACAAAAAAGCATTTCATGATTATTTTATAGAAGAGTCCTATGAAGCGGGCATTTCCCTTGCCGGAACGGAGGTTAAATCTTTAAGGCTCGGGCAGTGCAGCATCAAAGAGGCATATATTACTATAGATAATAGTGAAGTATTTATCCATAAGATGCATATCAATCCTTACGAAAAGGGAAATATCTTCAATAAAGATCCTTTGAGGAAGAGAAAACTCCTGCTGCACAGGTATGAGATAAACAAGCTTATAGGCAGGACAAAGGAGAAGGGTTATACCCTTGTTCCTTTAAAAGTTTATTTCAAGGACAGTCTTGTTAAGGTTGAGATAGGTCTTGCAAAGGGTAAGAAACTCTACGACAAGAGACAGGATATAGCAAAGAAGGATATGAAGAGAGAGGCTGAGAGAGATTTCAAAGTAAGAAATCTTAAGTGATGATATGCAGATTATAGATGAGATAGTAGGAAAAAATATACTGGATAAGCTCTGCAGGATAGAAGATTTCTATGCTCCTGAGGACTTTGTGATGTTCGATATCGAAACTACGGGACTCTCCGCCGAGAGGGCATTTATATATCTTATCGGTATCAATCATTATAAAGATGGAGAATGGCACATAACTCTGTATTTCAATGATGACGGAATTTCAGAGTCGGAAATCCTTGAAAACTTTATGGATTTTATCAAGAGCAAAAAAGTCCTGGCACATTTCAACGGGGATAATTTTGATATTCCATTTGTATCAAAAAGGATAGATATTCTGAATATGAAAAGTTCAGCGGCTATAGCCAACAATTTTCATCTTCTGGAATCTGTTGACCTTCTGAAGATAGTACGTCCGTATAAAAATTCATTGGGACTTCCGAATATCAGACAGAAAACAGTTGAACGCTATCTGGGAATCAACCGTATCGATATGTATGACGGCGGTCAGATGATAGGAGTTTATCTGAATTATCTGTCACTGTTCAAATCTCTGGACAGATATGATCTTGATCCGGAGCGTTACAGAGACCTTGTCAGGCGTGAAGATATAGAACAGAAGATAGAGGATCAGAAAAGCCTTTTCATACAGCATAACAGAGATGACATGGAAGGAATGTTCCATCTTACCTCCATACTTGCCGTGAGAGCGCTTTCAAGAGGAGAAAATGAAAGCATAAAATGCAGCTTTGAGGAAGTTTCCGGCCGCCTTAATCTGATCATGAATGCACATCTTAAGTACAGACTCCCGGTACATATAGACAGTCCGTTTAAAGGAGCATCACTTCTTGCAGAAGACTATGATGCATATCTCAGGATACCTGTTCAGATGGATACACTCAGATATTACTACGGCGGAACGAAGAAAAGCTTCTCTGAGAAATCCGGCTTCTTTATCAAACAGCCGAAGGAGAGCGTAACTGCGGAATATAAAGAGGCACCGAAGGATAAGGAGAGCTACCTGCTGCTGGATGACCAGTTTCTCGGAAATGAGGAGCTGATACAGAAGTACTTTAAGGGAATGATGTATCATATGCTTTATTGGAAATAAAACACCGTTCGATTCCCTTTAGCCACATAAAAAAAGAACGCTTCATGCGTTCTTTTTTTAGTGGAGCTGGCGGGAATCCCTCCGGCGGCAAAGCCGCCTTTCAGGCCGGGCTGCGACACGAACACCCCACCGGGGTGTTCTCACGAATCGGAGATTCGTGGTCTTGCCGTTCGATTCCCTTTAGCCACATAAAAAAAGAACGCTTCATGCGTTCTTTTTTTAGTGGAGCTGGCGGGAATCGAACCCGCGTCCAAAAACTCTTCCATTACGGTGTCTCCTATCGCAGTCAGTGGTCAGGATTCCCGACGGTGTAAGTCCCCTGACAAACTTACAAGGCCGGTAGCTTCATAAATCCATCTCTGCCTCAAAGCTTTGACAGAGCAGTTCTCCACCTGTTCGATGCCAGTTCCAAAAGCAGTGGACGACTTAAGGACTGACAGCTGCCCTTAGGCAGCGAATGCTAAACTTTTATCTTCAGCGTTTATTTTTTTCCATGTTTTAACGTGGTCACGGTCCACGGATAGCTGCCGAAATTTCTGAATCCCTGTCGAAACCAGTACAACCCCTTATGGAGTTAATGGTCTGCTACAGTTATTGTAGCTTTATTCTGCGGTATCTGTCTCTGTGGCGTCTGTATTTGATGCGTCTGTATTTGATGCGTCTGTATTTGATGCTTCATCTACAGAGAATCCTTGGAAGAAATCAGAGTAGTTACCAACGAAATACTTATCAAACCAGGAATCAAGATCAGTAGTCTTTACAGTTGCATTTTTCTTGATCTCATCCAAATGTTTAGCGTATGCAAACTTACCTACAGGTACGCCGATAGCAGCACCGGCAACAAGACAGGCTATGCATATTCCTATAGCCTTCTTGACTCTGTTCATTTTAATAGTCTTGGATCTGTTCTTTTTTTCTTCTTTATACTTATCAACTTTTGCCTGACTCATTACAATCACCTCTTATGTTATAACCTTTGATATTTTAATGCATAAGCAGGAATAATACAAGGTTTTTTTAACTTCTATGCCTAAAAAGTATTTGATCAGACTTCCGTAACCTGCAGAATAAGAAGGAAGAAATTAAACTTAATAAGTAAAAATTTGCCATTGAAACTATAAAAAAATGTGTTATAATATTCTTTGAATTTAATGTTTGGAGGGATACGGACGCATGTATAAGCCTAGTGATATTAAGAATCAGACTTTCAAAAAAGGACTTTTTGGCTATAACAAAGCTGAGGTTGAGACATTCGTAGATACAGTGTATCGTGCATACGAAGGTGTATTTAATGAGAATGAAACTCTTAAAGCTGATAAGCAGAGATTAGAGAAGGAAATGTCTGATCTCAGGATTAAGCTTTTCGAGTATGAATCCGGTGCAAAAGATGCGGGTTCAGATGATTCATCAGATGGTGCGGATGAGAAGGTTTCTGCTACATCAAAGTTCTTCCAGAAGAATGATGATAATGCTGCAAATGCAGTTGGTGGCGATGATGATGAAGTTTTTGTCGGAGAGATTGAAGACAACAGGAAACCTGACAGAGTCATGATTGGTGATGGCGAAGAGGAAGGCGAGGGCGACTTCGAATTCTTATAAGAGATTAATCTTAAGGGTGCTGCTTAGTTGTAGCACCCTTATTTATTGTATGACAGGAAACTGTGTTTCCTATTATACAAAACCCTCCGGACTTAGTTAGATTATTCATTTGAAAGGACAGTAATGATCTCATATATTAAGGGAATAATAACTGATAAGACTGAAGATGGCGTGGTTATCGAGACGGGCGGTATCGGCTTTGGTGTTAATGCGTCTGTCAATACTGTTGCGTCGCTTCCTTCAGTCGGTGACGAAGCCATCGTTTATACATTTATGAATGTCAAGGAAGATGACATATCACTGTATGGCTTCAGTCAAAAAACAGATATAGATATTTTTAAGAAGCTTATCTCTGTTTCGGGCATAGGACCGAAGGGAGCCCTTTCCATAATGTCATCTCTTTCCACCGATGACCTTATTACAGCGATAATGGCCGGAGACGTTAAGGCTATATCTGCCGCGAACGGTATTGGAAAGAAGACTGCGGAGAGAGTGATACTTGAATTAAAGGATAAGATCGATCTGGAAGAATTATATACTTCTTCTGCAAATGCGCCTTCGGCTAAACTCAGCATGGAAGATCAGAACATCAAGGATACAATACTGGCGCTTACTGCACTGGGTATATCGGCTTCCGATGCGGCAAGGGCGGTGAAGGCAGTCCCTGATGCAGGAGAAATGACCGCAGAGCAGTTACTTAAAGCTTCTTTGAAGAATGTGTATTAATAGAATAAACGGTTTATCCGGCTTTATGAATATTACGTTCTTAAGCATAAAGGATATTTGAAATGAAAAGAATTATAAACACGGACGTGGCACCCGGTGAGGAGAAGCTTGAGGCAAGCCTCCGTCCAAGATCTTTAAATCAATATATAGGTCAGGAAAGAGTCAAGAATAATCTTAAGATATTTATTGAAGCTGCGAAGAAACGACACGAAAACCTTGATCACCTCCTGCTGTATGGTCCTCCGGGGCTCGGAAAGACAACACTTGCAGGAATCGTGGCTGAGGAGATGGGTGTTAATATCAAGATAACTTCAGGCCCTGCAATTGAGAAACCGGGTGAACTGGCAGCTATTCTGAATAATCTTTCCGAAAATGATGTGCTTTTTATAGATGAGATCCATAGACTCAACAAGCAGGTTGAAGAGGTGCTTTATCCTGCCATGGAGGATTTTGCCATAGATATAATCATGGGTAAAGGTCAGGGAGCCAGATCCATAAGGCTTGACCTTCCTCACTTTACTCTTATCGGAGCTACCACAAGAGCCGGAATGCTTTCAGCACCACTCAGGGACCGTTTCGGAGTGGTCGACAGACTGGAATTCTATAATGTGGGTGAACTGATGCAGATAATCATGAGATCGGCCGGGGTGCTGGGAATCAGTATTGAAGATGAAGGAGCGTTTGAGATAGCAAGACGTTCAAGAGGTACCCCGAGACTTGCAAACCGTCTTCTGAAAAGGGTCAGAGATTTTGCAGAGGTTGAACATCAGGGCAAGATTGATTATAATGTAGCCACTAAGGCACTTGACAGACTTAATGTTGACGGTGCGGGACTGGATGAAACCGACCGGAATATCATTTATACTATTATAGAGAGATTTGGAGGCGGACCTGTAGGACTTGACAATCTGGCGGCTTCCATAGGTGAAGATCCCGGAACTATAGAAGACGTATATGAGCCATATCTTGTCAAGAATGGCTTCATATCCAGGACTCCTAAGGGGAGGGTTGTTACAGACCTTACCTACAGGCATTTCGGATTAGAAAAGAAGGAAGAAGATTAAGAAGGAGCTTATTATGGCACAGAAGACAGATATATCAGTTGTTATTAATGGAAAGGTTTATACTCTCAGCGGTTTTGAGGGTGAGGAATATCTTCAGAATATCGCTTCATACATCAACGGAAAGATATCTGAATGCAGGACTTCGGAAACTTACAGAAGGATGAATTCCGAATACCAGGGAATGCTTCTTTCCATCAATATAGCAGATGATTATTTCAAGGCCAAGACAAGAGCTGACCAGGTGGCAAGAGATGATTCCGAGAAGGAACAGCAGCTCTATGATCTCCGTCATGAAGTTATCGAATCACAGATAAAGCATGAAGCAGCTCTTAAGCTCGTTGAGGAATATAAAGAGCAGGTTAATCAGCTGCAGAAGAGAATTGTACAGTTAGAAGCTGAAAAGGAAAGAAAGTAATATGCCTAAGACACCTGAAATTCTTGCCCCATGCGGGTCTATAGATACATTTTATGCAGCCGTAAATGCAGGCTGTGATGCCGTGTATCTTTCAGGAAAACAGTTTGGAGCCAGAGCTTATGCTGCGAATTTTTCATCCGAAGAAATTCTGCAGGCGCTGGACTTTGCTCATGTTTACGGTGTAAAGGTATATCTCACCATAAATACATTATACAAAAATGAAGAGATAGGAGAGCTTGTGGCTTTCCTTAAGCCCCTGTATCTTGAAGGACTTGACGCAGTCATAGTTCAGGATATGGGTGCTTTTTATGTTGTGAAGCATGAGTTTCCCGGCCTTCCTATACATGCCAGTACACAGATGAATATCTGTTCCCATATAGGCGCCGGAATGATGAAAAAATTTGGAGCCACCAGAGTTGTTCCGGCGCGTGAGCTGACGCTTCCGGAAATCAGGCTTATAAAGCAGAATGTTGATATAGAGGTAGAATGTTTCGTTCACGGTGCTATGTGTTTCTGTTACAGCGGACGCTGTCTTATGAGCAGCTTTGAAGGCGGAAGAAGCGGGAACAGGGGACGCTGTGCCCAGCCATGCCGTCTGAAATATGATGCGGGCTACGCCATGTCCATGAAGGATATGTGTACTATAACCGATGTTCCCGAACTGATGGACGCAGGCATAGATTCCTTCAAGATTGAAGGAAGAATGAAAAATGAATATTATGTTGCTTCTGCTGTAGATGCTTATAAGACTATAGCTTCTGATTATGCAGCCGGCTGTTTTAGTATGGACAAGGCTCTTAAATATAAGAAACGGCTTATGGATATATTTAACAGAGGCGGTTTCAGCGGCGGATATTATAAATGCCATGACGGTATGTCGATGATAGACCTTAACTTTCCGGGCAGGGCTGGAGTTCATGTGGCGGATATAGTTTCTGTGGGTAAGGGAACTATAGATATCAAGGCTGTTGATGATATACATAAAGGCGATGATATGGAGATACGGGGCAGCTCCGTGGTGAAGATCACTTCGGGTCTGGATATTTCCGCGGGAAAAAGAACATCCCTGAATGCGCCCAGGACGAAACAGCTAAAGACGGGTGACCGGATATACAGGACCAGATTTGCATCACTTCAGGATGATATTAAGAAAAATATTATAGATAAGAAGCGGAAGATTCCGGTCAGGGCATTCCTGGAGGCTTATACCGGTGACAGGATGAAACTGACATTCACCGACGGGGAAAACTTTGTCACAGCTCGGTCGGATTCAGTACTTGAACCGAGTCAAAAAGGAACTACGGAAGTGTCCATACTTGAGGAAAAAGTAGGGAAGCTTGGAAACACCCCATTTGTCCTTGAAAGTATGGAATGTGATATTAAAGGTGAACCCTTTATAAGCATGGGGATACTCACAGAGCTTAAGAGAAACGCCGCCGGGAAACTTGAATCGGAGATTATTCAAGGTTATAAGCGTACCGAAGCCGGAGCTGAAGTGAATCGTACCGATAATGAGAGTGCGATTAAAATTGATGGAGAGAATATTCTTAGTGTTATCGTAGAGGAGCCGGCTCAGTTAAAAAGTGTTATAAGCAGCGGGGTTGATATTCTTAGAATTATACTCGATCATTCTTTTATTAACGGTGATTACATAAATGAACTGAGAGAGCAAAGTCATTCTCTTATATATCTTGCAACTCCGTATATTTCCAGATGCGATGACGATTCATTTGAAAAATATATAGTGCAGCTGAAAGAACTCTGCAGTAAGAGGCTCATAGACGGAATATATATCCGTAATCACGATGCCCTTGCGGCTGTCGCGGAGTTTATAAAAAATGAGGAATTCACGGGTATTAAACTGATTCTTGCCCCGTCTCTTTATATCTATAATGATAAAGCGCTATTAATGTATGAGAATATACTTAAATCTGATGTTCAGTTTGTATTTTCGGAGGAACTGAATAAAGAAAGATTAAGGGAACTGAAACCATATAAAGAAGGGAAAGGCATTCTCAGGATTTACGGACGCACGGTTCTTATGCTTTCCGCAAATGATATTAAAGGAAATATTAAAGAAGACTTTATAAAGAAGGATTCTGAAATGTGCTACAATATGCTTCTGGATGGAAGGGCTGTGGATATATGGCCGTCCGACAGAGGTGAAGATTTTAATGATTTACTGATTCATTTTACAAATGAAACCGAAGGTGAAGCGGCTGATGTACTTAAACGTTTCAGCGAAGGACGCGGACTTACCGGAAGGCATTACACAGGACATTTTGATGGAGATGTTATATGATCAGGATTTTTTCCGAATTATCTAAATATATAATACTTATCCTGATAGCTCTTTATACACTCAAGTGCTTTGTTTATCTTACCGCAAAGAGTGATCTGAAGAGAAGGAATATCATGATCAGTCAGATTATTTACATGTTTTTCATACATGCGATCTGCTATGCGAATCTTTTCATACTGGAAAGAGATGTAAAGATTCTGGTTCTGTATCTGGCGGAACTTTGTGTAGCTGTGCTGTATGAAATATTCATGTACAAGCTTTATAAGCATGCTTCGAAACTTCTGACAAATAATATGCTGTTCCTGATGAATATAGGCTATATAGTTCTTACCAGGCTGAATTATGATAAAGCCCTGAGGCAGTTCATACTGGGCTCCATAGGACTTTTCCTGATGCTTCTTGTTCCGTTTGTTCTCGGAAAGATAAAGAAGCTGAGGAACCTTTATATATTATATGCGGTCTTTGGAATTCTGTTTCTTCTTACGGTTTTCATACCGGGACTCGGAATTACACTTAACGGAGCAAGTAACTGGATAAAGATTGCGGGACTTACCATACAGCCTATGGAATTTGTTAAGATTCTTTTCCTGTTCTTTGTTGCAGGCGGAATCCTTAAAGCTGAAAGGCTCAGGGACTTTTTCATAAATGCATGTATTTCCGCATTATTCATGGTGATACTTGTACTTGAAAATGATTTCGGCGCCGTGCTGATATTCTATATCTGTTATATCATGATGGTTTATCTTGCAACAGGAAGACCTATCTTCGTTATACTTGGCTTAGGACTTTTGGTGCTTGGTGTTGCCGGAGGTTACGTTCTCTTCAAGGATACACTCTTTAAGCATATCATGGTCAGAGTGCAGGCATGGCAGGATCCTTTCATGTACAGGGAGACAGGCGGTTATCAGGTTTCCGAGGCTCTGTTCGCCATAGGTACGGGAGGGTTCGTCGGTACCGGACTGGGACGTGGAATGCCGAATCTGGTTCCGGTTGTAACTTCGGACTTTATATTTGCGGCTATATGTGAGGAACTTGGAGCAATCTTTGGACTTGCAGTGATACTCATATATCTCAGTATTTTCATTTCAATTCAGAATATTGCGATGAAATGCAAAGATACATTCTATAAATACTTAACTTATGGAATCGGAATCTGTATAGTATTTCAGGTGTTCCTGAATATAGGCGGTGTCACGAAATTCATACCGTCTACCGGAATCACGCTGCCACTGATAAGCAGTGGTGTTTCGAGTCTGTACAGTACACTTATACTGATGTCGATCATTCAGTATGTATTTACTCTTGTCAGCAAAGAGGGAGCAAGATATGAGAAAGAAAGAGAAAGGGCAGAGAGAAGGGAAAGAGAATTACTCGAAGGAGAGGCTTGATTTCTTCGAACGCGATAAGGAAGAGAGGAAGCGTAACAGGCTTAAGAACCGGCCTATCATTCTTATGACCTATATTACTGCCGCACTTTTCCTGTCTCTATTCATTTATATAATATATTACGTATATCATGATGCGGATAAGATCATAGCCAATTCAAGCAACAAGAGGCAGGATGCTTATGCGAGAGATATAACCAGAGGAGATATTGTATCAAGTGACGGTGTGGTTATAGCAACCACCACTAAGGATGCAGAGGGAAATGAAAAGAGAGAATATCCTTACAATAATCTTTTCTGTCACGCTGTGGGTTATAATTCTTACGGCAGGAGCGGCGTTGAGCTTTCGATGAATTTCTATATGCTGAGATCGCATAAGAATATTTTTTCAAAGGTTAAAAATGATCTTATTGGTGAGAAGAATCAGGGAGACAGGGTTATAACCACTCTTGATTACAGACTTCAGAAAGCTGCAGGGGATGCCATAGGCAATAATAAGGGCGCAGCGGTGGTTATCGAACCTTCAACCGGTCGTGTGCTCGCTATGTATTCGAGCCCCGGCTTTGATCCTAATGATATAGACAATGTCTGGGAGCATATTCATACAGATGAGGGACGGGAGAGTACTATAATGCTGAACCGTGCTACTCAGGGCTTATATGCACCCGGCTCTACATTTAAACCGCTTACTCTTCTTGAATATATAAGAGAGAATCCGGATACCTGCGGGGAGTATTCTTATAACTGCCAGAGCAGTGATAAGTTTAACAGCGTAACGATTCACTGTGCCCACGGAAGTTATCATGGAAATGTGGATCTGGAGCATTCACTCGCTTATTCCTGTAATACCAGCTTTTCAAATATGGGTATTACTTTGGATAAAGGAAAGCTTCGTACTCTTGCAGAAGATATGATGTACAACGAACCGCTTCCGTACAGTTTTCCGTATAACCGCTCTTCATTTGTCTTAAAAGCTGAAAGCGCGGATTATGAGGTTCCTCAGACTGTTATCGGACAGGGTGATACGAGAATTACACCTCTCCATAATGCCCTTATCATGTCGGGAATAGCTAACGGCGGACTTGTGATGAGACCTTATCTTGTGGACAGAGTTGAAAACTGTGACGGCGCTGTAATAAATACATTTTCCGGAAGTGCCTATAAGCAGATTATGACTCCGGCTGAAGCGGCGCTTCTTACGGATTATATGAAGTCAGTATGTGAATACGGAACTGCAGCGGATCAGTTTGCATATACGAGCTACAGGGTGTCTGGAAAGACGGGTACAGCCGAATACGATGATGAGGGTAACTGCAATTCATGGTTTATCGGATTTTCCAACCCGGATGACCCTGATATAGTAGTAAGTGTAATTGTTGAGGACTATAATACCAATTATATCTCCGGTTCATATGTAGCCAGAAGAATATTTGATACATATTACACTCAGTAAAAGATAAAATGGACGGATGTCAAAGCATAAAGATTTCCGTCCTTTTCTTATGCAAAATGATACGGTCACGATTCCTATTTTATATTGAAAAGGCGGTATTTCATTGATATAATAGTTTTAATTATGGGAAACGCACCGGAGGATATTGCAGATGATAGAAGCAGTAAGTTGTGGGGGCGTGGTTATTTTCAGAGGAAAGATACTTCTTCTTTACAAGAATTATCGAAACAGATATGAAGGATGGGTGCTTCCGAAAGGAACAGTCGAAGAAGGAGAAGAGTATTCAGAAACTGCACTTCGGGAAGTCAAGGAAGAGACCGGAGCCACTGCTCACATTATAAAATATGTTGGCAAGACCAATTATTCATTTAATACATCATATGATGTGGTGGACAAGGATGTTCACTGGTATCTTATGATGGCCGATAGTTATTACAGTAAGCCTCAGAAGGAGGAGTTTTTTTGTGATTCGGGATATTATAAGTATCATGAGGCTTATCATCTTCTGAAATTTCCAAATGAAAAACAGATACTCCAGGATGCTTACAGTGAATATCAGGAACTGCGCCGACTCGGAATGTGGGACAGTAGATTGAAAGTATAAGAAGGACTGACATGGCAGAGACTAAAAAAAATAAAAAAGGGATAATACTGGATATATTGCTCGTTGTTTTCATACTCATATTTGTTGGAACGGGCGGCTATCTTATCTATTATTACCATACTATCAATAAATCAGAAAAGGGCTTCAGTGAGGTTGCCGGACTTATAAATGAAGATGTATCTGATTCAGGCGATACATTTTATGCCAGAGACGGCGAGACTATTGAAACTAAAGAAAGCACCGGAGAAGAATATACCGGTGAAAAGTATGTTAAGGTTGGCGATAAGCTGATACTTGCCAGATATAAAGATATCTACGAGAAGAATAATGATTTTGCGGGGTGGATCAGTATTCCGGATACTCCTATAGACTATCCGGTGATGCATACTCCGAAGGATCCCGAATTCTATCTGAGACGTGACTTTGACAAGAATTACAGTATAGCAGGAACTATATTTATAGATGAGAGAGATGATCTCGAAAAGCCGTCTGATAATATCATCATTTATGGACATCATATGAAGAGTGGGACTATGTTCGGTTCACTTCAGAAATATGAGGATGAAAAGTATTACAGGAGTCATAAGCTGATATATTTCGATACTCTGTATGAAAGAGGTACATACGAAGTTATAGCCGCTTTCAGAACCCAGATATACAGTGATGATTATGCGGGTTTTGTCTGCTATAATTTTATAGATGCCGATAATGCTGAGGATTTTGATGATTTTGTGACGAGCTGCAAGGCGCTGACCGGTTTTGAGACCGGAGTATCCGCAAGCTATGGGGATAAGCTTATATCCCTGTCTACATGTTCGTATCATGTTGATGACGGAAGGTTTGTAGTGATTGCAAAAAAGATTGATTGAAAGAACTGCCGGCAGTGGGACTTGAACCCACACGATGTTGCCATCAACAGATTTTGAGTCTGCCTCGTCTGCCAATTCCGACATGCCGGCTTATGAAGATGCTGATGAAGTCAGCCTCGTTAATATAACATAATTATTATAAAACGTCAATAAAACAAAACAGGGAGGACATACATGAAAGTACTTGTTACAGGAGGAACCGGATACATCGGTTCTCATACAGTTGTTGAGCTTATTAAATCCGGTCATGAAGTGACTATATTTGATAATCTGTATAATTCAAAAGAGGAAGTGGTTGATAAAATCGAGACCATAACAGGAGTAAGACCGAAATTCTTTAAAGCGGATCTTCTTGATACGGATTCCATGAGAGTTCCGTTTGAGGCTGATACATATGATGCTGTTATTCATTTTGCAGGTCTTAAAGCTGTCGGTGAGTCTGTTGCTAAACCACTTCTTTATTATGAGAATAATATAAGCGGAACCATCAATCTGGTTAAGCTTATGAAGGAATATAACTGCAAGAGGATTATATTCTCTTCATCCGCGACAGTTTACGGTTCTCCCAAGACTGTACCTATTCTGGAGGATTTTCCTCTTTCAACTACGAATCCGTATGGTTCAACCAAGCTTATGCTTGAGGGAATACTCACTGATGTGGCAAAGGCAGATCCTGATTTCAGCGTTGTGCTTCTCAGATACTTTAATCCTATAGGAGCCCATGAAAGCGGACTTCTTGGTGAGGTGCCGAATGGTATTCCGAATAATCTTATGCCATATATAATGCAGGTTGCTGTTGGAAAGCTTCCATGTCTCGGAGTTTTCGGAGATGATTATGATACTCATGACGGAACCGGTGTAAGAGATTATATTCATGTTGTCGATCTTGCACGCGGACATGTAAATGCACTTGATAAGGTTATTTCCGATAATGGAGTGAATATCTATAATCTCGGAACCGGAACCGGTTACAGTGTACTTGACATCGTTAAAGCATTTGAAGCTGCAAATGATATTAAGATTCCATATGAGATCAAGCCTCGTCGTTCGGGCGACATAGCAATATGCTACGCAGATCCCGCAAAAGCTAAAGCAGAGCTTGGCTGGGTTGCAGAGAAGGACCTTACTACAATGTGTAAGGATTCCTGGAATTTTGCCAAAAAGTATTATCTGGAGCAGTAATAATGGATAGAGATGATATGATCAGAAGGCTTAAGTCTAAGCTGAATGAAAAAAGATTTATACATTCCATAGGTGTTGAATATACTGCGGCAAATCTTGCATTCAGATACGATGTGGATGTGAAAAGAGCCAGAATAGCGGGACTTCTTCATGACTGTGCAAAATGTATTCCTACTGATGAAAAGCTTAAGAAGGCAGTCAAACTGGGACTTCCTATTAACAGTTCCGAGAAAGCCAATCCCGATCTTCTGCACGGAAAGCTCGGTGCATATTACGCAAGAGAGAAGTATGGAATCAAGGACGAAGAGATTCTTTCGGCGATTACCTATCATACAACGGGAAAGCCGGATATGACCATGCTTGAGAAGATTATCTTTGTGGCTGATTATATTGAACCTAACCGCAAAGTGATATTTGAACTCCCTGTGATACGTAAGGAAGCTTATCAGGATATTGATAAAGCGGTTATTCATATATTGAAGAATACTTTGGATTTTCTGGATGGAAAATCAGATGTCATTGATGAAATGACGGAAAAAACCTATCAGTTTTATTGTAAGAATTATAAGAGGTAAAAGGTTTTAAATGGATATTAAAGAAAGAATTGAAATAATCAAAGCTGCACTCTCTGATAAGAAAGCAACAGATATAAATGTTCTGGATATTTCAGAGAAGTCTGTTATCAGTGATTACTTCATCATAGCGAGCGGAAGTAACAGAAATCAGATAGAAGCTATCTGTGACAATGTTGAAGAAGAATTATACAAAGTCGGCGTAGAGCTCCGCAACAGAGAAGGCCGGGCGGACGGAGGCTGGATTCTGCTTGATTATGATGATATCATTGTTCATATCTTCACCGATGAGATGAGAGAGTTCTACGATCTTGATCATACCTGGCGTGATGCTAAAATCTTTAAATAATTTGTTGACGGAGGCTCTCCATGAACGATAAGCAGCTCATGGGAAAGTTCATATCGGATATAAATATTGTGTCTGCAAGGTGTCTGAGGATTTTTTCTTATTCTCTGATGCTCTTTTTTGCATATTTCTTTTTTGTCGTAGGCGTTGATGTAAAAAAGCTTATCGTTGTACTTGGTATAGTTTTTTTGATCGGCATTTTCCCTACGCTTATAGTCAACGGACTTAAGATGTCTAAGAACTATTTCACGAGACATTTTATAATTCTGGCATCTGTAAGTATCATGACTACTATGATAACGGAATTTCAGCTTTATGCATATGCGCTGATACTGTTTCCGCTTCTTGTTGCGGCACTTTATTTTGACAGAACATTTGTGCTTTATACAGCCATGCTTACGGCACTTGGTATTCTTGTGAGCGCACTGGTAAGATATTATTATGGCGCACAGCTTCTGTTTAAGACTACAAGCCGCGTGAGAGATGTGTTCCAGGATATGGCGCTTCCGAATATTCTTATAGTATCGGTTCTTTCAATCATTACCTTCTTTGTCGTTGATATCAACAGTAAGTATATCAAGACAAATGAAGAGACAGCCATTACCATGCTGAATAATGAAAAAGGTCTTATATTTGCTCTTTCCGAGATAAGTGAGAATAAGTCAAAGCTTACCGGTGAACATATCAAGAGAGTATCTGAATATATGAGAGTAATGGCTCTTGCGGCAGGTTTTGAAGAGGATTATGCAGATAAGCTTGCAACAGCTGCTATGGCACATGATATAGGAAAGCTTATGATAAGTGAGGAAATCCTTGATAAGCCGACTAAGCTTACCAAAGAAGAGTATCAGATAATGAGGAATCATGTTCTTTACGGAGATGCACTTCTTGAAAAATGTCCCGGCGAGATACTTCACCTTGCCAGAATCATGGCAAAGGAACATCATGAGAAATGGGACGGAACCGGGTATCTTGGAATGAAGGGTGAAGAAATCGCATTTATATCCAGGATGATAGCTGTATGTGACGTCTTTGATGCCCTGACCGCGGAAAGAATGTATAAAAAAGGATGGTCACTTGAGGATGCATATGATGAGATAGTAAGATGCAGTGGCACAGCCTTTGATCCGGAAATAGTTAAGCTTTTTACTGAGAATTTTGACAAGATCAGAGCTATTCATGATATGATGCCTGATAAGCAGATATACTAGTATTCGGAGGTGCTGTATGTTCAGAGTTATAAATGATTATCTGTCCAAGGTTCAGCTTTCAGTTGATAATGATACCTATAACAGGATGGACAGATACCTTAAGGATAACAAAAAGATTAAAAAGCACAGTATAAATGTCAGTTTCAATAACTATATTGTGGATATCACTCTGTCTAAATTCTCTGTAGAGGAGGCAAGTAAGGAGTTTAAAAATTTCTCAGAGTTTATGACTTATGATTATTCATCAATGTTTGTAAGATACAATGAAGGCGACAGAGTAAGATACAGGTTCGTAACCTGCAGAGAAGATAAGAAAGCTATATATATGGATGTTATATTCAGCTAGAAAAAAGTGGATCAGATGTCAATCCGGCATCCGATCCACTTTTTATGTCATTACGTCCTGAATATGATTTCTGACGGGAGTGTTCTATATTATTTCATGGTACGGAAAAGACCGATGACTCTTCCGATTATCATACAATCCTGCACGATGATGGGGTCCATGCTGTCATTCTCGGGCTGAAGTCTTATATGACCATCTTCCTTGAAGAATCTCTTGACTGTTGCGGAGTCATCCAGAAGAGCGACTACGATTTCACCATTAACGGCGGTGTTTCTTTTTTCGATTATAAGTATGTCGCCATCCATGATGTGGGCATTGATCATACTTTCACCGCGGACCTTGAGCATAAAGGTCTGATTGTTGGTAAGGTAATCAGGTGAGATAGGGAAGTAACCGGTAATATTTTCGACTGCAAGAATCGGTTCGCCGGCGGTTACGGTACCTACGATAGGAATATTCTCAATCTCAGGGCTGACGATCCTGTATTCCTCGTCGATGATCTCTATGGAACGGTTCTTAGCCGGATCTCTTCTGATATAGCCTTTATCCTCCAGGTTTTTCAGTTGTGAATGAACAGAAGAAGTAGAGCTGAGACCGACAGCGGCACATATCTCTCTGACTGCCGGCGGATAGCCTTTTTCCTTTATGCAGTCTCTTATATATGTAAGAATCGCTTCCTGTTTTTTTGTGAGTTTGTTTTTATCCATGGTATACTCCGTAATATTTTTAATCATTCTGTAAACTCAGTTTATATACAGGTATTATATCATTTATACAATCGATAATCAAACATATGTTTGCGAAATATTTCTTGAAACATTAGCTAAAAAGAATTATACTATTACAATGTATGCGTAAATTTAATGAAAGGAATTTCTGATATGAGAGAAGCATTGGTTCATACCCCGGATGGTATAAGGGATGTATACGGTGATGAGATGATAAGGAAGGCGAAGGTGCTTGATTCCATCCATCATGTATTTCATACCTATAATTTCCGTGATATAGAAACTCCTACATTTGAATTCTTTAATATCTTTAATAAGAGCATAGGATCTGCGCCAAGCAATCTTATGTATAAGTTTTTTGACAGACACAATAACACACTTGTGCTCCGTCCTGATTTCACACCGGGTGTTGCAAGATGTGTTACGAAGTATTACGAGAAGGAAGAGCTTCCTATAAGGATATGCTACACCGGAAATGTATTTAAGAACGAACTTCTTCATCAGGGTAAGTCAAATGAGATAACCGAAGCCGGATGTGAGCTTATAAATGATGATACATCTGCAAGTGATGCGGAGATACTTGCACTCATCATTGATTGCATGAAGGCTTCAGGACTTGAGGATTTCAAGATTGAGATAGGTGAGGTTGAGTATTTTAAAGGCCTTATGGATGAGGCAGGAATCTCAGGCGAAGAAGAGGATAAGCTTCGTGGCTATATAGAGATGAGAAATTTCTTCGGACTTTCGGAGCATGCTGATACTCTTGATATTCCTGAAAGTACGAGAAATGCCCTCAGCGGATTCTCCAAGCTTTTCGGAGGCCTTGAGGTTCTGGATAAAGCCGCTTCATTTACATCAAATGAGAGAGCTCTCGGCGCCATAGACAGACTGAGACGTGTATATAAGGCACTTTCATATTATGGTTATGAAGATTATGTTGGCTTTGATTTCGGAATGCTGAATGGTTATGAATATTATACAGGCGTTATATTCCGTGGTTATACTTACGGAACCGGAGATGCCATCATCAAGGGCGGACGATACAATACAATGCTTACCGAATTCGGTAAGGAGGCTCCGTCTATAGGCTTTACCATTATAATAGATGAATTGATGCTTGCTCTGGCGGCTCAGCATAAGAGTCCTGAGGTTAAACCGGAGGGTTATCTCTGCCTTTATGTTATAGAAGCTCAGGATAAGGCAGTCAAGTTTGCTGCACATATGAGATCCAAAGGTCATAAAGTATCACTTATAAGAAAATCTGTTCATCATGAACTTTCGGAATATGAGGATTATCTGGACAGATTCGGAATTGAAAGACTTATATTCTTTGATGACAGTGACAGGGCTACTATGTATGACGGCAAAGAGAAAACACTTTCATTTGTCGGACTGAATGAACTTTTTGCAGGAGGTGAAGCATGAGATATCTTACATTTGCCCTTGCAAAGGGAAGACTTGCATTTAAGACACTTGATCTTTTAGAGAAGGTTGGCATAACCTGCGATGAGATCAAGGACAAGGATACCAGAAAGCTTATTTTTGTAAATGAGGAGCTGAAGCTGAAGTTCTTCCTTGCTAAGGCCAGCGACGTTCCGACATATGTAGAATACGGCGCCGCTGATATAGGCGTAGTGGGAAGAGATACCATACTGGAGGAATCCAGAAAGATTCATGAAGTGATGGATCTCGGGTTCGGAAAATGTCGTATGTGTGTATGCGGACCCGAAGAGGCAAAAGAGCTTCTTAAGGGAAATGAAATCATACGAGTTGCCAGCAAGTATCCTCATATAGCAAGAGATTATTTTGACAATGTAAAGCGTCAGTCGGTTGAGATCATCAAGCTCAACGGTTCTGTTGAGCTGGCTCCGATAGTTGGGCTTTCCGATGTCATAGTTGATATAGTTGAAACAGGAACAACTCTTAAAGAGAACGGACTTATGGTTCTTGAAGAGATTACCGATCTTTCTGCGAGAGTGATCGTTAACAGAGTGTCTCTTCGTATTGAGCATGAGAGGATCAGCAAGCTTCTGACCGATCTTGACAGAATCATGAATTAATGTGAATGATGAGGTGACGAGTAAAAGTGAGAATAGTAAAACTGGACGAAACAAGTACTAAAAGTATTATGAAGGATCTCATAAAGAGATCTCCTGACAATTACGGTCCTTACGAGGCGACAGTTAAAGAGATTATCGCAAATGTAAGGGAAAACGGTGACAGAGCTGTATTTGATTATACTCTCAAGTTTGATAAGGCGGACATAAACGCTGACACCATAAAGGTTACTGATGCCGAGATTGAAGAAGCTTATTCACTCGTTGATGAGAATCTGATAAGGGTTATAAGAAGAGCTCTTCAGAATATCAGAGATTATCACAGACTTCAGAAGAGAAACAGCTGGATAGATACCAAAGCTGACGGAACCATACTCGGGCAGAAGATAACACCTATAGAATATGCCGGAGTTTACGTTCCGGGAGGCAAGGCTGCATATCCTTCGACAGTTCTTATGAATGTTGCACCTGCCGAGGTTGCCGGTGTTGAACATATTATAATGTGTACACCTTGTAACGCAGAAGGCAAGGTTTATCCTACAACTCTTGTAGCCGCTAAAGAGGCCGGAGTTACAGAAGTATATAAGGTCGGCGGTGCCCAGGCTATCGCAGCCATGGCATTTGGAACCGAGAGCATTCCGAAGGTTGATAAGATTGTCGGACCTGGCAATATCTTTGTAGCCCTTGCAAAAAGACTGTGTTATGGTCATGTAAGTATTGACTCGGTAGCCGGACCAAGCGAGATAATGGTTCTTGCCGATGAAACCGCAACTCCTAAGTATGTCGCTGCAGACCTCCTGTCACAGGCTGAGCATGATGAACTTGCAAGCGCTATACTTGTAACCGATTCGATGGCTCTTGCCGAAGAGGTTTCGGAATGGACCGATAAAATTACAGAGACACTTGAAAGAAAAGAGATTATCAGAAAGTCACTTGATAATTTCGGTTATATACTTGTTACGGAAAATCTTGATGAGGGTATCGATGTTGTAAATCAGATAGCTCCGGAACATCTTGAGATCGTAACAAAGAATCCATATGATACCATGACTAAGGTTAAGAATGCAGGGGCAATCTTCCTGGGTGAATACTCATCAGAACCCCTCGGTGATTATTTTGCCGGACCAAATCACGTTCTTCCTACTAATGGTACAGCAAGATTCTTCTCACCTCTCGGAGTTGATGACTTTATCAAGAAATCCAGCATCATAAGCTATTCAGAGTCAGCACTTCGTGATGTATATAAGGATGTAGTTACATTTGCGGAGGCAGAAGGACTTACTGCACATGCAAATTCCATCCGTGTTCGTTTTGAATAGTGATCATACCGGTCGGTTTATGACGGTATACTGAAATATTGATTAATATGAGGGATTAATATGGACAGAAAAGCAACTGTTGAAAGAAAAACAGGTGAAACAGATATCAAGCTCACGATTAACCTTGATGGAAAAGGAAAGGCTGATGTGAATACAGGCATTGGGTTCTTTGACCATATGCTGATAAGCTTTGCTAAACACGGAAGATTTGATCTGGAACTTTCTTGTGAAGGTGATCTTTATGTTGATTCACACCATACCATAGAGGATGTGGGAATTGTTCTCGGAAAAGCTATTAAAGAAGCTGTAGGAGATAAAGCAGGAATTGCTAGATACGCCTCATTTATCATGCCTATGGATGAAACGCTCGTGCTTTCTGCGGTTGATCTTTCAGGCAGGCCATATCTGAATTATGACCTTAAGCTTACTACACCGAGAGTAGGATATTTTGATACAGAGATGACCAGGGAATTCTTCTACGCCGTTTCCTATGCGGGGGAGATGAATCTCCACCTTAAACAGCTGGACGGTTCCAATAATCATCATATTATAGAAGCTGCCTTTAAAGCATTTGCAAATGCACTCAGGCAGGCAGTTAAGATTGATCCTGAATATGAGGGCGAGATCCTTTCTACAAAAGGAACTCTGTAGTAATAAGAAAGTGAGATGACCATATGGATATAAAGAAGATAATCCCATGTGTAACCATGGAGAATCCTGTTGCGGAAGCTAAATTCTATAACGATGCCGGTGCTGATGAGGTTGCTTTTTTTGATGCAAATGCAACCAGAGAGAGTATCGATAAGAATATCCCTATAATAAAAGAGATTACCAGTGAGATTGATATACCGCTTATAGCCTGCGGTGGTGTAAGAAGACTTGAGGATATTAAGAAGCTTCTTTATGCCGGAGCATCAAAGGTATGTATGAATTCTGCTCCGAGAAATGATATTTCTATAGTTTCTGAAGCATCCGACAGATTCGGTTCAGAGAGGATCATCGTTACCATAGATCTGACTGAGGTAAGTGATCCGATAGAGTACGGCCTTCGTCTTAAAGAGGCAGGATGTGGGGAACTTCTGATACTCCATCATAATTCATTTCCTGATTATCCTGATATCGTAAAGAAAATCAGAACCAGGGTAAAGCTTCCTACTATCGTTTCTTCATACTCGACAGACGGAGCAAAAATAGCTGATCTTCTTGCTGAGACCAATGCCGAATCAATCAGTCTCTATAACCTTGAACAGCATGATGTTATGCAGATCAAGCAGGAATGCAGGAAGAAAAAAGTTCCGGTGAATCTTTTTGAGAGCAGCATACCGTTTTCTGAATTCAAGCTGGATGAAAAAGGACTTATCCCATGTATAGCTCAGGATTATAAGACCGGTGCGGTTCTCATGATGGCTTATATGAATGAAGAATCATACATGAAGACTATTGAGACAGGAAGGATGACTTACTACTCAAGAAGCAGACAGGAACTCTGGACAAAGGGAGAAACTTCGGGACATTTTCAGTATGTAAAGTCACTTATCATAGACTGTGACAAAGATACCATACTTGCCAAGGTTTCGCAGGTTGGTGCTGCATGTCATACAGGTAATCCTACATGCTTCTATACACCTCTTGTTACCAAGGAATACAATGACACAAATCCTCTGACGGTATTCAAGGATGTTTATGATATCATCATGGACAGAAAGAAGAATCCTAAAGAAGGATCATATACAAATTATCTCTTTGATAAGGGTATAGATAAGATTCTTAAGAAGTTTGGTGAGGAGGCAACAGAGGTTGTTATCGCCGCAAAGAATCCTGATCCCGAGGAAATGAAATATGAGATATCAGATCTGCTTTATCATATGATGGTTCTCATGGCTGAAAGAAGCATGACCTGGGATGATATAATCAAAGAACTTGCCGATCGTGAGTGATATAGGGAGGATTAGTATGGGTGCTATAATAGCTGAATTTGCAACATATCTTGTTAAATATCTTGTTCTGCTTACTGTCGCATGCGGCGGTTTCATAGCGGGAAAGGCATACAGAAGCGTTGCGGATAAGAAGAAAGGTAAAACTGAGTAACAGTTTAGGAGGAAAGATATAACATGAAGCAGTTTACTTCAAAAGAATTAAGAAATGTCTGGAAGGACTTTTATAAAGAGAGAGGACATGTAGATGTCGGAGCAGTTTCACTGGTTTCCGACGGGTCGACAGGCGTTCTTTTCAATGTGGCCGGCATGCAGCCGCTGATGCCTTATCTTCTTGGTGAGAAGCATCCGCTTGGATCAAGACTCTGTAACGTGCAGGGCTGTGTTCGTACAAATGATATTGATTCCGTAGGTGACAAGAGCCACGTTACATTTTTTGAAATGATGGGAAGCTGGAGCCTCGGGGATTATTTTAAAGAAGAGAGATGTAAATGGAGCTTTGAGCTTCTTACAGAGGTTTTCGGTTTTGACCGCGATCATCTTGCATCAACTGTTTTTGCAGGTGATGACAATGCACCTCGTGACGAAGAGGGCGCTAAGTTCCGTATAGCATCAGGCTTTAAGGCTGAGAATATTTTCTATCTTCCTGCCGAGGATAACTGGTGGGGACTTGAATACGGCCCATGCGGTCCTGACAGTGAGATGTTCTACATAGCAGATGTACCGGACTGTGGCCCTGATTGCGGACCGGGATGCTCATGCGGTAAATATACAGAGCTTGGAAATGACGTTTTTATGCAGTATGAGAAGCATAAGGACGGTCACCTCACACCTCTTAAGCAGAAGAATGTAGATACAGGCTGGGGCCTTGAGAGAATCCTTGCATTCCTTAACGGCTCAAAGGATGTATATCAGACAGACCTTTTCACATCCGCAATCGCATTTATCGAGAAGGAATCCGGTGCAAGGTATGACGAGGACGAGAAGAAGACAAAGTCTATGCGTATACTTGCCGACCATATGAGAACAAGCGTTATGCTTATAGGAGATCCGGCAAAGCTTCTTCCTTCAAATGTTGGAGCCGGCTATGTACTCCGTCGTCTCATAAGAAGAGCGGTAAGACATGGACGTAATCTCGGACTTGGCAGAGAACAGCTTATCTCACTTGCAAAGATCTACATAGATGATGTTTACGGTGAGAGCTATCCAAACCTTATCGAGAACAGGGATTTTGTTATAAATGAGCTTTCCAAGGAAATCTCAAGATTTGAAAGTACTCTTGAAAACGGTATGAAGGAATTCAAGAAGATACTTGATGAGAAGAAGGCTGAAGGTGCTAAAGAGATAGACGGTGAATCAGCATTCTATCTTTACGATACATTTGGCTTCCCGATTGAACTTACTGTAGAGATGGCTGATGAAGACGGACTCACAGTTGATGAGGCAGGTTTCAACAGCGCTATGGAGAAGGCTAAAGAGAAGGCGAGAGAGAATAAGAGCTTTAAGGCTACTCTTGATACTGATAAGAACTTCTTTGAAGATATTAATGAGCCTACAGAGTTCCAGGGATATTCTATGACTGAGTCAGAAAATGTCATTCTGAGAGTGGCTGATGAAAATGGACAGGTTTCCAGTCTTACTGAAGGTACTCATGGTACAGTTGTTACACTTCGTACACCTTTCTATGCTACCAAGGGTGGACAGATAGCTGACACAGGTATTATCGAATCAGAAGGCGGCGGTATCTTCGTAGTTGAAGATGTTGTGGCTCTTAAAAATGGAGTTACAGCTCATGTAGGATATGTAAAATCCGGTGTTGTATCAGCTGAAAGCACATGTGTGCTCAAGGTTGATGAGTCAAGAAGAAGCAGCATATGTAATAACCATTCCGCAACTCATCTTCTCCAGAAGGCATTAAAACTGGTGCTGGGAGATCATGTAGAGCAGAAGGGTTCATATGTTGGTCCTGACAGACTCAGATTTGACTTCTCACATGGTCAGGCTATGACTCCTGAAGAGATAAGAAAAGTTGAAGAAATCGTTAATAAGGAAATCGCTGCCAAGCTTCCTGTTGTAACAGAAGAAATGCCTATAGAAGAGGCAAAGAAGACGGGCGCTATGGCATTGTTCGGAGAGAAGTACGGCAAGACTGTAAGAGTTGTAAGCATGGGTGATTTCTCTATAGAACTCTGTGGCGGTACACACGTTAAGTCCACATCGGATATCGGTACATTTAAGATTATATCTGAATCGGGAATTGCTGCAGGTGTAAGACGTATCGAAGCTCTTACTTCAGACGGAGCTTTCGCATATTATGCGGAGCTTGAACAGACACTGCTTAGGGCTGCTGAGGCAGCAAAGACAGAGCCTTCAAAGCTTGCTGATAAGATTGAAAGCATGCTGGCTGAGATCAAGGCACTTTCAAGTGAGAATCAGAAGCTTAAGGACAAGATTGCTTCTGCATCTGCAAAGAATGCTGCTGATGAAGTTATAAAGGCAGGAGATATCTCAATACTTCCGCTTGCCCTCAAGGACGTTGATGCAAATGCAATGCGTACCCTCGGCGACGATATGAAGCAGAAGCTTGGTAAGTCTGTTATCATTATCGCATCAGATAACGGTGGTAAAGTAAATCTCCTTGTTATGGCCAGCGATGACGCAGTTGAAGCAGGAATCCATGCAGGAAACCTTATCAAGGCTATCGCACCTGTCTGCGGCGGTGGCGGCGGCGGACGCCCTAACATGGCACAGGCCGGCGGTAAGGATGCATCAAAGATTAAGGATGCACTTGCTAAGGGTGTTGAAGAAGCAAAAGCACAGGCAGGTGTATAATATAGAATATCTGTGACTGATATAATAAAACGTATAAAAATAAAAAAAGTGCTTGCATTATTGTGTGTGGTTTGATATAATCACACACGTTGTAAGCAATGGTCTGTTGGTCAAGCGGCTAAGACGTCGCCCTCTCACGGCGAAAACAGGGGTTCGATTCCCCTACAGACTGCGAAGCCCACACATTTATGTGTGGGCTTTTTTGTTGCTCATTTGTTGCGCTGTTTATAGTACAATAATATTTAACTATGCTTATATGCAAGTCATTATAATGTATTTTTCATCAAAGAAGGAGGATAAAAGACATGCCTACAAACAGTTATAAAACAAGAGAGATCTATGACAGGAACGGAAATCTTATTGATGATGCAGCAAAGGAAGCGGCATTTAATCTGAATAAGAATAAACTGGAATCTCTGGATAGTGAGGATGAAGCGAAGGCAAAGTTGATCAGATACCTTACTTTAAGCAAAAACTATGTAAACACTGCATTAAACCTTGGTAAACCGGTTGAAAACTGGACAAATCAGGAGATTCTTGCAAAGATAAAAGCAGCCAGGAGAGAGGTATCTCTTGGCCGGCTCAGTAGGCTTGAGACTGTTGACAGAGTCAACAATTTCAAAAATCGAATGGCTTTATCAAACAGGATGAGAGAAGCTATACAGGATGTGATAAATAACGGAAATGAATCACTGGTTGATGCATCTATCAGTGCAGTTTCAGAAGATAATAAAGAAATCAAAGGCAAGGTGGGACAATTTAACTCTGTTGCAGTTAACTGGATATCTTATCTGTCTTCATTAAAAAAGGATAATTCTCCGCTTTATGATGAATACAAAGAATCTCTTGAACCATCCTTTGTGTATAAGAGTCTGATCGGAGAAAACCTGGATGCTACTCCGGTTATGCTTAATATGCTTCAGATTATCGAAGATACTGACATGGATGAATTTGCGTATGCGAATGACAATTCATTTGCACGTGATTTTGCAAAAAAATATGAAAAACTAAAGGCTTTTGCTGAAGGAAATAATATACTGGAGTATTTAAAAGGTCAGAATAACGGCAGATTCAAGTCGAAAAGAGAGATTATGGAACTCGGAAATTCCGACAGCAGTAAGCTGACAGAAGCTAAATGCAGACTGGCTTCCGAGTTGCTTGTTGATTATGAAACCAGGATGCGTATCATAGCGTCTCCTTATTATGCTCTTTTTGCAGGAAATGACTTGGAGAGATTAAGTGTCAGTAAGGTTGAGAAGATGAAGAGGGGTGTCAGGAATAATGAGGCGTTGAATGCCTATCTTGACAGTGTAATAGAATATAAAAACAGAAAAGCAACAACATATAAAAGTATCAATATCACAAAAAGGGTTAATTCTTATTTTTCAGAAGTTGAGACACCACCTGAACCGGAGGTAAAACTTGCTTCTGATAAGACATTCAGCGAGATCGAAAATCTTTTAAGAAAAATGTACGAAGATACTAAAAGGGCATCCGCTTATAAAGATGTCAGAAAAGCAATCGGGAAATACTTCAAGGAGACTAACCCCAAAGAGAAAAACAGATTATATGTATCAGCTATAGCTGCTGCAAGTACTTATCTTGAAAAGAGAAGTAAGTCTTCATATGAGTATCGTAAGGAAAGATGCGAAGAACTTATAATGCTTAATGTCAGATATAAAGGTGAACTGAATGATGAGTATCAGGCGGCACATGCATTTGAAAAGGACCTGGTTAAGCAGCAGGAGATAAGCCAAAATAATGCAAATGAGCTGGAGGCTAAAGCCGCTGAAATGCGTCAGAAGTGGGCAGAACGCAGAGAAAGAGAGCGTATAGCTGCGGAAGAGGCAGAAAAAGAACGTATAAGACATGAGGCAGAGAGTAAGAGAATACATGATGAGGTTGAAAAAGCTGCTGCCAATGCAAGTAAGAATGCGCCGAAATGGGCTGCGAAACTTGATGATGATATAGCTAAAAGAGAAAATGAAATAATTGCAAAGGAATTAAAAAACCGTAATCTTAAAATCAAAACAGAAGCTATGACACAGCTTATTAAGAATTACGATGAACTGGCAAATGCCGGTAAAACATATAAGGACTCTGAAAAAGTCAGAAAGTCTGTATTATCTTATCTTGATAAATATGTATTTAAAGATGATAAATCATTGAGTGAGGACCTTGACAGGAGTGATCTTTATAGTATACCTACAGCTGTGCTTATTAACGCTATAAAAGATAATTCGACGAGACTCGATGAAGCTGATTATGCCAAATTCGTTAAGGACGATATTATAAAGAGAATCTGGAACAATATACCTACTTATGACGAAATAAGAAAGCCTATAGCCGATGTATTAAAGAAAAAGTCGGGAGAGGTTACAGAACTGGATCGATTAACTGTATATGAGCATGCACTTCATATTCTTGACTTCGGCACCGAAATAGAGGAAATTGATCATGATTCATTTAGAGATATGACTCTTGAATCACTTGGCAGTCTTGCTCTTCGTGTTGTTGATCTGGATGAGATGCGCCCTGATACGAATAAGAATGAAACCTATAATAGTATTCCGAATGATCAGCAGACGAAATATATAAATAGAGCTGCCATTATCTTATCATCATTTACCGGGGTTGATGTTGAAACCTATAAATATCTTCCGATAGAAAGAATTGCTGAATATACGGAAAATGTTCTTGCACAGGTGCTGGATAAAGAAAATCAGGCTAAGACTTTTGATGCGTGCCTGAAAGAAGCTATGCTCATAAAGAATAATATTGAGACTCTTGAAGAGGCTATAGATACTATGGATAGAAATAAGATTATCGATAGTATAGCCAAAGTTACAGGTAAGAATCAGAGTGATCTTGAAGATATTCCTTCCAGGGATATTGTTGACCTTTCAAGGCGCATGATTGATAAGGTTAAGTATCCTGATGAAATGCAGAAGGTTTGCGAGGACTATAAGAAAGTTCTTATCGAAAGAGGTGAGGATTACTACAGGAAAGTGTTCCTTGATACTGATGAAAAAAGAAGGACAACAGGACTTTCGCCTGTCGAAGATATCACCCGGAAAGAACATGGTTATACCTATGTCAAAAAAGCACTTGGCATGGACAAAATACCTGAAGCAGAATTGAATGAGCTTGATGAAGAGAATTTATATAAGCTTATATCAAACATTGGTGTTATCAAGTATCTTCATGAGTCTGTGGCTATTTTAAGACCGGTTAAAGATGGCAAAGTAAATGTCCGGGAGGTGCTCAGTCATCTTACTGATGAAGAATACGAAAGCATCGGAATGAATATAAATGAATATGATAAGGCAATAGATGAGATTAATTCTCTTGGAATCGGGAATAATCTTAAAGAAGGAATCAGGAAAACCCTGAAACCGGAAATTAAAGTTGTAAAAGTGCCTCTCTTTGCCGAAGAATTTACCGGAAAGGATATAGATATAGATTATGCTGTATATGAATCCAATCCTTTGGGTAAAACCAAACCTGTTACATTTAAAGAAATGCAGGCTGATATAGATAAACATAAAAAGACAGAGGTTGAAAACAAGAAGGAAGAGTATAAGGTTGAAAAATGGGATATGATTCCTGAAAGACTCCTGAATCTCATAGGAGACCTATATGCTGCAACAGCCCAAAAGCCTGCCGATACTTCACTTGCGGTTCAGTCACTCGTAAAATATTCTGATGCTTTTGCAATGTATACTAATTTTAAAAATAAAGCCTCTGAAAAAGATCCTTTTGCTGAACTGTTGAATGGACTGTCCGAACAGGAAAGGGTACTTATAGAAGGCGCTAAACCTGCTCTTGATTACCTGGCAGAATTCTGCATGAATAATCTGATGCAGAAAAATCCTAAATACAAGCCTGATACATATCTTATGTGGAAAAACGTCAGCAGTATTTTTAAAGAGACAGGTAAGAATATTGACTTCTCCAAGGTTTCGGCTCCACTGGATGAAGCTGTAAAGAAGGGTGAGGAAGGTATCATTACGATTATGAATGCTGCCACCAATGATGCGTTTGACGTTGTGGGCGGCATGGGTATCACAGATATCTTTGACCTGGACGGCAAAGGAAACAGTGGCAAGGAAACTCTCATTTATGTACAGAACAGTTTAAGATATGACAGTAGACATGGTCAGGGTAAATTCCTTCAGACATTGATGAATGATTATTATAAGGATTCAAGTGCAGAAGATAAGCGGTTTATGCTGTCATTTATCATAAAGGATTTTAAGAAGAATGATAAAGGAACGGACAGACAGAAGGGAGGAAACTATTTTGCTTCATCACTTAAAGGCGCCGGTCCTTTAATGCAAAAGATGATGCAGGGCGTGCCTGAGTATCTGGTTGTTCCGGAACTTAGAGATGCTATAAATGTGGTTAAATCTGATCTTCGATCTATAAATAAAAGGGATGTCGATAAGGTACTTAACGAGATAAAGACAAACTCAAAGAAAAAAATTACTTCTATTCAGATAGAAAAGCCTCTTGGAGCTGCGTCTGTTGCCGAAACCTTCCTGTGTAAGGTAAGCGGACCAAAGATCGGAACAAAAGAAGCGGTAATAAAGGTATTAAGACCTGATGCAAAAGAACGTATGGAGAGAGAGCTTCCGCTTCTAAGGAAATCATCCATGTTTGCTGATATGCCTGATGATGAGATTGCTAAATACAAGAAAAAGTTTAAGAATGGAATTGTTCCTCCACATAAGCCAAGAACTACAGAGGCCGGATTCCTGGCACAGCTTTCAGAGATCGAGAAAGAGTTTGATCTGAAAAATGAAGCGAAAAACTGTGAGACCGGTATGTCCAAATATGGGGAAAAGGATCAAAAGGTCAAAACAGTACAGTTACTGGATGTTCCTACAGGTGAAAACTATCTTATCATGACTAAGGCGGAAGGAAAAACGCTTGACAGACATATTAAAGAAACCAGAGATCTTGCAATCAGTTCGCTGAAACCTTTTGAGGTTAAGGAAGGAGCTATGCATACCGCCCATAAGCTCACCCTCGATAATATTGAAAAAGTAAATAATACCTTTAGTGAATTAAGAGAAAAACTGAACGATACCCTTATATACGGCGATTATGTCGGAAAAGTAGCTAAGGTATGGACAGGAGAGGCATTATACGGTTCGGCCTGGAATCCATTTGTAAATTATAATTTCCGTCATGGTGATCTTCATTCGGGTAATATCATGGTAAGTGATGAAGGTGCGACTATTCTTGATTTTGGTAATGCCTGTTCACTCCATCATGAAAAGGTAACTGAAATTCTTAAGATGATGAGCTCTGTTGTGGCTAAAAAACCGGACTATTTTGTTGATGCTTTTTCAAATCTTATAAATAAAGCAGTAGAGGAGGACAAAAAGAGTAAGCATCCTGTGGGATATGAGGAAATCAGTCCTGCATTAAGAGAAAAATATATTAAGGAACTTGATGAGATTTTTAAGACAGGCAAAAATGAGGATGCCGGGATTAAGATTCTTCTTTCTCTTACCACAGCCCAGAATCTTGGAATCAAGCTTCCGGTTGAACTTCAGAATTTCTCACAGTGCCAGCAGCGTCTTGAGAATAGTATGGATGAAGTAAGGCAGGCTGCGTTTGAGACAAGGGAGAGCCTTGACAAACTCGAAAGAATGCCCCTGGATAACAGTATCAAAGATTCAATGGATCCCCTTGTTGTATTCCAAAGAGAAATGCTGAAAAAGGACAGTAATGGCAAGTATGAATATAGCGATTCCTATGAGCTGGCTGAAAAGCTTCTTAAGGAAGTGAATCCACCTGAACCGACTGAATTTCTTGATAGAATGACTCCTCTTATGCAGGAAAATCTTGAGGGGAAAAATATTGCAAATAAAGTTAAGGAATACAAAATTAAGTATTATAAACCTTTTGCCGATCTTATCGAATGCAGTTTCGAAAGGAAACCGGTTACAGTAGATACATTCCCGGGAATAACGGAAGAATGGAGAAAGATTTATAGTAAGGCAAAAGAAGAGTATAATCGGGACAAGGAGCTTACGAATAATACAAAATTAAAGATAGCACTTATCTCCGGATTCTTTACCGGTTATGCATTTACCAATGGAATATTTACAGAACACGAATCGCCGGATAATATAAAAAATTTAAGTTTAAAGGCTTTTAATCCACCATTCGATGATCTGGCCTTTGAAAAACTGATGACTATATGTGAGGTGGATCTGGGTGCTATATCAAAGCATCAGAAATCCATTGATAATATTATAGTTCCACCTGATGTATCTAATGAGGAAATGCATAAAATACAGGAAGATAATTCAGATGCTATTGATGCGGTTACAGCGTCATTACTAAAAAACAGCAGTATAATTTCTGATTTTGCAGATAAACTGAGAGGGTGCCATAAATCGGATTCCTTCGAAAAGGGAATGTCCAGGGTATTTAAGAAATATCATAATTTTAATGATGATTTCCAAAAGTACAAGAAGGCACGTACTGATTATGAAAAACTTACTACGGAGAACAGCAGAGAGGAATTTGTAAATACCAGACAGAATATGATTAAGCTTGAAAACAGCCTGGTAAAACAGTATTCTGATATCTGTGCAAAAGTATTTGGGGATAAATCAGCTGTCGTAAAGGATACTTTGAGCTCGGAAAATGTTCGGGAAACAGCTTATCTTCCTGAATATGTCGATGTTATCTATGATGTAATGATGGATAACAAGGCTTCCACCTTAAAGCGACTGGGTAAAAAGTATACCTTTGGCCTTAAAAACGATTCTGATGATAAAGATGCACAGGCAGAGAATACTGCAGAGGCTAAGGAAGAGAAGAAGGAAGAAAAGAAAGTAGAAAAGAAGGAAGAAAAGAAAGTAGAGAAGAAGGCAGAGAAGAAAGAAGATAAGAAGGGTAGTAAGTCTAAGCAAAAGAAAGAGTCCAAGGGCATGGGCAAAAAATAAAAAACACCCGACTGGGATGTGTCGGGTGCTTCATGTGGCGTAGCGGTCGTTGACCGCTACGCTATTTTAGATATACGGTTTCTATCTCATTCATAGCTTTTTCATAAAGCGGTTCTATGATGCCCTTCAGTTTTTCTTCTGATTTTAGTATCTGTTCAAGCTTTGGTTTTGTCACAGGGTGTTTCGCAACAAATATGGTACAGCAGTCTTCGTATGGAAGTATAGAGGTTTCATAGGTGTCTATTGCCTTGGATACTTCTATGATTTCCTGCTTGTCCATACCTATCAGCGGACGGAAGACCGGAATGTCGGAAACAGCATCATTTATAACCATAAGTGACTGAGTCGTCTGAGAGGAAACCTGGCCGATGGATTCTCCGGTTACGATACATTGACAGTCATCACGCTTTGCCAGATCCTCGGCAACCCGGAACATAAACCTCTTCATGATAATCGTTAGCTCGTCATGAGGACAGTTGTCATATATGGCAAGCTGAATTTCCGTAAAATTAACTATATTAAGCTTTATAGGACCGGCAAACTGTGAAACTATGGTTCCAAGTTTCTTTACCTTATCCTTTGCACGTTCTGAAGTATATGGCGGTGCGTTGAAGTAAACGGCTTCCATTTCAACACCTCGCTTTGCAATCATATAAGTTGC
Organism: Eubacterium sp.; assembly: GCA_017477505.1. Classification (GTDB taxonomy): domain Bacteria; phylum Bacillota; class Clostridia; order Lachnospirales; family Lachnospiraceae; genus Eubacterium_Q. Next base: position 39,331 of record JAFUVQ010000023.1, read on the forward strand.
AACAGGACTGTCTATACCGCCTGAAAGAAGAGAGATGGCACGGCCATTGGTTCCTACAGGAAGCCCGCCGGGACCCGGGATGATTTTAGAGTATATGTATACCTTTTCTCTGATTTCGACTTCAATCTTTACATCCGGTTTATGAACATCTACATGAAGCCCTTCATTCTCAAACTTATCAAGAAGCTCACCTCCGAGCTTTGCATCCATTTCCATGGAATTGATCGGAAATGTCTTGTTGTTTCTTCTCACATGCATTTTAAATGAGAAGTTTTTATCATCATATTCGGAATCTACATATTCAACAAGGGCAGAAGCGATATTCTCATATGTGATCTCTTTTACTTCACTGACCGGGCATACTCCGGTTATACCGAATATTTTTGTGAGACGTCTCATCATTTCGTCATAGTCATATTCATCCTGCTTTGTTGTGACGTAGATACGACCGTAATCTCTTTTTACGGTGAATTCGCCCAGTGGTTTAAGTCTCTGACGCATTCTGTGGCAGAGGATGTCCTCGAAAACATACCTGTTCTTTCCTTTTGTTCCTATTTCTGCATATTTGATTATAAATGTTTTGTAGTTCATTTTTAATTTTACCTCTGTATTATTTGATTCAAAGTATCCGTAAACGGATGTAAATTAATGAAAGTATTCGTAACCTGATGAAAATTAATGAAAGATACACGTGACGGGATGCAAATGACCATGGAGTATCAGTATAATGTAGTGATAAGGGTGTTGATATAGTCTTCAGGATTGCCGGTCACCGCCTCTATCGGTATATCTACCAGAAGATATCTCTCTGTATGTCCTCTCAGGAACTTCCTGTTATTAATACTTATTATTTCTTCGATAAGCACATTTACTTTTTCACCTCTGAAGGATTCTTCATAAGCCTTCTTATGTCTTTCAACCATTTCAAGGAGTTTATCACTTCGCTGATTTTTAATCCGTTCATCAATCTGGTCAGGCATTTTGTCAGCTACAGTTCCCTTACGCCTTGAATATTTGAAAACATGCATCTCGTAAAGGTTGAGATTTTCAAGATTATGTACTGTAATTTCAAAATCCTCGTCAGTTTCACCCGGAAAACCGACTATAACATCTGTAGTCAATGCGGGACGGTCATAGTAGCTTCTTATCATTTCACAGGCTTTTTTATATTCATCTATGGTATATTTTCTGTTCATGCTCTTAAGAGTCCTGTCGCATGCGCTTTGGAGTGAAAGATGAAAATGAGGACAGATTTTAGGATTGCTACTGATCTTTTCCATGAAATCCTTTGTAATCCGTCTTGGTTCAAGAGAAGAGATGCGGACTCTTTCGATTTCCGGAATCTCAGCAATACGGCAGGAAATATCGGCAAGATCCATGCCGCTGTCATCGTAAGAAGAAAGATCGATTCCTGTAAGTATTATCTCTTTAACTCCATTTGCGGCAAGAACCTTTGATTCATCGATGACCTCCCGTGCCGGCTTACTTTTTATGCGGCCTCTTACATACGGGATTATGCAGAAGGAACAGAAGTTATTGCAGCCATCCTGTATTTTGAGATATGCCCGTGTATGATTCTCCGGAATGATAATCTTCAGATCTTCAAATTCAGGGTCTTTATTTACATCTATAAGATTATCTTTTATGTCACGTCCCTCTGAATAATCGTTCAGAAGTCTGATCAGATCTTTCTTACGGTTATTTCCGATGATGATATCTGCAGAACCGTCCTTCAGGAGTTCGTCCGAAGAAGACTGTACATAGCAGCCTGTTGCGACTACTATGGCGTCCGGATTCATTCGTCTCAGACGATGGATGATCTGACGCGATTTTTTGTCTGCCATATTTGTAACAGAACAGGTGTTGATAATACATATATCCGGTATATCATCTTTATCTGTCTCATCAAATCTTATGCATCCGGCTTCAAGGAGCGCCTCAAGCATGGCATCGGATTCAAACTGATTAACCTTACAGCCGAGAGTGTAAATGTATACTTTTTTATCCTTTAAGAATTCATTCATTTTAATAAAACTCCTATTATTAAGTTGACTTTTTGGGGGTCAACTTTTACAATTATAACGTAAGTTTTTTGAAACGTCTATAAAAAGGGGAGGATATTATTATGACATCAGTTAAGGTTTCACTCAATTCAATCGATAAGGTAAAGGATTTTGTTAATGAGATAAGCACGTTTGATAAGGTGGAATTCGACCTCGTAGCAGGCAGATATGTTATCGATGCTAAGTCCATTATGGGTATTTTCAGTCTTGATATCAACAAGCCGATAGATCTTAATATTTATGCTGAAGAAGGCATTGATGAGATTCTTGAGAAGATTAAGCCTTATCTTGCTGAATAAATACATTTACATTGTGTGAATATATGCAATGAATGAAATGAAGGTAAATTAATGAAGAATTGTTATATATGCGGTACGCCCATGGAGGATAATGACCTTGTCTGTCCTATATGTGGTTCGGACCAGCGTTATAATACATCAAAAGAAGATGCAGAGCTCATCGGCAGGATGAGACAGCAGCAGCCGGTTCAGCAGTATGTGCCACAGCAACCGATGCAACAGTATATGCCGCAGCAACCGATGCAACAGTATATGCCACAGCAGCCGATGCAACAGTATGTGCCACAGCAGCCGGTTCAGCAGTACATGCCACAGCAGCCGGTTCAGCAGTTTACACCACAGATGCCGTACCAGCAGCCGATGAATCAGCAGCCGGTGAATCAACAGCCGATGAATCAACCGGTTCAGGCTGCAGTTCCCGTGATGATACCTGCTACACAGCATATGGGCGTGTCCCCGATTCCTGTGTATCAGCAGCCAACACCACAGGTAGTTCCACAGCAGCCGATCTCACCGAAAGCGGCACAGTCATCTATGATACAACAGGGTGTGCATCAGCTTGCAGAGATGCAACAGGAGTCTGTAGCCAAGGTGAATGCTGAAGTGAATGTGACTTCGAAGGTGAATGCTGAAAAGAGTACGGCACAACCTGCAGCTATGGAAGGTACTTCGAAGGCCGATAATGGCATGCCCAAGTACCAGTACATGAAGCTTGATCCGGAGTATGTGCCCGAAAAGAAGTATGAAGAGATTCCGAAGAAGAAAAGCGTTGCTCCTCTTATAATCGGAATTGCAGCAGGAGTTACAGTTCTCGTAGCGCTTTCTGTCCTGCTTCTGACCGTTATATTTGGAACAAACAAGAATCTTGATGGTGGAGCTCTTTCGGAGAATGAGCTTACGAATAAGCTTGTGACAGCCATTAATGATAATAACGTAAAAGAGTATCTGAAGTTGATTCCCGATGATCTGGAAACAGATGAAGTTGTTGATTCTGCAAATGACTTATTCGATTTTATCGAAGATTCCGGGCTCATGGTAGATACCTATGAATCCAGCGTCGATTATATGGACAATCTGGAAACCAGGAATTTCAGAGCGGCCATTAAAGACTACACTGCCGGGAAGATCACGATAGATAAAGGGGCTTATCTGTTTCTGGAATATGAAGGCACTTCAGAAAATGGAAACAACTTTTCGGGAAACGTCAAAATAAAGATAATTAAGGTAAATGAAAAGCTCTTTATAGCTGACATAGAGTATTAAATAATATGGAGTCATGAAAATAATAATCATGACTCCTTTATTAAGTTTTCATAATAATTGGGTGTAGAAATGGTAGATAAAGAGATGAGGGAACCCCTCTTTGATTTTCTGGATGAATATTTCGGGAAAATCAGAACCATAGAAGAAAAGATAATAAGAAAATCCAGAGCAGATGTTCTTGGTATTACAGACGGATCTGTTCTTGGCTTTGAAATCAAATCAGACAGTGATACCTACGAAAGGCTTAAGACACAGATTAAAGATTATGATAAGTTTTGTGATTACTGCTATGTAGTAGTTGGCAAGAGTCATACTCACGTTGCAGAGCATATTCCCGATTATTGGGGAATAATCATTATAGAACCGGGAAAAGAACCGGTGATGAGCAGAGAAGCGGCTCCAAGTCCAAAGGTCAAGCTTAAATATCAGATGGAACTACTTTGGAAGCGAGAACTGCATAACATACTTCAAAGAAATGCATTGCCGGCATATAAAGATAAATCACGAAAATTCATTTCTGATAAGCTTACTGAAAAATTGGATGAAGGAATACTAAAAAGACAACTTACAGATCAGCTGTTTGAAAGAGATTACACGGTATTTGATAAAGAAGATGGAGAACCGAAGAAAGTTTCATTTAAGAAAACAACAACCGGCATTAAGGTGAGAAGAAGACCAAGAACCTTTACAAAACATACGATTTCTAAAAAGAAAGGTTGATGTTTTAAATGGTTGTGTGAAAAGTGAAATCGCTTGAAATAACCAATATGATGATGTATCATAAGTAAAGTTTTAATCACTAAACAAACCTGAAGGAAGGAGGAATCCGATTATTAACAGATAATCGGATTATGTGTAAGAACGATGAAGAAAAAAGCTCTTATTGTAACGACATTATGCCTCGTTTCTCTCGGTAGCATGACAGCCTGTGGAAAAATTAGGGGGGGGTAGAGGACACCACCGCTACAGTTGCTGAAGACACGACTGAGACAACTACTGAGAAAGAAACAGAAGCAACAACAGAAAAGAAAAAAGAACAAAAAACAACTGAAAAGAAGACGGAGAAGAAGACGACTGAAGCTACAACTGAGGCTATGACTGAGGCTAAGACCGAAGCGACGACTCAGGCTGCGCCCAGGTCTACTGAAGCTCCTCAAACAACAGAGGCACCGGCAACAGAAGCACCACAAACTACGGAAGCGCCTGCTAATGATACACCTCCGGCTGAACCGTCAGAACCAAGTGACGGCGGTGGAGATGACTCATGTATAGGCGATGATGGATTAGTAAATTGATTCCGGTGTTTTTTGTATGGAGAAAAAAAGCTACATATCATATATAAGGGCATTTGCATGTATGTCCATAGTAATACTGCATTCTTTTACTATGTATGGAATGGTATATAAAGATGAATTGTTTGGTGGCGTAAGAAAGATTATCAATCTGATTCCCTATCTCATGATGTGGGGTGTTCCCTGCTTTGTCATGGTTACAGGGGCGCTGCTCCTTTCGGAAAAGAAGGAATTTGGTTATAAGAAAATTTTTTGTTCATATATTTCAAGGATAATTATTGCTCTTTTCATTTGCTCTTATCTTTTCAGACTTCTGGATTTATGGATGAATAAAGAAGCTTTCAGTTTGAGAGTATTATGGGAACCTCTTTATAAGCTGTATACCGGAACGGGTTGGGCGCATCTATGGTATATGTATCTTGTTATCGGATTATATCTTCTTATGCCTGCATTTAAAAAGATAACCGGATACAGCGATACCAAAGAACTTTCGGTACTGATTCTGATTTATGTTCTCTTTTTGAGTGTTGTTCCTATCATAAATAAGCTATCCGGCGTGACTACGACATTTTTTATTCCAACGTCATCAATCTTTCCGGCATATCTTATTGCAGGTCATATGATTGATTCCGGAAGATGGAAAATTCCCGGATTCGTATATAATTTAATGGAATTATCAGGGGTTGCTCTGATAATTCTAATCAGTCTGCTTACTATCGGAAACACGCCGAAGGATGAAAATGAAGTTTTCACGGCATTCCTTGGTTCATATTCATTTCTGCCGGTCTGTATCTTTTCTGTCGGAGTGTTTGGGATTTTTAAGACGTATTCAGGGAGTAAAGAGAGGAAAGCTGACGGTACGAAAGGCATTTTAAATAAAATACTTCTTTCGATAGATGGCTGTTCATTTGGAATATATCTTATTCATCTTGCCTTTCTCAGATATGCATATAAATGTACGGATTTGATGAATCCTTCAGGAATTATAGTGTTGAAGCCTCTTATACTATCAGTTGTGGCATTTTTGCTTTCTTATATTCTTGTCAGGTTACTTCGGTGTATAAAGCCTGTTAGAAAAATAATCTAGTTTCTGTTTAATCATAATTATGTGAGGTGAAGAAAAATGAAAAAAAGAAGACTAATACAACTCATTTTCTTTCTGGCAGTTGTTTTGGTAGGTTTATGCGGAAAGAAGATGGAGGTATATGCTGCAAATGAATCAACTCCTACTGATGCTGTTTTAGGGGATGGTACCGTTGAAACAGGTGATCCGGAAATCACACATATCACTGTTTACGAAGGTGTAGATTATAGTGATGTTTATGATTATGACTACTATATCTCACACAATGATGATGTGAAGGAAGCTTTTAAAGGCGATGAGGAAAAGACCTTAAAGCATTTCGTTACTTATGGAATGTATGAGAGAAGACGGGGCTCGGCTGATTTTGATGTAAGGTCATATGCAAATGAATATCAGGATTTAAGAAATGCATTTGAAGAGAATAGTTCCAGGTATTACGTTCATTATATAAACTTTGGTAAGAATGAAGGACGTATTGCAACAGGAACAACTGTACTTAAGAATCCTGTTACGGTAAATTCAGGCGTTGATTATAAGGATGTCTATGATTATGACTACTATATATCAGTTTATAAGGATATAAAAGATGCATATTCCGGAAGATTAGCTAATGATGTTGCGGCATTGAAGCATTTTATCAATAACGGTGTAAACGAGAAGAGACAGGCATCCTCTCAGTTTGATATTAAATCTTATATAAATGAATATCAGGATTTAAGAAGGGCATTTGGCACTGATTGGAACAGGTATCTTACTCATTATGAGAATAATGGTAAGAATGAGAACAGGAAGACGGTCGGAACTGCTACGATGAAGAATTGTATGACTGTATATGTCGGAAAGGACAGCTCTGGCAATACAATAACTACTGACTATGCAGATGTATATGATTTTATCTATTATCTCGGAAGATACAGTGATCTCGATAAGGTTTTCAGATATGATGATGCAGGAGCTTTAAAGCATTTCGTCGATTATGGAATGAATGAAGGAAGACAGGCTAAAGAAACATTTGACGTGAATTCCTATAAGCGGTCTTATCAGGATCTTCGAGTTGCGTTCTATAAAGATAATAAGAGATATTACGAGCATTATATTAAAAATGGAAAAAAAGAAGGCAGGAAGGCCGTAGGTGAAACAAAGCTACAGAATCCGGTAACTGTAAAAGCAGGTGTGGATTTTTCACCTATCTATGATTATTACTTCTATATCAAGCATCAGGATGTAAAGGCGTTATATGGCGAAGACGATATCGCAACACTCGACCATTTTGTAAGATATGGGATTAATGAAGGAAGATATGGCAAGGCTGAGTTTGATCAGGCTGAATATGCTGCATTAAAAGAAAAATCAAAAGAGGTAATAGAAAAAGAATATCTGGAAAGAATGAAAGCTCTGGGAAGAGCAAGAAATCCGAGGGTTGCTTCAATTCTTGATGAAATCGGATGGAAACTTGATGAAGCGTACCTCTGGACTGCCAAGAATATAACATATTACGGAAAATATGAATTTACTGAAGATATGGGAAGTGGCAGACTGGCTGAATATGGCTTTGATAATAGAAGAGGTAATTGCTTCGTTTTCGCGGCAGTATTTTATGAATTTGCGAAAGTAATGGGCTTTGATGCACATCAGGTTTCAGGCTTTGTCAATACGAGACGAGGCGGCAGGCAGGCTCATTCATGGGTAGAAATCGTGCAGAATGGCAAGGTTTATTATTGTGATCCGGAGCAGAAATACGAGAATGACCATGCAGCATTTATGCGAGAATATGGAGCAAAAGGACTTTGGCAGACAGTTGATTATCATAGAATGAACTGATCAGCCATCTGACTGAAAATAAAGATTACTGAAATATCTAAAAAGTGTTTGACATTCGTGCCGGTATAGGATATTATACGTGGGTATGCCGCATAGTGAGGTTTGTTTAAGTGTGCGATGAGGTTTGTAATAACCTAAAGGGCACCACCGTAATTAGCGAGTAATGATGAATAGGAGGAAACCCAGATGTACGCAATTATAGCAACAGGCGGTAAGCAGTACAAGGTAGCTGAGGGTGACATCATTAGAGTTGAGAAGCTCGGTGCAGAAGATGGAAGCAAGGTTACTTTCGATGATGTTATCGTTGTAGGTAAGGATAGCGACCTTCTCTGTGGAGATGCAGTTAAGTCTGCAACAGTTGAAGCTTCTGTTATCAGAACAGCTAAGGCTAAGAAGGTAGTTGTTTACAAGTATAAGCGTAAGACCGGTTATCACAAGAAGAACGGTCACAGACAGCCTTATACAGAAGTAAAGATCGAAGCTATCAACGCATAATCGATTTCGATTATCAGCTTATGCATGAAGGTATACGATATGGTAAATGCAGTTTTCTACCTCAAAGATAAGAAGTATTTTGGCTTTTCAGTTTCCGGTCATGCCGGATATAACGATGAGGGAAATGACATTGTCTGCAGTGCGGTTTCAGCACTGACCATCAATACTGTTAATTCCATAGAACAGCTTTGCAGGGATGAATACAAAAAGAGCATTGATGAACGTGGTTCTATCAGGTTCAAGGTTATGAATCCTGCCAGTAAAGAGGCTGAACTGCTAATAAGATCACTTCGTATAGGCTTATGCAACATTTACGAACAGTACGGAAATGATTATATTCGAGTATTCATAAGGGAGGTGTAACGCGTTATGAAGATGAATTTACAGTTCTTTGCTCATAAGAAGGGTGTTGGTTCAACTAAGAACGGTCGTGATTCTGAGTCTAAGAGACTTGGCGCTAAGCGTGCAGACGGTCAGTTCGTTAAAGCTGGCAACATATTATATAGACAGCGTGGAACAAAGATCCATCCGGGACTTAATGTTGGACGTGGCGGCGACGACACACTTTTCGCATTAACAGATGGAGTTGTTAGATTTGAGAGACTTGGAAGGGACAGAAAGCAGGTTTCAGTTCATCCGGTTGCTTAATTCGTTATCATTTGGGAGCTTTGTAGTGAAGCTCCCATTTTTTTATGTAATAGGAATTTGCGTTTACTATTACATAACCCTTTATATGATAATATTGTGTATGCATATGTGCATGCTGCATTAGTGAGAAGAGAGATTGATATGTTTGCAGACAGAGCAAAAATACTTGTTAAATCCGGTAAGGGCGGTGATGGCCATGTATCATTCCGCAGGGAGCTATATGTTCCGAATGGTGGTCCTGATGGCGGTGACGGCGGCAAGGGCGGCGATGTTATAGTTGTTGTTGATACCGGACTTAACACGCTGATTGATTTCAGAAATATAAGAAAATATAAGGCTGAAGACGGTGAAGACGGTGCCAAGAGAAACTGCCATGGTAAGAATGGCAAGGACATAGTTCTTAAGGTTCCACCTGGAACTGTCATCAGAGATTTTGAGACCGGCAAGGTCATAGTAGATATGGCAGAAAGGACTGAGCCATATACGCTCCTTACAGGTGGTCGTGGCGGTAAGGGTAACCAGCATTATGTTACAAGTACTATGCAGGCTCCTAAATATGCTCAGCCGGGTCAGGCGGCTATAGAGAAGTATGTAACACTTGAACTTAAGATGATAGCTGATGTCGGTCTTGTCGGTTTCCCAAATGTAGGTAAGTCCACACTTATCTCTAAGGTGACAAATGCAAAGCCGAAAATTGCCGACTATCATTTTACTACTCTTGTTCCGAATCTCGGAGTGGTAAGTCTTGGTGAAGGCAGAAGTTTTGTAATTGCTGATATTCCGGGTATCATAGAGGGGGCCAGTGAAGGCGTAGGACTTGGTTTTGATTTTCTTCGCCATATCGAGAGAACAAGAGTTCTCATACATGTGGTTGATGCTGTAGGTGTTGAAGGAAGAGACCCTATTGATGATATAGAGAAAATAAATGCAGAGCTTTCCAATTACAGTGATGACCTTGCCACTCGTCCTATGGTCATTGCAGCCAATAAGCTTGATCTGGAAACTGATGAGGATGCACAAGTTATTCTGGACCTGCTTAAGGAAAGATTCGAACCTGAGGGCATAGAGGTTTATCCTATATCGGCAGCAACAGGAAAAGGTGTTCAGGAACTTATGGAGGCAGTTGAAAGACTTCTTAAGGATGCTCCTAAGGAGAAACTTACCTTTAAATCAGAAATGATCATCGATGAGAGAGATAATTCGGCAGAGCTTCCGTTTGAAGTATATAAACATGAGAAAAGAGAGCATACTTTCGTGGTAGAAGGCCCTAAGATTGAAAGAATGCTGGGATATACCAATCTCGAAGACGAGAAAGGATTCCTGTTCTTTATAGATTTCATGAGAAAAAATGGAATAATAAAAATGCTCGAAGACCTCGGAATCGAAGATGGAGACACAGTAAAAATCTACGGCCATGAATTTGATTTTTACCATGACCAGTAGCTGCTCAGGCATCCATTGATAAATACACGTCAGAAGCTTGCTTCTGTAAGTGTATTATATCAATGGATGACCTGGAACAGGTACGTCCAAAATCGACGATGAACATAAGTGGCGAAGCCACGACATACGCGAAGCGGATGGTTCATCGTCTGATTTGGACGTACTGAGCAGCGTAAGTTAGTTGACATACGCGGAGCAACGTGGTGAAGCCACGGTATCCACAAAGTGGATGAACATACGTGGCGAAGCCACGACATACGCGAAGCGGATGGTTCATCGTCTGATTTGGACGTACTGAGCAGCGTATGTTAGTTGACATACGCGGAGCTACGCGACGAAGTCGCGGCATACGCCGAAGTATTGAATTGGAGGAAAAAATGACAAGTAAAGACAGATCATACCTAAAAGGTCTTGCACAGACTGAAGATGCGATTCTTTCACTCGGTAAATCGGGTGTAACACCTGATTTCTGTAAGTCTGTGGAAGAGGCTCTTGTTAAAAGAGAACTCGTCAAGATAAATGTACTGAAAAACGCTGATGACGAGCCGGAAACCATAGCTCGTATGATTTCCGAAAGAACCAGATCCGAAGTGGTTCAGATAATCGGAAGAAAGATTGTTTTCTATAAGAAAAATAAAGAGAAAGCAGGAATAGTTCTTCCATCAGAAAGTAAGTCAAAAAAAGCTTAAAATGACTAAAAGTTCTTGAAAAAATGTGTGCTAAAAAGTATCATTATATAGTTGTATATTGTTTTTTTATGTGGGGTAAAGGAGTTTAATTATGTCTAAGGAAAACGTAACAGAAAAAGAAGAGAAAAAGGGCTTTTTCAGTGACAGCACAATCGAAGTGATAACAGTTATACTTTTAGGTATAACAGCACTTCTTACAGCGTGGGCAACCTACGCCGGATCTATTCATGCCGGTAATCAGGCTACAAATTATGCTAAGAGTAACAATTTGTCAAGTGATGGTAACTCCAGATATAATGAGGCAGTACAGAATCTTTCACATGACATGGAAGTATGGAATACCTTATCAAGCTATGAAGTAGATATTATTTATGCTGACAGTGTAAAAGATAAGAATGCTGTAGAGGAAAAGGTACAGAAACTCCAGTGGTTCTGTTCAGATAATCTTACAGATGATATGGCTGCTGCAATTGGCTATGATCTGGATGCTTTTGAGGACGGCAAAAATGATACGGATGAGATACTTGCATGGCTGAATGATGAAAACGGTAATGCACTTGTTTCACCATTTAATAGTGATGAGTTTATTGATAATTACTATACCGAAGCATTGGAAGTACTCGATGAATCACAGGCAGTTCTTGAACAGGGACAGCAGGATAATGCAAATGGTGATAAGTTCTCACTTGTATCTGTTATTTACAGTGTTGTTCTTTTCCTTCTTGGTATTGTTGGTGTATTCAAGAATAAAACCAATAAGCTTGTTGTTCTGGCTATAAGTGTTGTATGCCTTGTTGCTGCATTAATATTCATGCTCACAATACCACTTCCTACATCAGGCGGTATATTCGGATAAATCTGATTTACTTATAAAATCAAAAAAAGTATAATTTAGCAGGGTGATGTATATGAAGAAGATAGGTATTATGGGTGGTTCTTTTGACCCGATACATAATGCACATATCGCTATGGGCAGGGCTGCAAAAGAGCGGTTTGGTCTTGATAATGTGCTATATATTCCAAATGCTCATACCTACTATAAGAAGGATCATGAGATGGTTTCCGATGAGATGAGGTGTGATATGGTGAGACTTGCTATTAAGCCTTATCCATATATGGGAATTTCTCTGATCGAGCTTCTTCGTGGTGGCATAACATATACCATTGATACCATAACGGAACTTTATGATACTTACCCTGATTCTGAGATTTACTTCATCATAGGCGGTGACAGTCTGGTCAATCTCAGGACATGGAGGAGGGCTGACGAACTTCTGGAAAAGGTTATATTCCTGACGGTTACCAGAGGTGATATAGACAGCGAGAAGACTGCTTTATTAATAAATGAATATAAGAATGATTTCCCTTATTCAGATATAAGGCAGCTTCCCATGGAACCCATGGATATATCTTCTTCCAATATCAGAAAAATGCTTAAAGCCGGTGAGGACGTATCTGAAATGATACCGCCGGACGTACTTTCATTTATCCAGAAAAAAGGATTATATTTAAGAGAGAATTAATATGTCGGACAATAGATTTAGAGATAATACGGACGAAGCTGAATTTGAAGATCTGTCCCTATCCGAAAGGGAAGAGATTCTCAGGTCGGAAGCCAGAAGAAGATATGTGGCACGTCAGGAGCATCAACGCCGTAAGAAAACGCAGAATACGCTTGCAACAGTAGGAAAGATTTTTGTTGCAACACTTGTTATATTCATTATTCTTGCATACATATTGTTTAATATTGTTTCTGATAAGAAGAAAAACAGAGATAAGGGCATAAAGGCCTTTAACAAAGGTGATTATGAAGAGGCTATAGATTATTTTTCCAAATCCATAGAAGCCAAGCAGTGGTTCTCAACTGCTATGGATATGGATACATATTTTTACCTCGGTGATACCTATATGCGTATAGGAGATTATGAAAATGCCAAGCAGACTTATCACCTGATTCAGGCCTTTGGAAGTGAGAAGGATAAGGAAAAGGCTCAGCCATATCTTAATATCTCCGATGCCATGGATGAAGTGGATGCGGGTAATTATGATATGGCGGTTGAGAAGCTTAAAGTAGAGGTTGATAACGGTGATACCGATGCGGCTCTCTATCTTGGCTCCTGCTATTATATGATGGGTGAGAACAAGAAGATGCTTGAGTCATATGAGCTTTATCTTAAGGATAATCCGCTTGATTCTTATCTTGCATATCAGATTTCCACGTATTACCTTGAAAATGATAATCTTGAGCTGGCCAAGGCATATATTGACAGTGGACTTAATGCCGATACTGCATATGCTGACAGGCTTCGTTTCAATAATGTGATTTATGCCGAGAAGCAGCATGATTTTGATACCGCATTTCAGCTTATATCTGAACTGAAGGACCAGTTTCCTGATGTTGAAGAGTATCAGAGAGAATATGATTTTCTTTATACTCGTGTAAATGTGGATCCAACGCTTTCAAATCAGCCGGAAGAGTCGGAATGATTTATAAATGAAAATATAAACTATAATATACTTAGGAGTAACTGTAGATGCTTCCTCAGAAATTCATTGATAATATGACATATCTATACGGACCTGATGAAACCGAAAGGTTCATAGCCTGTCTGGATAAGCCTATGTATCATTGTTTAAGGGTAAATACCCTTAAGATTTCTCCGGAAGAGTTTCTGGAGCTTACTCCTTTTCATTTGGAGCCGGTACCGTGGTGCCCAAATGCATTTTACTATGATGATGATGTGAATCCTGCGAAGCATCCATATTATTATGCAGGGCTTTATTATCTTCAGGAGCCATCTGCCACGCTTCCTGCCGCAACACTTCCCATAGACCCAGGGGACAGGGTTCTTGATCTCTGCGCTGCACCCGGGGGTAAGTCGACAGAGCTGGGCGCAAGACAGAGAGGCGAGGGCATACTTGTTTCAAATGATATAAGCGCTTCCCGTGCGAAGGCGCTTCTCAAGAATATAGAACTTTTCGGTATAGGTAATTCTCTTATAACTACTGAAAACGGAAATAAGCTTCTCGGAACTTTTGAGGGTTATTTTGATAAGATACTTATAGATGCTCCTTGTTCCGGAGAAGGAATGTTCCGGAAAAGCCGTTCCATGATCACAGCATGGGAGAATAATGGCGTTGATTATTTTGCCGATCTTCAGAAAACCATCATACGTGATGCAGTCAGGATGCTGAGACCGGGAGGAAGTATTCTCTATTCTACCTGCACTTATAATCATTATGAGGATGAAATGGCAGTTGAGTTCATTCTTTCTCAGGATGAGTCGCTTTCACTTTGCCGGATAGAGGAGAGAGACGGATTTGTTCCGGGTATTCCATCTGCGGTTCAACCGGCTGATCCTGAACTTGTAAAGACTATGCATCTTTTCCCTCACAGAGTTAAGGGCGAGGGACATTTTGTATCGCTCATGAAGAGTGGCGGAAATGCCGGGGAATGTATGTCTGTCAGCAGTTCGGCTGATGACGGGAAGAACCTTCTTTCCTACAAAAATTGTATTACTTCAGATTACATGATCAGAAACAGATTAAAGGATGAGGCAACTCTGGATTTTCTTGGCCATATCAGCAGAAGATTTGATCTGTCACGTTTTGAAGTGGACAGAGACAAGGTATATTATATACCCGATGGAATGCCGGATACTTCAGGACTCAGAGTCATGAGAAGAGGACTTCTCTTTGGTGAGATAAAGAAAAATCGTTTCGAACCTTCACAGGCACTTGCCATGAATCTTAAGTGTTCGGAATATGATAATGTGACTGATCTTGCTGCAGATGATATAAGAGTCATAAAGTATCTTAAAGGCGAAACCATAGAAGCAGATTCAACTGATGGATTTACACTTGTTTCGGTAGATGGTTATCCTCTCGGATTTGCCAAGGCAAAGGACGGAACATTGAAGAATAAATATCTGCCGGGCTGGCGGATGATGTGATATTAATACTTATTGAATTAGTGATCGTAAAGGTTAGGGCATGTTTGGACAGAGTATAGATAAAGGCTGTTATGGCCATATAAATGAATATAAGAAAAAACGTCTTACTGCAGCTCTGATATGCCTTGCGGTTATTGCAGCGTTTGTTATTATAACTTTTGCAGTCTTCCATACAAGGAAATCAGTATTTACTATACTTGCCTGTGTTATGGCAATTCCATTTGCGGAAAGAATGATAGGCTATGCAATAGTTTATAATTACAGGTCACTGCCTGAAGATATATATAAAAAGATAAATGAGTCGAAGTATTCAAAAGAATTTCTGTATGATGTTACTGTTTCTGATGGAGAAAAGATTCATTATTATCCATGTATCTTCCTCAGTTTAGAGGGGGTTGCTGTTTTTGATACCGATGTTTCTGACAAAGAAAAGCGAATAGCTGCAATCAGGAAGATATTTGATATGGAAGAACTGGAATGTGAGATTATAACTGACGTGGATGAGTTCCTGGGGCTTTTTGATGAGGAAACGAAGAGTGATCAGGGAATGAAGGAACATATACTCACATATGGTGTATAGTTATTAGTTTACAGGCGGAGCTAAGATGACTGAACTGATTGTTAAGAATAAAGAGGCTGATCAGAAGCTGAAGAAATATCTCTTCAGGCTTTTTCCAAATGCCCCGCAAAGCTTTACCTATAAGATGCTCAGAAAGAAGAATATTACTCTCAACGGTCATAAGGCTACCGGAGATGAAATGCTGGCTGAGGGAGATACTGTAAAGATATTCATTTCCGATGAGACAATGATGAAATTCGGTTCTTCTCCAAAGACAGATTTTCCGGATAAACTGGTAATAACGGTGGATGGAGAGCCTTTTGATATAAGGAATGCCGTTATTTATGAGGATGATGATATACTCTGTATTGATAAACCTTCGGGGCTTCTCTCTCAAAAAGCGAAAGATACGGATTATTCTCTGAATGAGATGGTTGTTGCTTATGCGCTGAATAAATGTATTGCAACGGAGGATAGTCTTAAGGAATTTACTCCTTCGGTGGTTAACAGGCTTGACCGGAATACTTCGGGACTGATACTGGCAGGACTTTCTCTTACAGGTACGAGACTGCTTTCGAAGCTTATACATGACAGGCTTATAGATAAGTATTATCTTGCCGCTGCCGAAGGCAGGATAAATGATGATATACATGATGTATCATATCTCATTAAAAATGAGAAGACCAATAAAGTGACTGTTTACAGTGAAGACGAATATAACAAAAACCATGGCAGGAATGATAATAACGCAGCAGACAGAATAGTTACGGAGTTTCATCCTCTGTCATATAATGATGGGATCACACTTCTCCGTGTGAAGCTGATCACCGGAAAGAGTCACCAGATAAGGGCAGTTCTGGCTAAGCTGGGGCATCCCATAATAGGGGATACGAAATATGGCAGCAGAAAGACGGCATCAAAAGCCGGTAAAAGAGGTCAGATGCTTCAATCCTATGAGATGATATTTCCTTCTGAAATGCCTGATGGTTTATCACCTTCAGAAACTGAAACAATGACAAAATATCTCGGCCTTCATTTGATTTCGAAAATCTGAATTATATTAGGGCATTACTAATGTGATATATGGACAGGTAGAGGATACAGATGCCAACATGGAATTCACGGGGACTCAGGGGTTCGACTCTTGAGGAACTGATAAATGTAACAAATGAATATTATCGCGAGAAGAACCTTGCACTGGTACAGAAGATACCGACTCCCATAACACCTACGAAGTTCAATCCCGAGACAAGGAGGATTGAAGAAGCATTCTTTGAGAAGGATTCTACAGTTGATTATATAGGGGTCGTTCAGGGGATACCTATATGCTTTGATGCGAAAGAGTGCGTCAGCGATACATTTTCCCTTCAAAATATACATGATCATCAGTTCAGATTCATGACTGATTATGAGAAGCAGGGTGGAATCGCCTTTCTTATAATAATGTTCACTACAAGAAATGATTTTTATTATATGCGTTACAGTGAACTGAAGATTTATATTGACAGAATTTCCGAGGGTCATCCGAAGAATTTTAAATATGCGGAGCTGGATGATGACTTTTTCCTTAAAGGCAGGGGAGGCGCTCTGGTGCCTTATCTGGAAGGACTGAGTCTTGATCTTAATGAAAGAGATGGTGACTGATATGTATGATTTTTACAGAGTAGCTGCAGTTGTGCCGGATGTCAGAGTTGCTGACACGGTCTATAATGTTGACAAGATAAAGGAGAAGCTTTCCGAATTAGATGAGCTGGATCCCGGTATAGTTGTATTTCCGGAACTTTCTATAACCGGTTATTCCTGTCAGGATCTGTTCTTCCAGGAAAGTCTTATCATTTCTTCAAATGAGGCTGTTGAGGAACTTATTTCATTTTCAAATGAGATCAACAGACTTATCGCAGTCGGTGCGCCGGTCAGATATCAGGGCAGACTGTTTGATGCTGCATTTATAATCTTTAAGGGCGAGGTCCTCGGTATCACAGTTAAGACCATGATTCCGGAACATAATGAGTTCTATGAGAAAAGATGGTTCAGCAGTGCTGATGACCTGGATACAGACATGGTATTCCTTTCCGAGATAGGTATTGAAGCCGGTGAAGATTATGAAGTGCCTATCGGAAATAATATCATTTACAAGATCGGAAGCGGAGTTACCGTCGGCGTTGAAATCTGTGAGGATCTCTGGGCACCTGTACCGCCTTCTACATGGATGGCACTGGGCGGGGCTGAACTTATAATCAATCTTTCTGCATCAAACGAGACAATAGCCAAGAGAGACTACAGGAAGAACCTTGTTAAGCAGGCGTCGGCTTCTTCTATCTGTGACTATGTATATGTTTCTGCAGGCAGAAATGAATCTACTCAGGATCTTATATTCTCAGGGCACAGTATCATAGCCGAGAACGGAGCCATCATAAATGAGAATAAGGATTTTATAGCAAATGATTATATCATGATTGCTGATATGGATCTCGGCAAGGTTAAGCATGACAGGCTCGTTAACAAGACATTTGCAGATACGGCTAAGCTTTATAAAGATATAGTCGGTTCGGTAAGGCTTGTCAGTCTTGCGGCTGATGAGCTTCCGGAATCGGATGGCTCTTATATGCCTGTTGCCAAGCTTCCGTTTATCCCGTCATCCGTAAACAAGAGACTTAAGAGATGTAATGATATATTTGATATGCAGGTTAACGGACTTGCCAAGAGACTCCGTATCACAGGCTGTAAGGCTGTTATAGGAGTTTCCGGAGGTATGGATTCAACCCTTGCGCTTCTTGTTGCTGCTATGGCTACTAAGAAGCTGGAGAGACCTATGTCTGATCTTGTAACTCTTACCATGCCTGCATTCGGTACAACTGACAGAACAAAGAATAACGCTACAAAGCTTATAGAGGCTCTTGGCGGCGAAGTCATCACCATAGATATCAAGGAGGCCTGCGAACTCCATCTTAAAGCTATGGGACATAATCTAGAGGATAAGGATACTACCTACGAGAATACACAGGCCAGAGAACGTACACAGCTTCTTATGGATTATGCCAATATGGTTAACGGCCTTGTGGTTGGTACCGGTGACCTTTCGGAGCTCGCACTTGGCTGGTGCACTTATAACGGTGACCATATGTCCATGTACGGCGTAAACGGAAGCATCCCCAAGACACTTGTCAGATGGATGATAGACAGTGTTGTACAGAATGACATTTTCCCTGAATGTAATGAGATACTTCTTGATATTCTGGATACACCTATCAGTCCGGAACTTCTTCCGCCGGATGAAAACGGAAATATAGTACAGAAGACTGAGGACAGCATAGGACCTTATGAATTACATGATTTCTTCCTGTATTATATGATGCGTTACGGTTATACGCCTTCAAAGATATATTACCTTGCAAAGAAGGCATTTAAAAATGATTATAATGATGATGTCATAAAGAAATGGATGATCATGTTCTACAGACGTTTCTTCTCACAGCAGTACAAGAGAAGCTGTATGCCTGATGGCGTTAAGGTGGGAAGTGTATCACTTTCACCTCGCGGTGATCTCAGAATGCCAAGTGATGCGGCTGTGGATATATGGCTTGATGAGGTTGAGGCGCTTTAATATGCCTTTAATGGCTTCATTTGATTAATTGGTGAAATATAGATGAGTACATTTGAAAAACAAAAAGAATATATCGAAAGATTATCAAATTATATAAAAACCTACAGGGAAAGAAATGGCAGGACTCTGACTTATTCCGTAGAAACCTTCGGCTGTCAGATGAATTTTCATGATTCCGAAAGGCTTGAGGGCATACTTGAAGAAGCAGGTTTTGTGAAGGAAAGCAGCGACAAGGCTGATGTCATTATATTTAATACCTGTACTATAAGAGAAAATGCAAATCAGAAGCTTTACGGTCATCTCGGAACTCTGAAGAAGAGAAGGCTTGAGTCCGGAGACATGATGATCTGTATCTGCGGCTGCATGATGCAGGAACCTACGGTTATAGAGAATATCAGGAAGAAGTATAAATATGTGGATGTTGTTTTCGGAACATTCAATATCCATAAGCTTGCCGAACTGATGGTAAGACATATAGAGACAGGTGAGCAGATTATAGATGTCGAGAAGGAAGCCGCAGAGCATGTGGAGGATCTTCCGCAGAAAAGAAAATATTCCTATAAATCCGGCCTTAATATTATGTACGGGTGCAACAATTTCTGTACTTACTGCATAGTACCTTATGTAAGGGGCAGGGAGAGAAGCCGTATTCCTGAGGATATACTTGAAGAAGCAAGGCGTCTGGCCGGGGACGGTGTTAAGGAAATCATGCTTCTTGGCCAGAATGTAAATTCCTACGGGGCAAACTTCTATACTGATATGGAAAGCGGGATACTTAAGGCAAATCCTGATTACAGCTTCCCGGAACTTCTGGCTGATGTATGTAAGATAGAGGGATTCGAAAGAGTCAGGTTTATGACAAGTCATCCCAAGGATCTTTCTGACAAGCTTATAGAGGTTATCGCAGAGAATCCCAAGATATGCAGGTCAGTACATCTTCCTGTTCAGTCAGGTTCTTCAGAAGTCCTCCGAAGGATGAACAGAAAGTATACCAGAGAGCATTATATGTCTCTTCTTAAGAAGATTAAGGACAGAATACCGGATATATCTGTCACTTCAGATATAATCGTGGGATTCCCGGGAGAAACCGAAGAGGATTTCCGTGATACGCTGACTCTGGTTGAAGAAGCAGGTTACGATCAGGTATTTACATTTATATATTCTCCAAGAACAGGAACTCCTGCGGCATCATATCCGGATAAGATTGACGAGGATGTGATAAAGGACCGTTTCGACAGGCTCCTTAAAACCGTAAACCGTACAACAAACGAAAGAGTAAAGAGGTTCGAAGGAAAAACTCTTCCGGTTCTTGTTGAGGAAATCGATAAGGATATACCGGGATATGTGACAGGGAAAACTGAGTACGGAACAACGGTTCATTTTAAAGCAAATGAAAGGCTGATAGGCAATATCGTTCCGGTTTTGATGAAGGAACATAAGGGCTTCTATTATATGGGTGAGATAGTCCTTCAGAATGAGAAAGAGGTAGATTAGTGGCTGGTAAACTGTCTCCTATGATGGAGCATTATCTAAGTGTAAAAAAAGAATATAATGACTGTGTCATCTTCTACAGGCTGGGAGATTTCTATGAGCTCTTCTTCGATGATGCTCTGGAAATTTCCAAAGAGCTGGAACTGACTCTCACAGGAAAAGACTGTGGGCTGGAAGAGAGAGCACCTATGTGCGGTATACCTTATCACGCCGCAGATGTTTATATCAGAAAGCTGGTGGACAACGGGCACAAGGTGGCTATATGTGAGCAGATCGAGGATCCTAAGCTTGCAAAGGGGCTCGTTCAGCGTAAAGTTATCAAGATAGTGACTCCCGGAACCATTACTTCCGCAGAGAATCTTGATGAAGAGAAGAATAATTATATAATGTGCATCACCTATTCCGGTTCATATTTCGGTATAGCCGTATCCGATATTTCTACAGGAAAATTCGTTACGACTGCAGTTGATGCCGGACAATACGTGCTGGATGAAATTTACAAATTTGAGCCAAGTGAGATTATATATCAGGGCAGCTTCGGTATATCCGGAGTTGATATTGAAGGCCTTAAATCAAAGCTTGGAATCACGACTTCGGAAGCTCCCCAGCATTATTTTGATTTTAATTCCTGCATAGACAGGATTAAGAGGGTATTCAAGGTTAATTCACTCGAAGGGCTCGGACTTAAGGATATGGATGACTGTATCATAGCATCCGGAGCTCTTATCGAATATCTTACAGATACCCAGATGGATGCATTGAATCAGATAAATGATATTTCTGTTTATTTCAGAAATGAATTTATGATTCTTGATTCTTCCACCAGACGTAATCTTGAGCTGACTGAAACCATGAGGGAGAAGAAAAAACAGGGTTCACTTCTTTGGGTTCTCGATAAGACGAAAACAGCCATGGGCGCAAGGCTTCTCCGCGAGTATATAGAGCAGCCGCTTCTCTCCAAAGAAAAGATAGAAGAAAGATTCGATGCCATTTCATCACTGAATGATAATCTTATCACCCGTGATGAGATGAGAGAATATCTGGGTTCTGTCTATGATCTTGAGAGACTTATGACCAGAATAACCATTAAGACTGCCAATCCCAGAGATCTGCTGAGTTTTAAGACATCACTTATGTATCTGCCATACATTAAGAATCTTATGGGTGAACTGTCCGGTTCACTCTTTGGCAGGATGTACAGTGAATTTGATCCTCTTGAGGATATTTACGAAATGCTGGAGAAGGCCATCTCTGAGGATGCGCCTATAACTGTTAAGGAAGGAAATATCTTTAAGGATGGATATGATCCGGATATAGACAGCCTTAGATTTACCAAGAATAACGCGAAGACTCTGCTTGCAGATCTGGAGGAAAAGGAAAGAGAACAGAGTGGTATAAGGAATCTTCGTATTAAATACAATAAAGTCTTTGGGTATTATCTTGAGGTTACGAATTCATTTCTGGATAAGGTTCCGGAACATTTCATTCGTAAACAGACACTGGCAAATGCCGAGAGATTCACGACTCTTGAACTGAATAATCTTTCAGGTGAGATACTTGGGGCTGAGGATAAGCTCTATGCCCTTGAATACAATAAGTTTTCGGCTCTCCGTGACAGGATAAGCGAAGAGATAAGCCGTGTTCAGAAGACCGCAAGATTTGTGGCAATGGCAGATGCCTTTGCTTCACTTTCTTATGTTGCCGTTAAATATGGTTATGTAAGACCGACCATAAATGAAAACGGTGTTATAGACATTAAGGACGGTCGTCACCCGGTTATCGAGAGGATGACGAAGGACAGTTTCATTCCTAACGATACATTTCTGGATTCACTCGGAAATCGTATAGCTATAATTACGGGACCGAATATGGCCGGAAAGTCCACTTATATGCGCCAGACAGCTCTTATCGCGCTTATGGCTCAGATGGGTTCCTTCGTTCCGGCAAGGTCGGCTGACATTTGCATATCTGACAGGATATTCACCAGGGTAGGTGCCAGTGATGATCTGGCCAGCGGCCAGTCCACATTTATGGTGGAAATGAGTGAAGTTGCAAATATCCTCAGAAATGCAACTGCTAAGAGCCTTATAATTCTGGATGAGATAGGAAGAGGAACTTCTACTTTTGACGGACTTTCCATAGCCTGGGCAGTCGTGGAATACATCGCTGACAGTGATATACTGGGTGCCAAGACGCTATTTGCGACTCATTATCATGAGCTGACAGAACTTGAAAACAGAATGTCATCCGTTAACAATTACAGCATAGCGATAAAACAGGATAAAAACTCCATAGTTTTCCTCAGAAAGATCGTCAGGGGCGGCTCGGACGGTTCATATGGTATTGAAGTTGCCAAGCTTGCGGGAGTTCCGGATGCTGTTATAGACAGGGCAAATGAGATATCACGTATTCTGGAGAAGGAAGATCTTACAGGAAATACCAAAAATATAAAGGCACATTCCATGAAAGAAAAGAGGCAGGAAGATCCTCAGCTTTCATTTTTTGCTTCTCCTGAAGAAATGAATATTGCTGCAGAACTTCGTGCCATGGACCTCAATAATATGACTCCTATAAAGGCTATGCTTTATCTTGAAGAATTAAAGGAAAGACTCTCATGATCAAAATACTGGATCAAAATGTAATAGATAAGATCGCGGCCGGTGAAGTGGTTGAACGCCCGAAATCTATAGTCAAGGAACTGGTTGAGAATTCAATCGATGCTGAAGCTACCAAGATTACTGTAGAAATAAGAGACGGCGGTAAAGAATATATAAGGGTTACCGATAATGGATGCGGCATTGCGGCTGATGAGATAAAACTGGCTGTTGCAAGACATGCCACAAGTAAGCTGGAGACTGCTGAAGAACTCCTGGGTATAAAGACACTGGGCTTCAGAGGTGAGGCGCTTTCTACCATTTCCGCTGTTACCGAGACAGAAATCATAACCAAGACTCCGGACAGTATTACAGGTATTAAGTATGTGATACACGGGGGACAGGAGCTTTCTCTTGAAGAGATTGGCGCTCCAAACGGGACAACAATCATTTCAAAGAATCTTTTTTATAATATACCGGCAAGGCGTAAGTTCCTTAAGACGGGTATGACGGAAAGCTCTTATATCACGGATATAATGTCCAGGTTTGCACTCGCATCGCCGGACATATCATTTAAACTTATAAATAATGACAGAACAGTTATAGATACATCGGGAAACGGAAAGCTGAAGGATGTTATATATTCTTTATACGGGAAGGATATAACGAAGAATCTTCTGCCTGTAAGCTTTTCCGAAGGGGATATCGCCATCACGGGCTTTGTGGGAAAACCATTTATCTGTAAGGGCAACAGAAGCTTTGAGACTTACTTCGTAAACGGACGTTTTATAGGCTCAAAAGTAGTTAACCGTGCCATTGAAGAAGCATATAAGACATTTATCATGCAGCATAAGTTCCCGTTTACGGTTCTTTATCTGTCACTTCCGGGAGAAAGGCTGGATGTAAATATCCATCCTTCCAAACAGGAATTCAAATATGAGAATGAGAAGGAGCTTTTCTCTGCAGTTTATCATGCGGTTTTAAATGCACTTAAAGAGAAGGAAATAATCCCTGAATATGAAAAGGATTATGACCTTAAAGTGGCAGAGAGAACTGCTTTTATGCAGGAGAGCCCTGCGGCTTATGCGGCAGGAAATCCAAACCCGGGCAGAAATGAAGCTGCCCCGGATCATCCTGGCAAAGTTGTGAACAGTAGTTTGGGCGGTGATACGGGTGCAGACGTTAGTAGCAGGACTAATACGGGTACTGACATGAACGGCAGGACTGATACGGGCGCAGATGTGAACGGCAGGATGACCGGACATGCAAGTGTTGGTAATGCAAAGGGTAATGGCAATCAGAATAAGGGTATAGTAAGAACGTTTACTCCATCTGAACGTGAGTCATTGAAGAAGATGGACATGGGTTCATTTTCCATTCTGGAAAAGATGCTTCCGGAAGATTTCAGAGCCGGGCTGAGAGCAATCACTGAAAATGAGAAGAATAATACTAAACCCGTGACCGGGAATGATAATGCCGGAAATAACGGAACAGTAGATGCCGCAAATATCGGTTCGGCGACAGATAACGGTATGGTTGCAAATACCGGCGAGGCAGTAAATACCGGCGCAGTGACAAATACCGGCGCGGAAGCAGATTCAAAGAATGATGAGATATACAGCAGGATTGTAACAGGAACTCAGCAGGAACTGACAGATGATAATTACCTGTCGAAGGAAGCTCTTCCAAAGCACAAGATCATCGGACTTGCTTTTAATACTTACTGGATAACAGAGTATATGGATGAACTTTATATCATGGATCAGCATGCAGCTCATGAGAAGGTCAATTATGAACGCTTTATGAAAGAGTTCCGTGAGAGAAAGGTTGTTTCACAGAACATTTATCCTCCTGAGATTATATCTCTAAGCCCGGTTGAGAAGCAGGCCTGTCTTGACAATATCGAACTCTTCGAAAAAAGTGGTTTTGAGATATCGGATTTCGGTCAGAATGATCTAAGACTTACAGCTGTACCTGTTAACCTTGTAGGTATGGAAGGAAGGGATGTCTTCCTTGAATTTGCAGCATATCTTGCCAGCGGTATTACAGGTGTGACGGAGGATATATTCGTCAGAAAGATAGCTACCATGGGATGTAAGGCAGCAGTGAAGGGCAATCAGCGTATATCAATTCAGGAAGTACAAGCTCTTATGGATGAGCTTATGACACTTGACAATCCATATACATGTCCTCATGGCAGACCGACTATTATCAAGGTGAGCAAAGCCGAACTTGATAAGAAGTTCAAGAGAATTGTTTCATAGATTTATAATCGTATATTTAATCTATTTGATGCAAAGGATAAATATTCATGAACAGTATTAAGAAAATCACAGCATTTATACTCTGTATGATCATGCTCTTGGGGTTCATGCCTTCAGAAGCTGCGGAAGTCTTCGCATATGATAATGGCTTAACAGCTTATCAGACAGGTGACAGGTATCATTATGATAATTATGTATTTGTTAACAAAGTGAATCCAAATGAAAGCATCACTCTATCAGTTACTGTAGAGGCGAAAGACAAAACCGGGATCACTTACCATTGGTACAAAGACCCCAATCATTATTATATAATCTCCAATGCTACCAAGAGTACTTATACAATTAATAAAGTAAATACTGATGAATTCTATATCTGCAGAGTATCTGACAGCTACGGAAATTCCGTGAATGTTATATTCGAGGTGGGTATAGAGAATGGTCTTAAAGCTTATCCATCTGAAACAGAAGATAAAACCTCCAATACTATCGACTACAAAGTAAAATTAAATACTAAAAAGACACTTTCGGTTACAGTTGAAGCAAATGACAAAGAAGGAATCACCTATAGATGGGGCAAGGGTACTATGCCTGATGCCCCCGGTGAAATACTTGGTACCGGATCCAGTTATACACCACTTTATACTGAAGAGTATGGAGTGTACTATTATTGTGTAGTAACTGATAAATATGGAAACTTTGAATATTGTTTCTTCCATCTGACTACGGATAATGCATTCAAAGCCTATCCTTCCGATTCTAAAGATCACAGTGATTCTATCACCTATACCGTTGATAGAAAGGGTAGCAAGACCTTATCGATAGGTGTTGATGCAATTAACAAAACCGGTATCTCATACCACTGGTATGATAATGATAATAGGGAAATATCCGGAGCTACAGGAAGCAGTTATACATTAAATAACATAGAAGAACCGGTTACTTATTCCTGCCGGATATATGACAGGTACGGCAATAAAGTCAACGTGTATTTTCAAATAAATATTAAAAATGATATTTTCAAATATCTCGAAGAAAATACAGTTACCGAAAAGACTTATCTTGTAAATAAAGGTGATCCGGTTACGCTTGATATCGGTGTTAATGCCAGTGATCTGAATGGTATTAAGATTACATGGCATTCTGCAAGGTTAGGCGCAACAGCGTCATGGGTGAAAATCAGTACAGATACAACAAGTGTAAAGACCAAAAGTATTGATGATGATTATATCATCCTATGTGTATTATCTGATGATTACGGTAACAGGCTGGCATATATATTCAATGTATTTATTAAGAAATTTGATGATGTTCCTGCAGAAGCCGGTTACACGCCTTCTGTTTACTGGGCTCTGAACAAAGGCATAACAGCTGGTAAAACTTCCAGTCTATTTGATCCAAAGGGTGGATGTACAAGGGCACAGTTTGTTACCTTCCTCTGGAGGTATGCCGGTTCACCTGAACCTACCAAGTATCATACATTCAGTGATGTTCCCGCATCAAAGAGTTATTATAAAGCAATCATGTGGGCAGCTGAAAATGGAATCACTGCCGGTCTTGCGGGTAGCAGAGCCGGTCAGTTCGGTCCAAATGATATATGCAAAAGAGAACAGTGTGTTACTTTCATGTACCGGTTTAACAAATCTCCAAAGGTTACTGCTGCAGATCATTCCAGTATTTCATTCAGTGACGTTTCACCTGAATCATACTATTATGATGCCATAACATGGGCAGCTAAGAACGGTATAACCGCAGGAATAAGCAGTACGAAATTCGGAGTAGGAAAAGACTGTACCAGAAGCCAGATGGTTTCATTTCTCAATAGATATTATTACTATACAAATCCTGCATACAATCCTCATATATATTAAAGCATTTTATAAACGAAATATATGCAAAATGAATTTGACGAAAACAGAATACCGCTTGTGATACTTACCGGGCCTACTGCAGTAGGGAAGACAGCGCTTTCCATAGATCTGGCGAAGAAACTGAATGCGGAGATTATCTCTGCAGATTCCATGCAGGTTTATAAGTATATGGATATCGGTACCGCGAAGATTACTCCTGAGGAAATGAACGGAGTAAAGCACCATCTCATAGACTGCTTCGAACCTACATATTCATTTAACGTGGCTGAATTTAAACATCTTGCAACAGAACTGATACGAGATATCCATAGCCATGGAAAGATGCCTATGATAGTAGGAGGTACGGGCTTCTATATTCAGTCGGTTCTATATGATGTAGACTTTGCAGAAGAGGAAGAGGACGGATATAGAGACAGCCTGCAAAAAATCGCTGAGGAAGATGGCGGAACTGATAAACTCTATGAAATGCTTCTCAAAGTGGATCCCGCATCCACCGGAATCATTCATAAGAATAATGTAAAACGTGTTATCAGGGCTCTCGATTTCTATAACAAGAATGGATATCCCATATCAGAACATAATGAGCATGAAAGAAGTAAGACTTCTCCATATGATTTTCATTATTTTGTCCTTAATGAAGAAGACCGCTCAATCCTTTACGACAGGATTGACAGAAGAGTAGATATAATGTTTGAACAGGGGTTAGTTGAAGAGGTAAAAAGCCTTCTCCAAATGGGACTAAACGGCACTCATATATCAATGCAGGGGATAGGTTATAAAGAGTTTCTGCCATATGTGAGCGAAGATAATACATTTTCAGATGAAGATATAGAAAAAATCAAATATGACATCAAACTAAACACCAGACATTTCGCCAAGAGGCAGCTGACATGGTTCAGAAGAGAACGGGATGTTATATGGGTAGACAGAAAAAAATCAGATGAAATATATAGTGTTCTAAAACTTTGAAATTACTCCTTATGGGAGTATAATGTGAATAAGCAGAGGAGACATCTTTGAATACCCGTGAAGTTGGCGGTGCATATGAACATGTGGCTGCTGAATACTTAAAGAAGAAAGGCTACAGCATTCTAACCCTGAATTACAGGGTTAGAAAAGCTGAGCTGGATATAGTGGCAAGAGACAACCGGACCTTAGTCTTTGTGGAAGTAAAGTATAGAAGAAGTGGCAAGGCAGGAGATTCACTTCAGGCTATTACACTGGCTAAACAAAAGAGGATATGTCAGGCGGCTTTATTCTATATGAATCAGTACAGGATAGATATTTATAGTTCAGAAATCAGGTTTGATGTCATAGGAATAGATGGGGATAAGATTACGCATATTGAAAACGCATTTCCGTTTATCAAGTGAATCAAATGGGTGTATAAGAAAGGATCAGGCATAGTGAAAGCCGATGAAATAAAGGAAAAATTAAACAGTATAAATAATATGCCTGTTATGGCTTATGAACTGAAGAAGATACTCCTTCAGGAGCTTTATGATGAAATCAAGAATGATGAAAGAAAAACCATTCAGAATCTTGCTAAGAGAGCTGAAAAAGAGATCACCGGAATAGATGCGGAGATTGAACGTATCGATAAGATGATGTTCTTCGAAAAAAAATATGAGGATCTTGAGTTTGTTGCAGGCGTTGATGAAGTGGGAAGAGGACCTCTTGCAGGACCTATCGTTTCTGCGGCAGTTGTACTTCCGAAGAATTTTCGCATTCCGTATGTCAATGATTCGAAGAAACTCACGCATAAAAAACGTGAAGAGCTTTACGATGTGATAATGGAAAATGCGATTTCTGTCGGTATCGGTTCCAGATCTGAAAGAGCTATAGATGAGTTTGGAATCCAGCCCTCCAATTATGATGCCATGAAGGAAGCTATAGGCAGACTATCCGTAACACCGGATGTACTTCTTGTGGATGCGGTCAGAATTCCGAATATAAACATCAAAGAAGTGTCAATCATAAAAGGTGATTCACTATCTATATCCATAGCCGCTGCAAGTATTATAGCCAAAGTCACAAGGGACAGGCTTATGATCGCATATAGTGCGCTTTATCCGGAATATGACTTTGGAAGCAACATGGGTTACGGCTCAGCTAAGCATATAGAAGCCTTGAAAAGTATAGGTCCCTGTGAGATTCACAGAAGAAGCTTTATAGAGGGTATACTGGGTACGAATTATTAAGAGATAAGTTTATCTATGAATAAACGAATCCCTTTAATTTATGTTATAAGATAAATTCATGATTCTAAACTACTAATGGAGGAGACAAAGCATGAGAAAAATGAGGAAACTTACAGCATTAATACTTAGTGCGGTTATGTGCGCTCAATTTATCCCTTCCGGCACTGCATTTGCAAAGGGAGGGGTAGAGGATAGCACAGCCATAGTGCAGGAAGTGTCGGATGATACAGAATCCCCTTCCGAAGATATCGATAATCAGACATCTCCTGAAGAACAGGACAATACAAATGAAGATTCTGTTAATACCCTCATAAACAATACTGACAATGCAGATAATACTGATATTACAGATAGTGTAGACGATCAGGCAGATTCAGACATAGTTATTAATAATGGATTAACAGATGAGAATTTAGGTGATGTCTCCGATGCTGTTCAGATTACCGAGCTGGGTGAGTATACTGCTACATTAACTAATGACGAAAGTGAAAAATGGTTTGAATTTATCCCCTCAGAATCAAAGAAATACACTCTTTGTTCCACAAATGTCAATGATTTACCCGGTTATTCAAATTGTAAACTATATGATGAGAATATGACTCTGATCAAAGAAGACGGAAATGGGATGTACAACGACTTTTATATCACAGCAGCCCTGACTGCTGGAAAAACATACTATTTTACTGTTAAATATGATCCATTTGATATATCTCAAAATTATAATGTGGATATCAATGTGGTTGTTTCTAGTAGTAAGGATTTTGAGGCATATGCTCCTGAAAGCAGTGTTTTAGCCAAACTCGGTGAAAGTGCGACATTATCAGTAGTTGTAAATGCTGATGATCCCTCAGATATTTCATATGAATGGTATAAAGACGACTGCGTTAGTGAATATATAATTGCCGGAGCAGACAGTAGTAGTTATACCGTTAATAATATATCAGAATATAAATATTATTACTGTATCGTTAAAAGTAAAACTACTAAACGCCAGAATAGCATTTCATTTATAGTTAATATAGATAATGCTTTTAAAGCATATCCTTCTGATGCTGAAAATCATGATAATAACTCGATTTCATATAACATAAAACCAAATGAAAGTAAGACACTTTCTGTAACTGTTGAAGCTGATGATAAAGACGGAATTACTTATAAGTGGCATGACAATAATTGGAATATTATCTCCGGTGCTACAAGTAACAGCTATGAAGTAAACAATGTTAGTAACACGTCGTATTGTTGTACTGTTACTGATAAGTACGGAAATTCAGAAGACATATGGTTTTATATAATTATAGATAACGGTTTCAAGGCCTATCCTTCTGATGCTGAAAATCATGATAATGAGTCAATTACATATAATATAAAACCGAATGAAAGTAAGACGATTTATGTAACTGATGAATCTGATGATAAAGATGGAATTAACTATAAGTGGTGTAAGTGGTATGACAATAATTGGAATATTATCTCCGGTGCTACAAGTAAC
>JAFUVQ010000024.1 GCA_017477505.1 Eubacterium sp.
ACCGGAGCAGTTAGTAGACTGTAGTTATACTAAAAAAGATGGAACGGAAATCTATGGGAAGCAGTTCAAGTTTAAAATAGAGTTTCCGGAAAGAAAGAAAAAGTAACAGATTGTTGAGGCAGGCATAGTCCTGCCTCTTATGTTTAGAAGAGGAGAATAAGAAAATGATAGATGACAAAACATATATCCCAGGCGCTTCAAATGACTTTTTTAGTGAAGAAGCATATAAAGCCAGAATGGCAGCCTATATAAAGGGAGTAAGGAAGTACAGGTTAAAGGAGTCGGCGCAGACTCAGAATAAAAATAAGATGGAAAGCGAGGTAAACTAATATGCCAAGTTTTGATGAGATAAAAGATTCAGTGATCTGTAAACTGGTAAATACGGAAAATAATCAGGATATCCTTAAGGACAGACCTAATGAGCAGATGGAAGATATATCAGCAACATTTGCCATGCTTGTTGGCGAAAGAGAGGGAGAAAGATTAACTCTTCCTATCACAAATGAAATGATGATTGATATGGGTGTTGATATAGAAACACTTAAAGAAACAGCCCAGAACAATATGGCGAATCAGGATTACTCATTTAAGAGTATGAGAGAGGTTCTTCTTGATTCCATGTTTCCTGATGGGGTTCCGGAAAATGATCCTATGGTTGATATGCTTCTCCCTCCTGAAGATCCGAATATGGCAATGTATGTCCTTTCCAATAATGGAAATATCTATGGAGCTGCTGAAATAATGAATCAGAAGGCAATGGATGAGATAGCAGAGAAACTTGGAGGGGATTTCGTAGTCTTGCCAAGTAGTGTGCATGAAACTATAATCCTTCCTCTTAATGAAGATATGGATTGTAATACACTTGATAGCATGATTCAGGAGATAAATGCTGGTGTTCTTGATGAAAAAGATAAGCTTTCCGACCATGCATTTCAGTATGATTCTGAGAACCATGAGCTGGTACGTATGGATAAGATGCAGGAAAGAAAACAGGAGAAAGAAGTTGAAAAGTCAGAAAAGTCTGTTGAGGCAAAAGCTGAAATAAAAGCTGAGAAAGGTCAGAAGTCTCTTATGGACAGAATATCATCTAAGAAGGAAGAGGTTGCAAAGAAAGAAGCGACGAAGCCTCAGCCTTCAAAGAAAAGAGATGTAGCGCTCTCGTAATTCCTCTAGAGGATTCTTTCATATAGGGGATGCCCACTCATGGTATCCCCGCCCTCCTTTAAAGGGAAAGTATATAGCAAAATAATAACAAGAACTTTCAAAAGGTATACCTATAGAGCAGGTACAGAAAATGCTCGGTCATGAGGAAATCAATACGACTCTTACATACATTTCTATTACGGATTCAACAGTGAAAAATTCACATAGAAAATATATGGGATGACATTGTAATAAGTCGATTCCATGTTATAATTGAAATGATTTTCTGAAACAAAAATCATTTAGTTTCAGAATTGGTTTGTAAATGTTCATTTCAGTCTCATATATCAAGGCAGAGAACATTAAATGGGGAGTTTTAGAAAGGTTACGGAATGCATAGAGTAATTACCGACATTCAGATAAGGATCCGGAATGCCATTGACGTGCTTTGAAATCCACGAAACTGAACTGGATAGGTCAAGTTGGAATGACGGCTTTACGACAGTTCGCTATGTGGGATAAGTCATCAGGAAAATCTACCTATGAGGAATTATTTTATGGATAATAGGATAAAAGAGTTTATAAATCTTTTGGTTGGGAAACGACTTGAAAGTCTTCACTGCGCATGTGAGATTCTTGACTTTGGATTCAGCGGTGATTTCGTTTTACACGGAATGGGATTAACGAGAGTCATTTTGAATGATGACATAATAATAACGACTATTGATTACAATTCCTGGGATCAGACTGACTCCCAGAATAATGATGAGTGGTACAACAAGGATAAGTATAAAGATCAGATAATTGGCGGAATAGTTACGAATATTAGAATAAACAAATTCAATGATTTGTTAATTGATATGGATAACGGGGTAAGAATAGAATGTTATGTTGCAAATTCTTATCCGCATTACGAAGAAGAGTTTGAGCAATGGCTATTGTTTGAACATACAAAGGATAGTTCAGGAAGATTCCTGACTGCATATAATAAGAGATTATCGTTTGATTAATCATCAGCTTTATGAAATAAACAAATCGTTTCTTGATGGAGGCATTGTCATTGAAAAAGGAAGCTTATAAATATAATCAGTACGGATTTGAAGCAATACTTTATGACGCAGAGAATGGTGATGACAGACTGCTCATAGTTATACAAGGCTTAAAAGGACTTGATTTGCCGGAAAAGTATGCGCAGCTGTTTTCAGAAAAGGGATATTCCACACTTGCCATGTCCTATTATGGTGGTGAGGGACAAAAGAAAAATATCAGAGCGATACCTCTTGAACAGTTCCAGGCTGCTGCAGATGAAATGAAAAAGCGCGGATATAAGCGTATCGGTATTTACGGTAATTCCAAAGGTGGAGGGATGGCTCTTCTCGCAGCCAGTGTAGTACCTGATATCAGTCTTGTAATAGCAGCGTCTGCATTCGGACACATTATGCAGGGAACAGGTAAACCGGGTGATGATTCATGTATGGCAATGGTTTCTTGGAGGGGCGAGGATTTTCCATATGTAAAGAAGGGAAAGTTGTTTTCTGATTTCTTAAAACGGTGCATGAAGGAGAAGAATATCAGACTTCTGTATTTTTTTGATGAATGGGATAAAAAGGGAACGGAGGAAAACGAAATCCCGGTTGAAAAAATCAATGGAGATATATTACTGCTGACATCTACACATGATGAATCTGTTCCTGCAAAAAGAGACGCTGAGCTTTTATGCAAAAGGCTTGAGAGGGATAACTTCAGCCATAATTATCGACATATTAATTCAGAGATTGGTAGTCACAATCTGGGATATTTTCCTGTGAATAATAATATGTTGCCAAGGGAGAAAAAATTTCCTGAAGAATGCCAGAGGGCGAGAGAAGAAACTCTGAATGTTATAATAAAAACATTAGATGCTTGGAAGGTGATAATAGATTGAAAGAAGCAGAACTTTATAAAGATCTTGGAAAACTTACGAAGGAAAAGAATAAATGGAAGGATAGTATTCCATATGTATCGTCTCTTCTTAAACATGAATCGGTAAAGATACAGGCAAAGGCTCTTTGGCTGCTTGCTGAAATGGGTTTAGGGTATCCGGAGTTGGTAAAGGATTCAATACAGGACATTGTTTCTTTCTGTGACAGCCCGGAGCCGCTCTTACGCGAGCGTGCGCTAAATGCGTTAGGAAGGATTGGAAGAGCTGACTATCAGCTTATCGAACCATATTGGAAGGATCTGTTCCGTTTTTCTGCTGATGAAAAACCTAATGTCAGGCTTAGCTTTATCTGGGCTTCTGAAAATATAGCCACTAATACTCCTGATATTTACGCTGAACACATGTCTGTATTTGAAAAACTCTTGCACGATCCGGATGACAAAGTCAGGATGGAATCTCCTGAAATTTTTCGAGTGCTTGGAAAACGTAGACCGGAGTTTATCATTCCTTATATTGAACAATTACAAAAGATGGCGGAATCAGATAGCAATCGTGTTGTAAGAATTCATAGCCTTGGAGCAATCAAGGCAACAACAAAGTAGATTCATATTACAGGTCATCGGAATGGAGATTTAAAAATGTCAGATAAAAAAGCCGTTATAGTCATTGATTTGCAAAAGGATTATCTTTGGAGCAAGAGAAAGCCCATGTTCTCTTATGATACTGACAAACTTATAGGCAATGTCAATTCGAAGATCGCTTCGTATCAGGAAAGGGGTTATGACATCATATACATTAAGCACATCTTGCCCAAAATGATGTGGGGTGTCGGGTTCTCAATCAAGGGAACAGAGGGTTCTGAATTATATGAAGGATTGAATATTGTGTCAGACTTGTGCTTTGAGAAGAACAAGTCTGATTCTTATACTTCAAGAACTTTTCGAGAACACATGGAAAAGAACGGATATAGAGAGGTTGTATTAATGGGGCTGGATGAGTGCGGTTGCGTTGGAGCTACTGCGAAAGGGGCTGCCAAGCGAGGGATCAAAGTAAAGATGCTTAAGGATTGTATATCAAGCAGATTCCCGGAGACCAAGGTCGTGAAAATGAGAGAACAGTTAAAACGAGTTGGAGTAGAATACATATGAATTCTGTGAAATCTTCAAAAGTCTAGCTAATCATCAGGATGAGTACTTTAAGACACATGAATGACTGAATGTTTGGGAGATCAAAGTATGGCAATTACAGAGAAAGACGTAATAGATAGTGTTGCTTACGAGAATAATCAGTTGTTGCTACAGTTATATGATCATTTGGATTTTGATGAGGAATTAGAAAAAGATCATTTGCTAATGCTGCAGGACAAGCTGAATACATATATTTGGTATATTGACAGTAAGCAATATGAGGATACCTATTCACAAAAAAAAATTGACTGTTTTACAATCAGGGTGTTTTTTATGTTTGAACCGAGTGAACTATGTATAAAATTTATTTCTCATGTAAATGAACGGTTATCGGATACAGGAATCAATGTGGAGTATGTAGTTGATAATAAGACGCAATAATGTGACCTTCTCTGATAAATTCCATCTATATGTATAGGAGGATATGTAACATGAAGAATATACTTGTAATCAGCATGATGGTTCTGATGTTTTTATCCATTACGGCATGCGGAAGGGCTGAGGATAAACAACTTAAAGACGAAGACACAGAGGAAAAATATGATATAGAATATGTATTCCCTGATGATACATTTATAAGCGTAATAGAGGGTGAGCAAATTCCGATAGAGATTATCGTGGGATTTGGCGGAGAGAACGGATATGAACAGTATAGTACGAAGGAACCCGATACGATTAATGAGTATATCCAAGCTTTCAGGTCTGTACATATTAAAGAGGAGATAGACGAACAGGATAGGATGATTTCCGTTGCGGATGGTATAATCGATTATACATTTGTGTTGGAGGGGGATGTTAAAGTCACCTTAGGAACAGATTTAAGCGAATATGTTACAGACAGGGAGAGAGGAATCCAATTTCACTTGGATAACACCAATCAGCTTAATGATTTGAACAGGCGATTTTGGGAGTAAGAAAAAAACATGAAGAAAATCAGATTATTTGCGGTCATGCTATTGATGGCTTCTGTGCTTTCATCGTGTACATCGGTGACGCAGGGGAAAACTGAAAACCTTAATAGTCAGTCTCAGATTGAGCATGAGGCAATGGCACAGTTCGAAGATATCTTTCTTGAAGCTCTCAAAGATAAGGACAGCGACAAGATCATCGACTGTTTCTCTGAGCAGTCTCGTCAAAGAACCGATGATTTTGATGAGGGTGGTGAGTATATTTTCGAGCTTTATAACGGAAATGATAATCCAGAAGTTGTTGAGGATAATGTGTCGTCCTATAGAGTAATAGGAAGCGATGGTTTCTGGTCTGCTAAATGTGACTGCAAGATCGAGGCAGGCGGTCAGGTGTATTTACTTCGTTGGACGATGAGTATAGATGAAAATTCGGATCCGGTAGAATACGAGCTGGATGCTCTTCGCTTCGAGAAATACGATGATTATACGGCGCTAAAAAATGACGATGAACTCTTCTATATGGCCAATTTTTATAATCTGGTAATGGGTATCTATCATCCCGGACGGGATATCTGGAATGAGGTGCTGCACGGGATAGACCTTATCGGACTCTATGGTCAGGAACCTCCCTATAGTGCAGGACAAAAAGTCCCATACGATCAGATTACTGTTCCG
This sequence comes from Eubacterium sp., assembly GCA_017477505.1. Taxonomy (GTDB): domain Bacteria; phylum Bacillota; class Clostridia; order Lachnospirales; family Lachnospiraceae; genus Eubacterium_Q. The sequence continues at coordinate 5,835 of JAFUVQ010000024.1, forward strand.
AGCATAGAAGAAGCTGAGGGAATGGGTCTTTGTTTCTCGGATGAGTTATCTGTTCCTTCGTATGATGATGACAAGAGATATGTATTCCTGTTCCTGATGTCCGGTTATAACAACATGGGCAGTATGTGGGTCAGAACCGAGGGTGAAGAATATGCTCTTTACTGTAATGCAAGACTTGGTGAGACTCATGGAATTCTCGGAATCGGGCTTGACCGTGAAGGGAAAATAAAAGGGTTTATTTTCGAGCAGGGTGCCGAGGATATGACCGGGATACCCGAAGGAATAAGCGGTTTTGACAGTATAGCGGAAGCTGTAGAGGGGTGATATGGATTCTTGCACAACCACTGTAAAAGTAAGAAAGATAATGGGCTTCAAGGATATTCGTAAAGGTCTTATTCCGCTTCTTCTCTGGTCTGTTCTAATGATTGCAAGTCTTATCTGTTTAAGGTTTACTCCGTTTGCGGTACTTGTGATGCTGCTTGTTTTCATTGCGATAATACCGATCTGCGTATATTGGGGTAAATTGACCGCTCCTTTTCGCGGGAAAGAGTCTTTCGAGAAAAAGGAAGTAATATTTAACGTAAAAGACGGAAGACTTTATACGGATGAAATAGAACTTGATATTGAATGGGATGAGACAAATCACTCTGTACTTGTCGATAACGCATATCTTTATAAACCGTTTAAGCATCAGAAAGGAACGGTGGTAACGAGATTTGCAGGGATTATCGAAGAACCTTTTGCAGATGATTTTATGAGGTTTCTTAAGGAGAATGAAGTAGAAGTTCTTGATTTAAATTCGGGAAAGAGGATTTAATATGCAGCGTAAATTAACAGCAGAAGAAAGGCAGATATTACTCGAAAATCCGGAACTTGCGATGTTTCATGCCGGTAATTATAAGGGGGATATTGTACGTGGCATCATGCCTTTTCTTATTGTTGCTGTGGTAGCAGTTTTTGGACCGATTCCGACTTGCTTCACAACTTTCGCTGATAATCACGAGGGGCTTCTTATAGCTTTGGCTCTATTATGGGTGATTGCGGTTATTGTTGTTTCTGTACCATTGATACAACGTTATTATGGATGGCAGGATAAGAAGGATAAGGGTACAAATAACATTCGTATTCTGAGAAAAGTCTTGCCTGAAGAACTTGGGTGTAATATTGTTACGATAAAATATATAGTGCCGCAACAGGCTGAAGGAGCTTATATCGAAGATGGGGAAGAAAAACTGTTCGGTTATTTATCTTATTTGAACTTGTTTAATCTGATTCCGGATGAGAAGGTTGTTATAGTTTATGGTGATCAGGATTTTTACGCATTTATAAAAAGAGCTCCGCAAACCGAGAAGTTATATGAGTCTTTTTTGCAGGAAGGTTGATTATTTATGAGAAGTAATTTGAAGATATTTGGTGCCGAAGTCTTATATCTTTTGGCTTCGACCATTGTTGCCGGGCTTGCTGCATTACTTCAGACTGTCGGCAGATCCTATGAGGGTGACTACTCAAGTTTTATCTGGAGTGGGAGCGAGTACAGATATAACCCCTTCTTTTATATGCTCGGTTTGGCGCTATTCGTTGGATTCATGATCGCGGGATACATTTTTTTTCTTAAGAAGCGGATGCTTTATCTCAATCAGAAAGTCATAACACCGAAGATAGTTTTTTTAGGGGTGGCCGTAATCTTATCTTTGCTGATGATTGCGACAATCGTTTTTGGCCTTTTCTTGATGACAGGTCTGACTGATAATATGCGTCCTAATTGGATGCTTAATATGACGGGTTTTGGATGGCCTGTTTTTTGCCTTGTATTCATGATAATTGCGGAAGTATTGGTCGTGAGAAAAAAAGGTGTAGATTTGGGAAATGATATAGAGGGTATTCACAATGTGGTTTAGGATGCATCCATGGGTATTTCCAATAATCATAGGCGGTATCGGTGTTTTATATTTGATATGCAATACCGGAGCAATCATTGAGACTAAAAAGATCCAGGCCAAAAGGTCTGATCATCATATTTCGG
>JAFUVQ010000002.1 GCA_017477505.1 Eubacterium sp.
CATGGCACCATCATCAAAACTCTGCTTTATTGCACCGAAGTCGATAAGTTTGAAGGTACCATTATCACAGAAAAAAATGTTATCAGGACTAATATCTCTATGTACCAATCCAGCTGAATTAATTAATCCAAGTGACCTGCTCACACTATCCATCATTTTATGGATAAATTCTATATCCACAGGTGTACCATGTTCTTTCATATAATCACGAAGATTGCAACCTTCGAGATACTCCATAACCATGTAAACAGTACCGTTTTCAGAAAAGAAGTCAGATATCGAAACTATTCCCTGATCAGAATTAAAACGTGCAAGACTCCTTGCTTCTTTTAAGAATCTTTCTTTTCCATTTTCAAAAGAATTATCATTTTTTGATGTGGTTGATGTAACTGTAACATCATCTGTCCTATGAACAAGCCCATTGGGATAATACTCCTTTATTGCTACAACCGTTTCAAGCACATTATCCCATGCCTTGTATGTTATTCCAAAACCGCCAGAACCAATAACCACCCCTACAGTGTATCTGTTATTGAGCTTTGTCATTGGACGAAGCTGATTAACAGCTTCAGTAGGAGTATTCTCTAAATATCCACAAATTGGGCATACATTATCAGTATCCTCTGTACCATCCAAAATACTATATTCATTCATACAATTCATGCATCGTCTTTTCATAAAAATATCCTCATAAGCCAAGTTGTACATAACCATTTTGGGAATTATTAAATCCTAATACACATTTCTATTGTTCCGATAGTTATGATATCTCCATCATGCAGAGGAACAGGTTCGTTTAAAACCTTTCCAGATACCAACGTTCCAGTTTCCGAATCAAGATCTTCGATACAAATCTCTTCATTTTCACTAAAGATTCTGGTATTAAACTGAGCAACACAGTCATCTTTAAAAACGATATCAGCTTTATCTGAACTTCCAATGAAAAGTTCATCCATCAGATACATACCAATCATGTCATATTGATTATCTCCATTATAGACCTCAATACTTACAGGGACTGCTCCGTGAAGATACTTATATTCCCCTTCTACTATCCCGTTAGCATTCTGGTTATAAACGATACCATTTTGTACTATATTCTCCCTTGAAGGGTCTTGTCCTTTTTTCTTTGCAGAATTTGTGATAATCCTTCTCATGCCATAGCTTTCCTTTCCTATTTTTTACCGATTCTCAAGGTTATATAATGATTTCCCCTGACATGTTTATTATTCAAGGTTGGTATACCCCTGCCATAAATCGTTATTACTGCATTATCCAGCGTGTTAGGTGGTAACTCAACGTTCATTGGTCCATAAACTGTATTAACCGTATATGTTCCCCCGGTTTTTGCTAACTTAGGAGACACAATCTGTGTGGAATTAATATCATATCCACTTCTTCTAAATTCAGGATGGTCACCTACCTTTATCGCTACAATAAGATTTCCGCGCTTTCCGCCATTGATACCATGCCTGCCCAAACCCTTGAAGCATATTGATTGACCTGTATATATACCTGCAGGCACCTTGATTAACAGTTTCTTATTACTTCTTATATATCCAGAGCCCTTACATTTAGTGCAGCTACTGTCTCTATGTCCTATACATAAAGGGCACTCCTCTTTAAAAGGAACAACAAGCTCAACCTGTTTACCGAATACTGATTCCTCAAATGATATGTCAATGTTCAATTCAAGATTTTCTCCATCTTCCGGTTCAGCCTCCTCTTCTTTATTTACAATCTTCCTGGAAAAACTCTTTACTTCTTCATTTTCTGCTTTATCATTTCCGAATCTTTCACTTTTATAAGTATTAGACGCATTTCTGTTATTCTCATGTGAATTATTAATATCAGACGTAGCTTGTCTGTTCATTAGTCCACTGTACGCTACCGTCTCATAGTCACTTACATCATCGGTTCCAACAATCTCTTCAGTCTGAGAATTCAGTTCTTCTTCTGTCGGAATCCTGCTTCCATAAAGCACTCCGGAGTAATCATCAGCATTGAATAACTCACTGTAAAAAGTCGAAACATTCTGATATCTATCCTCTGCCTTAACAGCAAGTGCCTTCTTCAACGCAGTGCAAAATGAATAAGGCAAGGCTCCGTTCAATGATTCAGGTGGAATGAGATCATCCTGAATAATTCTCTCAACAGACTCTGTCGGTATTTTTCCTGTAGCCAGATTATAAATAGTAGCTCCAAGAGAATAAATGTCAGTCCATGGACCTATCTTCCCTCTTTTCGTATACTGTTCAACCGGAGCAAATCCCTGCTTAAGAATAACTGTCTGAGACAAACCTTCATCATTCATCATTTGCTTAACAGCGCCAAAATCAATGAGTTTAAAAACTCCGTCCGTACACAGGAAAATATTATCCGGACTTATATCCCTGTGAACTAATCCGTCCATATGGATAGCAAGTAGAGCTCTGCCAACACTGTCCATCATTGACCTGATCAAATCAAATGGCACTGGTGTTCCATACTGTTTCATGTAATCTCTCATATTGCATCCATCTAGATACTCCATAACCATATATACAGTATCATTATCAGCAAAAAAATCTGTTATCGAAACTATACCCTGATTACGATTATAGCGTGCAAGGCTTCTCGCCTCCTTTAAAAACCTGTCTTTACCATTATTAAATGCCTCATCATTTCCTGTTGTACTCGAGGTCACTGTCATGTTATTCGTTCTCGTAACAAGTCCCTTAGGAAAGTATTCTTTAATTGCAACTACTGTTTCGAGAAGATTATCCCATGCTTTGTACGTAATACCAAAACCACCGGATCCAATGACAACCCCGACTGAGTATCGATTATTCAATAATACACCCGGAGCAATGTAGCAGGCTGCAGTCGTTGGTGTATTCTCTAAATATCCACAATAAGGGCATACATTATTAGAATTCTCATATCCGGAAGGAATAATAAACTCATACATACAGTTCATACATCTTCTTTTCATACTCCACGTCACCTCATATTAGTAATACAATACCCAGCACATTATTTATTCAAATACTACTCAAACCTGTCATAGAATCTGGCAAATACGGCTGCACACTGATCTCGTCTTGCCGTTCCGTTAGGATCAAGCATATTACGTCCTTTACCAGAAAGTATACCTTGATTAACTGCCCACTGAAGGCTTTCCTCTGAACCTTTTTTTATCTTGTCAGAATCTGAAAATGACCATATGTCTATTCCGCCGCTGGCATACATATCTCCATATCCTCTATAATCCGCATACTTTTTTAACATTATTGCCATCTGAGCTCGTCCCACTTCACGATCTGGTTTAAAAGTGCCATTTGAGAATCCTGAAATGATACCTTTGCTGCTGGCCCATAGTATCTCGTCATGCCCGGTACTTCCCACCGGAACATCAGTATAGCCCTTAGCATTTGCAAGGTTGCCCATATCAGGTCTTCCTGCAAGGTTATAGACCATAATTGCAAACTGTGCCCTAGTAACATATTTGGCTGGTTTGAAATTAACCTGTCCATTTTCATCAGGCTCTCCATATCCGCTAATAATATCCTTGTCATATGCAAGTTTTACTTCTCTGGCAAGTGCTGAATCTTCTGCAACATCCTTGAACGGCCATACTTCAGGTTCTTTTACCTTTGTACGAACCTTTGTACCTTCACTGATGGCACTTTCAAGATAATAACCATGAGCTTTCAGTCTGGCATAAACCACATAGTCCTTATCTGCTTCAAGTCCTGTAAATATACCCTTCTCCTGCCATTCCTCGCAATCAAGTGAATACTGTCCATTTTCAACAGTTAAAATCTTTATGGAATCATCAGTCACCTCTTCAATAACCGGAGCAGCCGGAGTTTCAGCTTTACCATATACCTCAACATTGTATTTTCTTTCATTAACGATTCCATTTACACAATATGAAATATCAGTTTTTCCGGGACTGAGTGCTGTAATCACATTATCTTCCGAGACAGAAACCACTTCCGAGTCAGCTATAACCCACTCAAATGAATCATCATCTTCCAAAGATCTGTTAAATGATACTGAAACCTCAATTCTATCACCAACATTCATGGAATTCTTTATTCCTGATATGTCAGTAACTTTTAATTCAGGCAATTTTGTATGAACAGTGGTTTCCGATATGAAGAAGATTTCATCCTGCCACATTCCGGAATACAATACGTAGTCAGTATCGGGCTCTAAATCCGAAAACTTATAAACCCATGTCGAACCACCATCATATGATGTGCTAGAATTGGACCAGTTTTCTCCATCCAAAGAATATGAATATCCTGTCCTGGTTAAGACAGTAATACTATTATCTGTAATCCCCATAAACTCAGGCTCCACAGGTTTTGGAAGAAGCTCATATATTCTAATGTTAAAGCTTTTACTAATATTTCCAACAGTATAGTGAACTCCAGTAATCCCTTCATTTTTAGCAGTTATTACATTGTCCTCTGAGATTTCCAGAATACTCTCATTATAGACCTCCCATTTTAACTCTTTTCCTTTTGGTGGTTTTGCATTTAACTCTATATCGATTTTAAGCTCATCCTCAAGTTCCATAGCCTTCGGAATCTCGGTCATTTTAATTATTTCAAGATCCTTTGTATGGACTCCTGTCGGCTTGCTTATTTCGCTTTCTTTATAAAACTCATGAGCCGGTCGCTTAGCATATACTTTATAATCTGTATCAGCATATAATCCATCAAATACCGGTTCAGTCTGCCAGTTTTCTTTATCCAGTGAGTATAACACTCCCTCTTCAGGAACAACCTCAAAGCTACCTGCTTCATATGATTTTATGGTAGGCGCATCAGGTCTGTCCTGCGGAGCATAAGACGTTATGATGCATACAGTTTGCGGTGTTGAATCATCAATGGAATATCTCAATTCAGTAGTACCGCCCATAAGAGCATTAAGAGTACAATGAGCTCCGTTCTCAGTAAACTCACTATTTATAGATACTACGTCTTCATCATCAATAACCCATTCAAACTTTTCACTATCCTGAATATTTCTATTAAAGGTGATATCAAAACTACCACTTGTTCCTACGTCTAGTTCTGTTGGAACATCTCCATATGAAGTGATTTCTAACGGAATTAAAACCAGACGATAAGTTTTTGAATAATCTGCCTTGTATATTTTCTCTGCCTTAACACCATTCTCATCTACCCATTGGTAAGCGGAATCGCTTAGCGGTAATGCATTCATATCATATGGTACCACTTTAGGAGCTTTTATTTCTTTTAATGAATTACAATTTTGAAACAGCGAATAATAATATGTTAAATTTGTCAAATCAAAACCTGACATATCAATTTTCTCCAACATATCGCACCCCCAGAACATTTGTTTAATTAATTCAATTTGGGAAGTCATAAAACTACTGATGTCAAGTTGTGACAAAGATTTACATCCAGTAAACATATTTGCCATAGATTTAACTTTTTCTGTGTTGAAATTTCTTAAATCAAGATATTTAAGGTTTTCGCATAAACAGAACATGCCTGCCATATTAGTTACATTTGAAGTATTAAACCCATTTAAATCAATACTGGAAAAACCACAACCGCCAAACATTGCAACCATAGAAACCACATTTGATGTATCAAACTTACTAACATCTAAATCTGTAAGCAAGCTGCATCCGCTGAACATAAGGTTCATGTCAGTCACCTTGAATGTGTCCAAATTTTCCAAATTCAACTTTTCTATACTACAACAACCATAAAACATTTCCGACATATCAGTAACATCAGAAGTATCTAGCTTATCCAGATTTATACTTTTTATCATTTTACATCCATAAAACATCCCTTTAGTTGATGTAATCCCTCTCACATTTACAGCTGCACTCTTTATCAAATCAGAATATCTAAGCCATTCCGCATTAAGACTGATAACATTATCAATTGGGCTTTCATAAGTATATCTGGTGTAATCACCAGTCCCCCATATTTTAAGCAACCCATCTTCATTTATACTCCAATTCAAATCTCCTGAGATGCCACTTTGAATAATTGAACTTGCTTTTGTTCTAACTCTTACAGGATTGCTTACATCACTTTCTCGATAATAACCGTTTGCATCCTTCTTGGCATAAACATCATACGATGTATCCTGATCCAACCATTCAAAAACGCCTTCACTCTGCCAGGTTTCCTTATCAAGTGAATATAACATACCCACCTCTGCATCCACTTCTATTACTTCAGACGTAATAGACTTAATTGAAGGAGCAGCTGGTTTATCATATTTACCATAGACTTTTACTGTATATTTAGTGTCAGATATTTTTCCGTTAATACTGCAAGAAACAGTAGTTTCTCCCGGTTTTTCGCCAGGATAAACCGTAGAAAACCAATTATTATTATCGTAACCCGTATTGACTATATGCAGCATATCAGGATCATCAACAATCCATTCCAATGAGTCATTATCATAAATGGTTCTGTTGAATGAACTATGAATACCATATCCCGGTACAGTCACGCTCACTTCTTGTGGTAAACCAACAACGTTTAACAATACTAGTTCATTCGAAGTCTTATTATCTCTAAAGTATTGTTTTACAGTCGTAGACTTAAGGACTGTATTATTAACATCCTTACCTGTCTCATCTAACCAACAATATTCATCAGAAATCGGAAGTAGTTCTAAGTCTTCTTCAACATTTGTCGGAGCTATCAACTTTCTTAAAGAATTACAGCCAAAGAATAACCCATCCACATTGCAAGCACTTGATATCCTAAAGCTGCTCATATCAATTTCTGAAATTGTTCCACAGTTATAAAACATGTTACGCAGATTTGATGCATTTGAAATCTCAGAAGCATCCGAAAACTCAACATGTTCTAATGCTCCGCACTCCTTAAACATTGAATTCATATTGGAAGCATTTTCCAAAGAACCAAGCTTTATACTCTTAAGATTGGTGCATGCATTAAACATTCCATTAGTTTTTAAGACATTAGATGTATCATTATCACTCATGTCTACTCGATCCAATGTTGTGCAAGATCCAAACATATTACTCATATCCGTAACATTAGCTGTATCAATCCCTTCAAAATTAACAGACCTTAATGCATTACAAGAATTAAACATCAAGCTCATATCTGAAACTGAGGATGTGTTCAGCGAATAAATCTCAATCCCTTCCATATATTTGCAGCCTGCGAACATACTGTTAGCAGTAACTAAAGATACAACGTTAACGTAAGCTCCTTTTATGTCATCAGAATAAGCAGTCCAAACTGGTTCTTTAACAGATGCGCTTCTTCTATAATCACCAGCCCCCCAAATTCTAAGTAATCCATCCTCATCTATACTCCAGTTAAGATCGCCAGAAAGTCCACTATTAATAATTACCTTATCACTAATTCTATTTGTATGAACTCTTAAAGGTTCACTTATGTCACTTTCATGATAATATCCACCCTCAATTCTTTTAGCGTAAACATAATAATCCGTATCAGGCTCCAGCTCATCAAAAAGAGAATTCATCTGCCAGTTTGTTTTGTCCAATGAATAAAGAATTCCTGCTTCCGTTACCACCTCAATTTCAGTTGAGCCAAAGGTCTTTATATGAGGAACGTCCGGTGTGTCGCGCTTTCCATATACATTAACATCAAAATCATATGGCCAGCGATTTCCATTTAAGTAAATATGCAAAACTGCATTACCTGGTTGAAGTGCAGTCATCTTATTGCCGGAAACTGACAACACATCAGGATTATCACATACCCACTCAACTGTATCACCTTCCATAAGCTCTCTATTATAGGTAGCATATATAAAAGAAATATCACCAACATCCATTTCTTCCGTAATATCTATTGAATCAAGTTCAAGCGGTCTGACATCTTTTTCCCATACAGCAGTAAATGACATATCCCTACTCGGAATCATTACACTTAATTCATCTTCACTCAGTATAGACTCTGTGTTATTTATTTCTACCCATCCAGCGAGTATATATCCATCTTTAGAAATAAATTTTGAATCAGGATATGCACATTTTACACTGTCCCCTTGAAAAACCACATAGTCCGTGCCTGCCTCAGATGGATCTACGCTTTCACCACCATTAAAATCATAATACAGATTATAAACGTATCCATACTCAGCATTGAGATTCATATCCTTATTAGCTTTAAGTTCAGGGGAATACTCATGCCTATCAGATCTCCCAATAGCCTCATAAAACTCAGATGTGTCTGCATCTCTCCATCCCGAAAACACCTTGTCGCTATCTTTCATAAACGGTATTTCTGGATAGATATTTAATCCTTTCTCTATAAACCTTCCATCTTCTGAGTTCCAGGCTTGAAAATAACCACCATTTGCATTAAATTGACATGCAATCAAATCTCCCTCTTTCCATTTTGCCTGCAGGCACATATCCCCATTAATTATGATTTCCATAAAAAGACGGCTATAAAATTCTGATGTCTCAACATCAATCCAACCTATATGAGTGAAACCATCTTTTGTTATCTGTTTTATATCACTCAACAGTTCTTTTATATTATCACCCTTATGACAGACTATTGAGTATTCCTCATACTGCTCGTCATTTACATCCAGTATAGTTCCCCCATTAGCCAAAAGCTTTACTATGCAAATATCATCTTCTTCATCCGCGAATGAATTAAATGGTATCAACTGAATAATCATAATAGCTATTAAAAGCATTGAAATCACTTTTTTAACCTTCATCCTTTTAACCTCCCAAAAAAACAGAAAAGCGCCATATATAAATATGACGCTAAACTACCGGATAAAGTGCAACTGGCTGCCATTGATTAATCCTTTAGGCCCTATAGCTTTGCGCCGCAAGGTTTCCCTTGTTTTGCTTAATAACGATAACTACTTACAATTATAGTCATTATAATGACCATGTCAACGACAACAACATGTTAATTATATGCGAATACTGAAAATAACGCACTCTACGATAATAGTATATTTCTATAGCTATTTTATCTTATGTTGAAAACGCATAACAAACATTGCACATTGTGCTCTGGATGCCTGTCCGTTCGGATCTAAAACGTTTTGCCCATTCTTTTTCTTTCCGGATAATATGCTTTGACCATATGCCCACTCTAAACTACTTCTAAATGAATCACTCACAAGTGAACTGTCTGAAAATCCGGAAATGCTCTTTGATCCACTTGTAACATCAACACCATATAGTTCTCCAAAACGTTGAAGCATAACTGTCAACTGCGCACGTGTTATAGGATTTGACGGTTTAAACTTACCACTAGCATATCCACTGATAACACCATGATTTTCGGCCCACATGACTTCCTTGTATCCTGAATCAGACGGAGTCATATCACTAAAGCCTCGCCCGTTAACCGGTTCATTTTCATCAATCCATCCATTATAGACACCAAGCTTATACAACATGATTGCAAATTGAGCTCTGGTTACGCTTTTGTTCGGCTTATACGAAAGATTACCTATGGTACCATACCCTCCTACAACACCACGTTCATAAGCTTCTATAATCTCTTCTATACCTGTACTGCCTTTTGGAACATCCTTAAATACTTTATCCTTATCTTCCCATACAGCCCAAAGATACATATCTTTATGAGGTTTCATTCCTTTTATGTCTATAATGTCAGAAGCATTATAATTATATGGATTTTCCGTCCATCCCAGAAGAGCCTTTCCCTCCCGTTTAAAGCTATAACCATTATAATCACATGGTATTGCTTCACCATTAAAAACTATAATATTAACTTCTGATACATCACCTAATGATTCACCACATTCAAATATCTCACCACCATTTGAATCAAGCATAATATAACAACCTTTAATCCATTCAGCGTAAAGTGTAATATCAGATTCTGGTGTGATTTCACCACTACTATCTTCTACATATTCATTTGTTTTCTTATCAATCCATCCATTTAATAGAAATCCATCGGGATATTCGAGCATTGTAAAATAACAACTCTTAATTGCCTCCCCTTTAACAACTCTGAAAGAAATACTATTGCTATAACCAAAAAGACCGCCATTTCCTTCAAGTGTGACTTTATATCCATCCTTCCATACTGCATTCAGAACAGTATCTTCGGTTACTGTGTAATCTTCCAGGTCACCTATCAGATTACCTGATGAGTCTCCACTAACAACCCATCCTGCGAGAGCAGCATTTTCATTCAATATAGGAAGATTCCATAGAGTACTCCTAGGCAGTGTTTTTAATTCGTATGAGTTCTCATGATACTCTACAATTGTTGAGCCATCTACGGTATAAATATCTCTATATGTTCCTCCCTGATAATTAAACCTTACAGTAATTGGCTTGACCCATACAACAGAAAGTGTCATATTACGATTTGGCACCAATTCATACAAATCATAACGTGATATCTTTTCTCCAGATGTCTTATCATAGTACTCATCATAATCGTAACCTGCTTTATATGCACTTACTGAAATGTTATAACCTATAGGTTTTCCTTTTTCAATTCTAATGGTTTCTTGGGTAGCGTCAGAATAAATAAACTTCCCACCATTTGCATCAAATGTAATATCGTAATAATCTCCTGGTGTGCCTCCCTGCCAAACAGCTTTAAATACTGTGTCAGTTCTTGCCGTGAAACCTGCCAACGAAGAATAAAACTGATTACCTACTAGCCATCCAGCCAGCGAACAACTACCATTTTCAATATGAGGAAGATATATTTCATCATCCTGTTCTATCGTATAACCAATAGAAACCCGACGGATTTCCACTGTATTAAAGCTAGAGTTGCCATCCTCTCCGGTAAATCTGCCACCATTTGCGTCAAATGTAAGCTTAACTGATTCTACCCATTCAGCAACGAGATATGTATCTCTTGAAATCACAATGGAGCCATCATACAAGAAATCCTCTCCTGTATCCCTGTCCTTCCATCCTAAAAACATATAACCTTTCCTATCAGGGTATGGCACCTCAATTCCCTGTTCTCCAAGACTTTTCCCTTTTTGCGATTCATGGATTATAGCATTTCCGGTATGTTCCGAATCTATCCATCCACCATTTGCATCAAAAGAAAGTATATATTTTTCCTTCTCTGTTCCCCATTTAGCTACTAATGTCATATCACTCGTAATTGGTATCTCATAAAGCTGATAAACAGTATCCGGACATCCTTTTATGTACCAGCCTAAAAGCTGATAATTATCTTTTAAGACCGCTGAAAAATCATAAGGATAATTAATTGAATAATAGGATGTAGTTACAGTTTCACCATCAAAGACAGTTAAAGAAAAACTATCCTTTGTTGCAATAGTTCCTCCATCAGAAGAATACTTTGCGATTGACCCTCCAGCCAGATCAAACTCTACTTCTCTATACCTTTTCCAGTTTACTGTTATAGTTAAATCCCTGTAGGGAACATATCCATACAATTCTTCTCCGTCAGACAGAGTCTTATCCGTTTCCTGTATATACCAACCGCTTCTTCCATATCCATCTCTGGTAGGAATATACTCAATCCCTATAACCCCGGCATAGCCAATATATCTACCTTTTTCCAAATCAAACTCAACTTTATCTGAACCATCTTTAAAACTGCCCCCATTGGCATATACTGTAATATGATATGTTTCTTTTTCGGCAGCCTTAGCCGGCATACAAATAAAAAGAATCATGAAGAATGAAAAAAGGAACCCCATTTTGAATAACGTTGATTTATTCATACACTCCTCCATTTCATACACTGAGTTACCACATAACTATTATATTGTTATTCTATCCAGATTAGTTAAGATCTTTAAAATCCAGATTCACTTTTCTTGAAGAAAGACTGTCTCTGAAATCTACAGCCTCCTGATATGTGGCACTTCGATCATTGGAAATATCATAGTCTTCATCTGTTGTATAATACCAGCAAATGTCCGACTCAAATGTCCTATCACCTGAATAGGACTCCTCATCAATACCAGCAAGTTCATCATAAGTATAGCCCTCTTTCATAATAGCCTTAGTACCCTCACCATTCAGAGTCCAATGATAGATATGATAAAAACCATACATTCCCCCGGCATCTCCAATATCAAAAAATGAATTATCATCCAGTAAGGTGATTGTTTTCCTTCCGTGTCCATTAATGATATAGTTATACTTTCCATCTTTATAGGAAAAAACTGAAGTAATACCCTCAAAATCAGCTATAATCAGTTCATCGATACCGTCACCATTAATATCCTTGTATGCATATTTGTCTCCTTCCTGAATTATGAGTCCGTTTTCCAGTTTTATTCCGTACTTATCCTGAAAATCTTCGATATATATACGTCCTTCATACCCTTTATCATTATATGCCCCAAATGCATATCTATAATCAGCCAATAATCCTCTATAGTAGTCTTCTGATGTATCTGCTATAAGAATATAGTCCAAAATCATGCTATTACATAGAGATGTCTCCTGAGTATCAAACTCATTTTCTGAGATATTCTTTCTATTTCCTTTGCTATAAGAAGTATATTCCGTAGTATTATTATCATAATTGAATCTTTGATAATAGCTGATATCCTCGGACACCCTTCCATTGCTTTCCAATTTTAGATAATGATAATTAAAATACCCAGCATCTGACGGATAATCCGCATACGTCATAGCGCAAATCCGGTTATCCTTACTGCTTACCTGAATCTCGCAAAGATTACCCTTACCATCAGGCCAGTAATCTGTATTAATTGTTCTGTTAAGAATTGATTCATCAAGTATCTTTACAGGTTTGTTATTAACTATAGAGTATACTTCGTCACACAAATAGGTATCGTATGACCATGTCTGATATAGTCCTTTATATGACAGAAATAATTCTTTAACCCCATCACCGTTTACATCATGAAGCATATAATACGACCCTATATAATCGTCATCATTTCTTGAGTTGTTTCTGTTTTTATAATCATGTAATATCTCTCCGTAAAGACTCATCTCATCTATTTGTGGAGCAGTCTCCGTAGGTTGTGTTGTGGTGTTACTATCCTTTTTTCCTAAATCATCTATCATGGTCTGAACGCATTTCCGATAGACATCAGCCCCTTTCTTGTTCGGATGCATTGATACAGAACTACCTATCTTAGTCTTTAAGTCTTCTTTGTTAAAAAGATAATTTATCTTATTTATGTAGGGATCATTTGAATACGCCTCATGATTATCGAACTCTTTCTCAACAGAAACATATACTATGTCTGGAATCACGGATTTTTCTTTTTTTATTTCCTCTTTGGCATTTTCTATTTCTTCTATAATGGCTTTGTTAAAATCTGTAATGTCTCCATTTACTCGCTCGGCTTCTTTTTTAGAAACCCCAAGTCCTTTCCCTGTTTTTTCAAATAAATGAGGATACCCAGCCACAATAATCCTTGCATTAGGTGCTGCATAAAATATGTCTTTGTATAGCCCTCTCAGTTTTTTTCGGAAATTACTATTCTGCTTTATCTTTTTTTCTTGTTTTGAAATCAATGTCTCAAATTCACCGAATTTTATATAATCATTCTCATACGATGTGATAACACTCTCTACTATTTTTGAAAACTGTAGATCATTCCCACCAACTGTCATTGTAACGTAATCTACAGTTCTTCCTTCTTTGCTCAGCTGCTTAAGAATATCCAACTGGGGAATTTGCTTATAAGTAGCATCAACTCCCCACCTTGAATAATCTACCTTCTGACCATAATTGAGACATAATCCAACATTCGAGTTTATTTCCTCATCATGATAAAAATCATCTATTACGGCTCCGGAACTAGCGACAAAAAACCAATTAGCATTTCTGTCTTTTGCAGAAGTTCCTCTGCTATCTTTTAACTTTCCAATTCCTTCAATTTCAAGCATTCCTGCCCATGCTTTTTTTGATCTGTGCCCCATAAAATCAGAGCTTTTAGTTCTTTCAGTCTTATTCTTACTCCATCCGTAGTAATCCCCAAGTCCTTCTCCGGAAGAATACGAATCCCCCATACTCACGACAACAATGTCACTTTGGCCTCCTGTGTTAGCCGCATATACGTCAATCTTACCATACGAAAAAAGCAATCCCAGCATTGCAAAAACCGCTATACATTTACGTAGTCTTAAACTCCTCATTGCGATCACCCAATCCTTTTAGCTAATGAATCATGACACAGCATAGTAAAAATACCTGTTATGAATTCTGAACAAATGTGTATACGATAACAGCTATAATCAAAGTAGCAAATAATACTATTGAAAGAAGTGATTTTGCCTTCCTGTCATCATCCAGTTCTGATAACGCATTATACCCTTGTACCATTGAAACACATCCATATATCTCAGATACAGAGTTTACTATTAATACTACTGTTCCGATAGATTTATACATATTATTAATCGCATCATAATTCATCCCCAAATCATAAAGTGAATCAGGCAACACAAAAAGGTATAACAAAAGAGACGGGATACCAATAGCTGTTATGAATGACTTTATACCAATAACAGACAACGCTTTCTGAAATGAAAAATTGTTTTGACTGAAGAATCCCCTTTCTGTAATCATCATTGCAACTACTATAGCAACATCCACTATTATTATTGAGAAAAACAAATAAAAGAGCACCCTGTTATAAGTTTTATACAATACATCAACTGTATCGCCATAATCACCATACTTAATGCCTATAACAGAAAATAAGATCAGTAGTACCACGCCAAGCGATATGAATATCGATAATTCCATAATCAATGGTTCCTTTATTCCATTCAACGACGCACACCTTTTCACCTGTGTTACAGGATGAATAATAATACTTCCTGTTCGTTTTAACAGGGAAATCAGTCCTCCGCCCGGTTCACAAGAATCCCCTATATTATTTATAGAATCTGCACTGACTGTATTATCATCTTCCTCTATCCTAGATTTGTATGGTTCCTGTTTTTTAACAAAAGGTTCTTCTCCACCTGTCTTATACGGAAATGAATCTCCTGAAGCTACAATACGAACCTTAGAAGTACCCCCCGACTTAGGCTCGATAATAAAAGTTCCGCCGTCCAATACATGGTCTTCTATCAGCTTATTCCCCATTTTTATACCATGACGACTCTCCAAATCATGAATATACCATTTACCATCTTTCTTATAAAAACACCCATGATTCCTTGATACATAATCACACTCTCCCGGAATCTTAATATCTGATTCAGGATTTCGCCCAAATGAAATTACATCTTTTCCAAAAGAATCAAGATCAAAATATTCACTACGGTCGTTTGCATATAGTTTTATCTTCATAGTTAATCCCCCATTAATATAAATCAATATCATTCAGAGTTTATCGTCAGCTTCTCTACATAATACTAATCTACCAATTGGTTTTCTTGCTTGAACCACTCATAATTTGCTGTTAATTCCTGTGTTTCATCAGAGGAATTTGACTTCTTTTTTCCATAAGTTATCCTCTCTCCACATGACGCACAAAATACATCACCGGGTTCAATCTTGTTTTTGCATTTAGGGCAAACCCTGTAATAATCAGTCATCCGTTTGATCTCCTCCTGCATTATTTCATCTGTTATTATCTAATTCTCCATCATTTAGAATCTTTTCACTCACTTATCTATCAAGTCATCTCAATATTATTTAGTTTTAGCAAATTGCGCTAAACCGTCGAAGCCAACACCGTTTATTTCGTACCTATTTGCTCATAGTCAAAATATATTGCATCTTCAGCGCCATTAGAGAAAAACATTCTTATCTGAACACATAATCCATCTGTATAAGCAATCTCTGCACGCACAGCTCCTCTAGGAAGTTCATCTCCTTCAACATATACAAAACCATTTTTAGGATTGTCTTTATAATGTCTGCTATATGTTATCTTTCCTTTACATTCTTTACCTTGGTAATCTTTACACCTATAACCGGTTTCTCTCAATCCGTTTGGTGTTTCCTCATAATAATAATCAGCATCAGCATCATCCCCTTTAACTGATAGTAAATCTCCAAACTCATTATAGGTAAATATATTATAGGTATACTCTTTGTCATATGGCTCTTCACCGCCACCTAAGAAAACAAATTCCACCCTAGTCTCTTTTATAGTGTTTTTATGAAAATCCCATTCATAATAATAAGAGCCATTATGAAGATACCCATCCTTAAGATCCTCATACCCGTAACACTCTATGCCAGACAACGTCCCATCACTATTAAATGAATAGGTTTCATAACCTTCCTGACAAGATATCTTAGATATTTTAGAAGACATTCTTTCCTTCATATTGTAGATTCCATATGCACCCACATCAGAAAGTAGTCCCGGGTAAAGAAACGTATATTCAGGATGCTGTAAATTACCTATTCTGGGAAACTCCCTATCAATGTACTCTCCAGCCGAACTACCTTTAGTTGTAGCCTCTTCCAAGCCATGAGGCATACTTGAGACAATGTATTCGTATTGATCAGTTTTATATAACCTTGTATCTCCTTCCAGTTCTTCTTTAGTATGTCGCTCCTTACTGTCATCAAACAGTTTGATATAGTTTAGTGTCACTTCTTCATATTCAAAGAAATCAGCCGAAGCTTCATATCCTTCTTCCAAAGACATAATCTCTTCTCTACCGTTTTTAGTGTAAACATAGCGCCATGTTGAAGATTCAGTATCTACAACCAGACTCATAATCTCACCGGGTTTCCAAGATGAACCATACTCATACAGATGATAGTCCGATATTGAATCAGTAACTGCAGATAATCCGCATACTCTCCCATTAGTAAATATATAGCAAGGTGAAAAGAAACTATCCCCTTGATAAATATTCCTAATTTTACCATCAATAATCGTATATATTTCGCAAGAATTAATACAATCCGAATAGTATCCTCCTTCACCGCCATTATACTTTTCTGATATGACAAAATCATCTGAACCGTCAAGGTTAACATCATAGTATGAATAATAGTATTCTGAATTTTGAAGTTCACTTGCATATCGCTGATACTTATCTGTAGATCCATAATACTTTTTTGAAAAATCAACTGAATCTCCTGTTGTTACCATTTTTCTATAATCTTGAATAAATTCGTCATATTGATTAGTAGGTATAGAATTATCCTTATTCTTCCCTATATGGTTTTCGCACCTGTTAATAACAGCCTGAACACAATTTCTATATTTTTTAGCTCCTTCCTCATTGGGATGCATGGATTTTGAACATGGATTTAAAATGTTTGTATCTAAATCATATTCATTTTTTATCATAGTAATCTTATTGATTGAAGGTTCTTTTGAATAAGCCTCATATCCATCAAACTCTTCTTCTACCGAAGCAAATTCTATTACTGCTTTAATCCCCTTTTCGGCGATTACTTTATTGGCATTCTTTATCTCAGTCTTTATTACATTATTAAATATTGATATATCTTCATTAATTCTTTTTGCTTCATGTATTGACGTCGAGAACCCCTTTCCTGACTGTTCAAATAATTTTGGATATCCAGCAACAATGATTAATGCATATGGAGCTTTAGATGCAATATCAACATACAGTTTCCGTAACTTTTGTCTAAACTTGCTATTATCTTTTTTAATCTCCTTTTCCTTTTCAGATATATTCTTATCAAATTCACCAAGATGCAAATAGGAAGAAGACATAACAGTATCTTTAACTAGACCTGCAAAATCTAAATCATTCCCACCTACCGTCAACGTCACATAGTCCACTTTTTTACCACAATTTTGAATGTCATCAAACACATTTAACTGAGGTTCAAAATAAAAAGACCCCTTGTTTCCTTTACCTCTATCATACGTTTTTTCCTGCCCATATTTCATTTGTTTTCCGTTTTTGTCCTTAAGATAATAGAAATTATCAATCTTCGCTCCAGATACTGCTACAAAATACCAATTTCCCTGCTTTCCATCATCTGACACTTTTTTCAGTTTAGTTTTTCCATTATCAAAAACAAGTTGCCCTGCCCATGCCTTTTTAGAACGATGCGCCATAAAGTCAGCGCTATTAACACTGTCTTGAAAATTGCCTGTCCATCCATAATAGTCCCCAAGTCCTTCCCCGGAAGAATAAGAATCCCCCATAGAAACAACAACAATATCATCTGATTCACTACCGGCATAAGACTGTACAGGACAAATCAATATAAGCTGAACTACAAAAACCATAGTCAAAAAAGCTGCTAGTATCCTACTAAACTGAAGTACTCTTCTATTATACTTACTTGACATGTTTCTCAATCTTCTTCACCGTCCAATCATCTAATGTTGCTGAATCTATCTTGTCTACCTGTATCACGTATAGTTCTGACTGATTCGGTATTGTTTCGTAAAACTTATTATGGTAGCAGTCGTAGCTCATTACTGATTCTGACTCTGAAAAGATGACCTGTACTCCAAGATCGGAATCCAGGTTATATGAAACCGGATTTGCCATAACTCTTCCGTTTATAACAAATATGGTCCACATTTCTTCCTTCTTATTCATATAATATGTTTCATAAGAAGGATGCTTATCCTGAGTATCTTCAACCTGTTGATCCTCTTCGTAGCTTTCTCCGTCTATCCCATAGTCAGTATATACATAGAACTGATCAAAGCCCCTCTGTCCTAGTTCTTTCTGGACATCCTTCTCAGTGTGAACTTCATTTGATTTATCAGCGTCTACTACTGAAATAACTGTAGAATTATCTTTGAAATATGCATCTGTATTGCTTCCGTAGTCCACATAATCCTCATCATTCACAGCCTCAAAGGTTGGCGTCTTTTTTCTGTTATTCATTACAATTATCACTATTATCGTTGCAAGCAGTACTACAGCCACTGCAACTAAAGAAATAAACAGTTTTTTGTTCTTAATACTAATACCACCCTTTTGGTTAGTATCCTTTTTATCCCCATCCTCTATTATGTTTTTCTTACTACCCAGTGCTTCAACAGACAAAATCTGAATAGTGACATTTTCTTTAGTTTTTCCATTTTTTATTATTAGATATAAGCCCTCAGATACATTACGTTCATTAAGGTGATGAGACTCTCCACTTGCTTCGTCAAACCATCTTATATTGTTACGATTACTGAGGTTTTTTACGTTCCATATACCATTTTCCTTATAAAAACAGCCTTGAAGTCTTGATACATATGGCTTATCAATTACGACGTCACAGTCCTCATTTCTTCCAAAGCTAACTACATCTTTTTCAAAGGAATCAATATCCACTCTATCTATTCTGTTATCTGAATATTCAATGCTGATAATCATATTTTATTCCCCATAAGAAACATAAAACCAAATCTATAGAAAGATTTAGACTTTTTTCACTTCTTCTCCAAACTTAACGATGAGACAATTCCATTTTCCAATTCTAATGCCTCATATTTCGTATCATCTTCATCGTAAGCTGCAATAATACTAATATCAGCAAATGTATCGTCATCATAATGAAACAGCATTTTGCAGCTAATCCACGCGCCTTCTACTGATTCCGAATATGTATACACTCGCCAGTATGACCCATTTATTGTTATACTTTCAGCTTCTATCTCTGCATCAAGACCATGTTCTTCCTTCATTTTCTTGCTTAAATCGTCAATATACTCATCAATCATATTCTCGAAAGACTCTTCTGAAAAATCAGAATAATCTCCTTCCTTAATCTCTCCTTTTATACCTATTGCCATATCATCTTTTTCATAATATAAAGTTCCATCATTAACACTTTCAGTAAATGATGATGGTATAGAAAAAGTCAATTTTCTCCCTTCAGATTCCGCGGCCGTTTTCTTAACCAGATCACCATCCGTCCAGACTTCTGTATCATCACCTGCAAAATACTCCGTCTGATAAACCCCTTCTAATGGTAGATTTACATCTCTGGATACTGTTGAAACCATATTTATCGGAATTGCAAAATTAAGATTCTGTCCATCAACTCTGCCCCATGTATTTATGCCAATAACCCGTCCCTCTGAATCAAGAAGAGGTCCTCCACTGTTTCCGTTAGTTATCGGTGCTGTATGCTGGATATATGTTTTACCTCTTTCTTCACGTTCGGCAGAAGAAATAATACCTTCTGTAAATGTATTAGAATATCCCTGCGAACTACCAAGTGCATAAACCTTTTCACCTGTGTTTATTAATTCCGATCTTTTTGCCAAAGGTTTTGTATTAACTGCATTAGTAGAAAGAATTGCTATATCCAGATTCTTATCATACCCGATAACTTCTACTACATCATATTTTTCACCTGAGGTGGTTGTAATATATGCTTCTTTAGAACCGTCAATCACGTGATAGTTTGTTATGACAGTCCCTTCGGTATCATCAAAGAATCCTGTTCCGAGTGAAGAATATGTATCGGACAAAACAGCTGTAACTTCCACTGTAGATTCACTGGCCAGGTTATAAATATCTTCACCGGAAAGCTCTCCATCTTCAGCATCTCCGCCATCCCTGGTTATTCCGGATGTTGTGTCAGCCTGCTTTTTTTTGAGCACTATCACTGTCCCTAATAACGAGAGAATCAGTACTGCTGCTGCAATTGAGATAATAACTATAGCAGTCTTTCTTTTTGAATAATCATATTTTCTAAGAGCAACATCGCTACCATTGGTGCTTGTCTCTGAATGAGGATTATCACCTGCTTTTGAGGCATTTGCATCAAGTCCGGATATTTCATTCTGTACTCTTATCATAAACCTGGGTGCTTCAGAATTCCCCTCCCTGTCAAGTATAATAGAATCACCATCGCTTAGTATTCTGCTTTTAACACCTTCATTATTGACAAGAATTCCATTTCTACTATCTAGGTCCTGAACAAACCATCTGTCTTTTTCCTTGTAAAAACACCCATGACATCTTGAAGTTCTGGCGTTATGAATAATAATGTCACACTCCTCACTTCGTCCAAAAGAGATTACATCTTTGTTATACTTTTCCAGACAATAACTAGCTGTTCTCCCATCATATTCCGCTCTTACTATAGTCTTGTATCCCATAACCAATATCCCCCGCTACTTATTTTTTTTCGTTAATTTGCGAGTTATTAATACTGTCACCCATATCAAGAATATCATCCAAATCTACAGTAGGTACTTTTAGTTCTTGTACTACAACTCTTACTCCTAACTGACCCAAAATATCTAAATCCGATACTTTTGATGTGGATCTGTCAGCCTTTTTTTCATCTGTATCAATTTCCGATTCATTATTCAATGCAGCCCAGAAATCCATAACATTTAAGAATCTTTTGTCCGGTTTAACTGCTAAAGCTTTCATAACCGCCTTTGCAAAATGCTTTGGAAGAGAATGATTCAGACGTAAAGGATCCTCTATACCATCCTCATATATTCTATCAACAGCTTCAGGCGGAACAATCCCTGTGGACATTTTATATAAGGTTGCTCCCAATGCATATATATCAGTCCAAGGACCTATATTACCCTGTTTCGTATATTGCTCAATTGGAGCAAATCCATGTTTTAAAACAACAGTAGTAGACAACTCCTGATTACCAAGAGCCTGCTTGATTGCGCCAAAATCTATAAGCTTATAATTTCCATCATCACACAAAAAAATATTGTCTGGACTAATATCCATATGAACCAGCCCAGCAGAATGAATATCCGCCAATGTCTTAAATATTTTCTCAGACATTTTATATATCATATCAAGCGGAAGAGGTGTTTCATGACTCAATATATACTGTTTTAGATTGCACCCTTTCAGATACTCCATAACGATGTAAGCTGTACCATTTTCTTCAAAAAAATCCGAAACAGATACTACTCCGGAGTTATGATTAAACTTTGCAAGATTACGAGCCTCTTTCAAAAACTTGACCTTTCCGTGTTCAAAGGATTTCGTATTCTTACTTGCGGAAATACTAACCGTAACACCTTCAGTTCTGGAAACCATTCCCGATGGAAAATACTCCTTAACTGCCACTATGCTTTCAAACGTCTCGTCCCAAGCTTTATATGTTATTCCAAATCCTCCTGCCCCAAGAACCACTCCTACTGTATACCTGTTATTTAGTTTTGTACCCGGAATAAGATAACTCAGCGTTTCAGGTTTAGTATGCTCTACATAGCCGCAGTACATGCATACATTATCCTGTCCCTCCATTCCTTTGGGAATAGGGAAAAGCTTCATACAATTCATGCAACGTCTTTCCATAGTGTCCTTTAATCTCCGTCCATATATCTAAAAAATGCCAGATTTTCAACAAAAGTAAAAATCCGGCATATCCTTAACAACTCATTTATATACACCCGTATAATTCTCTTTTGCAGAATCTATCGCTTCCTGAAATGCTATAACATTAGCAAAATCAACTTTCCTAAGTGTGAATTTAATCTGCCCGCCTGCATATTGAATAATTAAGTACTTCTTGAATTTGAAAAACGTCACGATCAATGCGATTATACTTGCAACAACAAAGTCTATACCTAAAGAACGATAAATATAACCTACAATTGAATTAGCTATGTCTTCAATCCAATTGTCACCACCACCGTTATTGCCGCCTGATATTATAAGAATTAATCCTATTATCAGAAGTATCACTCCACAGGCAACAGCAAACCAAGGTTTATTGTCTGCTATCTTTGTTCCTGTTATATCCTTTACATCAACATGCTCCCTTACATCACGTTTACTGATCAATCCGTGTGAATGATGATAATACAGTCTCTTATTTGTAAGAGTTGCCTTTTCTTTCGCAATGCCTTCACCTGATAAGAAGTTTAATAATGCATCATTCTCTAAGATAGCAAGTTCATTTTCACCAGTCTTGTACATGCCTTCAAATGGAAACTTTACTTGTGGCTGAGAAGGTGGTGTTGGCCATCCACCGCCACCGGAACCACCTGAGCCGCCAGCCCCGTCTATAGCAAATCTAAGGGATACTCTTTCACCCTTGTATGAAATCTCATACTCGTCACCATCGTTAATTCTTTTATCAGACTGTATTCGATTCCCGTTATATCTCGTTCCATTTGTACTGTTAGAATCTGATATTATCCATGAGCCTCCACTTTTTGAAATATAACCATGCTGACCTGATACAATATCGCTGTTGATGACAATATCGTTATTATGACTTCGTCCAAATGATATACGGCTCTTGCCAATATCATCAAGATTCACCTTTCTTCGTTGTCCATTAGATTCTATAATTGTTAAATAAGAGCTCATAATTACCCCCTTTATCTTTCTCCACCACACACCTGACAGTAAACAGCAAGTTCAGGATTAACACTGTTACAGTAGATGCATCTCCATTCTTTCTTTGGATGCCATGAGAACCCATCAACACATAACTGTACAAGCATGTATTTCCTTTCTTCTTTTTGAATGACATCATGATGATGTATATATGACGGATCGTTTTTTAACTGGAATGCATCCTTATCCGCATCATATATGATAATAAACTCATCTACTGTATTCTCTCCCTCAAAAATCGGATAGTATTTTCCCTTATCCTGCCCTTCGACCTGAACTATCCATCCATATATAAGCTTTTCAGTCGGTTCAGACCAAGGAGCTTTATATGCCACCGTTTCAGACATATCATCCTTCACAGTGCTTCTGAAGCTATAGCCTACTGTTTCAGACATATCATCAACAGAATTCTGAGGTTTGGGAATCCTAGAAGCCCATTCTCTCTTTATCGGTTGTTCGACTTGGTGAGAATCATTATCAGATGAACCGTGCGGTGGATTGTCTTTTTGTTTTTCACTTTCTTTTTTTTTGTCATTGCAATGAGGACACTCATTAAAGCGATCTCCATCATAGTAATGACCTTTATCACACCTTATGACCTTCATAAGCTATCAGCCCTTATTCTCCCATCTCATCCCATGAAAACTTCTCTCCACAGAAAGGAACAAATAAAAGATTGGTATGACCAATACTTATTCTGTCATATGCCTCAAGACGCTCAGCACTGAGAATTACCTTTCCGTTCAGATAAGACAATTCTCTTGTATCTCCGGACTGAACTAAGAAAACTCTCTCGTTTGGTTCATAAAGTATTACCGCATGTTTATCTCTTGAAACACTTTTATCCCCTTCAATCTTTATATCCATTTCTGAACCGCGACCTATGAAGTTCTTACCGGATACCACTTCATAACTACGTCCCTTATTAGTGCCATCTATCGTAACAAGCCAACCAACAACATATGGTTTTCCTGTAGAAGATGTACTCTCACCGGCTCTGACAGTTTTATCACCATCTTCAGGATCACGTCGTCCTCTTGTATTTCCGGAAGTTCTATCTCCCCCCATAGTCTTATCAATAATGTCACTAAAATCATCCCCCCTCGTAGGTCCGGTAGGACGATATGTGTCTTCATCCTCAGGATATCCAGCAGTACGGTCCGTTGGACCTGCTGTATAAGAATCAGCACTTGTATATCCGGCGGTGGTATCACCCCCATCATCAAAATAATCGCCGCTGTTATCGCCGCTGCAATGCGGACAGGTTGCAAACTTATCCGCGTCATAAAAATGGTTGTTTGGACATCTCTTGAGATTCATATAATACCCTCCCGTTTTGTATATTTTTATTAATATCTGCCGTACTGCATAAGTACAACAGAAGTATTATCCTGGTTTCTTTTTGTCCGTCTCATGACTACATCTGTAAGTCTTTTAGCTGCTCTCTTCATGTCAGGCTCCTCATACATTACTATTTCAGCAATTTCTTCATCTTCCAGTCTTTTATATAAACCATCACTGCAAAGAAGAACTATGTCATCCTCTCTTAATTCCAGAGCTTCTCTGTTAACATCAATGAGTGACACATTTCCTATACCCAGATAACTAATCAGCGCTTCTGCATTCTTCTCTTCACGATGGTACTCGGTAGATGTAATAGTTCCATCCTGAATCTTCTGATCTAATCTGAGTCTAAGATTATGGTCTCTATTTACTGTAAGTATTTTTTTACCTCTGATAATGTATATTCTGCTATCTCCAACGGACATCCAGTACATCCTGTTATCTTCAATGATAACTGCAACTATGGTTGTGCCGCTGCCATGTTTTTCTCCATCCTCAGACTCTATTTCATAAACTAATTCATCTATCTTCTTTGCTTCATTCTCCATAAAAAGTGGTATATTGTCATGATTTTTAAGAGAATAATAATCCTCTACAAATGTACATACAGCTGTCTGACTGGCCTTGTCACCGTCTGCCATTCCACCCATTCCGTCACAGACAATACCTATACAGTTTTGGTTCTGCACATCTGCAAATAGTGAATCCTGCTGATAATCCCTTGTACCTATAATACTTGACATACCAATATTAATACCCAGTGGTTTGTCAAAAATCCCAAGTTCCTCAAGTTCAGGATCTTCATCAGTATCAAGTCTTATTGTACGATCCTCTTTTGGCAGCTGATTATCATTTACAAATTGTTTTTTTGATTTTTTATTTATCATCGGATTTTCTCTACCCTCACGTAACAAAATTCGCTGCCCAAATATATCCTTTTTCCAAGTTCAATTTGTTCAGGAGTTTCTTTTTCCAGTAATCGACCATCAACTGCCGTTCCATTTTTAGAATAGTCAATAACTACAACTTTTTTTGTAAGACTGTCATAAAAGATTTCACAATGCTTCTTACTTACTCTTTGTTCATCAATCTGAATATTACTCTGTGACCTGCTTCTGCCTAAAACTATGCATTTGTTAGCAGGAATATAGTAATAGGAGTTCCATCCATCTATCACTACCTCAAGTTGAACCTTTTCGGTTCCAGTGTGTCTGGCGCCTGCTGTACCTGTCTTTCCTCCGCCACCATTCTGTCCAGTATCTGTAGTACCTGTTTTTGCCTCGTCAATTATTCTGTCCAATCCTGTTTCACGAAGAAACTCCTGCATTGTTTTCGTTCTGTTTTTTGCATTTATTTCAAGTGCCCTGTCCAAAGCATCGGAAACCGTTGTTGCATATCCATAACTTGATAAAGGTTTATAGGTTGTACCATTTACCCTCGACATGGCGTCAGGTACAAAATTACCTGTAAGACAGTAATACATAACACAGGCAAGAGAATATACATCCGTAAACGTTCCCTGAACACCTTTGGAGTAATACTGTTCAAGGGGTGCGTATTTCTGTTTTAAAAAAACTGATAATCCCTCACCATTACGTCTGGTAAGACTTTTTGCATTTCCAAAATCTATAAGTTTCACCTTATGATCAGCCGTTATGAAAATATTATCCGGACTAATATCGCGGTGAAAATAATTCTTACTATGTACCTGAATTAGAGTGTTTCCTACAGATGAAATAACCTTAGATACAAATCCCCAAGGAAGTTTTCCATTATTCTTTAAAATGGAATACAGACTAACACCGTCAAGAAACTCCATTACAAAATAGCAGGTTGAGTTCTGTTCAAAAAAATCAAATACAGACACTACACCTTCAACATGCTGAAGACTCTGCAGAGCATCTGCTTCCTCCAAAAACCTGTCTTTACTATGATTCATGATTGCATAGTCTTTATCCGATAGTGGCAGTACTGTTATCCCATTGGGAGCACGAGTAACTATTCCATCCGGAAAAAGCTCTTTGATTGCTTTTCTTTCGCCTTTTCTTCCATCATAAACCTGATATGTAATTCCAAAGCCCCCTTTTCCGAGCATACCTTCTATGGTATACCGGTTATCGAGAACTGTTCCTTCTCTTAAGATTCCTGGGATATCTCCCATAAAATCACCACCTAACAACTAATTCCAAAGCACCAGCTTTAATCCTGTCATTTTGTTCAAGTCTTCTCTTATGCTTCATACGAACACCGTTAAGGAATGTTCCATTCGTAGTTTCAAGATCCTGAATATAGAAGCTCTCTCCATCGTACTCTATTGCAAAATGCTGTCTTGAAAGAGTATCATCATCAATATATAAATCACAAATATTGGATCTTCCTACTATAATGCTGCCATTCACACTTACTGTACGTGTGTTAACAGTTTTGTTACCGGACTTAAAATCAAAGTAAAGCTTCTTGCCTTCCTCTTTCTTGATTACTATATGTTGCTTTACATCTGTGTTATCTACAAATGTAAGCTTGTCATCAATTTTAACAAGTCCCTTTCTCTTATTAATAGTGTTGAAAATTATCAATAGGATAGCAACTACGATAAGAATGAAGACAATTAACACTATCCACCAATATTTCTGGAAGAAGCTAATCTTTGGCTCGACATATTCCGGTCCTTCAAATGTTACGGTAAATGAAGCATCCTGAAGCTCATTTGCTTCTTCTGAGTTATCAGTTATACCTTCGCCTATAATTTCAATCTTGTATTCTTCTCCATATAATACTTCATCCGTCTGGAGGACAATTCTATCATTGTGTTTCCCTGCAAGTGAAGCATTAAGTATTGATACAGCACTACCTCTGGCATCGGTTATTTTGTAAGATGAGGCATTAGTTGCTCCTAATACACTTTCTGAAAATGTTATAGTTATTGATTTATCACCTGTTTTTTGAGGTTCTCCAACAATTTCCGGTCTATCATTGTCAGGAATATGTCGATTTTCAATTGCTTTCTTTGTATTTTCTACTCTCTGCCATTCATTTCCATCATAGAAACAAAGATCAATTTCTTTTTCTTCTCCGCTTTCCTTATTGTTTTTAGCCATAAATTGTACAACATATGCCGAATTAAAATCATTAACATACGAATCAACACTAATGTTGTCTATCTCATTCCAAGTACCACCTGATGCCCGAACAATATCACTTATATTCTTTCTGTCATCACTTTTAGTTCTATCTGTTTCAACCGTTTCCTGCTGTATGATATAAAGCGGAATATTTGTCTCTAGCAGGGATTCTTTTAGGGTTTCTTTTGTTGTACCTTGTGCATAATCCAGATCGTCAATTGCATCTGTAAAAGCTATAATAACGTTTCTATCTCCAAAAACATCGTTTAAAGAATCCGACTGTTCAACATCTCTATCATCCCTGTATTCATCGACAACCTTTCTGATTGTATCCGCTAAGGCTGTATCATCAGATTTTCGTTCAATACCGTTAATTTCATCTTCATGACCTATAAACTCATCTCTGTTTACTTTATCAAATACAGTTTCAATATCCTTTCCAAAAGAAATCAAAGTAACAGTATCTTCGTCATCTATCTCGTGACCAAACTGTATAATCATTTCTTTAGCTTTTATAAAATCGTCTTCTCTAACAGATGTAGAAATATCAATTAAAAGAACATAATTGATTCCACGTCCGGTTTCTTTCCATAACTGAGGCTTAGCATAAATAGTTTTCTTTCCATCCTCTTCCTCAACAGAGTACAATTGTTCTTTTTCTGACCCTAGTTTTGCATATGCGGATTCTAATGAATTACTTGCTCCCGGATAGAAGATAGCCTCAACATATGGCTTAATGATTTTCAATTGTTCTATTCTCGAACCTTTAGCTGTTTCCTGCACTACAGGTGGTTCTTCATCCGGCTCTTCTTCATCCAGTTCAGTCACATTAGTTGTATTTGTTTTCACCGAATCATTGTTCCCAGCATTACTATTTCTGCCAGTTCCATCATTATTTGCATCCCCTTTATTTTCAGCATTTTCATCTGTTTTGCTCGACTGATTATTGTCTGATTTATCAGAAGAATTGCCATCCTTCTTAGTAGTATCTTCTGAGTCAGAATCACTTCCTATATATACCGATTCCCCCCGATCAACAACAGTACCTCCCTGATATTTAGGAAAAGTCGGTGAGTCATCTTTTTTATCTCCAGCTGTATCTCCTGTTATATCTCCCGTTGTATCTCCTGTTGTATCTCCCGTTGTATCTCCTGTTGTATCTCCCGTTGTATCTCCCGTTGTATCTCCTGTTGTATCTCCTGGTGTATCTCCTGTTGTATCTCCTGTTGTATCTCCTGTTGTATCTCCTGTTGTATCTCCTGGTGTATCTCCTGTTGTATCTCCTGTTGTATCTCCTGGTGTATCTCCTGGTTCATCTAAATTATCTAAAATACAGATCTTATCATTTTCTCTCGCACATGACCCAATAACACCATAATTGAACGAAAATGAGATAGTCAGTACAAACGTCAATAATATAGCTACTAATCTCTTAATACTCTTATGTCTGGATTTTCTCATCATATTATTCCCCCGTCTTACTCCCATTTTCTGCTGTCACGACAAAAAGCTATAAACTCAAAAGCGCTTTTTCCTAGTTTTATGATATCCCCTGTTTTAATTCCTTCCGGCGATGATATATGCTTGCCATTCAGATAAACCATGCTACCGGCTTCAGGAACCAGATAGAAGTCATTACCTCTGATATCGTATACGACAGAGCACATACTTGTTCGGGATATTGTCATATCCTCGACTATAGAAATATCCTCACCGGCTGATCTTCCAATACGATTAACACCGTGAAATAATCTATAATCCCGTCCTCTCTCCGGTCCTTCTACACAAACCAACCAGCCTGTAACAAAATCTTCATTCTTCTCATTTGCGCGATAAGCAATTGTTTTATCCTTATCAACCACATCTTCCAAATGAATCTTTTGTCTGAGAATATTAACAGACTCGAGTACCTCCTCACTTCTGTCTTTTTCTCTAACTGTCATGGTCTGGGTTCCATCATCACTGAGAATCATTGACTTACAGTGAGGGCACTCATCATATCGTCCATCATCATAGAAATGAAGATTGTTTTTACATTTAATAATTGCCATACTTTATTCCATTCTTGTAAATGTATTACTAAGGATATTTAGGATAATCCTGCACTGTCTGAGTTTCTATTTCTTTATCATCTCCAGTTGGCATAGTTCTGCTCCAATTACTCCAGCTAGCTGATGAATCAATATCATACACAGTTTTCGACCAGTAATAAGTTGTATTTACATTTTCACTTCTATCACAATATCTATACATAGGTGTTGTTTCCACCCAAGCATAACCACCATCACTATATCTGACATTGTGAAAAAATGGATGTATTAATCCGTTACTTCCATAATAGGATATGTAATATACCTCACCAGAAGCACCTATATTACTTAACTTATAATCATATTCATACGTTCGAGCCATTTCAGACACAGGAACCCAACAGTTTTCAACCCCTGCGCCAAAATTATAAGGATCCCATCTGTCACCTGACTTCCATCTTCCCATCAAATATCCTGTAGTCGTTTCCACTTTTCTTGTATTTGATTCGGAAACCGGATTAGTACTCCATGAACTCCATCCTCCCCAATTACCATAAGTTGTATTCGATTCTTCTCTCACATATGTATATCCTTCAGGAGCATTTTTCGTTGATGTTGTAGTAGTAACTGTACGAGGTTTTTTCATTCTATATCTATATTCTTTATGACTGCTATTATCCACAACATAAAGCACCAATGTACTGCCTTCGTTAACCTTTACTCCAGAAGATGGATTCTGATACAATATTGTTCCGTCACTGTATGTACTTGAAGACCTATAAACCTTCTCAACATTAAACCCTTTTAACTCTGATAAACTTGATGTTACATTCTTATGAGTCACATCCGGAACAGTAGGGCGATTATCTTCAATAGCCTGGGTTTCAGGCTCTAGTTCAGGTTCTGGTTCTTTTGTTTTAGTATCTTCTTCTTTTGGAGGTTGTTCTTTTGTTTCCTTAGGCTGTTCTGTCTTTTTTTGAGTATTATTAGCTTGCTCTTTCGGTTGCTCATTTCCTGCTTCTTGTTGTTCGGTATTAGTCTTAGCTGTATCATTATTCACCGCTACCTCAGTAGAGTTATTATTATTTGAAACGTCTTCTCGAACATTAACATTAGGATTTCCATTTGAAACATATATTGTAACAACAGTATATGCATCAACCTCTGTTCCCGAAGCGATATCCTGCCTTATAACTCTATTTCTCGCTACAGTATCACTATCCTCCCTGATTGTGTTAACATTTAGCTTTGCATTAGATAATAACTGCTCAGCATCTTTAAAATCCTTATACTGTACATCAGGAACTCTGACTTTTGTAATACCAAGGCTTAAGACAATACCTATTTCTGTTCCCTGCTTAACATTCTTACCTGCCTCGACATTCTGAGAGATTATCTGCCCTTCAGGAACTGTGTCGCTATATTCTTTCTTTACGATGTAAATATATAGTTTATTATCAGCTATAGCTTTTCTGCTATCCTTCCAATTCTTGCCGACAATATCCGGTACTTCTGTGCTCTTTGACATGTCGTACTTACTCATTCCTGAGGAAATAACAAAATTGATATTACTTCCCTTTTCTGTTTCTGTTCCCGGTTCTATATCCTGTTTTATAATACATCCTGGGGCTATTTCGCTTTCCTGTTGTTCCTTCTCTTGAAAATAAACCCCATATTCTTCAAGCTCTTTATATACTTCTGACGCCTTCATACCTTCGTAATCCGGCATATATACTATTTCACCTCCGGCACTGACTACTACTTCCAGAACAGTTCCTTTTTCATTGACAACCGTGCCATCCTCAATACTTTGAGACAAAATAAGATCCTTTGGTATTTCATCAGAATTAAGCTTATCTGTAATCTGCATTATCATATTTGCATCAGATATTCTACTCTCCGCATAACTTAGATTCGTATTTACTACCAAAGGTACTCTCGTTTTTCCTATGCCTGTTACCCAGTCCTTTGGATTAAAGCTTATAACACCTGTTATCATAAGTGATGCAACAAGCAGGATTGCGGCTGCAGCAGCACCACTACTGATTTTTGCCCAAATAGGCCATTTACCTATATCCAGCTTCTTTAAAGTAACCTTTCTTCTAGCTACTTCTCCTTCTGAAAGAAGTTCCTCTCTAAAAGCTTTAGCTGATTCAGTTCTATCCTCAATCTTCAGGTTCAAAGCATTCATCAAGGCAATTTCTGCATTCTTGGGAATATCAGCCCCAAGCTTTGATGGTTTTACAAGGGTATCCTTCTCCATTCTGTTGATAGACTCTTCGGGCTTAACTCCTGTAATCATTCTATACATGGTCGCTGCACATGCATAAACATCTGTCCACGGTCCCTGATCGCCCCTGCTTCTATACTGCTCCGGTGGTGCATATCCCTCTTTAACAATTACAGAGAGACTCTTGCTATGCGTGGAAGAAGCATACCTTGCTGCACCAAAATCAATAAGCTTTACCTTATTATCTTTAGTCACAAATATGTTGTCTGGAGCAATATCTCTGTGAATCATATTATCCTTATGTAAAACTTCTAAAGAATCAAGGATAGGAACTATATAATTCAGAGCTTCAGGATAACTAATCTTTTTTTCTCTTCTTAGCTTTTCACTGAGCGTTTCCCCTTCAAGATATTCCATAACGATGTATGCTGTATTATTCTCTTTAAAAGTATCAAAAACTGTTACTACATTGGGAACTTTATCGAATTTTTTCAGCCTGCTGGCTTCCTCTGAGAATTTATTAAGTCCGCTTGCAAATTGTTCCTCTTTTTCTACATTAGTAAAAACTGTTACTGTATTCTCTCCTTGACATCTTGTAGCAAACTCATTTGGAAGGTATTCCTTTATAGCTACCTTTCGTTCAAGAGCATAATCAAATCCTATATAGGTAATTCCAAATCCACCAAAACCTATAGCGCGCCCAACTATATACTTTTCACCAATAACTGATCCTGGTGCAAGGTGATAATCTTCTTTTGCCTTGGTTCCCTCTATATATCCACAGGAAGGGCAAATACTAAACTTATCATCATATTCACACATACATCCCATGCATAATTTCTTTGCCATTTCCATTCACTCCTTCCTTTAAGCTATATTCAAAATGATGGATACCGATATCCAATCTCTTTTTTGTAATAAGAAACAGTATCACTGATGTTATTCACGCCACCTATGTATTCTGCCTCACTTACCTCTTCTTCAACTTCAGTGTAATCAAAAATATCCCGATTCCAGATATAAAAATCATTCCCATCTTCGTCCACACCTGTAGAGCTTAATCGCCACCCTTCACTTTCCGGTGGCGGGTCACTAGGTGATGTGATTTTTGTCTCAGTATCAACCCAAACCTTATTCTTTGTCTTCCGAAAATACCTATATTCCAGCTGATTTGAACACACATCCAGAATAACCGTAGAATTCTTATCCGTCTTCGAACCGGCAGTTATACTCTGCCTCAAAACAGAATTATCAGAACGTCCCGGAGAGGAATACATACTTCCCTGAGCGCATTTTAAGCCAAAACTTTCTATGGTGGCTTTTGCGCTTGCGAAATCCATGCCTACCACACTCGGCACTGTCACCTTACCTTCATCTGTATTCGTCTTATTATCATTCCCTGCCGGCTTTCCGGATGTTGTATTGGTCTCTTTGGGTTTCTGATCAGCTTCAGGTTTCTTACTTTGGTCCTGATTTGTCTTAGTATTTTTTGCCTCGGTCTGCTGATTATTTCCACCAGACGAATTATCATTTCCGGATTCATCAGCTACAGGTCCTGTTGTCCTGTCCTCTGTTGTTTCTTTAATGTCAGGATTGCCCTTTGAAACATAAATAGTTATAGCTGTTCCCGCTTCCACTTCAGTTCCCGGCTCTATGCTCTGTCTTATTACTTTGTCTTTTGCGACAGTTTTACTATCTTCCCACTCTACAGTTACATTCAGCTTTGCATCACCAAGTAAAGTCTTTGCATCCGAATAGTCTTTGTACTGTACATCCGGAACTCTGTATTTCGTAATGCCTAAACTTACTACAACTCCTACTTCAGTACCTTCCTTAACCTTTTTTCCTTTTTCAATACTCTGAGAGATTACCATTCCTTCCGGAACTGTATCGTTGTATTCTCTTTTTTCAATAAAAATGTAGAGTTTCTTTTCAGCTATAGCTTTTCTTCCATCTGCCCAGCTTATATCAACCAAATCGGGCACTGTAGTGTACTTAGTCTTATCGTATGAATTGTTTCCGGAAGAGATAACAAATCTGACATTACTTCCTTTTTCTGTTTCTTTACCTGGTTTTATATCTTGCTCTATAATGCATTCAGGAGCTATCTCACTCTCTTTTTTCTCGGTCTCCTGATAATAAACCCCTGACCCCTTCAATTCTTTGAAGGCTTCTTCCTTCTTTATGCCCACAAAATCCGGCATGTATATTGTCTCTCCGCCCGCACTTACAACAACCTCGAGAACAACACCTTCATTATCAATAATCGTACCATCTTCAATACTCTGTGCTAGTATCAGATCCTTTGGTGTTTCATCCGAATACACTTTATCAGTAATCTGCATAATCATATTGGAACCTGATATTTTCTCTTCTGCATAAGCCAAGTCAGTATTGACAACCAATGGGACTCTGGATTTACCTATTCCGGCAACCCATTCCACAGGATTAACGCTAATCACCCCTGTTGCCATAAGCACAGAAACAAGAACAATGGCTGCAGCAGCCAAACTACTGCTCACTTTAAACCAGAGCGGCCACTGACCTATATCCAATTTCTTTAGTGTGTTCTTCCTAATTGTAACCTTATCTTCTGAAAGCAACTCATTTTTAAATCTTTCTGCAGATTCCGTTCTATCCTCAATCTTAAGATTAAGTGCATTCATCAATGCTATTTCAATATTTTTCGAAATGTCGACTCCCAGCTTTGATGGTTTTACAAGAGTATCCTTTTCCATTCTGTTGATGGATTCCTCCGGCTTAACTCCTGTAATCATTCTGTAAAGTGTAGCAGCACATGCATATACATCAGTCCACGGACCTTGATCACCTTTACTCCTATATTGTTCAGGCGGTGCATAGCCTTCCTTGATTATTACTGAAAGACTTTTACTATGCGTTGATGTTGCATACCTTGCCGCGCCGAAATCTATAAGTTTCACCTTATTATCATTGGTTATAAATATATTATCAGGTGCTATATCCCTGTGAATCATGTCATCCTTATGTAACACTTCAAGCGATTCAAGAACAGGAATCATATAATTAAGCGCTTCATCACAGCTTATTGTTTTTTCTTTTCTCAGCTTTTCACTAAGAGTTTCCCCCTCAAGATATTCCATAACAATATATGCAGTGTTATTCTCAATAAAGCTGTCAAAGATTGTTACTACATTTGGAACATCGCTGTATTTTGCCAATCTTTTTGCTTCATCAATAAACTTATTGAGTCCGCTTTCATACTGCTCTTCTTTTTCAACATTTGTAAAAACAGTAACAGTATTCTCCCCTTCACACCTTGTTGCAAATTCATTCGGAAGATACTCCTTGATAGCCACTTTTTTACTAAGGGCAAAATTATACCCTATATAAGTAATACCAAAGCCACCAAAACCTATAGCTTTTCCAACTATGTACTTTTCGCCAATTACAGTTCCCGGTGAAAGGTGGTAAGTTTCCTTTGCTTTTGTCCCCACAACATAACTACATTCAGGACATATATTCAGCTTATCATCAAATTCACACATGCAGCCGAGGCATAGTTTTTTTGCCATAGTCAATTTCCTTCTATTCCTTTATCTCAAGCTTATCTAAATAGTCCTTTATTATTTCATACTGAACATTACTGTTGATCATCTCATCAAATGAATTACTGTTAAGTGGAATCGAGTTTTTTGAAGTTATATGTTCCTCATCCTGAGCACTTTGAGTAAGCATATAGCTAAGTGCCACTCTCGCTGCTCTCTTTTCACTATTCGGCGAACTGGCATTTATGCTGTAATAATCTGAAAAACACCCTTTAATGCTGTCACAGCCATAAGGCCTCATCTCAAACCTTCCGGCTACATCATTTTTAAAATCAACGAACTCATTCGTTGAAGCAAGATAATAACTCACATCTCCATCAACAAAATCTGAATATGCTTTTTCATCAGTTTTATTATCATCTGCAAGAGATGCCTCTCCTACGCCAAGAGTCCCTGCTGTTAGGTCGATATATTTACTATCAACATGATAGTTATTTAATTCATCAATAGACGAAACTACTACGTTATCTATATCAACGTTATTACCTCTACGAACATATACTACCGGCACATAGAAACCTGTCGGAAGTCTTTTCTCATCCTTGAATGAATTCATCTCATCCGGGAAAAGAGTTTGATTGATTTTGATGAATTTAAATGCCTCATCACCTATTTTTTCAGCCCCATTCAATATTTCCTCAGATGCCCCTGTGGATTCAAACAAATCCGGCATATCCGCAGTTCCTGAAACCTTTGCCAATTCATCATAATACTCATCAGCTGTAAAAACCTTTATCTCTAAACTTACACCATTATCAGAATATTCATCTTCAAATTCCGCAAACATATTTTTGATAGTCTGTTCTTTTTTTGTTGCGGCTTCTTCGTCTTCAGCAAATGCCCAGATAGTAATTACAGCAGCTTCAAGATCAACAGCTTTTTTCATACTTCTGTATCGATAGAAAACAATACCAGCAGCAGCAAGCAATAGCACGGCAACAGCTGATATGCTGATAATTCTTATCATCTTTCTTTTTTTAAGTTCATCTTCAGGATTATTAACTTTTACGTCTCCACCTATAGCTTTTCGCATCTCGTCTATCGTTCTATAGCGAATTCGCGCATCTATAGCCATACCCTTCATGATTGCATTGCTTAAATTCTCGGATATCTCAGGTTTGATTTCATTAGGTGCAAGCACATTATCTTCTACAACCCTACTGGTGGATTCCTCCGGAGTTTCTCCCGTTACTGATCTGTATATTGTAGCTGATAGCGCATATACATCAGTCCATGGTCCCTGCTTGCTTTTAGAAGCATACTGCTCTGCAGGTGCAAACCCAGGCTTAAGAACTATAGATCTTGTAAGTTCTTTTTCCTCATCTGATAGCCTTGCCGCTCCAAAATCTATGACTTTAATCTTTCCGTCATTACAGATAAAGATATTATCCGGGCTGATATCTCTATGTACTATGCCCTCTTTATGAATACTCTCCAATGCATTCATAACAGGATAGAATATCTGTTCTATATCCTTTACTTCAATGAGGTTTCCGTCCAGAAGATACTCTTTTAACGAAACACCGTCCAGATATTCCATTACAAGATAGGCAGTATTGTTCTCTTCAAAATAGTTTTCCGCTCTAACAATTTCCGGGACAGTATTAAACTTTGCAAGCGTTCTTGCTTCATCAAGAAATCGGTTTAAACCCTCTCTGTACTCCTGCTTCTTATTTGTAACAATTACAAGCTTTGTTCCCGGAGTTCTCTGTACAACTCCGGACGGAAAGTGTTCTTTTATTGCAACTGTTATACCTAGATTTGTGTCCCACGCCTTATAAGTAACACCAAAGCCTCCGGAACCTATAACAACACCTATAATGTATCTATCCTGCAATACGGTGCCTGGATAAAGATGATTAATAATACGCGGTTTTGTATTCTCAACAAATCCACAGTGTGGGCAGCAATTAGAATCAGCTTCAAAGCCTTCCGGAATATTAAATTCTTTCATACAATTGAGACAACGTCTTTTCATTATGCTCTCACCCATACGGCAATTGCCGAATTATTATCCATATTACTGCCTTGACCATTCTTCTTTACTTCTTCAACCATCAAGGTCATCCACTCATTTACTGTCTTGGATTTTTTGAGGAACTGTATCATAGTTTTTTCATCAATGAATTCCCAAAAGCCATCAGAACATAATAAAAAGGAATCATCTTTTTTAAGCTGAACATCAGATGAGAGTTCAAAGCTCTTATCATTCCATGGTGTACCCAGTACACGTAACAGTCTGTTTCGATCTTCATGATGGCGTATATCCTTTTCCTTTATCTCACCAATCGAAACAAGCATCTGAGGTACGCTATGATCAAGAGTACGTTCTTTCAGTCGAGTTTTCCTAAAATGATACAAACGGCTATCTCCGATATGTCCCCATCTTGCCTTCCCTGAGCTATCTATAGTAAGTGACACCATAGTAGTTTTCATGTCAGCATAACTAAATGATTCCTGCTGTCTTTTCAGTATTTCATCCTGTATAGCGTTCATGCTTGATGAAATAAAATCCGAGTTATAGTTTTCAGTAAAAATAGCCATAGCCGTATTCACAGCAATTGCTGAAGCCACTTCACCTTTTCCGTGTCCTCCAAGACCATCAGCCAAGGCAAACAAGTAACTACCATCATGTTCGGTAGCTCCTATACTATCCTCATTTATTTCTCTATTTCCTTTGTCGGTAAAAAGTTCAAATGTAATCAAGATAACCCCCATAAAACAAAAAAACAGCGTTTAGCCCGAAATCTAAACGCTCAAATACAACAACTGGCTGTCATACTGCTTTAGATACTAAAGTATTCAGACCCTATAGCTTTGCGTCACAAGGTTTCCCCTGTTTTGCCAAATATTTACATCGATACTCGTACATGCAAATATTATGTAATATTCACAAAATATCTAATTAAATTATAGTCGTTTTTGCGACTATGTCAATCAACTTTTCCTGCAGATTACGCAAACTGCCATCCGATTCTTACATTCGAAAAAGAAAGAACTATAAAAATCTATATAACCAATAGTCGTTATTTCGACTATAATCATTTTCTCAATCATATTGTATATTGAATCTATCTGAAAAATTCATATACAAAGGTACCATCTACATGATAAGCTATGCTCCATTCTGGGAAACTCTCAGGAAATCCAAAGAAACTACATATACGCTTATATATAAATATCATATATCCAGCTCCACCATTGACAAACTCCGTAAGAATAAACCTCTGACTACTACCACTATCAATGATTTATGCTACATTCTTAAATGCGGTATAGGTGATATTGTTGTTTATATTCCAAATGATGACGACCAACGATTATAATTTAATAGTTATAATTCAACTGGCTTAGATGTTATTCTATAGCCGGTTTTTATTGCCTAATTAATTATAGTTAACATAACAACTCTATTTTTCTTCTTTTTTTAAATCTTCTCCGTCAAATTCACCAAACTTTTCTTTCAGCTTTTATTCATTCCTCTGAACTTCAAATATGAGATTTCCAAATTTATGAACACCATTTGACCAATATATTAACAATCTTTGCAAAATGCTATTGTTTGTAGCATTTACTCTCATAATGGTAACATAATGCTGTTACCGGGCTATTTGCCATTACCCTTAATCTGTGATAGTCTTTAAACGTACCGGTGCAAATTCATTTTAGGAGGTAATTTTTATTGGCCGAAAAACTAAATAAAGAACCTGTGCAAGATCCACATGATTTTTATGACCGTATGTTTAAAAGAATTCTAACTTTGTCCAATAAAGCAGTTATAGGTTTCATCAACGGGAACTTTGGCACATCCTATTCCGAGAATTCAAAAATCACATATAACTGGACAGAATTTGTAGATGATAAATTAAAGAAGACTCTCGCTGATACCATTATCACCGTAAACGGTAAAGACTCATACCATATTGAGGCACAAATGTATGAGGATGAACAAATAGTTCTCAGAATGGTGGAATATGGATATAAGCATGCCCTTAGGACCTGGGAATGCATTCCTATCCCATTTGAAGATACCAAAACAACGAGGCTAAACTTCCCTAAGCAGAAAGTCATTTATCTTAACGATCATGGAACTAATGATGATTCAGAAGAATTTATTTCAAATGTTCCAAAGGAATACAAAGTACAGCTCGTATTTGATATTGATACTATTGTTGATTACAGCATTCCGGTAATCAATTTTCAGGAAGAAAGTATCAATTCTATCAAAGAGAAAAATATGATTATTCTTTTACCGTTTAAGCTGATCAAACTTCGTAAAAGTATCGGAAAAGCAAGAACCAAAGAAAACATTTCACAGTTGAGAGAAATATATGAAAATGATATAATGACGACAATCGAAAACAGTTTTGAAGCAGGAAATATCACCTGGGTAGACAGAGACATCCTTGTAAATCTAACGAAAAGACTGTTTAAACATTTATATCGTTATTATGATGAATTTAAGGAGATGATAGGAATGCACGATGAATCACTCACTCTTGAAATTGATGAATATCTCGACGCTTTAGAAGAAAAAATTAATCAGATAGAAGAAATGGATGGAGTAATAGCCGAGAAAAATAAGATTATATCCGAGCAGGATATACTTATTTCCGAAAAGGACGCTGAGATTAAGCGTTTGTCTGCCGAACTGGCCAAGTATTCAAATCCGAATTAAAAAGAACCCCGGATGCCGATCTTTTAATCAACCGACATCCGGGGTTTTGCTATGTTCTATTCTTATGCGTTCATATAC
Source organism: Eubacterium sp. (assembly GCA_017477505.1). GTDB lineage: Bacteria > Bacillota > Clostridia > Lachnospirales > Lachnospiraceae > Eubacterium_Q. Next base: position 40,312 of record JAFUVQ010000002.1, read on the forward strand.
GCCATTATCTTTTCGACGTCATACTCCCGTATGAGCTGTTGCCCATCAAGTGCTTCAACGTTCTTATCTGTGACGATTATTTCTGCATCTGATATATCTGTAACCACTTCCGAAGCCATCATTTCAAAAAATGTATATACATTTATGATGTCTGTAAGTCCGAAGTAATCTGTTACAAACTTCATATCGGCCGAGCCGGCAACTGCATTGTTGCTGTTCATTGCCAGATTCAGCCATATGAATTCATTTGTTTTTAGATCTATTCCGAAGAGATATGCAAATGTACTCTCCGCATTTATCATAAATGCGGACTTAACTGTTTTCGGTTCATATACAGCACCGGAATCCAGTATATCTCTCATCATGTATCCTGCCTTACAGTAGCATTCACTGAATGGAAGTCTTGAGAAGACATTGTCAAAGAATATCATATAATGCATCTCAGGATAGAGTTTTCTTATCTTATCCATATCAAGGTCAAAATACTCGGAGCCACCGTTATATCCGCTGGTTTCATCGCCGGAATAAGTTATTGCATCTGACTGATTTCCGGCCATGGTCCTCCATGAGAATTCTGTCCTTCTGCCGCTATCTTCTATTCCGAACACTGACAGATCGATATCATTCACTTTTTCCCAATATGTAAAAGCCCGCAGCTTCTTGGTTTCAGGAAGCTTCAGCCTGGAGCCCTTTGGAAGTACTCCAAATCCGCCCTGAGAAGTTGTTTCCTGGAGAGGAAGTGCATAATTTGCCATATCGGGATCAATGTAAACCTTTCCGAGTCTGTCTTTCAGTACCTTCTTAAGGTTCTCTCTGATTCTTTCAGCCAGCATATTTGCCTGACCTTCGGATATATATGATCTTCTCTTCTTCTGTTCGGCAATGGTCTCCGAATGAACCTTCATCATGTTATATTTTGTGAATTTAAATGTCCTTGGCTTGCTGCCTTTCTTGTACTGAGAATACTGAATCAGCAGCTGAAGCATAACGATCACATTTTGGGTAGCAATACTATCCAGAACATATTCAAGATCAGCGGTTGTCTCACATCTGCTGATGATATAATTCAGATTTCTGAGAACTGCTGCAGAGCCCTTACCGGACTTCAGGCTGTCGACTGCACTCTTTATATTCTTCTCAGTCATAGCCTTTTCAAATTCAGCATAAACAGACTGATTCCCGTTACCTCTCATAGCATTTACAAAGTAAACCGCCAGATCGTTTTTTGCTCTGTAATGCAGATGATGAAGCAGTCCGCTCCACAGTTTCTTCTTCTCAAAACAGTTTCTGATATCTACTCTTCCGGAGTCAAATATCCTGTTTATAATATTTGTTATAAACTTTCTGTCCTGATTCTTAAGATTCAGTTTCTTTATATTCTGATTTTCGTATACCGCAAAATTAATCTCATCTACAAGCTTTATAACATCTGACATAGAAAGATAATCCGCAAATCTTACATCTCTCGTATCCATCAGAAGCTTTACTGCAGTATTCTTCGAAGCGATATCTTCAGGTAAAAAATCATAATCCGCTATATATTCTCTGACAAGATTATACTGGGATTCACTGAGAGGTCTGCTTCCTGCCAGAAGATTATTCACAATCTCCGCAAGCATAGACACTGCTTCAGCTTCAGTTATAATCTTAAAATCTTTTATATCAGCATTTTCTTTAAATGCTGTTCTTTCAAAATTCTCCTCAAAAAGCGAATGACCTGCCTCTGAAAAATCTCCAAAGCCATAAGTTATGGAATAATGTACCAGCTGATCGAAAAGCAGTTTCTCAGGAGTCAGTTTCCTTACACTCTCAGGAAAGCCTTTATAGAAAGGTTCAGGAACATTCTCGCCAAGGCATGACGCAGCATACTTGATCATATACTTTCTGACCAGTTTCTCGCCTGATGTAATCCTTATATTAAAAAGGTTTGCCAGTGCAAATAATGTTTCAAACTGATTTTCTTCATCTTCCCCAACGGAAACAAAAAAGTGCCTGTCAAACAGACAATCAAGATAAATGTACTTCATTTATTTTCTCCTAATTACACTGAATATTTTGTCACTGATGCAGGAATCGGACCTGCCCACCCAAATGAAGTAAGTGACAATAGCTGTGTATAACATAACCGGCGATATCAATGCATTAACTCTGATGCTCTACCATCTGAGCTACAGCCACCCTGGTGACCGGCGGGACTCGAACCCGCGACCTTCAGCCTGACCACGTGAAGTAAATACATTTAGCTGCCGATTGCATGTATAAAATAACATAGTACTTATCTTTTGTCATTCTACTCATAGTATAATGGAAAATACTGTTTTCTATAATCTGTTCATTTTCGCCATGGATGACAATGTAGGAATTCTCATCGGACATATATCCATACATGATAATGATTTTGAACACCCTGCAGCAAAGTGTTCTCCATAAGACTCCTTTATAGCATCAATATCCTTACCGCTTTTCGAAGCAATAAGATAACAGTCATTTGCCATTGGTGCCCCGAGGAATCGGTCTCCCTGTACATAGTTTGGGCAGACCTCAAGGCAAAGTCCACATTTCAGGCATTTTGCCACTGAATACTGATGCTCATATTCTTTCGGAGAAGACGTCTCATATTTTTTCAGAAATACCTCTGCCTTTTTAAGCTTTTCAAAAATCACACTTCTATCCACCACTAGATCCGATATGACCGGAAATTTACTCAGCGGTTCGAGTATTAGCTGAAATACATCTTTTGAGTGTTTTTTTCTGCTCTTTAGTTCAGAAAGCATAGTTGTACAAGCTAAAGAGGGCTTAGAATTAATTACCATTGCACATCCCCCACACAGTCCCTGCATGCAGGAACACTCCCAGTTTATTCTTCTGCTTTCTTTACCATCGACATCATATATATCATCCCTGTAATTCAAACTGTCCAATACACCCGCAACAGTATTATCATCAGGGCCTTCATACTTAAAGCTTTCCCAATATGGTTCTGAAAAAGGTGATAACTGTCTCTTGATTTTTACTATCATGTCTATCTCTCGTAACTACCTTCCTTATCATATCGAATATCAAATCTGCCATCGTTATAGCTTACTATTGAGGCGGCTTTATACTCATCATCCATACCCGGATAATCACTTCTCAAATGTGATCCACGGCTTTCCTTTCTGCTCAGAGCAGAAACAAGTATCGCCTTGCCAAGATTTAGAATTCCCGGAACACTGTAATTAAAATATGGAAGCACATTGCTGTCATAATTAAGCTTTGATGCAATATCCATATAGTAATCCATATTTTTGATACCTTCTTCGAGAGATTTCTCATCTCTCACGATACCAAGATTCCTATTCATATCTTCAGCAACCATATCCCGTATATAAGCAACCGGAAACTTGCTGCTGTTTCTTCCGGCAGATTTAAATTTATCATTTTCCACTTTGATATATTCAGTAAAATCTGCAGTGGAGTGAGCAGCTGCCGAATAGGATTCTTTTATTGATGAAGCTGCCACCTGTCCTCCGTATATTGCAGACAGAAGCGAATTACCTCCCAGACGGTTTGCTCCATGATAAATAGACGCACATTCACCTACTGCATAGAGTCCTTCTATATTTGTTTCATGATTGTTTTTGACCGCAAGTCCACCCATAAAGAAATGAATTGATGGTTCAACAGGAATCGGCTCCCTTGTAATATCTATATTTCTATATTTTTTACATACATCATAGACTTCGTAAAGCCTGTTCATTATTATATCTTTTTTAAGAAAACTGACGTCAAGATAAACCTGCGTACCAAGCTTATGCATACAACTTGAAACCACATCCCTGGGCATAAGATTTCCCTTCGGGCCAAACTTTTCTTCCATAAAGTAAAATCTGTCCCCGTCCTTATTGCAGAAAAGTCGTCCACCCTCTCCACGGGCCGCTTCAGAAATCAGCATCCTTTTATGGACGGTTTCAATTGTCGTCGGATGATACTGAATGAATTCAAGATTCTTTAATTCTGCACCCTGAGTAAACAGCTTCCCCGCAGTATATCCGTCACAGGTAGTTGACCCCGTGGTTTTTCCAAACAGCGTATTCTGGCCACCGGTGGCAACTATTACAGCATCTGCATATACAGGAAAAAGTTCTCTCGTTGCCTCACTGAACAAAAGTGCCCCGTAAATCCTTCCATCCCTGATAAGACCTGAATGAAAATCCGTCCACATCATCCGTTCTATCAGCCCATCCGATTCATATTTACGACATTCCATAATCAACGAAGTAACTATCTGTTTTCCCGTTGATGCCCCACTAAAACATGTTCTATTAAAACTCTGTCCACCAAAAGCTCTTTTTGCATATCTTCCTTCAGAATCTTTCGTAAAAACCATGCCCATTCTTTCAAGCTGATCAATTATAGAAGCTGCACTTTTGCAGAGACCTGTTACCGCTTCTTTCCCGGCTATAAATGAACCGCCCTTTATTGTGTCCGAAATATGTTTTTCTACCGAATCAGCTCCATCAGGGCAATCATCCACAGCATTTATCCCACCGGCCGCCATAACCGATTGGGCTCTTTCTGATGGAAATGGAGAAACAAGGACTGATTTTATCCCCTTTTCAGCAAGTGATATAGCACTACTGAGTCCGGAAATGCCACAGCCTATTATCAAAACCTTACCCATAAGCCAACCTCACATTTTGAAGAGTATGATCTGTGTTTTTATAATTACAAATAATGAAATGATAAATAGGATTCCGCATATTATCCATATTATCCAGTCCAGTATTTTCTGAGTTTTTACTGATTTCAGAATTCCCAGAGTAATAAGCGCTCTCGTAAAGGAAGAACCAATATGAATAAATGTAAATGCCCAGAATAAAATACCCAGAATAATCAGAACCACTAGAAACCCGAAGCCACCGAATTTGGATGATATCCAGTCACCGGTCTTAATATGAAACGGAAGAATTAATAACAATCCGCATGCAGAACCTCTTTGAATTATTGTTCGTATATTCTCCTTCGGATATTTATCCAAAGCATTTCCATCATGTTTTACGCCCAGCACGGTCATGGAAATAGCAGCGTGCAGCATCATGAAGCTTGCCAGAGTAAAAGCGATTGCAGATGTAACCATCGGATTATAGTAAAATGCAAGAAAACTGAATACTTCATATATCGAATGTGTAAAAAGTAATAACACAGATATAAGTGCCAAAACGGCATTTATCTTTTTGACTTTCATAAATAAAATTCTCCCATCAACTATCTGCCACATGTATTTCTGTATATCTGTTATACATACTTCGTATACTGTAGCATTTCTACTGAAATCTTACAGGCACAATCTGCCCTGTTCCGACAATATCCGGATTCTCTGCTGCAAGCACAGGATCATCCATAATACGCTGTCTCTCATCAAAAGCCTCTCTCTGCTCCTTTGTGAGAAGATTATTTCTTAATACTTCTACACCGTCGAGATAAGCCATCTTCATATCTCTTTCTATCTCAGAAAGCTTTTCCTCCGGACAGTAGCGTGGACTTAACTGGTATGATGCCTTATCTACAGGAAGCTGCTCCATATGCATCACATCACTGACAGCTCTAAGTGCCGCCTTTCCCTTCTCTGAAAAAACCAGAACAAGAGAAAGTCCTTTTCTCGCATTGCCATCCACATCAAAGTGGTCACATCTCCAGAAATCCGAAAGTGAAATATCAGATTTATGGTCATCTGAAAAATGACATCCATGGCATGACAGTCTCTGCATCGATGAACGGAGAAATGAGAAAAAGTATGGATCTGCCATGGCAGTTTTTCTGTATATCTCTCCATTTTCAAATTCCGCCAGAAAACAGTACTGTCCCCATCCATAGTATTTATCACGAAATGAGATTCTTTTTACCTTTGAATCATATTTCTTTTCAAGTCTCTCAATATAATCACTGAGATATGGCTGTGCAGCAACACCACCACATGCAAAATCCACCAGGAGAAGATTTTCATAATCCCGTTTGAGATAGGACTTCAGTCCCGCCGTGTGACACGGTGTTCCGCAAAAAAGCACCCTGCGCCCTTTGGAAAGCTCCTTTTCAACTCTTCTGAAGCCATCCGCACCGATAGAGTTTTCCACATATTTACTGGTAAGCAGTGCCTCTAAAGGCATGCTGTCCGTATCCGCAAGACGCGCCCGCTTTTCATTTATATCAAAAAAGCATCCATATACTATGCCATCCTCATCCAGAACACTCTTTGCAAGAGCATAAAATGCGCCGCCGGAAGATGAAATTCCGACCACTTCAGACGACTTATGATACATTGACCATGCCTCAACCGGAAATGTTCTCTCCCTGTCACTTTCATTGAAAGCCTTCTGGGCACTACCTTCCGGAAGCTTATCTATGGGGCATACCCTCTCGCAGAGTCCGCAGTTTACACACCTTGTCTCATCGATCACCGGAAACAGGAAGCCATATTCATTTTCAGTTATACTTATCGCACCTGCAGGACAGCTGTTAACACACGCCATGCATCCGGTGCATTCCTTCTTAATTCTGAGCATAATATCGTCCATAAAACACCGCCCGGATCATAACCAAAGCCATGATTGTGCGATTTTTAATAATCAAATTGAATCAATTCAGTAATACCCGCCGATTTTAACGCTTCTTCATATTCTTCTCTCGAATATTTAGAAACACTGATCACTACAGGAATATTCTTACCTGCTTCCTCAGCTTTTAACAGTGGGAATCCGGCAAAAGCCTCAGAAGTCTTTTCAAGAACTATGATTCCTCTTATGATTATCCCCTGTGCACCGACAGCCTCAATAGCTCTCCCGGTATACTGTCCGGTTCCTGTAAGATAGCATTCCTTAATCCCAAGAGGCGCTGTTCTGTAATGCATCAGTTTCACCATTTCAAAGGCGCGTCGTATCTCTTCATTTACATTTCCACCCTCTTCAAGGGATATGGTATCTGCCGATGCCACATAAAGCTGATTCAGTCTTCCGAAGATATCTCTCTGCCATTTTCTGTATGCTTTTTCAAATGAAGGCTTTTCGGAGAAATAATCCTTCATTTCATTTTCCATTTCAAATGATTTATAAAAGTTCTTCAGATATCCTTCGATATTTTTTGACGTGAAGCCCTTTGTCATGGTGGAATTGGCACGGATACGCCTTTCAAAAAGTATTCTGTGAAGGAATCTTACTCTGTCAGCTCTTGTCAGAAGCTCAAATATATATCCCACATCTTCATGAAGTATCCCTTCCGTAAACAGAATATCATTTGTGATAAGATATTCTCTCCTCATCATAAATGTAGGTGTGCTGAGTGAAAAGCTTTCATGCTCCATACAGTAGGTAAGAGCATCTCTTCCATCCAGTATATCAGTATCATCATATGAAACAGTCTTAATCCTGACATTTTCCTCAAATGCAGGATCATCCGAGAAGTTCCTCGTCTCAAATCCTATAACATCCAGTTTATCGGCGCTGCATATATCATAAAGTTCCTGCAGAGCTCCGGAAACGATTCTGTCATCTGCATCGAGCATATAAACATATTCGCCCTTCGCCATCATAAGTGCTCTGTTACGTGCCGCTGACTGACCGAGGTTCTGCACATGCCTTGCATATGTAATTCTTTTATCGGTCCTGGTGTATTCTTTCAGGATTTCAGGAGTTTTGTCCGTAGAGCAGTCATCCACGCATATTATCTCAAAATCCTGAAGTGACTGTCCCAGCACACTGCCCAGGCATTCTTCTATGTAGTTTTCCACATTATACGCCGGAATCAAAATCGATACTTTTGGCATGCTACCCTTATACTCCGTTCATTACACTTTCAACTTTTGCTATATCTTCCGGATTATCCACTCCGAGACTCTTTGTCTCGACTTCAAGTATCTTGATGCGATAACCGTTTTCAAGAAAACGGAGCATCTCTACATCTTCTATACTTTCAAGAAATCCTCTTTCTGTATGGGAATAAAAAAGAAGTGCCTCTCTTGAAAGACCGTAAAGTCCGAGATGCCTCATGTATCTGACCTCTTCACCCTTCTTCGATCTGGGAATTGGTGACCTTGAAAGATAAAGCATATCTTTATTCTTTGCTGCCGCAACCTTTACTATCGATATGTCATTTACATCCTGATTCTCTTTGAGAACTGTCATTGTGTTTATCACGTCAACATCAGGATTCTCTATCTTATAATCTACAATACTCTTTATTACCTCAGGTTCGATAAGCGGTTCGTCGCCCTGAATATTGACGAAGAAATCAGCATCCGACTTTTCGGCAATCTCTCCGAGCCTGTCTGTCCCGGTCGGATGTGTGTCTTTTGTCATTACAACATTTATGTCATATTCCCTGCATGCATCATAGATTTTGTCACTGTCTGTAGCTACCATCAGTTCATCAAATTCAGTAACCCTGGAAGCCTGCTTATAAACCCACCATATCATTGGCTTACCGTTTATAAGAGCAAGGGGTTTTCCAGGAAAACGTGATGACTGGTATCTGGCAGGTATTATTCCAACTATCTTCATTCTGTCTCATATAATCCAAATAACCATTTTATGGTGATTGAATTTACTTTTCCTTTCCTGAAATTTTCTCTATCATAATTAAATATTGTCAACTTATATCTTGAGCGATCACCCGGATTACTGAATTCAGGAATACTGACTCCACTCTTCCCATTACCTGTAACTCTCAAGATATTCTGCTCCGAGATATATCTTCTCTTCTGCATTCTGAAGTCCGTATATTGCGGAAGATGTGACAGTTACGGCAGTATCTATATGAAAATCCTTATCAAAATTCAGAACTTCCATGGGAACCAGTCTCGGTATTACATCAACTCCCGGAAAGAGTTTTCCATAGTTCAGTATATCCCTTGGATGTGCCTTTATGACGACACGTTTTCCCTTTCCGTATTTCGCTATCAGGTCCTCATAAAGCCTGATCTGGACTTCCTCATCCTTAAGCCTTCCGGTAACTGCGAATGGTTCCGTAAGTATAAGAACCGTCCCGCATGTAAGCTCATTTAAATGTTTTACATTAAGATCCGTATCCACAAATACATCGAATATCAGTTTCTTCTGATAATCCGTGAGACTGTTCATCATTTCCTCACGGCTCCTGACCTTAACTTTATCGACAGGTATCTCGATACCTGATATATCATTTACTTCAACCGCTTCGCAATAAGGCGAATAACCGAAAGGTACAACCCCCTCATGTGCATTTCTTTCCTCTTCATTAAAAATGTATGCATAATTAGGTCTGTTAGCCTTTATATGCTTATATGAGTTAAGGCTGTCTTCATGCAGTGTATAATTAATCCCTTTAATATTAAGATAAGTTCCAAGGAATCCCAGATCCCAGAATACATTAATCCTGTCATATTTTCTGAGGCGGGCTTCAACCCTGTCGCCCAGATCCCATTCAACGCACTCCTCCACAAGTAACGCGAGCTGCGGATCGGCCGCCGCATTCTTCTCCTCATAAGGATCCACTTCCTCATGCTCTCTGCAGAAGAATACCCCCGCCACATATTGAGGCAGCATTGAAGCGAGTCTGGGGGCTAAGTCCGAAGCGTTCTTTATTCCATGCTCTTCTAAGATCAAATCTATGGAATAGCCCTCAGTCATAGCTTTCATAAGAGCAACCAGTATCTGATAATGGGATGAACAGTCAAATACTTCAAGTCTGGAGAACTTCTTAATCCTTTCAAACATTGCTGTCTTTTCAGGCGAGCTTTTTATCCTCCCGGTCGGTTCACACGGAAGATGATGATAAAGGACCTCTCTGTATTTCCTGATAACATCCCTGAAAATCTTGGAGCCGTAGTATCTGATTCCTTCTATGAGTTCAGCGTCATCATTATAAAAACCAGAACCATCAAACAGCCTCATGCCATAACCGGCCAGATAATCATCCACATGACAGAGAATCTCTACACAGCCCTCTACATTTCTCATGGTAGGTACAGTATTCATTATGGATGATGCTCTGAAACGGCGGATGAAATATGCCTCATCCAACACTCTTACTCTATCGGCATTCATCAATACATCAAATGCAAATGTTTCGTCTTCGTGCAGTATTCCGTCAATGAACCTTATATTATTCTTTTCAAGAAAGTCTCTTCTGTAGAAATACCTCGGCTGTGAAGGCATCCAGTCCCAGGCCTCCATCCATGCCTTGAACAGTTCTTTTCCGGTAAGAACAAAGGGATAAGAACCTTTATATCTTGAACGATCCTTCTTCTGCATTTCATCGATATTTACGTCATCATAAATGAATTCAGCAGCGAAGATACATGCATCCAGATTTTCTGCTTCGGACAGAGAACAAAGTTCCTCTATGGCATTTTCCTTGATCATATCATCGGAATCAAGAAAATAAACATATCTTCCTTCAGCTATTTCAAGCCCACGGTTTCTTACAGCGGCAAGCCCCATATTCGCATCATTTTCAACAAGCTTTATACGGGAATCCGAAGCCATAAACTTCTTCACTATACCTTTGGAACCATCATTTCCGGCATCATCGATACAGATTATCTCAAGATCGGTATATGTCTGGTTAATGACGCTTCTGAGGCAGTCCTCTATATATTTTTCAACATTATATACGGGAATGACAACTGAAACTTTCATACATTTCTCCACATACTCATTTATCACTTCTTATGCTTATTCACGTAATCCTCAGCAAATTTTCTGTTAAATGAATCCTTTTTGTCCTCCGGCATACACCTTAGGAATTCCTCAAGTTCAGCCAGTGAAAAACCATGATCCTCACAGAGGGTTCTCGCATAGGTTGATGTTGCGTGGTACTTTGCCGTGAGCTCATACTGCTGCTTATAGCCCCAGGTATAGTTATCACGCATATGGAGAATCTTCTCTTTTACAAGCCTTCTGATAAGCGGTATATCATAATTCTTTCCAAAGTTCATATTAAGATATTCTGTGAACTCTTCAGTGAAAAGATTTCCGGGTCCCTTGCCCAGTCCGGAGAGTGTGCTGTCTATGATAAGGTCTCTTTCCTCAGCCAGCGGAAGCTCTGCCGCAGCTCTGGCATTTTCAAAACATAGTCTCCTGTTATCGTGTGTATGGAGTCCAAGCGCTATCTCGGGATTCAGAGTGCTGTCAGCGACATTTACACGTCTTCTTATCTCTTCCTCATCCATTATTCCAAAACTGTCAACTATGTAGAATGCAGAAACTCCGGGAAGACATATCTGTACATCCTCTATAAGTCTTCTTAATTCATCATCGCTGTAACGGGTTGTGACCATTGGCTGTATAAAGAGTTTATAACCCTTGTCCAGTATTTCCCGCCCGAATTTCAGTGCTCCTCTCTCATCCTTCTTATGAAAGCAGACTCTTATGCCGTCAAAACCTATATCCTTATTTCCATCAAATTCCGGAAGCTCCGATGCCGGATATTTCCCGTAATCTATCATAACAAGTCTGAGCATTTTTCTGTCACCAAGATGAGCGCCGTCAAAATTATCCCTTACAGCCTCCCATGAGCTGTACATGGACCTCTCCTCGGGACTTCCGGCAGCCGCATCAAGATACCCCAGTTCTATATATTCAATTCCTGCTTTTGCTATGGATTCCTCAATCTCGCACATGTTATGACGTCCGAAATCGAATCCGTTTACCCACCCTCCATCACGGAGAGTGCAATCAAGTACACTGATCATTTATTAGTCCTGCCTTTATCTATAGCTTGATAAGCTTTACAGCTTTTTTGAAGTTTTCTGTCCTGCAATATATCAGAAGATACATAATTCCCGGTATGAATACGCAGATAAGTGCTTTCAGTATGAGGCCGGGTATTCCATCAACCTTTATCATTTCCGAAACAAAGAAAGTCGGAACTGCAATAATGCATGTTACAAAAAGGTAAATCGCATGCTGAACAAAGTAGTCTTTAATACTTACATTTTTAAAATAATATTTATACAGGAGTATGGCTCCTCCTATGAAGTTGAAAATGAAATATGATATCATGGTCGCAAGTACTATTCCGAACAATCCCATGAATTTTATGAACAGCCAGTTGAGCAGAATATTCATCACCGCCTCAATGACGGACAGATATCTGCCCTGCCACCAGATTCCGACAGATTCCGCATAAAGCGTCCTTATATCGGCCATTTTCAGTATGTAGAAATAAATGGAAAATGTAAGTGCCATATACATCGGAAGTGAAAGTGCTTCTCCTACCCATATCTTCATAAACGGCTGATACAGACAGAGAAGGCATATAGCACACCATCCGCTTATAGTCATAAAGAGGAAGTTAAATGTAGTCATGTCTACATTATTCTTCTCTACCGTTTCCATGGCAATACTGTTTCCCACTCCACCGGCCATGGAGGTTTTGAGTACTGCCAGCACCATAACGATAGCATCCATCACATAGTAATAATTGCCATAGATACCATTAATGGCAAGTCCCAGATAAGCGGAAACAAACATGGAATCAAATGCATTTCTGGAATAAGATGCTATCTTCCTCACCATAAGTCCCACTACCTGCTTACGTATGTTCTTATATACATCCTCAGGAAGCTTCTCACCCTTTGAATAGGTACCGAACATCTTTCTTCCGCTTATGGCGCAGAGAACGCTGTAGATAACCGTTGATGCAGGAATAGTAAGTATATATAGATAATAATCCTTTGAAAGCATTACGGCAATCATCTGGGCCGCGTACATCAGCACCTGAGTGATGATATGCATGACACCGCTTACATCATCCCTCTGGTAAGCTGTAAAAAGAGCCTTCCTGTTAGGAAAAAGAAGACAGTTGAGTACGCTGTTTCCGACGAAGATCAGATACAGGATATATATATTTATATCTTCCGGAGGCTCTCCCTTAATGAGATGAGGAAGAAATGGAAGCAGCGCTATCCCGACACCGAGCATCGAAAGCCCGATGACTCTGTAAACCTTAGAATAAAACCTCATCAGGGCGCTGATTGTCTTCTCATCATTTTCAGCTATGGGTTTATACATGCTGTAAATGATGGATGAACCGAAGCCCATATCCATAAGGTTAAGCATCTGCAATATGGAATAAAACAGACTTGTCAGTCCCAGATACTCCGCCCCCATCACATGTATTATCATAGTTCTCACGATGAAGGGAAGGAGAATCCCTACAATCTTATCCGTCTCACCGACTAATATATTACGTTTTGTATTTTTTACTCTTTCTAATCTCATGTAAACAGACCGGGTCAGACCTACTCCAGTTCATCCAGTGTCTTGCCATATGAAGGCAGGAATTCATCCATGAAGTCCCCTACCTCAGGCATGGAAACTGCCAGTTCTTCTATGGACTTAAGAGTTGCTTCTTTTGCAGTCCTGAATTCCCTGTTCCCGGAGTTCTCCTCCTCCATACATTTGATAAGTGCCGACAGCTTGTCAGCTGCCTTAACCAGGCGGCGCATATATGCCTCTTCCTCTTTTTCTTCTTCGTCAGCAAACTTCGTTGCATCCTTGAAGAATATCTTCCTGTATTCATCCTTAAGATCATCCGGAAGCTTATCAATGATATGCTCCTCAGCCACCTTCTCGACTTCCTTGTATGCTGTCTTGATGTCTTTATTGTAGTACTTTACAGGCGTCGGCATATCACCTGTTATTATTTCGGAAGCATCATGAAAAAGGCCTACTACCGCTGCCTTATCGGCATCAAGCTTATGCCCGTACCTTACATTTCCTATAGTACAGAGTGCATGGGCTATCATGGCAACCTCAAGGCTGTGCTCCGAAAGATTCTCAGCACGGGAGTTTCTCATCAAAGCCCATCTTTCTATATATTTCATTCTTGATACAAGTGCAAAAAAGTTATAGTTCATCAATATGTTTCAACCTCCCGGAGAGCTTTCTCCCAAAGTACGTTATCGCCCCAGTTTTCACCGAAGCATTCCCTCACCTTCTCATTATAGAATCGTATCTTTTCTCTCAGATGAGGGCTCTTATATGCATAATCTTCTATAAAGCTACTCTTATAATCTACATAGAGATACTCATAAATCGTCGCCCTGTCCTCAGTTTCATATGTTTTGCCGTATGCTGAATAGAAATATATATTCTCAGGATCATTCGGTTCACCCGTAAATGTACCGAGTGAAGTATACTCAATATAATCCGGATTGGCATCGTTATACTCATTGCCCTCAGGTGATACATAGGCATAATAATATGAGAATCCGTCCGGATTAAGCTTATCCCACTCGGAATCACTGAGGTAACCCTCACCGATAAGCACATTGTCGGTGACATGGATCATTTCATGGACGAATGAATTTTTCTGAAGTCCATCGGTAATATCAAAGTAAACACAGACACCATTCTCCACTTCCGATGTAAGACCGCCAGCACTCTCAATACTGCCTTCGTGATCTTCCCCGGACATACCTCCGGTAAAGCATATATACATAAAGTTATAATAGCTTCCGTCAGTAAGAGTTTTGTAGAAGTCACCCGGGTATTCGCTCATGACTTCATCCAGCTGAAGAAGTGCTGTATATATCGCCTCCTGATCCTCCATAGGTGATATCTCGTAGGCACCTACATCCGGAATATCATAGCCATAAAATACATTTACTCCATACTTCTCAAATATATTATTCACCATATCATGAGTTGCCTGTATGCCTTCTTCCCCGCTCTTAAGCTCTGAAAACTTCGGAATCTCATACTTCTCCGGATCATACGAATTCATATTAATTAAAATGTATTTCTGCCCGTCGCCCATTACCTCATAGAGTTTTGCAACAGCATAATCCTTCACTGCCGGAAAGCTGTCCACACTCATATAATAAGCCTCATCGGTCATATTTAAATCAACACTCTTCTTCACGTCATCATTTTTATATACGATTTCTACGCGGGCTGTCTGTTCATTTTCATCAACATAGTATTTGCATCCCACATCTCCGGTATATAAAAATTCATATACATCAAAATCCTCAACGATGTATGAGGCATCTGTATAATTATCAAGGTTAAATGAACGGATTATCTCAACATCTCCGAATGTCCTGCCAAATGTAACACAGTTCTCCGGATAACTGAAATCAAGAAGATCATAGTTATATCCCAGAGGAAGTGAATAAATCATCCTGACTGAGTCATCTCCCATTACCTTATAGAGTGTATTTCCTCCATAAAGATATATTTCCCCGTTTATAGCCACAGGCCTGCTTCCCGCTACCTTTTCATGGTATCTAAGTGGAACATTATCCTCAGGTCTGTAGATTATCTCATTAAGATCGTCTTTTATAAGAAGCGGTTTGGGAGAAAGAATACAGAATGCAGTCTCGTCATCGCATTCATCTCCCTTCTTCCATTTACAGATAATCTCTTTTATACCGTTTTCTATTCCCACGGTTTCAGCCGAGAAATATCCCGGTCTGTCCCGCCATATAAAGAGCAGTGTCTTTTCGTCATACATGGAATAAGTGAGAAGTTTCCTTCCCTCACTTTCCTTTCGCATATTCTCCACAACATAGCTGATATCAAAGATAGAATCATAGCCGGACATGTTATGGCCTTCAAATATATTCTTATCCTCCGATTCCGGTTCATCATTTCCGAAAACATACTCTGTCACGTCCCCGGTCTTATCATCCTGTCCGTTTACGGAGGGTGCCTTCTTATCACCGCATCCTACAGTAAAAAGAAGCATTAACAGAGCAATAACAACTTCTGAAAAAACTCTCTTTATCTTCAAAACAAATACGGGCGACTTAGAAAAACCGCCCGTATTAAGAATTTCATTATTCTTATATCTATTATTCTCCTGAATCATCAGCATCTCCATCCGTTTCCTCACCCGGCACAGGAATATCTCCGGTGCTGGCAGCACCTGTTTCTGTAAGAAGCTGGGCGTTCAGTGTAGAAACTTTCTCCGATGGTGTGTAATCAGCTTCATTAAACAGGAATTTATGAAGTGTCCTGACATTATCAGTCAGATCCTGAGCTGCAAGACACGCTCCCTTTTCCTTGTTGTTGTAATAAGTGAATCTGAACGGGAATCCGCTTGTATCCGTAAGCTCATAAGAAGCAATGGATTTTGCAAGGGAATACATCTCTTCTTCAGTAATACTTGTCCTGATATAAGGGAAAAGCTCATTGATCATATTATTGATAGTAGAAAGATCGCTGGCTTTAAGTTTTTCAACCATGGAGCCAATAACTTCTCTCTGTCTCTCTGTTCTGGTTATATCGCCCTGTCCGGTATTACGGAGTCTGCTGTATGCCGTGGCCTGAACACCGTTAAGTGTAATGTCACCTGTAGCAAAAACACCGTCTGAATAAATGCCGTTTGATGATATCTGCTCCATGATGAGTCCGTTAAGCATCTCCAGCTCTTCTTCCTCGATATGAACCTGAACACCGCCGAGAGCATCGATAGCTCTTGTAAGGCCTTCCCAGTTAACTGTTATATATTCAGTAATACTGAGATCCATATTTGCATTCAGTGTCTTAACTGCCATCTCAGGTCCGCCGAAGGCGTATGAAACATTTACCTTTGATGTTACAGGATTATCCTTCTGAATCTCAAGAAGTGTATCTCTGTAGACTGAAACCAGCTTGACTTCTTTGGTATCATTATTGATGGACGCCACGATTATAGCATCGCTTCGGCTTCCTTTGCCCATATTGGAATCTCTTGAATCAACACCGAAGAGAGCTATCTGAGTAAATCCCTTGGTTTCTTCCTCAACCTTCTTATCGATTGCAAGTTTTTCCTTCTGGATATTATCCACTGTCATAAGACTGTATTTACTTGAAACATACTGTTTAAAAAGTCCGAAGCCAAGAAGAACTATGATCACAAGCTCAACAATCATGGCAATGACCCACTTTACATTTGAAGAAAGGCCTCGTTGGGACGCTCTACGTTCGTCATAATAGTCCTCATCCTCGTACTCTTCTTCGTACTCCTCTTCGTACTTTTCTTCATATTCATCGTAATCGTCGTATCTGCTCATCTTTATCCCTTTCGAAATGCTGAGGCAGCATAAAATGCCTCACTTCTCCGGTTTCCCTAACGCGTAGTATACATAAACTCTACTGTACTTTCAACACATTTTAAATACTTAATCTTATTTTAATAGTATCGATTATCATGATCAGAATCTGCCTTACGGATATCTTGGATTTTCTGACACTGCTCCTCTTGGGCTTGATGATAACAGGCAACTCAATTATCCTGAGTCCTGCTTTGTTCGCTCTTGCGAGAATCTCTATGTCAAATGAGAAGCGATTGATCACAGCTTCTTCAAATACAGGCTGTATTTTTTCTGTCCTGAATAATTTAAGTCCTGTCTGAGTATCTTTAACATTAAGTCTGAAAAGAGTCTTGACCATCATGTAATAGACATAGCTCATAAGCCTTCTGGCAGCCGAATACTCAATATTTGAGCTTTTATGGAGCTTGGAACCTATAGCGATGTCGGCTCCGCTCTCCTTAAGCTTGTTCAGGAAACCCTCAAGCTGATATGCCGGAAGATCCAGGTCAGAATCCAGGAAAGCCGTAAATTCACTGTCAGCAGCAAGTACGCCCTTTCTTACGGCATAACCCTTTCCCTTGTTCTTCTTATAGGAAATGAGTTTTATCCGCGGGTTCTCTTTTCTTGCCCGAAGCACTTCTTCTCTCGTGCTGTCACTGCTGCCGTCATTTACAACTATTATCTCATAGTTCCCGGCAAAGCCTTCTATATCAGCTACCACTGTGAAAAGATTATCATATATGATATTTTCTTCGTTATAAGCAGGCATCACAACCGTGAGGTATTTCCTGCTCCTCTTACTTTCTGTCACTGTACATTGCCTCATAGTACTTCTGATAATCACCGCTGGTTACATTTTCCATCCAGTCCATATGATTCAGATACCATTCGATGGTAAGTCTGATTCCGTCCTTGAACATAGTTTCCGGATACCAGCCTATCTCTGATTTGATTTTATCAGGTGCGATGGCATATCTTCTGTCGTGACCTTTACGGTCTGTAACATATGTTATAAGGTCCTTTGATACATTTGCCTTTCTGGGATCGGAATCCGGAAGAAGCTCCTGCAGTGTATCAAGAATAATATTGATGATCTCGATATTCTGCTTCTCATTGTGACCACCGATATTGTATCTCTCGCCGAGTCTTCCCTGCTCCTGAACCATATCGATTCCCTTTGCATGATCCATAACATAGAGCCAGTCACGCACATTCTTTCCATCACCGTAAACAGGAAGCTTCTTACCTGCAAGTGCATTGTTGATGATAAGCGGTATAAGCTTCTCAGGGAACTGGTAAGGACCGTAGTTATTACTGCAGTTTGTAATATTTGCAGGGAAATGATATGTATCGATATATGCCTTTACAAGAAGGTCGGAACCCGCCTTACTTGATGAATACGGGCTGTGCGGATCGATAGGGCTTGTCTCATAGAAGAATGCCGTATCATCATCCGGAAGCGAGCCATAAACTTCATCTGTAGATACATGAAGGAATTTCTTATCCTCTTTAAATGTACCGTCTTCCTTCTCCCATGCCGCCTTGGCCGCATTGAGCATAACAGCCGTTCCAAGTACATTTGTATTAACAAAAACTTCAGGATTCCTGATGCTTCTGTCTACATGACTCTCTGCTGCAAAATGTACAACTCTGTCTATATCATTCTCAGCGAATATTTTCTCGATAGCTTCCTTATCGCAGATATCGGCACGGATAAATGTATAATTCTCTCTGTCCTCGATATCCTTCAGGTTTTCAAGATTACCTGCATATGTAAGCTTATCAACGTTGATGATACGTATGGTATCACCATATTTTTCAATCATATAATGAATGTAATTAGAACCTATAAATCCTGCTCCACCGGTAACCAAGTATGTTCTCATTTGTTTTCCTCTCTTTTCATAGTTCAAAAATGAATCAGTCTGCAGTAACAGTCATATATATTTCGTTTGTCCATCCACGCTTACTCATTATACAGTTTCCTATTGATCAAGTATGGATGAAATCATCTGATTAACAGTTCCGGGATCACATTTTCCCTTCATTTCCTTCATTACAAAACCTACGATGGCACCAACGGCTTTCTTCTTGCCTGCACGGTAATCCTCTACTGCCTTTGGATTTGCATCGATGGCTTTCTTTACTACTCCCTCAAGTTCTCCGGCATCAGCCTTTGTTGAAAGTCCGTTATCCTTAACATACTTTTCGGGATCAAGATTATCAGTGAATACCGCCTTTTCAAAGACTTCCTTTGCAACGGCATTGTTTATCTCTTTTGACTCATTCAGTTTGATTAATTTTACAAGATTTTCGGCACTGAATTTAAGATCGGTAGCATCGGTAGAAGTTTCCTTCATAAGACGCATGGTCTCGCCCATGAGCCAGTTACTGATCTTCTTCGGATCTCCGCCGAGTTTAACGCCTTCATCAAGTATATCAGCCATTTTCTTTTCAGCTGTTATCTGGTCGATATCATAATCCGGAAGATCATATTCTTCCTTGTATCTAATCTTCTTTTCAGCACGGAACTCAGGCTCCTCTGCCTTTATCGCATCTATCATCTCATCTGTTACGATGATAGGTACAAGGTCAGGATCTGGGAAGTATCTGTAATCCTGTGCATCCTCCTTGGAACGCATAGGATAGGAATAACCCTTTACATCATCCCATCTTCTTGTTTCCTGAACTACCTTCTCTCCTGCAAGTATAAGGTCTGACTGTCTTGCAATCTCATTTTCAATAGAATGTCTTATGGCAGTAAAGCTGTTCAGGTTCTTTGTCTCTGTTCTGGTTCCGAACTCCTCACTTCCCTTCTCACGCAGTGAAAGGTTTACGTCAGCTCTCATGGAACCTTCATTCAGCTTACAGTCGGAAGCGCCCAGATACTGGATTGTCTCACGGAGCTTGCTGAGGTAGGCAATTACCTCATCCGCAGAACGCATATCAGGTTCCGAAACTATCTCTATAAGCGGAACGCCTGAACGGTTGAAGTCAACATATGAATTCTCATTCCATTCATCATGAACAAGCTTTCCGGCATCCTCTTCCATATGGATTTCATGGATACGTACATACTTCTTCTCTCCGCCAACCTCTATCTCTACTTTTCCATCCCTGCATATAGGATAATAAAGCTGTGATATCTGATAGTTCTGTGGATTATCCGGATAGAAATAATTCTTTCTGTCGAACTTGCTGTTCCTTGTTATATTACAATTGGTTGCAAGTCCGACTGCAATCGCTTTATGGAGCACTTCCTTATTAAGGACAGGAAGGCTTCCCGGCATACCCGTGCAGACCGGGCATGTATGTGTATTCGGAGCTCCACCGAAGGCAGTCGAGCATCCGCAGAAAATCTTCGTCTTAGTATTAAGCTCAACATGGACCTCAAGTCCTATTACAACTTCAAATTCTTTTGACATGTCTGTTATCTCCCAATAATTCACATTCAACTTAGAGTTTTGCCGGTACTCGGCTGAATGTGTTTTCAAATGCATAAGCGGCTCTTATGATCTTCTTCTCTTCAAATACCTGTCCCAGCAGCTGAAGTCCTATAGGCATTCCGTTTGAATCATAACCGCAAGGTGTTGATATTCCCGGAAGTCCTGCCAGGTTAACTGAAACAGTATATATATCACCGAGGTACATTTTGATCGGATCACTGAGTGACTCGCCGCATTTCAGTGCGGTTGTCGGAGCTACAGGTCCGAGTATCACATCATACTTCTCAAATGCCTTGTCAAATGCCTGCTTGATGAGATTCTTCACGCGAAGTGCCTTTACATAGTATGCATCGTAGTATCCTGATGAAAGTACAAATGAGCCGAGCATGATACGGCGCTTTACTTCGGCACCGAAGCCTTCGCTTCTTGTTTTTTTGTACATATTATGAAGATCCGTGTACTCTGCGGTTCTGTAACCATACTTAACGCCATCAAATCTTTCAAGATTTGATGATGCTTCAGCGCAGGCTATAATGTAATATGCAGGGATTGCATACTCAACCATACCCAGGTCAAATTCTTCAACTTCTGCACCAAGTGACTTGAGTGTTTCTGCAGCAGCAAGTACTGAAGCCTTTACCTCCGGATCAAGTCCTTCCCCGAAATAATCTCCCGGTATTCCTATCTTCATACCCTTAACATCAGGAATAAGCGCATCCATAAAGTTGTCTGCAGACTTATCATAGGATGTAGAATCCTTAGGATCATGTCCTGCTATTACAGAAAGCATCGCTGCACAGTCTCTGGTATCCTTTGCTATAGGTCCAATCTGATCGAGTGATGAACCATAGGCTATAAGTCCGTAACGGGAAACTCTTCCGTAAGTCGGCTTGATTCCTGTTACGCCGCAGAAGCTTGCAGGCTGTCTTATGGACCCGCCTGTATCCGACCCGAGTGCCATAGGAATCTCCCCTGCCGCAACCGAAGCAGCAGAACCGCCTGATGAACCACCCGGTACACGCGTAAGGTCATATGGATTATAGGTCGGTCCGAAATATGATGTCTCGGTTGTGCTGCCCATGGCAAACTCATCCATATTTGTTTTACCTACTATAACTGCACCTGCGTCGATCATTCTCTGAACTGCGGTACTTGTAAATGTAGGTACAAAGTTTCCAAGTATTTTGGATGAACATGTTGTAAGCATACCTTCAACATTCATGTTATCCTTTATCGCTATAGGTACACCCGCAAGAGGACTGAGAGCCTTTCCTTCGGCTGATGCAGCAGCTATCATTCTGTCTGCTTCCTCAGCACGCTTAATAGCCCCTTCCGTATCAACAGTTACAAAAGCATGTACCTTTTTATCTGTATTTCCGATTGCATCAAGAGCAGCCTTTGTAGCTTCTACCGAGCTTAACTCTCCTGCCGCAATCTTACTCCCCAGCTCAACGGCTGTGAGTTTCATGATATCACTCATTTCCAATCTCCTTTAATGTCTTGCCTGTTTATTCAACAATTAAGCAAATGTCTTAGGTACGATGTAGCTGTCCTCTGACTTTTCCGGGGCGTTCTTAAGCATATTCACGCTATCGTCTCCGTTTGTCACAACGTCATCACGCATTACATTTGTAATAGGGAAGCTGTGGCTCATAGGCTCAACTCCTGAAACATCAAGTTCATTAAGCTTATTTACATAGTCAAGCATTTCAGACATATCTTTTTTGGCAGCCTGCTTCTCTTCT
Organism: Eubacterium sp.; assembly: GCA_017477505.1. GTDB lineage: Bacteria > Bacillota > Clostridia > Lachnospirales > Lachnospiraceae > Eubacterium_Q. The sequence continues at coordinate 62,541 of JAFUVQ010000002.1, forward strand.
TCAGAAAGCTCAAGCTTTGCAAGAATGCCGACATATTCGATGGTTTCATCTGTAATCTGCATCTTATCCTCCTCGTTTCTCCAAGAGCCGTAACCATAAATGATTCCGGTTACGGTTTTTCAATACTACAAATCATCCGGGTTTTGACCGGCCTATTGTACACAGCTGCCATTCATTTTTTATTGCAGGTTAACTGTGTTTGGGGCATCTTTAAATGAATAAATCGTAGTCCCTCTGTTATTAAAATATTCTACAAGCTGAGGCGCATCATAATATCCTTCCGTATCCTCAAGTATATATGAAGGACTATCCATAAATGCAGCCCTGGGATCAACTATGTCATAGAATTCAGTGGTAAGACCCCAGTTCCCGTGATGACCGCACTGTACAAAATCCGCCTTAAGTTTCTCTTCATTTCCGGGCACTATAAACTGCTCCATCTCTTTCTGTACATCTGAACAGAAAAGCATGCTCTCGTTCTCTCCGGAAAGCTTAAACAGAAGTGAACCGTCGTTACACTGATTATTTTCAAATGTATCGACATGGTCATCCCATGCACTTATAACTTCCATCTTAAGACCGATTATATTAAACTCATCACCGGCATGACAAACAGTCACATTATCCATATCAGCTATAGTTTCTTTATACTTATAATAAACATCTATATTATCATAATCCTTGGCTGACTTCTCGTATGCCTCTTCGTGTACATCCGTTACGTAGATATGGTCTATCTTAATCTTCCTTCTCAGATCTTCCTCAGCCATTATGGCATTAAATGCACCGCAGTGATCATAATGAGGATGCGTGAGTATCCATGCATTGACGTGCCAGCCGTAATCCCTTATCACTGCCGCAACCTCAGGATACAGTTCTCCCCATCCTCCGTCTATAACCACCAGATTACCTGAAGGATCCACTATGGTATAGAACATCATCTGCGGCTTGTCATTTCCGCCATACTGGGTTATCAGCCAGCCTTCGGTGGGTGTATCCCCCTTAACGGAATAACTGTACAACATCTTAAGCAGAAAAAAACCTCCAAGCCCCATCAACATGACGAGTACAAGTATAATAATGAGTTTTATAAATCTATGTTTAAATGTAATCATTTAATGCTGTTAATCCCTGACTTTAATATGAGTCTCTCTAAGCTGCATCTCAGTAACTTCATTTGGAGCACCGCACATAAGATCCTGACCGGTTCCGCTCATCGGGAATGCTATAACTTCTCTGATATTCTCTTCATTTCTGAGAAGCATGATCATACGGTCTACTCCCGGTGCCATTCCAGCATGTGGAGGTGCACCGAACTGGAATGCTGTATAGAGGGCTCCGAACTTCTGCTCAAGTACTTCCTTACTGTATCCTGCTATCTCAAATGCCTTCTCCATGATCTGCATATCATGGTTACGTACAGCTCCGCTGGAGAGCTCAACACCGTTACATACAATATCATACTGATATGCAAGTATATCAAGAGGGTCCTTCTCATTAAGTGCCTCAAGTCCGCCCTGTGGCATTGAGAAAGGATTATGTGTAAATCCCGGCTTCTTTGTTTCTTCATCAAGCTCATACATAGGGAAATCATTTATATAGCAGAAACGATATGCGTTCTGCTCGATAAGGTCAAGTCTTGCACCAAGCTCATTTCTTATCTGACCTGCATAAAGGTTTGCAAGATTCTCTTTATCAGCGATGAAGAATATTGTATCTCCTACATTAAGTGAAGCCATACTACGGAGTTCTTCCTTCATATCGTCCGGAATGAACTTATCGATAGGTCCCTTGTAGCTTCCGTCTTCAAGAACCTCGAGATAGCCGAGTCCGCCCATGCCTATGCTCTGAGCAAACTTGAGCATCTTCTCATGCTGTCCCTTACTGAGCTTCTTAGGTGCATTTATCGCACGTACTGTCTTTCCATGGAAAGGCTTAAATGTACATCTCTGGAAGAATTCTGTAACATCTATAATTCTGAGCGGATTTCTGAGATCCGGCTTGTCCGTACCGAACTGAAGCATTGCATCCTTGTAGCTGATGACAGGGAACGGTGCCTCTGTTACTGCTGCACCCTTAGGAGCGAATTCTTTAAATGTATCGTAAAGGACTTCCTCGCCAACCTTGAATACATCCTCCTGAGTAGCAAAGCTCATCTCAAAATCAAGCTGATAGAATTCTCCCGGTGAACGGTCTGCTCTTGCATCCTCATCTCTGAAGCAGGGAGCAATCTGGAAATACTTATCAAAGCCTGAAACCATCAGAAGCTGCTTATACTGCTGAGGTGCCTGAGGAAGTGCATAGAACTTACCCTTATATCTTCTTGAAGGAACGATATAGTCTCTTGCGCCTTCAGGTGAAGAAGCACAGAGAATAGGAGTCTGAATCTCAATGAATCCCATTCCTTCCATCTTCTTTCTGAGGTATGATATAACCTTTGATCTGAAGAGGATATTATCCTTTACTTTTTCATTTCTGAGATCAAGGAAACGATACTTGAGACGAACGTCCTCACGAACTTCCTTTGAAGTCATTATCTCAAACGGAAGGTCTGTATAAACCTTTCCGAGAATATCTATGGAATGAGCCTCAAGCTCTATGGTTCCCGTAGGAATCTTTGGATTGTAGGTTTCCTCATCACGGTGCTCTACGAGTCCTTCAACTGATATGGCTTCCTCTCTTCTGATACCGTCAAGAAGCGATGTATCACGGAGCACAACCTGCATCACTCCGTACATATCTCTTAAATCGATGAAAGAAACTCCACCGTGATCACGGATATTCTCAACCCATCCGGCAAGACGTACGTTACTGCCTACGTCTCCTTCACTCATCTCTGCAATTGTTCTGTCTCTGTAAATGTTTGACATCTTTCCATCTCCTTACTCTATACTATGATCGGTATCACATATATATTCATAAATCGCTTCGCGATTTATTTCATGTCGCGCTGTCGCCCGATTCATATGTGCTCCGCACATATAATCATGAAGCGCCTGCATATATTCGCATGCAAGCATGCATATATGCATTCACTTCATGATACATATGCCATGCATATGTATCGGGCTCGTAGATCGCGCAAAAAATCCCGGAGCGACAAATATCGCCCCGGGACGGATAAACTGTGTTACCCGCGGTACCACCCGCGCTTGAACTCTCTTGATTATCTAAGAGAACTCCTCTCAAAATATGCATTACGTGCATGAATCGTTGTGGTCTAATAAGCGGACCTGCCGCCGTTCTTCACAAAGCTCCGGAGTGTTACGCATATGCCGTTCCTCTGGTACTCCTCTCTCAGTCATAGGAGGAATTCCCTGTATCCTCAGTCCGACGCGGTCTCCATCAAAGCTGTCATTTATATTTATACCTTTTTGGAATTCTACCTTAAGTTGTTCTGTTTGTAAAGCGGTTTTTTTCCTAAGAAAACTTCTTATGAAATCTTGCCAGTATAGCCGCACACTGGTCACGTCTTGCGTATCCGTTTGGCTTAAGCTTTGTGGCAGTGATACCGGATAATACTTTATTATCCATCGCCCACTGCACATCCGCCCTCGCGCCTGCCGGTATCTCGCCATAATCTGCAAAAGTTCTGATATCCGTGCCGCCTGTTTCATACAAACTCTGATAACCCATATAATCAGAATATCCTTTAAGCATTATAGCCATCTGTGTTCTGGTTACAGGATTGGCAGGTTTAAATCTCCCGCCGCTGAATCCGCTGATTATGCCTTTTGAAGCAGCCCAGGCAATTTCCTTATATCCGGATGAGTCGGCAGGAACATCAACAAATGAGTATTCATCAAAATCCACGTCTCCGGTATCCGGTTTGCCTGCAAGATTATATATCATTATGGCAAAATGAGCTCTGGTCACATTTTTATCCGGTTTAAATAAAACTTTTCCGGATTCGTCAGTGGCAGGATATCCTCCGACTATACCATTCTCATATGCATACAGAACTTCCGGAGCGAGAGTCTCACTTTGGGAGATATCCTTAAACGGCCACTCAGCAGCTTTTTCATAAATCGGAAGTGTAACCACCATATTCGACTTAACCCCGTTAAGTCTGCACTCAATCTTAAGGACTCCCGGCTTCTTTGCCGTAATAATATAATCATCCGATATAGAAACCAGATCTTCATCATTCAGGAGAAGTTCAAACTTATCATCTTTGGTCAAAGTTCCATAAAAATTAACTTGAAGTTTAGTAGTTTCCCCAACATTTAACCATGCATTATAAGTAAATATTGACGTCAGCATAACCGGCACAGGAACCACATAATCCTCTGCTGCCATAGGATACTCAGCCTTAAAACTATCAGTCAGATACTCTTCATCCGGAATATGCTTAATTCTTGAACTCTCTAAAAATGTTTTTTCAGACTTCAGAAAATACACCGGTGGTTCATGATTGGAATCCCATGTGGAATCCACATTATAGTAGACATCACCAAGCTTAACTATATTCCATGCATGACGACCCACATTATAATTCGGACCTTCTTCGAAATTTCCGGCTTCCCCATGAATAATCCTGCAATCTATTCCTGCCCTTAAACAAAGATTGTAAAAAAGATGTGCATAGCCTGAACAAACTGCGGTATGATCATGCAGTGCTGCATAAGCAGTATATTGAAGCCGATATGACTCGTCACTCAGATGATCATAATCATATGTTACATTCTTACATACATAGTTATATATTGCTTGTATTTTTCGAAGATCACTCATTCCTTCAAGATTCAGGGAATCGATGATCTCTGCAGCTTTACGGTCCACATATTCTTCCTGTTCTTTAGTTGTAAAATAATCGCGGACATTTATTAAAACTCTGTGAACATAGTGCTGCCCGGCACGAAATCTGACAACCCCTAAAGCTTTTCCTTGTGTAACTACCCTCAGATAATCGCCTTCATCCGGTTTACCGCTATGCTTAAGCGCTTTTTCTATAACATCCTTACGAAAATAATCATCCTCCAGATTCTCATATGCGTAATAATCATAAACGAATTCTTCAACATGATTTTTAAACTGTTCGCGCAGATACTCTACCAGGTCCTCCTCATGATTGAACATTTCATCAGGGACAGCACCTAATATATCTTCGTCTTCAAAGTCATTATTTAATTCGGAATCAGCCTCAGTTCTGACTCCGCCGACATTCAGTTCATTTGCCTCATCTTCACCTGCATAAACCGGCAGTGTACCGAAGAATAATTGTATTACCAGAGTAAAAAGAAGTACGATTGATATAATGCTTTTAGAACTTTTAATTCTTTTCATCATTATAACCCGTCTTTCTGCGAAAGACACCGATGGGGTTATGAAACCCTCTCTTCTTTCGCTATCTAATCTATTTTCCTTCTGTTATTATCTTCTTATAAGACTGACACACTACAGAACACGTGGAGGTGAGTGG
>JAFUVQ010000025.1 GCA_017477505.1 Eubacterium sp.
AGCATACTTATATGAGATTTGTTCCTGAGTCAGTTCGGGCGGTATCAAATGATTCTTGATTGCATCGGTATGGATGCGATAATTCAATTTGGCTATTTCACGATTTAGGTTCCAATTAAGAGATAATCTACTATTCTCATCGATTAGTTCTTGTTTTCTGGTTTGCACCTCAAAATAACCCGAAGCAAATGCAATTTGTTCTTAGCGTGGATCACCGTTCTCAACAACGAGATAACATGCGTACCTGGTAAGTCTGTAATCCTCAACCTTTCGAATCCCTTCCTTACCAATTTTTATCATTTTGCTGACGTCAGCAAAATAATCTGGAATATTTATTCCATTGTTATCGCACGAAGCTTTTTCTTTTATATAGTCTTTATTTTCTACTACTATAATTTTTCGCATATATCATTGCTCAATAAAATGGCTTCGCCTTCATCATAGAGTAGGTTACTTCTGCCTTTATGCTATATTTTTCAACCACATTTTTCACAACATCAAAAAACCATTCAGATGCATATGGTGATACATATATTTTTTCTATCAATGTATCAATATTTACCGGAATATAAACGCCTTTGTCATTTGAGTGTATTTTAGTTGTAATCAATCTTACTTCTTTCTCATACTCAAATGATTTACGTTTATACCAAAAGGGTCCATTAATGGATGCAAACCTATTGGTAAAATCTATATATTTAACTTTACCAATACTTATATTGGGATCTTTATCTATCGCCTCATATATTCTTTTGGCTGTTGTTTGAATTGCAACAGCGTTGGCACAATCTTTAGAATAAAGTTTCCACATTGCTTCTGATTCATAACAATTTAAATGCCAACAACTTATATATGTATATTCTCTCGATTTCTGTCCGTTATTTTCAATTTCATCTAATAATCGATTCGCTTCTTCCATCAACTTCTCTTCTGTATTATTGATAGGATTTCTTCCTGGAGCTGTGGCTACAGCTTGTTTAAAAAATCCCTTGTAAAAACTGTCCCATTTATACTTATCCCTTTCAAGTCCCTTTGCACCTTCAAATATATCCTCAAAAGAGCTCGCAGCTGCAAAGAATAATTCTTCCCGACTAATCAATGAAATAAACTTTGCCAAATCCATATATCGCCACAGTATACTATCTGGAGAAGGTTCCTCATACTCCAGATTTTGCCAATAGTATCGTATAACTGTTTCTTTAAGCAAAGGTGCACACTTATCACACAAAACAGCAGGGTTTCTTCCTTTCAAATAGCCTAAATGTGCCGTATCTCCTTCTATAAATACTTACCACAATTTGAACAATTACTCCTGTGCTCATTATAAAAAATATCAAGTTCCCTTGTTGTCTTTAAAGTCATTTCCTGCATATAGCCTTATGTTTCCCCTCTCTTATATATCCAAATACGTAAGAAAACTGTAACATAAACCTATTGAATTCCCGAACCTTGTGAGCATTCTTCATATTATTTCAGCATCAGAAGACAACTTGTATCTCTTTTTATTCGCATTGTTTTAGTTTTTCACAGTTTTCACACAACCCACTACAATCTTACATTTCAAATTGCGTTATTCCCATATTCCATTTTCAGGATTCCATTTTGCTTTTACTGCTCCTTCAAACAACGGACAGACAAATTCTTTTACCCTGACCATCATATCTGTCATGGATACCTGGATAAGCGCCTTTTTCTTTTTCAGGAATGAATTCCATCTTGTCTGATGCATCGGATCATTCAGGAACTCATCTCCGAATGCAGCAGAATCCATCGTCATCTTTGTTTTTCTGTTCTTAAAGGTCTCAACAACAGCATTCCGAAGTTCCTCATATGAGAATTCGTACTTTTGGGATAGAACATAGATGTCATAAAAATCCTTATATCTGCTGTTCAGATAACCGTTATGTATAATAGCTTCCAACTTCTCCGCAATAGATGATTCCAGCGAGTAAGCGTTTACTCGCGGCGGATCCATATCGAGTATAACGGGGAAGTCCATTTTCACTGCATCAGGATAGATCACATCCCCAAAACCGATATCAATGCCAACCGGAATCTTTGTTCGATCAAGATATCCAACAGCTGAGATGTGAAGACCGTGATATTCCTTAAACTCCGTTATGTCCTCCACAGCTATAGAATCTGTATCAAATACAAGCGCATCATCGATATCCTGAGAGAGAATATCTCGGAATACGCTCTTCATCTCTTCACCACTATTGGAAATACGTCTTGCAAGTAAATCCACATCCGTCGTTGCCCGTTCATATTTGCGGTTAAATATCGCATACAAGAAGATGCCGCCTTTTAAAACAAATTGATCCGCATATTTGGACACGGAAATGCGGTAAATTGTTCTCTCCAACCCGTAATAAGTAAGGGCTTCCTGAAAAGTACAGCCGTTTTTTACTGCGAAGTTCTTAAGTCTCGCCTTTACTGAATCAGCATTCATTACACAAGCACCTCCAGATACGTTCTTACGATCTTCTCGCAGCGCAGACGTTTTGCATAAGCATAAAGCCTGTCAATCTGCCTGTCCCTGCGTTTCAGGTAATTCCTGAGTACCTCAGATGTCTCCTCAATACCGATTTTGTTCCTGTAGTAAATGATATCGACCACGGTTTTCTCGATATCGAAGATGTGGAAGCAGTTATCGCCATACCTGACTTCAGTTACTCCGAGATCCATCCGAGATGGATCAAAATAAAAGAGCCTGATCACCGGCCATTCCGGTAGCGTATTAACCTTTTTCTTTCTTTCAATAGCAACATCCACGGCATCAGGAAGGAAATTGGTAAGTTCGTAATACCGTGCTGCACTCATCAGACATATAACACCATTCGGTACAAAAGCTTCCGCGCTGAAAAAGTCGTTCTCATCACCCGTATATGTGAGGTTTTCATAAGTGCTCCGGTTTACCCGTGACAGTATACCTTGTTCTTCAAGCTTACCAATCTTGTAATATGAATAGCCCAGATCCTTCAGTTCGCTAGTTGTGATAAACTTCTTGTTTTCAGCGAATACGTTCACATGAATCACCTCCGCTTATACTATACACGATTCGAAGAAATATTTCGACCAAATTCGGCAGTTATTTTTATTAGCCGAATTAAATCAAAAGCCATCAAAGTCCGATAGTAAGATTAATGATATAAAATGAGCTCTGATAATTTTATGCATCAGCAGCTCTTCTCTACTAAAATACATTTTCTGTTATTTTCCGTCTTTCCCCTGTGCATCCTTAATTCTGTAATAATCCTCCAAATCCACATCAATATGCACCTTTGCATCCGCTTTTCGGTTGCTCACCCGCTCCAAAAGTGCGATACTTTCCACATGGCCTGTATGGCAAAACTGGTCAAACCCGGCCATTTTCTTCAGTATGAAGCCTCTTTCGGTAAGGTATTTCACATCTCTTGCCAAAGTTGCGGGATCACAGGATACATATACGAGTTTCTCCGGATTCATAAGACAGATTGTTTCCAGAAGCTTTTCGTCGCAGCCTTTACGGGGCGGATCAACTATAACCACATCTGCCCTGCTGCCCGGGCGATTTCCTGCATAGATATCCGGGACAACTTCCTCAGCCTTGCCCACAAAAAACTCAGCATTTTCTATACCATTCTGTGCGGCATTATTCCTCGCATTTTCTATTGCCTGAGGGACAATCTCAACCCCATATACCTTTTTTGCCATTTTGGAAATGAAAAGTGAAATAGTTCCTATCCCACAATACATATCCCATACAGTTTCATTTCCGCTCAGTTCCGCAAACTCTCTTGCTTTGCTGTAGAGCTGAACTGTCATTTCAGGATTTACCTGATAAAATGATTCGGCTGAAATACTGAATCTGATATCTTCTATATAATCATCTATATATGGCCTGCCATAAATACACTTACTCTTTGTCCCAAGGATGCGGTTTGTATTTTCCCTGTTTATACTGATCATCACAGAAGACAGTGTCAGTTCTCCTGTACTTGTCTCATCTCCCGGCATGACGTTGATCGCCGATTTCAGCATTTCTACAAGTTCATTAGAATGAGGCAGACTCTCACCATTTATGACAAAACAGACCATCACTTCACCGGTTGCAAAACCGATTCTGGTTATGACATGCCGCATTAGCCCCTGAAGAGTTTCTTCGTCATAAGTACTGACATTGAATTTTACAATATAATCCTTTACAGCCTTTACGATATGCTTATTCACCGGATGACCTGTTATACAGTCTTCTTCCGGAATTATATGGTGCGTCCTACCTGCATAAAAACCTATCACAGGATTGCCGTCCTTATCCTTTCCGATGGGAAACTGCATTTTATTTCTGAAACGGAACGGTTCTTTCACACCCTGAACCTCTCCGAGCATTTTCTCTATCAGTTCTTTATCCTGCCCACCTATCCTGGTCATGCAGTTTATGATCCTGTCCCGTTTAAACTTAAGCTGGGACTGATAATCCATATGCATCAGGGTACATCCACCACAGGCTCTGGCATTCGCACACTTTGCTTCAGTTCTGTATACTGATGGGGAGAGAACCTCCATCAGCCTCCCGTATGCGTACTTTTTCTTTGCTTTTATGATCTTTACAATTGCCGTATCTCCGGGCAGTGCATCCTTTACAAATACAGCTTCCCCATCGATATGGCCGATTCCTTCGCCATCCTGTCCCAGATCATCTATATATATTTCAAATGTGTCATTTTTGTTCATAAAAAACCCGTCCTGTTTTACTACTGCTTACCTTACTCAACCTTGCAAAAATATTAAGTGGAGCCGCTTCTCACAGTTTCATCTAAGTATAACATGCATATTATACTGATGTCTAACCTAATTAACTAAAGCATGTCACGCGCGAGTGCACTTCCCCCTCTGCAATAGGAAAAGCAGTTTCCTTTCACATAAAAAACATAAGGACCGGCATGCTAACTGCATGACGGTCCTTATGTTTTCTGTTTTTTCAGGCTTATGCATCTATCAAACATTCAGATGAATATACTCTCTAACCTCTTCTTTATCCATATCCAGTGATATGGCGAGTTCTCCATACAGATTGTCCTCTGCAATATGACAATACTTCGAATCTGATGCCGTAGCCTTCTTTCCTTCAGCCTGTCTCTCTTCTGTTCTGATATAAATAGTCTTGATCGTTTTCACGATTTCTGAAGGATCACATGTGAGAAGCGCTCTTTTATAATCGTGATCAATCTTTCTTTCGTCAATAACATCAAGGGTTCCTATATCCTTGATACCGCTTATAAAATCCGTCGCTTCTTCCCTGGTCATAACCTCCCGCATTACGACTCTGTCATTATCAACAGGTGTAAGAATAGTACTATCTCTGATATAAACCGGTTTCAGAGTATAATACTCTCTGTCATCACCCTCATCAAGCGGGCCGACTCCCATGACCTTACAAACTCCACTGTTTCCGTAAATAATGAAATCTCCTACATTAAACACGGCTAGCACTCTCCTTTTCTCTACTTTCCCGCCGCAGGGTTAAAAAAGTTAATAGGAACAATTTCATTGTAACACCCTGTTTTGTTTTATGTAAGAGCGAATGCTAATTTCGTGAGTTTCTACAATTAAAAAGCCTTTTGTTGGGCAATTTTATCTACAGCAAAACGAAAGAAGTCATTTGATATCATCTTATAAAGCTTTTTTAATTGCCTCAAGTAAATCATCAAACTCTTCGTAAGCAGGTATATCAGGATAATCCTTCTTGATTGCATCCGTGCTCTTGAAAAGGAAACCTGCCTTACTTGCCTGAATCATACCCAGATCATTAAAGCTGTCACCACTGGCTATGGTTTCAAAACCTATGCTCTGAAGTGCTTTGACAGTAGTGAGTTTAGACTTCTCACATCTCATACGGAAGCCTGTAATCTCCCCGTCCGGAGCAACCTCAAGAGTGTTACAGAAAAGTGTAGGATATCCCAGTTTCTTCATGAGCGGAGCAGCAAACTGTGTAAATGTATCGCTGAGCACGATAACCTGAGTTATGCTTCTAAGTTCATCAAGGAACTCCTTAGCTCCCGGAAGCGGATCTATGGTTGCTATTGTATCCTGTATCTCTTTAAGTCCCAGACCATGCTCTTTGAGAATTCCTATACGGAATTTCATAAGCTTATCATAGTCAGGTTCATCCCTTGTAGTCTTCTTTAATTCAGGGATTCCTGTTGCTTCAGCAAATGCTATCCAGATTTCAGGAACCAGAACTCCTTCCATATCAAGACAGACAATATTCATATCACTCATGATGAAACCTCCATTTTATTCTATAAAATGTGCCCTTAGAAGCACATACGTCATATTCATAAACCTTTTTTTATATCGATATACGAGATTTAAATGTATTCAAACATATCTCCGGCTTCTTCTTTCTTCACGGTATCTGCCACTTTAGTGACTTTTACCCTGGTCACCTTATTTCCGAAGCCTATCTCTATCTCATCTCCGACCTTTATATCATAAGATGCTCTTGCCACCTTACCATTTACACTCACCCTTCCGGCGTCACAGGCATCATTTGCCACTGTTCTTCTTTTGATGAGTCTGGATACTTTAAGATATTTATCTAACCGCATATTCTCTCCTTTTTACACCAACCCGATCTTGCAAATACATACCTGCTCGGCATCATAGCAATCTCGCAAATTCATGCCCGTTTGACATCACAAAGGGCATCACAATCGGTTGTGATGCCCTTCGTCAGTGTGCTATATATCTAACATTGAATTAGTTTACAGCATCCTTTAATGCCTTACCCGGCTTAAACTTAGGAGCCTTAGAAGCCTTAATCTTCATAGTCTTGCCTGTTCTTGGATTACGTCCTGTTCTAGCTGGTCTTGTCTGAACTTCAAATGTACCGAAACCAACAAGCTGAACCTTCTCACCCTTCTTAAGCTCTTCTGTGATTGCATCGATAACAGCCTTAACTGCCTTCTCTGAATCAGCCTTCTTAAGATCTGTTTTTGCTGCAACAGCAGCTACTAATTCGCTCTTGTTCATCTTTAAATTCCTCCTCTAAAATATATACAAAGAACAATCATCTGTGCTTTGTGTATTAAGTATGAACATTTGGGTCTTTTACACCCTGTTATATGTTATATAGGTTCACAGGCTTTTTGTCAAGAAAAACTTGGAAAAAACCGCATAATTACGTTATTTTTGGCACTTTTCAAGCTTCTTTTACATATCCTTTTGCCTTGATCACATCCACTACAGATTTAACCTTGGATCTGCACTCATCTTCGGAAAGTGCCTCGACCATAACCCTTACTACAGGCTCTGTTCCGGACTCTCTTACAAGTATTCTTCCGCTCTCTCCAAGTGACTTTGCAACCTCCTCAACCTTAGCGACTACATCCGGGTCATTCTGTGCCTGCTTCTTATCCGTAACTCTTACATTTTCAAGAACCTGCGGATAAACAGTAAAGCCTTCACACATTTCTGAAAGCTTCTTCTTCTTTGAAAGCATAACCTGCATCATCTTAAGGGAAGTAAGCACTCCGTCACCTGTTGTAGCATATTTAGAGAAAATGATATGTCCTGACTGCTCTCCTCCGATAACACAGCCATGCTCCATCATATACTCATAAACATATTTATCACCGACCTTGGTCTTAGCATAATCTATGCCCTTCTCATCAAGCGCCTTGTAGAGACCAAAGTTAGACATAACTGTTGTAACAACTGTATTCTCCGCAAGAGTCCCTTTGTCCTTAAGATAAGTACCGTAGATATAAAGAATATGGTCACCTGTAACGACGTTACCTTTTTCATCAACCGCGAGGCATCTGTCAGCATCGCCGTCATAAGCAAATCCGACATCAAGGCCATTCTCAACTACAAATTTCTGAAGATTCTCAATATGAGTCGATCCGGCATTTTCATTTATATTCACGCCGTTAGGCTCTGCATTTATGACATAGGTTTTTGCACCGAGAGCATCAAATACAGCCTTTGCGATAGTCCATGCCGCACCATTTGCACAATCAAGACCCACCTTGATATCCTTGAATGAATAAACGCCAAGAGATATAAGATATCCCACATATCTGTTTCGTCCTGCGACATAATCCACAGTTCTTCCTATTTCATTTCTTTTTGCAAATGGAAGCTCAGGATAATCAGCATCAAACACATGAAGCTCTCCATCGATATACGCTTCTATAAGGCTGATAGTTCCTTCATCCATCTTATCTCCTTTACCGGAAATAAGCTTTATACCGTTATCATAGTATGGATTATGGCTGGCTGAAATCATAATTCCGCAGTCAAAATCATCAAGTTTTGTGATGTATGCAACTGAAGGAGTTGTAGTAACATGGAGCATATATGCATCTGCTCCCGAAGCAGTAATACCGCTTACAAGAGAGTATTCAAACATATAGCTTGAACGTCTTGTGTCTTTTCCTATAACTACCTTTGCTCTTTCGTCACTACCCGCTCTCTTACGAAGTTCTGAATAGTACCATCCTATAAATCTTCCAACCTTATAAGCGTGGTCTGCGGTGAGGTTTACATTTGCCTCTCCACGAAATCCGTCTGTACCAAAATATTTACCCATTTTGTCCTCCTGGAAATGTCTTTGAAAATGTATTATTGCAGCTTACGACAGAGATTGTCGCAAGCTGCAGAATATTTATCACTCAATATCAAGATCTTCGGCAGTTATCGTTGTTAGAAGATTCTCATCCTCCATCATCATTTCCGGCGATGCAGCCATGATACGATTTGCCTGCCTGCTGATGACCTTCTCGAAGAAATTCCTTATCTCACGCGCGTTACCGAAGTTTTCACCCGCCTTCTCCCTTATGTCTGCAATCTTCGCAAGTATGACTTCGTCAATACCTTCTGCAAGAGAATAGTCCTGCTCCTCAACATAAGCTTTAAAGATTGTAAGGAGTTCTTCATCGGAATAATCCTCGAAATGTATGTATTTGTTGAATCTGGATCTGAGACCCGGATTTGAATCAAGGAATTTCTCCATAAGATCAGGATAACCCGCTACGATGACTATGAGTTCATCTCTCTTATCCTCCATGATCTTCAGAAGCGTATCTACCGCTTCCTGTCCGAAATCCCCTTCATTGTCATATACCAGTGTATATGCCTCATCTATGAAAAGTATTCCTCCCATGGCTTTATCAGCCACTTCCTTAACCTTCTCTGCAGTCTGTCCCATGTATCCGGCAACCAGTCCGGCACGGTCGGTCTCTATCATCTGACCTGTCTTAAGTATTCCCATGCTCTTATAAATCTTGGCCAGGATTCGGGCAACGGTGGTCTTACCTGTTCCGGGATTACCTGTAAAGACAAGATGTCTGGAAATAACTGTTGACTTTAAGCCCTTCCTCTCTCTGATTCTCTGAACCATAAGAAGGTTAACCATGTCATGGATTTCTTTCTTTACGCATCCAAGACCTGTCAGACAGTCAATCTTGCCAAGGAGTTCATTTATCTCATCCCTTCCGGGCATAGAACTCTGTTCACGAAGAGTTTCTCTGTGAAGGCTGACTTTTTCAGCGAGAGAAGCTCTGGTATCCCCATCTCCGGCATCACTTCTGAGATTACGGAGTTCATCATCCGAAATCGGGCTCACCCTGCCGGATGGTCCTCCACCGGGAGCATTCGCCATATCAGGCGCTCCGGACGGCTGCGGTGCAGAATCAAAGCTTCTTCCGACTGCAAGTGAACCTCTGCTGTAGTCAACACCTTCCTCAGGTTTCTGCCTTACTCTGTCGGTAATATTCTGTCCGTCTGAACCAGAAAATGTATGTCTGACAGGCTCAACCATACCGGATAAGAGTTCGTCCCTTTCCTCGACTGAGAAAATATATTCAAGCGATACATTTGTAAAGAAATTAAGAAGCATAACTTCAAACTTAAGCCTTGCTCCGTTACAGTTAATGATCATACCGCCGAACTGCTTGAAAACATTATACAGAGTCCTGGTATCGGCAAGGAAGCATTTGGCTCCCATATATTCAGCCTTTTCCAGCTTTGCAACCTCCTGGATGGTCTTCGGAACCTTCTGAAGGAAGCTGTCCTCCGAAAGATAATCCAGTCCAAAATTCTTGGCAAGCAAAGTATAGTCAAATACAACGCCGAAGGTCTGATTGATCAGTCCTATCTCATAGGAATCCACATATCCGTCACAGGCCGCAATAAGAAAGCCCATGTTGATGACTTCGGAACAGAAGGAAAAGAAAAGATCCCCCTGTTCACGATTTCTCATGAACTTCTCATACTTCTCACATATTGTTTTACATTTTGCTATGTTTTTTGCTATATCTTCCATGCGACCCATTATAGCACAGGTATGATAACTCATCAAGCACTCTGCTTCCTGTGCACATGTGAAATGATATCGTTTTTTTGCAATAAACAAGACATTCACCGTAAAGTGTGTTATAATGTTTTCTGTTATTAAACTCATGGGGAGGATTGCAAAATGTATGGTTTTCGTTCACTTATAGACAAACTCAAATCTAATCATAAGACCATAGTCTTTACAGAGGGTACTGATGCAAGAATTCTGGAAGCTTCTTCAAGGCTCCTTGCCAGCAACTTCTTAAAGCCGGTTCTGGTCGGAAATCCAAATGCTATATATGAAAAGGCAGAAGACAGCGGTTTCAATATCCGCGGTGCAAATATCATAGACCCTGAGGATTTCCCTGATTTCGATAAAATGCTGGCTGAAATTCTTGAACTGAGAAAAGGAAAGGGACTCACTGAGAAAAAGGCACGTGAGATGCTTCTTCAGCCTAATTATTTCGGTACAATGCTTGTAAAGATGGGCTACGCAGACTGCCTTCTCGGCGGTGCCACATATTCTACAGCCGATACAGTAAGGCCTGCTCTTCAGCTTATCAAGACAAAGCCCGGCAACAAGATTGTTTCTTCCTGTTTCATACTCGTAAGACCGGGTGCTACAGGTAAGAGTGAAGTCCTTGCAATGGGCGACTGCAGTATCAATATCAAGCCAAATGAAGAAGAACTGGTGGAGATTGCGGAAGAGACTATCAAATGTGCAAAGATTTTCGGAATAGATCCACAGGTAGCTTTCCTCAGTTATTCAACCAACGGATCAGCCAAAGGTGAGGATGTTGAGAAGATGCGTAATGCAGCCAAAAAGACCAAGGAACGTAATCCTGATGTTCCTATCGATGGCGAAATGCAGTTTGATGCTGCTGTTTCACCTGCTGTCGCAAGCAAGAAATATCCTACTTCACAGGTTGCAGGACATGCAAACACCTTCATATTCCCTGATATAAATGCAGGTAATATCGGATATAAGATAGCACAGAGAATGGGTAACTTTGAAGCCTATGGTCCTATACTTCTCGGACTTAACTCTCCGATAAATGACCTTTCAAGAGGTTGTACTGCGGCTGAAGTATATTCAATGGCCATCATCACTGCAGCATTCGCATAAATCTTTATGCATCATAAATAACCACCCGAATGCCTGGCAGTTTCGGAAAAAAAGCGGGGGCGCATACTGAAATCAGTATGTGCCCCTGTTTTTATAACTTACATGCTTGTATAACCACCGTCGACCGGAAGTATAACTCCCGTAACATAGGTTGAAGCAGGTGATGAAAGGAAGAGTGTTGCTGTATCAAGCTCACCTTCATTTCCATATCTCTCAAGCGGGATCATGGTTTTTGCATTTGCCTGGAAGAAATCACTGTCAAGGGTTTCCTTGGTAAGCGGTGAATAGAAATATCCCGGGCAGATGGAATTTACATTGATTCCGTACTTGCCCCATTCCGCTGCAAGCGCTCTGGTAAGATTTACCACACCACCCTTTGCTGCATGATATGGTGTAGCAGGTGCAACCTTGTTTCCCACGATTCCATACATCGATGCGATATTGATGATACGTCCGTACTTTGCAGGTATCATTGCCTTCTTGGCTACTGCTCTGGCAACCTTGAATGATCCGAAAAGGTCGATATCCATCTCATTCTGGAACTGCTCATCTGTGATATCTTCTGCCGGAGCAACTGCACCTGTACCTGCGTTATTGATAAGTATATCAATACGTCCGAACTTCTCTAATACCTGGTCTACTGCAGCATTTACATTTTCGGTATCAGTGATATCACATCTTATACCAACTGCTTC
Organism: Eubacterium sp.; assembly: GCA_017477505.1. GTDB lineage: Bacteria > Bacillota > Clostridia > Lachnospirales > Lachnospiraceae > Eubacterium_Q. The sequence goes on from JAFUVQ010000025.1 coordinate 12,145, forward strand.
TACACCGAATTCTTTGGTAATCTCAGCAGCTACCTCGTCGATGAGGTTCTGTCTTCTTGCCATACAGACTACCTTTGCGCCCTGGCTTGCAAGTGCCTTTGCCATCTGTACTCCAAGTCCTGTGGAAGCACCTGTAACTATAGCCACCTGACCTGTAAGATCAAAATAGTTCTTCATAAATAAACTCTCCTTTATGTAATAATTTTGTTAATAATTTAGTTTTCAGCTTAGTCAGTAATAAATTCAGTAATACATTTTATTATTACATCTTATTATATGAGTGCCGCCCGGAAAAACCGGACGGCACGGGTGTTACTTTTTAATTCATCAAATACAGGATGCAGATATTATAAAATCTACTGTTCTGCCTGTGCTGCAGCTATCTCTCTGTCAGCAACTTCCTGCGGAGCCTGCTCATATCTAACGAACTCATATGAGAAAATTCCGCTTGCCTTTGTCATCGAATAAAGCTTTGTATCATATTCATAAAGCTCAATATATGGAATATCAGCTTCGATAACAGTATATCCGCCTTCACCTGTAGGATTCATACCAAGAACTCTTGCACGGCGCTTGTTGAAATCACCGAGAACCGCTCCTGTATATTCATCAGGAACTATTACCTTGATATTTGCTATAGGCTCAAGAAGAACAGGGCCGGCTTCCATGAAAGCTTTCTTGAATGCCTGCTCGGATGCGGTCTTGAATGCCATTTCCGAAGAGTCAACTGCATGGTAGCTGCCATCATAAAGAACTACCTTAACTCCTGTAACAGGATATGTAGCAAGTGGTCCTCTCTTGACTGATTCGGCAATACCCTTCTCAACTGCAGGGAAATAATTCTTAGGAACCGCACCGCCGACTACGGTCTGCTCGAAGATATAAGGTGTTTCCATATCTCCTGACGGCTCCATGGTGATCTTAACGTGACCATACTGTCCGTGTCCACCTGACTGTTTCTTATATTTATATTCTGTATCTGCCTTCTTTGTGATAGTCTCTTTAAATGCTACCTTTGGACGAAGGAGATCGATATCAACTTTATACTTCTCACGAAGTACATTCTGAACAACCTCGAGATGAGTTGCACTTATACCATAAAGAAGCGTCTGACTATTCTCACTGTCATTTACATAACGAAGTGTAAGGTCTTCCATAAGAAGCTTTGAAAGTGCCTGTGAAATCTTATCTTCATCACCCTTGTTCTTAGCCTTATACTGACGATATACGTAAGGCTTTGAAATTGCAGCACGGATATAAGTTACAGGATTCTTCTTGGTTGAAAGTGTATCTGTAGTCTGGGTAACAGTAAGCTTTGCGAGAGCTCCGATATCTCCTGCATGAAGTTCCTTAACTTCCTCAACTTTATTTCCGCAGATAGTATATATCTTTCCAAGTCTTTCTTCTGCATCTCTATGATAATTGAAGAGAACGTCATCAGACTTAAGAACGCCCGAATTAACCTTGATCAGTGAATATTTACCGATATATGGATCTGCGATTGTCTTGAAGACATATGCTGACTTCGGTTTTGAGAAATCATAATCAGCTTCAAATACTTCATTATTCTCAGTATTGATACCTGCTATCTTACATCTGTCAGGACTCGGGAAGTACTTGATGATATCTGCCATGAGGGTGAACTGGCCTCTTGCAAGAGTATTTGAACCCATGAGTACAGGAACAACAGAACCATCATGAACACCTACACGAAGTGCTGATCTGATCTCATCTTCTGAGAACTCATCACCTTCGAAGAATCTTTCCATGAACTCTTCGCTTGTCTCTGCAACAGCCTCAAGAAGTGCATCTCTGCATATATTAAGGTTTTCCAGTGAATAATCAGGAACGTCAAACTTATCAACTGTTCCCTTATCATTCCATCTCTTTGCCTTCTGCTGGATTACATTTACATATCCTACAAACTGCTCATTTTCACGTATAGGAAGATGGAATGGAGCGATTCTCTTACCGTAAAGAGCCTGAAGTCCTTCAACGACTTCCCTGTAGCTTGCCTGATCTTCATCCATATCAGTTACGAAGAACATTCTTGGAAGCTTTCTCTTCTCGCAGAGCTCCCATGCACGCTTTGTTCCTACTTCTATACCTGTCTTTGCTGAAATAACTATGATTGCTGCGTCTGCAACTGATGCAGCTTCTTCAACTTCGCCGACAAAATCGAAATAACCGGGAGTATCGATAAGATTAACTTTGTAGCCTTCCCATTGAACAGGAACTACTGTGGTCTTGATTGAAATCTTTCTCTTTATCTCTTCCTTGTCGTAGTCACTCAGTGTATTTCCCGAATCAACCGTCCCCATACGGTTTGTCATACCTGCAAGGTATGCTATTGCCTCCACGAGTGAAGTCTTTCCAGATCCGCCATGTCCAAGCAGAACTACGTTTCGGATTTTGTCAGTTGTAAAAACATTCATGTAATTGCCCTCCATTTTTATATAGTTTCTTCTCCATCATCCGGAATCACCCCCGATTCCGAACGACACATTGCTATTATATCACAACCCCGTTTAACTAACCACTACTTTGTTATCTTACGGAAAACTTCGTTCAGGCTTCTTCGACAGTACGGCTGTTCCCCTCTCGTATTATCGAGATAATTACAAAGAGTATAAGAACAAATGGATATCAAAGCTAAGTCAATTATAAATGAAATTCAGAGGTTTTTCCACAGAAACGATTTCATTTCCTTCCCGTAAGATAATACACAGCAAGAGCTGTTCTGTGTGAAAGATTTTCTTTTGAAAGAATATTTGTAATGTAATTCTTCACGGTTCCTTCTGATATAAAGAGTTTCGCTGCTATTTCTTTATTGGAAAGTCCTTCAGCGACTGCTCTGACTATATCCAGCTCACGTTCAGAATAGCCTTCAGCATTAAATCCTGACCCGTAAGGATCGGGCTTTCCGCCGCCTGCTGTCTGCTGTCCTCCGGACATGCCGCCATCCTGTCTTGCCAGAGTCTCGAGTATACTCTCCTCCATGACGCCGGTTCCGTTATAAACAGACTTGATCATCTGTTTCAGGTGGTCGGGAGTATGATTTTTTATAAGGTAACCTTTTGCACCGGACTTGAGTGCCTGCTTCACCAGCTCATCATCATCAAATGTTGTGAGTATAAGCACCTTTCCCAGCTCATGTTCAACTATATACTTCGTTGCCTCGATTCCATCCATCTCAGGCATCTGAATATCCATCAGAAATACATCCGGCTTTTCTTTCTCAGCAATTTCTATAGCTTCCCTGCCGTTTGCGGCTGAACCGAGCACTTCAAAATCATCATCCACATCCAGTATTATCTTCATCCCGTCACGCACGAAGTCACTGTCATCCGCTATTATTACCTTGATTTTTTCCATACAATTCCCTCACTATATCTTATCATTCACCAAATCCAACCCATTAACCTGACGTCTTCCAAACACCTGCCAGGTACTAATCCAAATACCTGCCAGCACCGGCCAGGTACCAACCCAATCACCTGCCAGCGACGGTCTGGTACCGGCCGTTTTTCAGCCGGACACAAGGGGCAGAAGCATATTCACTTTGAAACCAAGCTCCGACTCAAAATCAATGCTTCCACCGGCGGCACGTATCCTCTGCCTCATACCTGATATACCCATTCCATCCACTATCTTATCACAGCCGGCTCCATCATCTGAAACAATGCATCTCACCATCCGGTTCATGACAACAATCTCAATCTTTATATGTCTGCATCCTGAATACTTCATGGAATTGGTTACTGCTTCAAATGAATTATCCAGTATAACTTCCCATATATCGGAAGGAACTCTGGCGAGGTCTCCCTCGGTATCAAGTTCCGCTTCAACGCCCTTCTTATTGCAGTCCTCACAAAGCTCATAAAGCTGGAGCAGTGCCATCTGCTTTCTGTCAGGTCTCTCTTTCCTGAGTATAGCCCTTATCTCATCCATACCGGTTCTGAGCTGATCTATCACAGCCTGTATCATATTTCTTGACTTGTCCGGATCTTTATCCATTATAACCTTAGCCGCTTCAAGCTGGTATATCGAACCATTTATATTATGTCCGAGTTTATCGTGGAGTGTCTGAGAGAGTTCAGCTCTTTCCTCAAGTATACGGTTCTCGGATTCCAGAATATTCTTCTTCAGCTCTACCCTGGTAGCATATTCCCGCTTCTCTATATCTCTCTTAAGGCCCTGCTGTGTCCTCGTCTCTTCCATAACCTGCTTTCTGTAATAAGACACTATAAATAAATACTGAACATAACAGAGCGAAAGCATGGTTATGGCCAGAAATCCGGTGAAATATCCTGCAGGACTTTTTATTAAAATGAGAATATATGGAGCGAAATACCAGACAGCTCCCACCTTAAACTGCATGAGAACTTCATATATAAAGAAATAAACCAGAAGTATAAATGCCATCCCGCCGAATCTTAAGATAAGAATCAGAGAAACCGCTGCACCGATAAGAAAGATAAACTGCTTTTCTTTTCCCACCTGCTCTTTCACGGCCATAAACGAGATAAAAGACAAAACAAGCAGGAGTATCTCTACGGATACTCCTGTCCCAAGTTCTGTATCTATGGTCATGGAAACTCCATAGATACAGAATAATATCATAAGAATCATACGAATCAGTATGAAGTATTTATCTTTTAAGAATTCCCCCATGCTTCCGTCCTTCTTATCTTAAGCCCAAGTCCACCGAGGCTGATCGTTGCAACAAGGTAAGCTGCTGTAATACATATTAACATAAGAATTGCCTTGTTGTCTCCAACAAAAATCATTTCTGTACCCTCCAGGAACCACTTCTGCGGCATCATGAAGGAAAGGGCCTTAAGGAAGGTGGATGTGTAATTCAGCGGGAAGTATAATCCGCTCAGGAGAGCCGACATACACCATAATGTGAAAGCCGCAACATTTGCAGACATCACATCACCCATCAGTATTCCGACCAGCATGCTGAGTGAGCTGAGTATCAGGCCCATCATGAATATCATAAGCAGATACACAATCCTGCTCATTCCTATATCATCGCTGTTAAGAGTCAGGCTGCAGACCGCAACTACTGCCGTAATCATAAGTGAGATAATGACTACTGACACAAACTTGGAAGCAAAATACTTGAGCACGGATGTTTTAGTAAGATTGATTCTTGTAAATACTCCATTCTTCTGCTCATTTATAGATGTATGAGCCACAAATATTCCGCAGAAAACAAATCCGAGTGTCATAAATGCAAATGCATATCCCACCTGTGATTTCTGGTTTGTCTGTGTTACCGACAGGTCTCTTCCTACTCCGCCCGCAATACTGACAACTTCTTTTTCAGGAGCAAATGAATCGCTTTCATCCATTGCCTTTACTACATCTTTCGCTTCAATTTTTCCGGCATTCATCGTGGATGCATAAGCTATGAGAGACTCCATCTTTGAAAGCTGGAACTCTGCCTCAGATTGAAAAGCTTCAATCCTGGAATCATCTGAAAGCAGATACAATTTAAGAGCTTTTTCAGATTCTCCCCCCAGTACTTTTCCGGCAAAATCAGTGTCCAGATAAATAACTGCTCCCATCCTGTCCTGGTAACCGTCTTTATCAATGCGTGCCTTCATATATTCATCCATATCGGAAATATTATCCTTAGAGATGTCCGCCCTTACGATAAGGAACATTCCGGACTTTGCAAGTCTTGAGAGGAACGCTTCTGAAAGTTCATCTCCTGCCGCGTCATACACCTTGACTACAAATTCACCTTTACCGCCGTAATATGCCACCTTCTGATCGGCATCCGAAAGATCGATCACCTCTTCAGGAAAATCGAGTATGTATGCCGACGATGAGTCAAACTTTATCTTTAATATAAATGTAGACAGAATCGGCATCAATATCAGAAAGAACCAGAATGCCTTTGTCCTGAGCAGAAGCCTCATACTTGTTTTTACTAATATTTTCATGCTCTCCCTCTCTTTCTCACGGAACCCGCCAAAACAGCTGCAAATGAACAGAAAAGAATGATTGCCGCACAGTAGACTACTGCACTGATCACATAATCACTGTGCCCCATACATGAAAGCTCCACCAGTGACCTGTTGATATGGTATATCGGAGACAGCTGCTTAATCTGTATTGAATGTGATGAAAACATATAGGTTTCAAAACTTCCTCCGAAGAATCCGGCAAGCCATACAATCACAAAAACCGTAATTATCGTTACAACAACATTGTCAAAAATGTTATAAAACATAAGTCCCAGTGCCGTCGCCGCTGCAACCGAGAATAGTATTATCAGAGCCGACAAAACCGGATTTCCCCAGTGAACCCCGAACATTACATTTGACAGGAATACTGTAATTACATTTCCAAGTATGACTGCCGAAACTATAGGTACGAATTTGGCGAGATAAAGCTTTGTTTCCGAAATTGCCGAAACCCTGAGTTTCTTACCTATCCTGTATTTCTTCTCACTCATAAATATTCCTGCACCGCAGACTATAGCGCACCATCCGAAGTAAACTATCTCTATTATTCCGTAATAGTCCGTTGAATCGATTGCTTTCATATAATCAGGATGTTCCACTGTAAGGCTGACTGTATCGGTATTCAAGCCTGCCGCTTTGGCAGCCGCATTTTCATAAAATGCGTTTACGGCATATTCAAGCGCCCTCCCCTCTTCCTTATATGCATTATTCTGATATATGGTGTATGAGTCATCTTTGAAAATGACAAAGCCTCCCATATCCTCATCCTTTAAAATAGTTTCAGGTTTTCCCGTATAATATTCCCGAAGTATAACTCCGTTATCCTTTGCGCCATCCACAAAAGCTTCTATCATTTCATTTGACACATCATTACCTTCTATCATGTATCCGGCAACTATATCGGAATCATTATCGTATCTGCTCATAGTATCATTAAACGCGCTGGAAAGCAGCATTATAAGTATGAGCGGAGCTATAACGATCATAATACTGTTAGTGATGCTTCTTACCATCAGTTTGAAATTGTTTTTTATTAAATATCTGATCATCTTATTACCCTCGTAAGTAATCACCCATTAATAGTCACGAAGCTTCTTACCTGTAAGTGTAAGGAATACTTCCTCAAGAGTGATCTTGTCGGTATCATCAACCACCATTTTCTTCAATTCTTCCGACGTCCCGATTGCTATAACCTTGCCGTTATCCATTATCGCTATTCTGGTACAGATAGCTTCGACTTCCTCCATATAGTGACTGGTGTAGATTATCGTTGCCCCGTTCCTGTTTGACTCCTTGATCTTCTCAAGGATGAAATTCCTGGACTGCGGATCAATACCTACAGTAGGTTCATCAAATATAAGAAGCTTAGGATGATGCCCTATGGCACAGGCTATATTCAGCCTTCTCTTCATACCCCCTGAAAAAGTCTTCGCGTAATCATTCCGCTTCTCCAGAAGGCCGACATACTTAAGAGATTCATCTATTCTTTCTTTAAGCTCAGCGCCCCTGATACCGTAAAGCGAGGTAAAAAGCTCAACATTTTCCCAGGCTTTTAAGTTACCGTGAATTGCAAGCTCCTGAGGAATATATCCAAGATTATTGATAAGCTTCTTTCTGTTCTTCCCGAAGTCCTCACCCATGAACATAGTCTTTCCGAGTGTCGGCCTTACGATTCCGCAGATCATATTCATGGTCGTACTCTTTCCTGCCCCGTTAGGTCCGAGAAGTCCGAAAACCTCTCCTTCTTCAATTTCTATATTCAGATTATCCACAACGATTTTGTTATCATATTTCTTGGTAAGATCAACCGTCTTTAGAATTGTTCCCATCTTCCTCTCTCCATTTCTTTAGAATATAGCATGTCACAAAAATAAGCGTGCAGCCCGTTTTCCGACTGACACGCTTATTATAAAATCTCATATTATTCTTTTGTAGTGAAAAAAGAAACCTTTTGGATATGACTAAAGTCACATTGTCTATCATTTATCCATATGAATAACAAATGAATAGCTGAGCGAATGAGTTTTCAAATTAAGCCCATTTGCATCATTAGTTTCATTGTACGGCAGATATCTGGAATAAAGCATATATTCTTCACCTATCTTAACATCCATGCCGTCAGGTGGAATTTCTGTATAGCTCCGGTATTCAGGAAATGCATTTAACAAAGTATCATAAAGCTGACTGCCACCGCCGTCCCTGGCCGGTTCCTTCACAGTTATACTTACTGATGAGTCACTATCAACCCTTCCGCTGATATCAAGATACAGCTTTCCCCCATTTTTTGTTTTATAAAGAGCGTGGTATGATCCTGCCACATTTTCCTGAGCCGGTTTAAAAGGATCCTGGACATAAAGGCCCAGAACGCCCTGAAGCTCTGCATCTTTAAACTTATCCACGTATTCGGCAAAAAGTTTTTCCGTCATATCCTTCTCAAGGCCATAAGAATCTGCCGTGTTATAGATAACCTTGAACTTTCCTCTGCCTTCCTCGTTATTATTCTCTTCGGTAAAGAAAACATCATGAAGATATTTATCTATAACGGAAAATGCTTCTCCGGAATTATCTTCCACCTCTTCCTGTTCAGCCTCTGAAAGGGCAACAAAGAGATAAAAACCATCAGATTCTCCGACGCTCTTTCCATTTTTAAGTATTCCCAGATGAATATATCCGGATGTATCACCTGCGTATATGTTCTTCCCATCATCTGACAGTTTAGCCGTAGGAATATTCGTATCCAGAATATTAAGCGTAAGCTTACCAGTATTTTTTGACTCCACCATCTGATCAATCGAATATGACTGTCCTCCCGGAACATCAAATCCATAATCCCGGATTGTCACCTTTCCTGAACTGACAAAATGCAGACAAACAGCCACCAGGCACCCTATCACTGCAAGAGCTGCAATGATTATTATTATTGCTTTCTTCCCCATATCATTTTACCTCATTTTCTACTATACCTAATATGAGTCTCCCCACAGCCTGCCGCTTCCATGCAGACTCCATATAATGCAATATAGCAGAAATACTAGGTCTTGAAAAGAAAAATGATAAAATGCACTATTATGGCTGTCAAATGCAGAATTCCGTTTAAAGTTTATTAACTACTTTCTTGCTTGCTTCCTTTTTTTTATTTGCTTCAGCCTGCTTCTGAGCATCAGCACGTCTCTTTAACTCAGCGTTTCTCTCCTTAGTAAACTTCTCATCAATTGCATTCTCAAGCTTGTTAAGTGATTTCAGGAGATCCTTCTCGGAAAGATTGGTCTTAATCTTTGAAGCATATTTTGACACTGTATCATCAAGCCTCTGTCTGCCCTCAGGTGTTCTGAGTCTTGTTGTTATCTGAGGAATAGGTTTTCTGAGATTATAGTCAACTACATCCAGCTTATTCTGCATTTCATCAGTCGTAAGACCGTTTGTCGCCATATTAGCATAATTCTGCTGCATCTCTGCCAGTGCCTGTGCATGTATCGGACTGTCATCAATCTGCTCAACTCTTATCTTGTTATGAAGCTTCGTAATAAGAGTCTCACGAACTATAGAATTAACACAACGTTTCTTCTCTTCCTCAGAAAGAGGCTTATGATCACGAGCTGCCTGTTCAAGCTTCTGCTTTGCATCATACGCTTCATCCATATATTTCTTAAGTCTTAAGGTATCTTTTATCGAATTCATGCCATCTATTCCGATCTTAGACTTAACAGCACTATATAATGCCTTATCCTTTTTAACAAATTCCATCGTTTTTGAAAGCATTCCTACCATATACGAAAAGTCCCCTACATTCGGATAACTCATCGACATATTATGAGATGCATCTGAATTAATCTGTTTTAGTCCAGTAGCCATGATGTCGGATATTTTAGTATTGTCGCCATTCTTATAAGCTTCAATTGCTTCCTTTGCCTTCTCTTTGAAAGGTATTACAGTATATCCGAAAAAGTTGGTCACCATGCATGCTCTCGGATCAAGCATTGCCATATCAAAAGTATACATGGTTCTGTTGCATTGTGTCATATCCTTATGAGATATATAATTGTCATGGTAATTATTATGCTTTTTAAATTCTTCCGGCGTAATGTTATTTCCGTCCATAGCAACAGAAAATGCGACTAATGCAAAGTCATCACTTGAGATACCTTTTATATCAACCGGTTTTACTCCCTCAAGAAACTCCTTTTTGTTATACATTTTTCTTTTATCTTTCGAATCACAATGTTCAGGAATAAAAGCAGGATTTGTTCCGTAGTAATTTAGAATCTGTGCCACACCCTTCTCATATGGATACTTTGCATGATATTCAAGTTCTTTACTACTAACCACATTTCGTCCAGCTTCTTTTATATCTTGAATGCTTTCCTGAACTTCTCTTTTAATGGTACTCATAACAGCCAGATTAGACAGAACGTTATCCAGTTTTTTGACCATCTCTTCTGAAGCCTCATATCGGGTCTTACCCATCTTGGAACTTGGTCTCCACCGCTTCAGTTTCTCCTGCAGCTCACTATTCTTGGCATTATCAGACCTATAAACCGCAAAAGAGATGTCTCTTTCAACCTTTTCCCGAGCTTTTTTATCCATGACCGAATCGAGCATTGCTCTTCTTATGTCAGTTTTTCTTCTCTTTAAGCCTGATGCTGAAATGTTTTCCGGATCGATAGGATGTTCCTCATCAAATTCCTCTTTTATTCTTCGCTGCTCAGCCGGAGTTACATATTTATTAATCGCTTCCTGCCATATCTTATCAGCTTCCTTATTCTTCTCAGCCTCTACCTTGGCTGTATATTCCTCCTTATACTCTTCAATTTTTGCATCCCTATAATCAACAGCTTTTTGTTTTACCTCATTAAGCACATCCTCAACAGTTATTCGCTTTGGTTCTCCACCCAGTTTATCCGGTTCATCAGTTCGAACAACTATATCAAGAAGTTTTTTGTCCCTGTTATTACTTATTGCTCTCAGAGCTTCAAGAGTCTTCTCCTTCAATGCCTCCATCTCATCAGAATCCCGGTGCTTCTTCAGACTTATGGAATGATCTACTGAAAGATCTGCATAAGCCTCTGTGAGTATATGAATTGTTTCATTTCTAAGAGCATCATCAGGATTTACCTGAGTAATGCTCACTTCTTTGTCTCTTTGCTTATCATAATTCTCAGCATAATGCTTGTCATCGTTAGGCTTAAGCCTTTTATACTCCTGATATAATGGTCTGACGCCTGCTATCAGCCGTCTTCTGTCTATCTTTTCGTCAATATAAGATGAAACAAAAGTATCATACATCCTCTTAAACTGTGCATACTTACGTTCATTAATCTGATTCTGATCCTTGGCAGACTTTATAGTATTCATAAAGCCATCAATACTATGAATCATAGGAAGGTCTTCAGGAGCCCATCCATGTTCAAGAGCCGATATCTCTCTGTTGTTCTTTTTCTCTGTTAACTTACCAAACCTGTTGCCTGCCCAATCCATAGCAAGGGCATCTTTTCTCTTGGCAAAAGGCTCAAAATCCTTAACATCGTTATACTGAACTGCGTTGATCTGATTAAAGTATTCCTTTTCTTTCAATAAGTGATCATAAGTAGCCTTCTTGTAATCCTTCTCTGCTTTAAGATCAGCTTTTCCAGCCTGCTTAGCCTTTATATAAGGAATCTGGACTTCACTGATGTATTTCTGCTTTTCAGCATACTGCTCATAGAATTTATGTTTTGCCATAAATTCCTCATATTTTTCCGGATCATTGACAATCTCAACCGGTCGCCCCTGCTCATCTCTTTTTGAAACCATCCTAGGCTGTGGGAAATTATTGAAGGTACCCTTATTGAAATCGTAAATTGTCCTGTCTCCTGACACACTCTCAAGGAGCTTATAATCTCCATTTGTGAACATATCAACATGCTTCAGATACATATCGATAGTCTTTCTTCTGTAGGAGCCTTCAGGGAGCTGATTCTTCTCAGCTTTTATAAAATCAGTAAACTTCCTGAGTTTACTGCCGAAATCAACAATATCGATATCATTTATTGGTGCTTTATTACCGGCTGTAACTATCTGCTGAAGCCCTTCTGTCAGTTCTACGGTTTTCTCTCTGACTGCATTTGCCCTATCCCCGAAAAGATTAGCAAGCGGCATAAATGTGCCTATGATATTATCATTGATTTCATTCTTTGTAAACTTGCCATTAAATCTGACCGGATCATCGACCAGCTCAAATCCGTCTTTTTTAGCCACATAAGGAATGATATATTTATCGCGGAACTTATCAGCTATTTCTTTTTTTGCATTCTTTTCCAGATCATCAGCCATCTTCCTTCCGGTACTGTCTATCCAGTCACTTATTCCGCCTTGTGGAGCAGCTTCATTGAAATGCCTTGAAGAATACTCATAAAGCTTTTTATCCTCATCAGAAAGCATCTTATTCTGTATATTCTTCTGATCAGCATGGTAACGCCAGGCTCTGTGTTTCTCAGAAACAGCGCCTTCTTTGATATAATTAAGGACCGACTCCTTAGTTGGCTTGGCCTGACCCGGATTCTTTTCCAGATACTTCATTGAATAAAACTCATAAACTGTCATATTGGCATGGTCTTTAGCACCCTTTTCTTCCAGAGAAGCCTGTACCATTTGGGGTGTGTCATTTCCCAGCTTTATGACATAATCAGTCATTGTATCGTCAGCTGAAATATTGAGTCCTTTAAAAACTGTATCAATGGCCTTGTCATTCGACATTAATTCTCTGCCGACATTTGACATTACTTCACTGACACTGCTGTGAAATGAATTATTCTTCTCATTGTTTCTTGCAACCCAATGAGCTTTCTTAATTCCGTTCTCATCACCCTCATCAAGTGTTTTGATGACGTCTTTCTCATCTTTCAGAATATCGAGCTTAACTTCAGAACTGAGCTTACCTAATGCTTCTGAAACCTGACGTATCTGATTAGAACTACCATTGACAATATAGGTTTCAAGAAAACTATCCTCCAGCTCCTGAGATGCATTTTCCTCCAACTGGCTGAAATTTTCCGTGTCTCTCGTACTGCGTATATAAGTTCCGTAATCCACCAGGAATCTAAGTTTTTCTTCCATTGTATTTAAGCCGGCATATATGGCCTTTGCACGCTCAATTCTTTCCTTTTCATCTCCATCAGACATATTCGGAACATAATAATCTCCATACTGAACGCTCGTTTTCTCCTCCTGGAGTAATTCTTCATCTTCTAATACTTCCTTCATGGTTGACCTCCTAACCGGTTAATTAAATACTTTTTAAATCTATCAACTCTCCATTATCCGGAATTTCATTTTCCGAATAGGAATAAAGCATGTCGTTCGCGACATGCGCCACTCCGAGCGCGGGATGCGAAGCATCCTACCTCACGCGCGAGTGTGCATCCCCCGGAGGGTGTATAATAGGAAACGCAGTTTCCTATTATATAAAAATACCTCTAAGCTAATTACAGAACTGCATCTCCGATAAAACCGGAGACACACTTTGTCCTATACATCAGTTAGAGGTATTGTACGCCCAAATGTACAACAAAAGAGCAACAAATCAGATTGTTATTCCTGAAGCTTAAAGTATTCTTTGCCATGCTTGCACCATGGACAGGTCCAGTCATCAGGCAGTTCTTCAAATGGAACACCTTCAGCTGCTTCATCATAAGTATATCCGCAGATTTCGCACACCCAGACTTTACTTTTGCCCTGAGTATTCGCCGGAGCATCTTTCTTTGGCTTTACATTTGCATGATAGAAAGAATAGCTCATAGGTTCTTTGTCGGAAAGCACCTCGCCATCTTCTACTGAAGCGATAAAGAGAGTATGTGATCCGAGATCTATGGACTGCTCCACAGAGAGAGATAAATATCCACAGGTACCCTTATTGATGTAAGGCAGCTCATTTGCGGATAATTTATAATCAGAGAAATCCGCAAATTTATCAACGTCCTTACCGCTTTGGAAACCAAAGTGTTTAAAAAGTGAAAAGTCTGCACTCTCATCTATAAATGAAACGTTGATCCTGCCGGTTCTTTTTATCATTCCTTCGGTGTAATTCTGTTTATTAACGGTAACAGAAACCCTGTTAGGTTCCGAAGTCTGCTGCATCACCGTATTCACGATACACCCATTCAGCTTATCACCCTCTTTTGCAGTGAGAACAAAAAGCCCGTACGTCAGTTTGAACATGATATTCTTATCCATAACAAAAACCTCCCTTTTTTTATCGTAACAACTTAGTAAGATCATTTTAACACATGCATAATTTTATTACTATGCGGATTATATCTATATATTGCATGTTGTCTGCTGCAGAGCCACCCTTTACTCAAACGGGGTAAGCGTAACTTTCTGCGGATTGCTGCCCCCATCAACTATAGGAAATGAGTTCTCATCCGAATTATAAACCATATACTGTGTCTGGGTCTCAGAACCATACCACGAATCTTGACGAATCACATTATTATCGCAAAGGTATAGATAATACCCTTCTCCCGTAGTGAATACTACTCTTGCCCCAAAGTCTCTATGCCATATAATAATATTGGTGAATTTAGTTTCTGTAGAATCATCAATGATCCCGATCAGCACCTCGCTGGCTCCATCGCCGTCCAGATCCCTCAGAAGATAACCGAATTTATTGTTTGGATCCTTCTGCTCATCCGTTATTTTCAGTCCCTGTTCATCCTTCCAGCCTGTCCTGAATCCTTCTCTGTAGGTCTCCAGAGTCACATCATACCAATTCTTCGGAACCGGTTTTTTTAATGAACATCCTGCCAGTAATATTACGGTTGCCAGTGTTATTGCCAGAAATTTTATCTGATTTTTTATTGTATGATTTCTCATGCTATTTCTCCATCTAAACTTCTTCATCGTTGAATACAAGGATATGTTTTATATAGGATAATTATTCCATATCGGCTAATGCACGTCTGCATTCTTCATTGATAATATTTCTTTCGGTCAAAGTAATATCTTTGCTATCTCCTATTCTTTTCTTTATAGCCTCGATAGCTGCCTTATCACCATGTACAAATGCATCATTTATATCATAAATTTCGGACATGATATTCTGCCTGATTTCGGTACGTCTGTTGTCTTCTGTCTTCTGAACAGTACCTGGCATTTTTTCAAAATGATGTCTCCAAATATCAACATTTTTATCATACATCATCGAATCATTCATATAAATTCCGAATTCAAGAATTTTATTAACTGTTTTTTCTGCGCCGTTTACTGATTCTCTCTTAATCCTTCTGAGCTTGGATTTGATAAGGGATGTGCCTTTCATAAATACGGCATAATCATTAAACAGAGAAGGATCATCAAAATAAAGATATGTCCATATTCCTTCGAGAATAAACTTGCTGTCTTTGTGATGCTCAGCATAGTCAATAGCATATTTTATAAATTCAACAAATACTTCTCCTCGATTTACCGTATCGGTTCTCTCCTCTCTGGAGATGTAATACTTCGAACCGACACCTTCGAAAAATGAATGTAGCAGAACACCCATCTCCTTCAGCTGTTCCATGGTATAGTGATCCTTAACACATACTATATCATCAAGTTCAACCTTTTCTATTCCCTCGCCTTCATACTCTCTGGTGAGAACAGATTTACCCGAACCGGAATAGCCCATTACAAAACAGAGATTAACCCTTCCGTCATCGAAGGCATCCTTGTTATAGTAAAGATCAGGTTCAGATACGAGTACGGTCTCGCCGATAATCGAAGGAAAATCTGACTTCAGACGATCCTTCATCAGAAGAAACATATTATAAACATTCGCACCATAGAGTTGAACGCTGTAATAATCCGAAAACCGTTTATCTCTTCTGGAAAGCATCACATATTTGTTTATTGCTTTTGCAAGTTCTTCTCTGGTGCTGATATCGTCACTTATCAATGCAATATCCGGATTGTTCATGAGCTCTTCAACATTAATTACGTCATCAACAGATGCATCTCTTGAAATAAATGAATTCATATATTTGTTACCTCCCCATATATTATCCTTATTTTTAAATTAACAATCGTGTGTCAGTCCTTGGGAGACCAGCTTTCCTGAACGTCCTCTATCACAACATTTTCATCAACCTTTACTACTATCTGATATTCATCCTCATATACTATCTCACCAGGAAAGTTGGTATATACCACATAGTAAGGATGCTCATATCTCTCAAGCAACCAGAGAAGCGGTTTGATCATCTTCATCATCATATCCGAATTCTCCACCTTAAAGTAACATATAACCTTTTCCTGACGTTTACACTGAGGCGGCCAGGGAAGCTCATGAGCAAACCAGTCATCTATCTCGTGAAAGAGACCTACATCCTCATCCTCCATAACACCGTCGGTAACCATCTGATTGAGCATACTGAAAATACCCTTGCCTGTTCTTGTATTAGCAGCAAGTTCCTTTCCCTGTATCCTGCAGTATTTGAATTTAAGCCTCATAGTTTACCCCCCTTTCCCATTTCATATTATATTAAGAAACATCATTCACCTCTTCTTATAAAAATCTCTAAGGCTGCTAAGATCCATTTTTTTCGGAGTATCGAGCAGCACATCATTTCTGAATACAGCGCATTTCTGGCCCAGATGAGTTCCTGTATCGTCAACATTTTCTATCTCATATATTCTATATTCATCAAATGTAGTGATATTAATATAGATTTTTCCTTTAAAGGGAACACCTATGGTTTTCAGATCGGCTTTTAGTTTATCTACATCATATAGTTCCTTTTCATATTCATTCTGAGTATATGTCCAGTCTGCAGGATCATCCGTATCGGCATTTATATCATAGAAATGATAGGTCGACTCTCTGATAAAATCATATTCCGATTCTTTACCGAGTGTAAGTCTCTCATATTTCAAAACGGAAATCTTCTTAATCTTATCCCCCTGTATGGAGAAATAAGCCCTGTAAGCCGGCACAAAACCATTGTCCCTGCCTGCCCCTATGAGATAATCCGGCTTCTTCGACCCACACGAGGCGAGTAACAGAAGTGCCGCTGCCGGTATCACGAGAAAAAACAGCTTTTTATGCATATGGCATTTCATCCTTCCAATTTCATTTTCTTTATTCTCAGAATTTATTATGAATAGTCCAATAAGAAGAAATACAAAGTCATTTTACCATGAAAGCAATATATACATCCACTCATTTTCTGTACTGCATGCTAAATATACTCTTAATTTGGTTACATCTTGTTTACAAGTTAGGTGTATAATAATTTTACAATTGCGATACATTTATATAAAAAGGAAAAAAACATGAATGTACTTATAGTCGAAGATGACACTTCCATATCAAAACTTATAGGACAGACACTGACCGGTCAGGGTTACTCATGCGAACACGCTTATGACGGTGAGGAAGGCCTCGAGCTTTTCGATAAGCACAGCTGGGACATAGTACTTCTGGACCTCATGCTTCCAAAAGTAAACGGATACGAATTACTGGAATATATCAAACCTACCAGGACCCCTGTGATCATCATGTCTGCCATGAATCAGGTGAACGACAGGATACGCGGACTTCGCATGGGCGCCGACGACTATCTCAGTAAGCCTTTTCAGATAGGAGAACTACTTGCCAGAGTAGAAGCTGTCATAAGAAGAACCTCGCCTGCAGATGACACCTTCACTTATAAAGGCGTTACTGTAAATACCTCATCGAGACAGGTATTCCGTGACGGTGAAGAGATACCACTCACTCCCAAGGAATACGAACTTCTTAACCTGTTCATACTCAATAAAAATGTTGCGCTGAGCCGCGAGCAGCTTTATGAATCGGTATGGCAGGAGGAATACTTAGGGAATACCAGAACACTGGATAATCATGTGAAGAGACTGAGACAAAAGATAGGTTATGAGGATATCATAAAAACCGTATTCCGTATCGGATACAGAATGGAAGTAACGGAGGATGAGAATTGAAGATCTTCATAAAACTTTACAGTGGTATCATGCTGATACTTGTATTTGCACTTCTTATATCAGGCTCTCTCATGGTCAGCAAATCTCTGAATAAATCCGTAGAGCATGAAGTAGATAACTGTGTTGAGAAATATAATATGTTTCTCAATTCATTTCAGACCAATCTCATAATAGCAACAAAGAGCAGACTGGCAGATGAGGAGCTTGTGAAAAATGTAACGCTGCTTACCCGAGGCGACAACGAGACAAACGTAACAATCAAGTTAGGAAATATAGAAGTTGTAAATGATCTTCCTGAAGGAATCACTTACGGAACGCCGGAAAAAGATGTCGTAAAATATGATATATCAGATATGCATGATAAGGTATATGTTATCTGCTACAGCAGTTTCATAAAAAGAAACGCTGCCTATACCTGTGTTTCTGCCTATGATATCACTCAACTAATCGAAGAGAACAACCGCCAGCGCCATGGATACTATATGATCTATGTATTCGTACTTATTGGTGCAACTCTCTTCACTCTGTTCTTCTCCATACATCTGACAAAACCTATAAGGCACCTTTCTGAAGCCGGCAAAGCTATATCTGAAGGCGATTACGGACATGAAATAACTGTAATATCCAATGATGAACTCGGAGAACTGACACATACTTTCAATACAATGTCCAGGACTATACGTGACAGGATGGACGATCTCGAACTTTCAGTCAAACAAAAGGAAGATTTTATCGCAGCATTTGCCCATGAAACCAAATCCCCTATGACAAGCATCATAGGTTATGCGGACCTCATTTATCAGAACAAGCTTTCTCCGGAAGATACTCGCGAGGCAGCTTCTGTAATAATGAATGAGGGCATGAGACTGCAGGCTCTCTCCGAGAAGCTCATGGATATAGTATCACTTAAAGAATCCGGCATCACAAAGGAAGAGATAAATACTTCTGAAATGATGGATGATCTTAAGGCTACAATAACTCCAAAAACAGAACATAAAAATGTAACTGTCTCCTACCATACCGACGACTGCTACATAAATGTTGATTATGATCTCTTCAAAACCGTAGTGATGAATCTTATAGACAATTCCCTTAAAGCCGGTGCAGACAAAATAGGTCTACACGGCACTGAAGAGAAGGAAAAATCATATATCTTAACTATAAGTGACAACGGCATAGGTATCCCGGAGGATGAACTTGAAAGAGTCAAGGATGCCTTCTATATGGTAGATAAATCCCGGAGCCGCAAGGAACACGGTGCCGGTCTCGGGCTCTCGCTTGCAGACAGTATAATGAAGCTTCATAACGGAAGTATTGAGATAGAAAGCACATTGAACGTGGGAACGAAGATAAAACTTATACTCCCTCTGGTAT
The DNA here is from genome assembly GCA_017477505.1 of Eubacterium sp. Taxonomy (GTDB): domain Bacteria; phylum Bacillota; class Clostridia; order Lachnospirales; family Lachnospiraceae; genus Eubacterium_Q. Next base: position 31,455 of record JAFUVQ010000025.1, read on the forward strand.
GATATACGAAAATAATTACAATAAATATTCCATTTGAATACAACTCTGTTACAAGTACATAGTATTATAGGGACATCGACAGGCGAAACGTTTCAAAAATGTCAGAATAATACTAATGGAGGATACGTTATGACAAAAAACAAAAAAACAGGAATAGGTATAAGCGTTGCAACTCTGCTTGCACTTGCATTTGCAATCCCGGTTTTCTCAGATGTTGATGTTAAAAAACTTAAAGTCAATGAAGCATTTGCAAAATCAGTTTATAAAACTGATGAACAGATAGTTGAGAATGTGGTTCCGGAAGAAGAAACCGACGATGATAATGCTTTCGGAGAAGAAATAGCTTTAGATGCAGATGAGACTGCTGACGGAACAGATGATATCGAAGAAGCCGAGAAAACTACTGGCGGTGACTACATAGTTGCCGTAACAGAGAACTATATCGATATCAAAACACCAAAACACGGTGAAATCTACCAAATCAATATAGATTCAGTGGATACACCTGAATTTGACATCAACAAGTATGACGAAAATTTACAGAAAGTTGCCAAAGAATATCTGGATAAAGGCTATTATCTCAGCGATGCAGAATTCAATGTAAATGTATGGGGCTCCGGTATAGGCTATGCAACTTCCGAAGATGAGGACTTTGTATACGATAGACTCTTCACTAACGGATTTGACGTTGTAGATGAGAATAACGGGAACAACACATTTTACATAGAAGTTCTTAAGATGACTCCCGATGAGTTCAACCAATATATGAATAGCGGTTCAGGAGTTACGGACTGGACAAAAACCGAAGAAGGATCTGTAGCTAAATATGAGTTATCGGATGAATCAGGAACTGTAACTATTACTTACGACAAAGAAACAGAAGTATTAATATTCAAAAATGAATTCTCGGAAGCATCATCAAAAGCTGTAGGATAAACATGAAGGAATACTTCCAAAATAAAAATAGGAGCTTCAGTACCACCTGGACTGAAGCTCCTTTACATTATTCACCATACAACATCAAATGAAACTTCCGGTTCTTGTGTATTATAATCAACAAATATACTCACGTTATAAAACTCATCATGTTCCGGGTTTTCTGCAGCCTTTATACCAATAGATATTTCTATACAATCATCATTAATAGACAGTCCTATAACATACCAATTCGCTTTTAAATACTCTAAACTAAATTCGCTCTTTAGGCGTATATTCCAATCACTATCACTATTATCTTCAAAAAACGTAGTAATTTCTTTATAGATTTCGTCATAACATTCTTCCATTATCTGATCAGATTTTTTATAAATACTCTCCATGGAATTAAAGACATAATCTATATTATCTTCTCTCACAGTGATTTCATACAAACCATAGGAAGCATCAGGTTTATCTCCAAAAGAATGATTGCCAAATCCGCATAGTTTATCTATGTAATATGCATCTTTCGAACTTGTGTCCTTAACTAAAATCCCATTTCCAAAATACGAATTTTCAATTTCAACTGCAGATAATTCTTTCTTGTCACCATATTTCAAATGATTGAGGTTTTTTAGTTTCTTTTCAATTTGTTTTTGCTCTTTGGTTAAAGCAGGGCTTTCTTCTTTATCTTTATTAAACAATTTGTTAAAAAATGACATAATTTACACTCCTCTGAATCTTTTGAAAACTTTGTCAGTTATTTCCCTTATTAAAGTCATCTAATGCCTTTTGCATTTTGGAATTTTCTAAATGTTCCCTAAGCTTCGTAATGAATACACTTATAAGCATACTCACTGCATATGATATAACAAATCCCATCCATGCAGTAATATCTTTCGTCGGAAACCAGTCAAATATAATTATCATTATAATCATGACAATAAAAACTGTCACAAAGAGAAGTACATTTCTTATAACGATTGAGAGATTCCTGATTATAACATCCGTCACGAAAACAACCTGTGCTGCTGTGATCATCACTGCAAGCAATAAAAGTTCTGCAAGTATAGGTAGTGATATACCTTCCTTCCCCAGGGCAAAGAGTGCCGAATACTCTGCAGCTGACTCGCCTATAATAAGACTGAATAATACAAAGATGAGTACTATGACCCCGTAGGTTGCAAATGTCTGACTTATATAGTTAAAAACAGTTTTCTTTTCTTCCATCATTTCAGCCCCAACTTTCTACGGAGTTCATCCGAATACATTCTGGAAACAATAATCTGTTCCCCATTTTTAAGTGTTACTCTTATCTTCCTGTTGATATCTGTCTTAAGACTCTTGATCATCCTCATATTAACTATACTTTGCTTGCTTATTCTGAGAAAATCATGTTCCAGCACCTGCTGCTCTATCTCATAGAGTTTTAAGTCAGATTCGAATGTTTCTTCAGCTGTATAGATAAATGTTTTTCTATCCACTGCTTCTATATACAGAATCTTTCCAATATCCAATAGGAAGGTCTCATCATCCTTATGTACTCCTATCTGCATATTGACCATTCTAAGCATAGCAATAAGCCGCTCGACATCACTGTCGAGCCGCTTAGCATGGATACTTACTTCAGTATCAGAATATTTATCATCAATATCGATTTCTATCTTCATTTATTCCAACCCTTTTTTCTTAAAAAGCCCAAGGAACAAAACCATCATAAGTGCAGCATTGATCGCAAGGATAAGAACTGAACCGGTCGTCATTCCATCAAATGTCATCTCATCCAGAAGTCTCTTTAATTGTTCGGTATAGAAGAACTTTGCTATCTTCTTTATATTATCGTTAAACATCGAAAGCATCGGTAAAAATGCAAATACCACCATTACCGGCATCACTGCAGAAGTTGCTGCCATCTGATTTTTTGCATATAGACCGATACACGCACCTATAAGTGCAGATAAAGCAAAACCTATAGCCATAATCAACATATAGAAAAGAATATCACTACTGTTTAACCCGGTAGCAATCATACATGCTCCCAGCATACATATAGTCCATACATAGATGCAAACACCCAGCAGGTACTGAACAGGTTTTACATTCGCCATAATGAGAACCCTGAGAGTATTCCTCTCTTTCTCCTCAGCAATGATAGATGCTACCGATGTAAGCGGCGCCATTCCAATATACATTACCGAGAATAGTTTTGTAAAGAAATGCTCCGGCATATCATCTATTTTTATAGCATGTTCAAAGATTACCGTAAGCAATGGAAACATAATAAACTGTATCAGAACCGTCTTATTCTTAAATGTGTCTATAAGCTGTTTCTTTATTATGACTAAAATATTATTTATCTTGATATTCTTTATTCCTGTATTATTCATTCCATTATTCCTCCTCAAGTTTTCTGCCTGTAAGTTCCAAAAAAACAGTCTCAAGTGTTGGTTCTGATGAATGAATGGTCTCAAGCAGCCCTTCCGAAAGAAGACATTCTATCTCACCTGCAGCTTCTCTATTATGTTCAAGCTCCATATCTTCTCCCGAAGCTAAATGTATCTTGATTTTCTTCTGATGATTATACCTTCTGCAGACCTCTTCAGGATTTCCATTTTCAACTATGACGCCCTCATTTAGAAGTGCTACATTATCACATAGTTTATATGCTTCTTCCATGTTGTGAGTCGTGAGAAATATAGTACAACCATCCTTCTTTTTCTCAAGAATAAGCTTATGAATCTGTTTCATCGTCTGTGGGTCAAGCCCACTGGTTGGTTCATCCAGAAAAATAAGTTCAGGCGAATGCATAAATACTCTGGCGAGACTAAGCCTGGCTCTCATTCCTTTTGAAAGTTTTGAAGCAGGTGTCTTTGCATCATTTTCCAGTCCTACTCCAGTCAAAACTTCATTTATCTTAAAATGAGGAATACCATAAATATCAGCAAAAATCATGAGATTATCAAAACAGGAAAGCCTCTCATAAACTCCAAACCGGTCCATCATTATACCAATATTTTTCTTGTCTGAACCTGTCAGTGAAGCAACCGGCTTATTCATAACATTTACAGTTCCGGCATCAAATCCAAGTTGTCCTGTCAGTATCTTGATCAGTGTCGTCTTACCTGCGCCTGATGGTCCGAGCAGTCCAAATATCTCTCCATCCTCTATGTCAAAATTAATACCTGATAATACCTTCTTACCGGAAAAGCTCTTCTGAACATTTTTACAATTAATCATGCCCGATCTCCTTTCGTATCTTGTAAGCACAAGTTACTAAAAAGACCGGGCATATTCAATAGCTCCATACATATGTTGCCATATTACGAACATGAGTTGCCATATATTAATTTATAATTGGTACATCCACTGATTTTGAAATAACTATTCTGCCCATGGAAGGATTATATCCGGAAGCTCCAGCATATTAACATCCTGAAGGTCGAATACTATTCCGTTGTCTTCCAGTTCCTTCAGAAACGCATCTACAAAGACAGGGCTCGAAAAGGTCTGTAGAAAATCGAGGGTGAATCGTCCGTTGACAGCAGATATTTCAACGGTCAGACCATTTGCTGCATTAGAAGTCCACGCCCGGAAATCACGAATGTACTGCTCAGCTTCCCTGTAGTTTGCCTTACCCACATAGCTGACCGTCGCTGTGATAACCCTGCCCGCCAACGAATTGATATAACTTGCAACCCCCAGCCGTTCCGAATCACTTTCTTTAGATAGAAGCATGCGCGTAATTCCTGCCTGAGAAGCCACTCCCATCAGCACATTTTCTTCCTGGTTCTGGGCAAAAACCATCCCACGATATGCGGTGCCCTGCCTCTCCAGGGACCAATCGCGCATTTTGTCCTTATACTCCAGCATTATTCCTCCAACCAGACTCTGATGCGCTAGTGGCGTGTGAAGGGCATTTCTCTGGTTCACACAAAGGGTGATGCGAATAGTATCTTTGGAATCAGGATACAGCTTTGCAATGGCTCGACTTAGGAGCAAAGAAACCATGGTACCAGGACTGCCGTCATTGTCCAAATTGAATCTCATAAATTCGGATTCCGAGATGGATATACTGTATACGGTGTGCCGGTGATCATTCTCAAGGCCCGCAGAAGTGATGAGATTCAGAGCATTGGACATTTCATTTCGAGGCGGAATCGGAAGATCGGTCCTGCTTGCCACAGGGTCTATCCACTCTTCTTCTGAAATCAGATCTCCAACCAGACGGATGCCCTCGTCGTTCAACTTGATCTGATACCGCTCTGAACAGTAATAATACAACAATGTTCTCAGCACCTCATATGCGCCTGTTCCGTCCGTCAAGCCGTGAAATACATCCAAAATAATCCAGTTATCTTGAAAACAAAACGAGATCATATGGAAATTGGAATCCTCTGAATTCAAATCCACCCCGTTAAGAGAGTTTGTTATGACCACCGGTCGATGGTTTTCCGCAAAAATGTATTGCTCCCCCTTTTTCTGCAATTCAACGCAGAAATAAGGATATCTTTTCATAGTGGAATCCACAGCATGTCGAAGAGCATCAAAATTAATCAAGTCACGCATGCGAATCCTGATCCTGATTACACAGGGGCTTTCTTTGCTTGTCATATATAAACAGCGTAATTCTGTAAACAACTTCTGTTCCATTTTGTCCTCCACAAATCCTGATCATATCTATCAAACCTTTTTAATCCTATGAAGTGTTAGAACCGTACAGTCTCCCAAGGTGGAAAAGCCTAAAATATTTTTCCCATACGATATTACAGGCGGAATAAATGAGAAGAAATCCAGCTTATACTCTCCATATTCTTCTGGAATATCCAGCTTTGTAAGATTAGTAACAGACATATCTTTGGTCTTCTTTCTATATCCCAGAATTGTTGCCAGAGACTTGGAAGTCTTACTTCTAAAAGAGCCTGCGTGCTCCAGATTTATAGCATCTACCAGAGTCGGCTCGAAGGATGCCATGAAGGGAAGAATAAACTCTTTGGACTGATCATCCTCCAATTTTTTCGTCATGAGTTTCTGAACCTTTATAGCATTTTCCTGAAATGATTTATTATAGTTATATGCATACTTAATGGAGATACCAGTTGCCTGATTACTCATGCATCTGTTACCGTCCTTACGATAGTCTACGGCGTAACCAACATCAGCCTTTCGACCAAGCCATCTGAGAAATGCCGTAGTAATATAAGCAGTAAATCCTATATTCCATTCCTTGCATTTCCCTAGCATCATATTAACCTTTTCAGGCTTTATTATATATTCATCGATGGTAGACTCATGTTCTTTCCAATAGATTTCATACGCCTTATCCATATCAGAATAATTAAAGGATTTCTTCCTCTCATCCTTGTTCCACTTCTTGTTATAGGATTTGGGAACAAATGCTAGTGGTCCTAGTCTATCTCTTTGAGATTTATCATCCAACGGGCCAGCAGAAATGAGTCTGATATTTGAGTACTCCAGCTTCTCACCAGAAAGAGCCTTCATGAAGCTCTCGATGAAATACACTAAGGATTTTCCATCTCCCCCTAAATGATGCATTAAGAAGATAATACTGCAACCTTCTTCATTCATTTCATAACAAAAAGCTTTAAGAAACTCCCCCTCCTCAATCTTAAAACGGATTTTCTCTTCTCTTTTCAGTATTTGACGCCATGATGATTCTTCGAAAAATACTTTCTGTCCTTCAAAGTTTTCATTTTCATAATATGCAGTTCCATCTTCCTCAAGTACCACTCTGCAACCTAATATTTCATAGGCCTTAGTTGCCTCTTCGAAGGCTGAGCGTAAACCATCTTTATTCACATTTCCCTTAATATGAACACGCATAGCTATCACAATACTTACATCAAAAAGATCACTTCTTTCTGTTTCAATCATGTATCTCATGCTACATATCTCCTTATCGCTTTCACCCACTGCTTCATCACAATCTTTGTTGGTGTATATTTTGAATAGATTCTAAAATAACTTGCAAAGGCTCCTGGTGTGGAAATATCCTTACCCTTTAGGCAATCCCTCATAGCCTTTTTCACTACCTTTTCAGCACTGATCTTACCAGTATAATGTATCTTTTCGCCATCCTTCTCATCAGGAAGCATCTCCGTATCTATCCATCCAGGACAAACACACGTTACCGTAATCCCACGACTTTTAAGCTCAACACTTACAGCCCTAGAAAGATTTTTCAGAAAAACTTTGCTGGCCGAATACATACTTAGATAAGGATTAGGTTGAAATGAAGATGCTGACGAAACATTTATTATCTTTGCCCCTCTCTTCATATATGGAATGCAAAGCGACATAAGAGCTGCAGGAGCACTACAATTAATCTTGCAAAGTTTCTCAATATCTTCCGTACCCTGCTTATCAAAATGACCCATATATCCAATTCCAGCGTTGTTGATCAGAAATCGAACGTCATCAATATTAGCTCGTAATTCTTTCTGTATTTTCTGCTTAATGACTTCAACTCCATCTGTACTGAAATCTGCAATAACAGGACGAATGATAGAATATTTCCTCCTAAGTTCTTCAAGTTTCTTCTCATTTCGTCCTACTGCCCATATCTCATCTATCTCGTCAGTTTTTTGTATTTCCTTGATGAATTCCTGTCCAAGTCCGCCGGTAGCACCAGTAACGATTGCAATTTTTGCCATAATGCCTCCCTACTTATCTTTAAGTAATAACCTGTTTAATGTATCCTTTGTAACCAATTTATGATTTTCCATATACAGAAGCTTTTCTGAATTCTATATATTTTGCCCTTTTCAATGTGCAAGTGGAATTTACTTCTCTATTTTTCTGCTATAACATATTCCCCGTTCTTAAACTTCGCAGAAGCCTCCGTCATCTTGAACCCTACTTTTTTCATCTCCTGTAACAAGGTATGCATGTAGAATCCATGTGTGACGACAGCTATATCCATATCGTCATTTCTGATCAATTCTATAAATTCTTTTGCCCGTTTTCTCGTTTGCCTTCGCGTCTCTATCTGCCTTATGCCATTAATGAACCACTGCAAACGTCCTGTCAGATTCCAAAACCAAATCGGCATGTTTATTTTACAATCAAAGCTCGATTTAAGCGGTACTTCATTTAAAAGCGGAGATTCAAGGTATTCTCCACTCGGAAACAGTAATTTAGCAGTATCCTTACTTCTAGACAATTTACTGACATATATTTTCTGATATGCAATCTGTGGAATGCTATAAGTCACATTCTTGATCGGAGAAAGATCATACTCTCTACAATCCGAATCAAATTTTGCAGATGTGCATCGCCTGCTCCAACAAAAATCCACTTCCGCATGTCTAATAATGACTACCCTCAATAGATTTTCTCCCTATATATACTTCTCAATTCCACACTGCTCTACAACATTTTTCCCAAGATGTAAAAGTCAATATAAAAATGTAGGAAAAATGGAATATAAAAATGTAGGTTTTTCCACTTATTCCTCCGCAGTTTGAACTTCCAACAAGGACCGGATATCTTTTGTTCGGTATGACGGACCCTTGATTGAAATAATG
>JAFUVQ010000026.1 GCA_017477505.1 Eubacterium sp.
AGGTGTTTTTATTGCGCTCTTTTTTCATCAAATAGTTCCTTTAGTTATTTATTATCCGAGGAATCTGACCATAGTCAGATTCCTTCCTTGTTTCTAATCATGATTGCGGAACTCGCGCAGCGAGTTTCGCAATTACCTATAAGATATATAGATAACATACCATTTACTCTATAATTATACAAAAAAATAAGGAATACCTCATCATTTGAGGTATTCCCTATTCTTAAACATCATTATAAACTGTCCGTCACTCTCCGGTGAGGTCGCCTCCCTCCGGTGGCGGATCCGGATTTTCTGGCGGCGGATTCGGGTTATCCGGTGGTGGCGGCGGCTCCGTACCTCCGCCTCCTCCTGAGAAGGTCGCCGATATACTGTGCGGCGAGGTTACATCGTTAAATGTAAATGTTGTAACTGCACCTACATTTGCACCATCAACTACAACCGCTGCTACAACATAGCCCGGATCAGGCGTGATATTGATGGTTATACTGTCGCCTTCCTTAACCTCGGTAGACGGTGTTATGGAACCGCCTTCCCCGGCACTGGTAGATATCTGTATACCCTCCGTCTTAGGATGAAGGTGACAGGATGTATTTACTATATTGTTATCATATGGGAAGGTTGCTCCCGATAAGATAATATTTCCGTTGTCATCATACTCAACCAGGAAGGTAGCAACGTTCTCACAATTCTCAGTTGCACATTCATGAGAGTCAAGACAGATAGAAAGTGTAATATGTCCGCCGCAGTACTTTGTCGGTATAAATTCCGCATCACACCAGTCATAATTTGATTCACAGGCACCGCCCGGTTTCAAATTGGAAAGCTTACATATCGAAGTCTTTACAAGTCCTTCGGGAACCTCCCAATCCTTGGATGTATCATACTGCTTAAGTTCTATGATCTGGCTCATTACCTGTGACCACATTTCCTTATGTGTATTGATACTTCCCATATTCTCAGGGCTGTCAAAGCCTCTCCAGATAGAGCATGTAAGATATGGTGTATAACCACAGAACCAGAGGTCGTAGTTATGAGTTGTAGTACCTGTCTTACCAGCAACCGGCATATTCGTGTTCTTAAGTCTTGCAGGAGTACCTGTACCTGATGCGATAACGTCCTTCATGGCATCTGTAAGCTGATATGCCGTTGTAGCACGGATGACACGCTTCTCTCTTCCGCCTGTTGTAGTATTATCAATGACTACATTTCCATCATGGTCAAGAACCTTTGAATAATAAACAGGCTTGATATAAACGCCATTATTTGCAATACATGCATAAGCTGCTGTTATCTCAAGATTTGTTATACCGTTTGTAAGACCACCGAGGGCCATAGCCTGGTTAATATCCGAAAGCACAAGACCGCTGTCCGTAACATGCTTATCCACAAGTGTGGTGAAGCCCAGTTTCTGAAGATATTCAAATGAAACTTCAGGATTTACCTCTGTTATGGACTTAACGGCAACGATATTCATGGAGTTTCTGATTGCTTCCCTGATAGTACCGTATCCCCGGTAACCGGCATACCAGTTCTTTACATCTCTTCCGTTTGCGTACTGATAAGGTTCATCAGTAAAACCACAGGCAAGGCATCCGCCCGTATCTATGTAAGGAAGGAATGCCGCAAGTGTCTTAAAACATGAACCCGGCTGTCTCATGGCACGAGTTGCTCTGCAGAATCCGAGGTTATCAGTCTTTTCGCCACGTCCTCCGACTATAGCTTTGATATAGCCTGTGCTCTGGTCAATGATACTCATTGATGACTGAGGCTGATATGTACATTTAAATGATTCGTCCAGATACTTATAGCCTGTATCCTGAATCATGGCATCCCTGAAAGTGGTTGCCGCATCTCTTGCCTGCTGCTCGGTATCGAAATAAGCATCGAAGCCCGGATTGCCCTGATCCTGGAAATACTTGAGAAGGTGATGAGTACCGTAGTTTACATTTTCACCGTCTCCGTCAACCAGAGTCAGCTGATAATCGAGCATCAAGGAAGTCTTCGGATAATACTGCGGATCATTTAATACCGTATCCGCAATTCTCTGCATATCATCATCCTGTACAGAATAAATGCTGTAACCACCGGTATAAGCCTCGTTGAAGGCTTCTTCCTTTGTGAGATCATACATTTCCATCAGGTCCGTGGCAAATGCTCTGAGGAGCGCATCATCATAATAGGAATTGATTTCCTTCTTGGTCTCCTCTTTGTTCTCATGAACCTCTCTGATCCTGTCATATACGTCGTCATTCTTGGCCGCATCGTACTCTTCTTTAGTGATCATCTCGAGGTCGAGCATCTTGTCCAGACATACAGTACGTCTTTTTACGTTTTTCTCCGGATATAAAACCGGATTGTAGCTATATGGATTCTGGGTAATAGAAGCGATAACCGATGCCTCTGAAATAGTCAGCTCTGAAGCCGGCTTATCAAAATACATCTGGGCTGCAGCTTCAACTCCGTTAACACCCTGTCCAAGGTAAATAGTATTAAGGTAATACTCAAGAATCTGCTCTTTTGTGTATATCTTCTCAAGTTCTATAGCCAGATACTGCTCCTGAACCTTACGTTCAACGGAATCAAGAGTTGATTCATTCAGACCTACATTGAACACCTGGTTCTTGATAAGCTGCTGGGTTATGGTACTTGCGCCCTGATGAGTATTTCTGTTCTTAACATCCTCATAGAACGCACGGCCTATACCTCTTATATCAATACCGTTATGAGTCCAGTATCTTTCATCCTCGATGGCAACGAAAGCATCCTTTGCCGGTTTTGATATATCATCATAATATACGTAAATTCTGTTAGAATTCGCAGTTGAAAGGGAAAGCTTCTCCCGGCCGTTCTGATCATAGATAACCGTTTTGAATCCCTTCGGCTTGATATTTATTTTGGATATATCAGGTGAATCATCAAGTATTCCCTTGAACATACCAAAGCCGGCTCCCGCAAGCACAATAATAACGAAGAGAACTGCCACGAGAACGATCTTAAAACCGCTCACCAAAGCTCTTCTCTCGTACTTCTGCGTCTTGCCCTGAAGCTTACTCTGCTTCTTCTTAACACCGCTCTTGCTGAAATACAATTTTCCGCCTCCTGCTATACATTAAACAATCAGGTATTCACAAAACAGCATCATCTGTAGAATACGCGCAAATGTTTCTGTCATTAACAATCTGTTATTATAACAAAATGAAATGAATTATTCAACCTGCGGAACAGTACTTACAAAATTTTTAAGAATATAGCGTGACATGCGCTTCCCGCTATATAATAAGAAACTTATTTTCCTGTTTTATACTGAAAGATGCAGAGAGAAACATCCCTCTGCATCCGTATTTTTTGTATCAATAAACAGAGAACAGCAGCTGTTCATAGTTAGGATATGGAAGTATATCCTCAGGAAGCAGCTTTTCAGTCTCATCCGCGATCTTTCTGATATCACTCATATCAACGAGTATGATATCTTTATATGCCTCAGCCTTTTTCTGGAAGTCTCTTATCTTCTCAACTTCAAGTATATCCGCATCAAGTTTCTTGGTGATTCTATAGATATCATCATAATTCTTGGCGATTATTCCGAGAACCTCTGTCTCACCCTCGCTTGCATATCCGAGTATCTCCTTCTTATGCTTGATAGACTCGGCAAGGCGGTTTGTAAACTTGGTTATTGAAGGAAGGAAATCATGACGCACCATACTTGAAAGTGTCATATCCTCGATATGAATAGTCTTGCAGTAATTCTCAAGCAGAATCTCATATCTGGAATATACTTCTGTTTCAGTAAAGATTCCATGTCTGCTGAAGAAGTCGATATTCTCCCTGGTCTTTAAACATGGAAGGGCATCCGGTGTGGTCGGAAGATTTGGAAGTACACGGCGTGCAGCCTCTTCAACCCATTCATCCGTATATCCGTCACCATTGAAGATAACTCTCTTATGCTCAGTGACAGTCTTCTTTATGAGTGCCTTGATAGCATCATCCATTTCCTCAGCCGGAACATCTTTAAGATTCTCATAAAAATCAGAAAGGACATCCGCAACTGCAGTATTGATAACTATATTCGGAGTAGCAACTGATGCTCCCGAACCAAGAGATCTGAACTCAAATTTATTTCCTGTAAATGCAAATGGAGAAGTTCTGTTTCTGTCTGTAGTATCTTTCCTGAAATGCGGAATAACGCTTGCACCTGTCTCCATCTGAACAGCCTTCTGCTGTTTGAAATATGTATCATTTTCAATAGAATCAAGTATAGCTGAAAGCTCATCTCCGAGGAAGATGGAGATTATTGCCGGCGGAGCTTCATCAGTACCGAGACGGTGATCGTTTCCGGCGCTTGCAGCAGAAACTCTCATAAGATCTGCATGCTCGTCCACGGCCCTTATTACTGCGGCAAGGAAAAGCAGGAACTGCGTATTCTCGGCTGGTGTCTTACCCGGCTCGAAAAGGTTCTGTCCCTTATCCGTGGTCATGGACCAGTTATTATGCTTACCCGAACCGTTTATACCCTCAAAAGGCTTCTCATGAAGCAGACATGCCAGATTGTGCTTGTCAGCAACCTTCTTCATAATTTCCATAGTAAGCTGGTTATGGTCAACAGCCACATTTGTCGTATCGAATACAGGAGCAAGCTCATGCTGTGCAGGAGCTACTTCGTTATGCTTCGTCTTTGCAGGAACTCCGAGTTTCCAGAGTTCTTCATCGAGTTCATGCATGAAAGAAGATACTCTCGGCTTCAGAACACCGAAATAATGATCTTCCATCTCCTGACCCTTCGGCGGCATAGCTCCAAGGAGTGTACGTCCTGTAAAGATAAGATCCTTTCTCTTTCTGTAAAAATCCTTATCTACAAGGAAATATTCCTGTTCAGCTCCAACTGTTGTATGAACATTTTTAACATCATTTACACCGAAAAGCGAGAGAACCTTAACTGCTTCTCTTGATATAGCTTCCATCGAACGAAGAAGCGGAGTCTTTTTATCCAGAGCCTCACCTGTATATGAGCAGAAAGCTGTCGGTATGAAGAGAGTCTGATCCTTTATGAAAGCCGGTGATGTAGGATCCCAGGCTGTATATCCTCTTGCTTCAAATGTAGCTCTGAGTCCGCCTGACGGGAATGAAGATGCATCCGGTTCACCCTTAATAAGCATCTTTCCGGAGAAATCCATTATAACCTGTCCGTCACCTGTAGGTGTAACAAAGCTGTCATGCTTCTCAGCCGTATATCCTGTCATAGGCTGGAACCAATGAGTGAAATGAGTTGCTCCATTATCTACCGCCCATTCCTTCATAGCAACCGCAACCGCATTTGCCACATCCAGCTCCAGATGAGTGTTGTTCTCAATAGTTCTCTTAAGGGCCTTATAAATGTCCTTCGGAAGCTTTTTTCTCATTACAGTGTCATTGAAAACAAGACTTCCGTAAATCTCAGGAATATTCTTTTCCATTCTAATACCTACCTATACTTTATATTGTTAATGATAAACTTATCTGATAACGGTAATATATTACTACTCTGCCTAATAATGTCAAGTTAAATATGTCAAACTACATTTTACTTAATTATGGATATATATAAAAGGTCATCCACAAAACTAATGTGATGTGGATGACCTGAATACTATATTAATCTTTATTTATATAATGTTTCCGCCATCTCGGCGATTTCATTCGCTGCAACATGCAGTTCTTCTACTGTGGCATTGATGGTTTCCATCTCATCATTTTCATCCATGATGCTCTTACTGATCAAGTGAATTTTAGAGAGGATGCCCTGTACCGAGCTGTTTACATTTGTCAGCTTTTCGGAAATATGAAGCGTTGTATCCTTGGTAGAATTGGAAAGGTTCTGAACTTCACTGGCTACTACCGCGAAGCCTCGTCCCGAATCTCCTGCACGCGCTGCTTCTATCGCCGCATTGAGCGAAAGAAGGTTGGTCTGATTGGCAATATCCTGAATGCTGTTAATGATATGCATGGAATCCGATACTGCTTCTTCAATCTCGCCCGCCGCACGGCTTACCTCTTCCTGCCTGATAGAAACCTCCTGCATCTGGCTGGTAGCCTTCTCTACATTTTCAGCAATCTCAGCGATACCGTTACGGAGAGCCTCTATATTCGGTTCCATCTCTTCCTCGAAACGAACCTTGTTCTTCTTCTGTTCTGTAATATCAAGGATAGTACCTGCCGCCATAAGCGGGACTCTGTCAGGCGACCATACAACATAGCTTGACGCACGCACCCAGACATACTCACCATTCTTATGCTTGATACGGTACTCCATATCGAAAACAGTGTTGCCTGAAGTATCAGCCAGCTGCTTAGCCATCGCAGCTGAAGCAATCTTCACATCGTCGGGATGAATCTTTGTAATCCACGTTCCCATAACATCAGGGAACTCAAGCGAATGAGGGTCATATCCGAGAATCGTCTTAAACTGGTCGGAATATACCATCGGAGATTTAGGATCATCTATGGCATACTTCGTGAGATCCATACTCCAGCTTCCTTCCAACATCATAAGATCGACAGCTTCCCTTCGTCTGCTGTCATGAACAAAGATTTCCTCAGCCTTCCTGTTATCATCTATATCTGAAAATGTTCCAAGGAATTCCTTCGGCTTTCCGGCCGCGTCCCTGATCACTGTACCGAGTGCATGGAACCATTTGTACTCTCCGGACTTAACCCTGATACGATATTCCGTATCATATTTAACCCGGCCTGTTCTGTCCTTCTCAACTGCAGCAATCAGTCCATACACGTCAGAAGCATCTTCCGGATGAATAATCTTACCAAGTGCCTCATGTGTATTTGGAAAATCAGCCAGCGTATACCCCAGCATCCTCCTGAATTCATCAGAAAAAACTACCTCACCACGGCTGCCATCCTCGTTATAAAAACATTTCCATATACCAAGATGCGCACTCTCATTAATAGCATTCATCTCAGTCTCAGAAATCTCAAGCTTACCCCTAAGCTCCTCGATTTCCATTCGCTGCCTTTCAATCAAGGCCTGCATCTCCTGTCTCACTTCTGAGTTCCTGCGACCTATCATATATCCCCTCCGATTAAAACACCCCAATTAATCTGAAAATGAACCCATCCGAATGCGGGCTGATCAATGTGCCCGCACACTTATGGGTTCATTATATCAAAACATAGTAAATCAGACAACAAAATCAGAATTACTCTTCAAACTTCCTATGGAACCTTGCGCAGAATGCTGCACACTGGTCTCTTCTTGCTGTGCCGTTTGGCTTAAGCTTTGTTGCAGTTATTCCGGTGCATCAAACTTTCCATAGACTTCAACCGTGAAGCTATTCTTTGAAAGTGTTCCGTTCAGTTTGAAACTGATCTCTGCTTTTCCGGTCCTTCAATGTTATTAGTAACCATTGACTGCATTATGTTTTACATACTCTGTAACAGGCCCTTTATAGCCTGCTCATTCGGGAGTACCACCGGTCTTAGAAGGTTATTCATAATATTCTCTCCGAATTCCATAGCTCTCTTTGAGCCTGAACCCGGCATAAGCACAACATTAAAAGCATAGAGAAGACCAAGTTTCTTATAATAACCTTCCAATTCAGCAGGGTCCGTAATTCCGGTATATTTCATAAAGAAAAGATTACCTACTTTAAGTATCAGCTCCTTCGGCATACCGACACTTGCTTCTATTAATCCCGGCTGCGTTTTCGGCGCAGAAATCATATCCCGGAAAATAGCAACAAGATCACATATCGGAGGCCCCATAGTCACTTCCGGCATATCTATCAGCACCAGTTCCCCATCCTGTATCATAATGTTGCCGGGATGAAGATCATTATGCGTCACGGTATCAGCCTCAGGTATGGAATCGATTATACTATGAAGTACGCTTATCTCCTCAGGTGAACACCATTTTCCAAGATTATCCGCCTTTTCATGATGCACATCCTGAATTCTCACAAAGCTTCCTGCCGGAACATGTGTTCCATGCAGAGTTTTAGCCAATTCAACATACTGATCAACGTAATCCATAAGCTTGTCCGGATTATCACGCATAGCATGACCAAGGGTGTCTGACTTAAGCATCTCAAACATTACTCCAAGTGAGTCACCGACCTTAACCGTATCATATGCTATAACCGATGGAATTCCGTTAACAAATGCTGTTCTGGCAAAGTTTCTTTCTCTGTCTATAGCCGAAAGCTCCATCCAGGGTTTATAAACTTTAACTATCTTATCATCGTCAATTCTGTATACCGCACCGTTCCCGCCTTCTCCAAGCTTTTCACATCCGGTTACATCAATCTCCCTCAGTTTCTTATGCACATCCAGAAGCTCTGTAAAACCAGTGGTTTCAAAAATATCATATATTTCCGGAGAGACATCCATGACCGGCACACTCTTCCCCAGCTGCTTTCTCAGCCTCATAAGTACCCTGAGTCCGGCTGAAGAGATATAATTAAGCTTTCCGGCGTCTATAACATAATCATCCGCTTTTTCATTTGCAATACAGTCAAATATATCCTTCTCCCAGGCAGCAGCATTGTTAGTATCAATTCTTCCCTCAAGGAAAATTGTAAGAACATTGTTTTCATTATTAATCTGCATATGTAAATCCACCTCTTCTTCATCACTTCACACGAAACATTATTTAAAATATATATCACTTATGATAAGGCTCATTTTTCATTATACGGAATGACCTGTAAATCTGCTCGAGCAGAATCACCCTCATCAGCTGGTGCGGGAAAGTCATTCTTCCAAATGAAAGGCTCATATCCGCCCGCTTCATCACGCTCTCATGCAGCCCCAGCGAGCCACCGATAACGAATATGATATGGCTCTTTCCGGATATCCCCAGCTTTTCAATATATTCGGAGAGTTCCACGCTGGTAAGCTCCTTACCCTCTATTGCAAGAGCTATAACATAAGCATCGTCGGTAATATGTGTCAGCAGTCTTTCTGCCTCCTTCTTCTTCACCGAATCCTCTTCTACGGAGCTCATATTCTCTCCGGTCTTCTCATCCTGGACCTCGATTATATCAAGCTTTGTATAACGTGAAAGACGCTTGCTGTATTCATCAATCATTTCACGAAATGATCTTTCTTTTACTTTTCCGACTGTACAAGCTGTTATCTTCATGTTATATCCCTTATTTATCCAACGGTAAATAATACCGCAACAATCTTCCCATTACATAAATCGGATGCCGACCACCATTGTCTTTGATAAACCATGCTGACCGGCATCCGGGTTCTAACTCTATAATTTTCCGAAAATTACTATCCGACACTCAGATTAATGGTTTTTATACATTCACCGACGCTTTATCCATCATCCAATCATAAATATAATCATACACTTCATCTCTGTTGATCTCGTTAAGTATCTCATGTCTTGCGTCAGGGAAGAGCTTGCAGTCTACATTTATCTTGCCTGTCTTTACAACAGCATTGTAGAATTCCTTGACACCCTTACCAAGATTACCTACAGGATCCATATCTCCCGATGCGATAAGAAGCGGAACCTTCTTCGGTATCTTCGCGATATTCTTCTTGTCACAAACAAAATCAACTGTTGAAACAAGTGCCTCGTATCCATTCAGTGTAAATGTAAAAGTACATTTTGGATCCGAATAATACTTTTTGGTGATTTCGGCATCTCTTGTGATCCATCCTCTTTCAGGATCAATACCCTTCAGATCATAAAGCTTATATGGTGAGGTATACATCAGTTCACTGACAAAATCACTTCTGTAACCGGGTCCGAACTTCTTCGTAAGTGCTCTTATAACCATAAGTCCGGCCTTTGTAGTAGCCTTGGATTCCATACCGGTACCTGTAAGGATGATTCCGGAAAGATCATTTCCATAAACTGTTATATACTTTCTAACGAGATAGGAACCCATGCTGTGTCCCAGCAGGAAATATGGAATATCAGGATACTTTTTCTTCGTACCCGCAAACATTCTTCTGATATCTATGACCATCTTACCCGATGGATTCTCCTCAGCTATAAATCCCCACTCTTCCTGTGACTTAACAGAATCACCATGTCCCAGATGATCGTGTCCGACTACAACAAAACCCTTGGAGTTCAGATACTCCGCAAATTCCTCATATCTTTCGATATATTCTACCATGCCATGAACTATCTGAAGTACTGCAACCGGTTGAATCCCCTCCGGTTCCCAGCAGACCGCATGTATGGTATTCTTCCCATCCGAAGATTTGAAATGTAATACTTTTTTCATATAATCCCCCATTCAAGTCCACAATAGATTTATGCTAGTTCGACTAAAATCACGAGTGTGCGGCGGTTAGTTATCAATAGCTTCCGTCCAGTATTCCTGATTATAAATATCTGTAAATCTGTATGTAATCTTCACTGCTCCGCTGCCAACATCCCCGTTACTTATAAGAATATCCTTCTTATATGTAATTGCATCACCGAGATAATATGTATCCTGGTAAACTCCATCGTAGCTGTAGAAGTCACAGATAAACTGTATCTCTGTTCCCTCAGGTATCTCCGTAACAGCCTTTCCTTCTATAGGATTTTCATCATCTGTATAGAATGGTGCCGCACCGGCAACATATCCGTGAGGATTCTCATTATCGAAGACAAGTATAAGATTCACTCTTTCTCCGTCTATCAATGCAGGTACACGACCGGTTATCGTATAATTCTCGCCGTCATCCTCAAGTGATTCTCTATAATAAGCAACCGGCTGATGATCTATGGATATCCATGTTCTGTCCGTTTCAGCTACAAGTTTTCCGTCCTCAACACTGTAAACATTGTCAAGTCCCAGGTCTATATATCCCTCTCCGTCATCATAGAATACATTCATGTCGATGGCATGAACAAGTTCCCACTGAGAATCAGGAAGATCAAGAAGGTACTTATCTCCGTCTTTCTCCCATACAAGATTTGCAGAATCAAAATAATTGGTAGAAATGTAATCAGCTGCCGCATCATTTGATACCGAAGCATCCTGCATAAAGCCGATATTGCTTCCGGTAAGTCCGTCGATGGAAATATTTCTGCCGCCTGACATAAATGATCCGAGAAGCTGTCCTATAACATCAGAGCTTCCGCCCGATGAAGAGTTTCCGTAAGCAGAACCAAGAAGTGATCCAAGAGGGTTAGATGTACCACCCGCAGATATCTGTCCTGTGGTCTCAAGCTTGGCAAAACTCTTGATAGCCTTTGTATATTCAGAATCCATGCCAATATCGCTGTAGGTCTGGCTCACGGTATCAACGTATGAAACTCTCTTATAAGGGAAATAAATCGATACACCATATGCCTTTGTCATGGAAAGTGATGTACGGTTATATTTTATAGCACCGGTAAGCGCATCAGCAAGTGCCTCAGCTTCCGGAGTTCCTATATTGGTTGCAAGATCCACAAGGTCAACCTGATCAATCTTAGAGCTTGTTGCAAACTCTCTTGTAGCATATCTGGCATCAGAAATGGTCTTGTAATCCTTTGCTTCGATCTTATCACTTATGCCCTTCGAAAAATCAGTGAGTTTTGAAGGAACTGTATTTGAGAATTCAGCAAGGTCAATGATGGAAAGAGTTGTCTTCTGTCCGCCGCATTTACGATTACATTCCGCAACGAAATCATCGATGATATTCTTTCCGATCTCTATGGTCGGCATTGAAGTATTCTCTGAAAGCCTGTTAAGCCAGTTGGTATAATACCAGCCGATTCCCGGTTCTGTCTCTTCCGATGCAATCATATAGTCGGCATGCTTATCCAGCATTATAGCTGTCTCTGCCGTTGCCATAAGACATGCATCAAAGCCTACGAAGTCAAATGTAACGCCGCCTGCCTTAAGTGCTTTATTTATATTACTGAGGTTCATGGAACCACTGGACTTATATTTTTCATCATATCCGTAACCGCTTACAGATCCGCCGCCGTGATCCCAGAGAATCAGTTCATATCTGTCTGCCGGATAATTTGAAGCACCCCATTTGATAAATGAAGAGAGTGTATTCGGATCAGTCATAGGCTTGGCACCGTCATCAGCAACAAGCTGCTTTATGCCGCCCTTCTGAACCTGATATATCTGGTTGACTTTAGTGGATATGCCTGAAGTCTTCCAGTTATTACATCCACCTGTATATACGATAATATTGATCTTCTCCGAAAGATTGGCAGCCGCCATCTCGCCGAGATCGTTAGATGCCATGCCGTACTTTGACTCAAGGTCTGTACCGCACATATAAACAAGAAGGGTTATAGTATCCTGTCCGCCGCCTATGATCTTGGTTCTCTTATCACGGGACCCTGGAGCAACAGTTGTGTCCAGCTTTACATTTGAATCAGGAGTAAATGAATCATTATTTCCGCCTGTACTGCCCTGGTTGCCAAGGTTACTGATAAAGTCAACTCCCGAACCTGTTCCGGTTCCTGTTCCGGTAGCCGAAGGGGTAGATGTGCCTGTTCCTGCGCCTCCGCCAAATCCCTTCAGGATAAAGACAATAATTATGATGAGAACTATAAGTCCGCCACCGCCGCCTGCAGCCGCCTTAGTCACTCCCGATCCGCCGCTGCCGCCGGTACGTCCCGAATAACCCGAAGAACTTCCTGCAGGTCCTCCGCCTATTCCGCTTCCTTTCTTCTGAACGCCTTTGCTTCCTGACGTTACATATTTTTCTCTGCTTCTTGGTGCATTAGGTGCCGGCATATCTGCTTCCTCCTTAATTATTCATAAGCTCTAGTTTTGCTTTAATAATCCTTCTGACTGACTGATTGATTCTTTCCTCAGGAATTGTTCCGTTTTTCACAGCATTTATGACTGCTTCCGATGCTGCCGGGAAATTTTCCGGTTCCAGAATTATATCATTTCCGGCCTGAACCGCCTTTACAGCAGCATCTCCCGGCTGATAATCATTTGCTATGGCTCCCATATTCATGGAATCGGTAATGATAATACCGTTATAGCCAAAATCATTTCTGAGAACATCTATAGCCTTCCTGGAAAGGGTGCACGGAACATCCTCACCTATGGCATTTGGTATGGAGATATGAGCTATCATAACAAACTCAACCCCGCTTGATTCTGCTGCCCTGAACGGAACAAGCTCGGCTGCCATAAGCTGATCCATAGTCTTGTCTGTATATGCATATCCCTTATGAGTATCCGCAGTTGTGGCTCCGTGTCCCGGGAAATGCTTAAATGTACTCATGACCCCGCTAGCGTGAAGTCCGTTGGAATAAGCCACAGAACATTCGGTGACCCTGTTCGGATCAGATCCAAATGACCTGTCTCCTATGACTCCGTTTGAAGGATTTGTAAGCACGTCTGCATCCGGCGCAAGATCCATATTAAAGCCCAGATCCTTGAGATAGCTTCCTATGGTAAATCCGGCCTTATATGCCTCATTTTTATCTGCAATATCCTTCATAGGTCCTATCTTCGTAACTCCGAATTTAGGATTTTCGGCAATTCTCGCAACCCTTCCGCCTTCCTCATCAAGTGTGAGGAAAAGAGGCATGCCCTCAATCTCCATTGCATATTTCTGAGAATTTGAAAGCATTTCTTTCGTCTGTTCCGGATCCTGCAGATTATTTGCAAGGTAGCAGATTCCACATACAGGATACTTCTTTATAGCAGCCTTGGTAGCGTCTCCCGCTCTTACAACCCGGCTTACTCCGGTAAGTGTCTCCGGAAGCACCATAAACATCTGATATACCTTCTGCTCCAAAGTCATTTCGGAAAGAATCTTCTCTACCTCCGGACTTGTCGCAGCTGTATCCTGTATGGTCGTATCATCCACAGTATTATCCTCATTTCCGGGCTCTGTAGCACCATCCGTATCATCAACAGGAATATTCAACTCGTCATCATTCATGAATTTTGTCGTAGATTCCGTGATGGCCTCTATAACATCTCCATCGTCTTCATCCTCGTCATCCTGCTCACCTTCCGCCATCTGACGATTGGCCTGTTCTATCATTTTCTGTTCCAGGTCGCTCTCCTGTCTGTCCCTTGCAAGCCCGGTCAGAAATATAGTGAGAAGCAGAGCCAGAAGTGAGAATACTATGATGAGAAGATTTCTCTTCAGATGCCTCGGTGATCTTTTTCTTCTTCGATTACTCATATTCGCATATATATCCTATTCTTCCAGAATACTCTTTGGCATACGACAGCACTTCGTTCGGTGCATCGTTCCATCCCCATCTTCCAAGTCTTTCAACATAGAAAAATGACATATAGTATTCATCAGCATTTACAGATGAATCCGTGAAACTTGGTTCACCGTCAAACCAGTATTTTTTATATTTTGCATTTGTATTCAGATCTTCAGTACCATAAGTTCCGTCTTCATATATCCAGTGATAAGTATATGAGCCCGAATTTCTGCTTCCGCCGAGCCAGAATATCTTATCTTCCTTACCCTCGCTCTTTATCTTACTCATGATGGCATTATACTCTTCATCTGTGTTAATCCTTACAAGATGTCCACCCCTGGCAAGACAGTCATTATAAGCCTCTGTCCAGCTGCAGTCCTTCACTATAAGATCATAGGTATGTACACCCTCTTCGGACGCCACAGTTGTCGTTGCTTCTGTCGTTGCCTCTGTCGTTGCTTCGGTAGTAACTTCTGTAGTAACTGCAGTATCATTTGCAAATGTAGTATTTCCCGTATCGGCTTTAGAATCGGTAGTATATCCTTCAGTCACAGCCCCGCCTGCTTCAACACCTGCAGAGTAAGCATTCTGTATAGTATCTATCAGAGAAATTGTACCTACATAATAGTCTCCGGATGTGAAGCTGGAAGCTGCCAGATTAAGTGCCGAATTCATAGTTCCCGGATCAAGATATGCTGAAACTCCGTTTGTTTCAGCCTTATAAACCTTATTGTTATCGAGGTCTATTAGAATGATATAACCTTCCTTTTTAACATAACGTGAAAGCATCTTCTCGCCATATTCTTCAGTTGTCATATCCTCCAGATCCTTGGTTGAAATGATATATATATCAACGTCGCCATCCTTTGTAAGTCTGCCGATGTGCTCGTCGATATTCTTCTCCTCTTTTGAAGAAAATACTTTGGCTCCGTCTATAACATGAGTCGCCAATTCCTTACTGTTATTCTTCTTTACTATGCCTATAACAAGAAGAACTACAAGTGCAACGATGAGACCTGCCACAATTCCAAGAACTATGAACAGAGGTGTCTTGTTGCTGCCACTCCTCGATGAATCGTCCGATATATCTCTTCTGTACGCTCTGTCTGAACTACCGCGATCTGGGGATGCTTCGTAACCTCCTGCGCTATGATCAGGGGATGTGCCATAATCCCGTGCATCATATCCGGAATCTCTGTGACCATTATATCCGTCATTTCTTCCATATGAACCCGTATCATTTCTCATGGCATTCTGCTGCATGGAATGCTGAGGAACGAGTCTGGTTCCGCACTCACCGCAGAATATTCCATCTTCATCTATAAATCCACATTTCGGACATATCATCTTTACGCCCATAAGTGCTCCTCTCAATAAACATAATCATCAAGTTTTTTCTCGAACTCGTAAACTGGCAGTGGTTTGTCGAAAAGATATCCCTGAGCCAGTTCGCAGGAATTATCCTTCAGAATCTGCATCTGCTCATCGGTCTCAACGCCCTCAACTATACACTGAAGCCCGATGCTCTGAGCCATAGCCACAACATATTTGAACATAAGCTTCTTTTCTTCTGCCATGGCATCACCCTCAACAGGAAGAAAGCTCTTATCGATCTTAAGAACATTCCATGGAATATCTCTGATGAGATTAAGTGACGAATAACCTATACCAAAGTCATCGACAGCTGTCATTATTCCATTTTCCTGAAGTGCTTTAACAACCTTCTTAAGATCACGGAATTCCACATCGGTAGTGGTCTCAGTCAGCTCTATCTCTATATATTCATGAGGTACTCTGTACCTGTCAACTATCTCAAGTATATTATCAACCAGCCCCATATTTGGCAGATGTCTTCTTGAGAAATTGACCGATATCCTTACCACTCTCTTTCCCATATCTATCCATCTTCTGATATCTCTGCAGACATGCTCGAGCATATAGAAATCCAGTTCACATATTTCCATACTCTTCTCCAGAAGCGGGATGAATTCAACCGGCGGGATCAGCCTGCCCTCATGCATCCATCTGGCAAGAGCCTCCGCTCCCGAAAGGGTATTATCCTTAACGGATATCTTAGGCTGATAGTAAACCAGGAATTCTTCCGTCTCCAATGCCTTTGGAAATGTGCCGGTGATAAGCATCTCCTTACGCTTACTCTCAAGCATCTTATCATCGAAGAATACTACATCCTGAGTTCCGTTAATCTTTGCATAATGAAGTGCACTGCTGGTTCTGTCCATAAGTTCCGAAGGAGCTTTTATACGGTTCACTTCAGGAATCACAAAAACTCCAGCCGCTGCGGAAACCATAACCTTTTCTCCTGTGGAATCATTAAAAACTATCGGAATACCTTTCAGGACATCGATTATCGCGTCACATTTTTCTTTCTTTACAAGGATTGCGAAATTATCTCCGCCCACACGGCATATAACTTCATCTTTGGTAAGAAGCTCATCTATCTTCCCGACGTATTTCTTCATAACCACAGTTCCCGTAAGACGCCCTACTTTTTTATTTATAACAGAAAACTTCTTAAGGTTTATGAACATGGCTACATAGAGACCGATCTTGTGTTCATGGATTAATCTGCCGCAGAAATCCATGAAATACTTTATATTTCTGACACCGGTATCCGTATCGTAATAATTAAGCTTCTCAGCCAGCTTCATAAGTCTTGTACGGCCGTTAAATACAAAGAGAAGTCTGAGCAGGGCTTCTATACCGTCTGTCTCATCTTCATTCCAGTCTTCCTCATCCTTATACTGCCATGCTCTGTAATAAGCAACATTATACCCTCTGGTGAGATTCCTTCTCTGAATCATACGGGAATTATCTATATTATCAGCCTTGAAATGTATATGAGTCTTCCCGTTTCCTCTGTGTTCCTCTTCAACGTTATCAAAATAAAGAACCTCAAGACAAGCAATACGGAGCACCTTGCATATCTCGTCAAGGCTTCCGGCATAAACCGGTGTTTCCTTGACCGGGAGATTCTCATAATTCATAAATGTTACTCTGATAGTATCCAGAATTTTCTCCCTTGATGAATGAACCGTTTTTGCTTTCTGTTCTTTCTCTTTTTGACTTTTATCATGATTCTTTCTCTTCATCTCATACATTTTGGCATCGCCTTCATGTATAAGCTCATCTATGTCAATCTCGGAACCCCTGCGTCTGGCAAGACCGATGCTGACCGAAAGCGTCATATTATCATCATGGAATATATTCCTGATTTCTTCAGAAAAATCGTCCAGCTTTGTCTGAAGAAATTCATCGTCCAGTTCTTCATCCACAAGAATCGCAAACTCATCACCACCGAGTCGCACAGCCTTATAATCAGGAAATGATTTTCCTATCACCTCTGCTGTCTTTATAAGAACCTCATCACCTTTTGAATGTCCGTAATTATCATTTATGTATTTGAAATTATCAAGATCAAGGTAGATAAATGACCAGAGTGTGTTGGCATGATCCTTCAGATAATCATAGAGATACCTTCTGTTATAGAGCCCGGTAAGGCTGTCGGTATTTGCAATTAAATTCAATTGTTTCTCGTAATTCTTTCTGTCAGTAGTCTCATCGAACATGCAGAAATATCCTGCGATGGTATTCTGATCATCATAAACTTCCTGCAGAATAAGCAGAAAAGTCCTGTTTCTGGCCCCGGTCATCAGACGGAACTCCTGCCTGAAAGAATGCTTCTCATCATTAATTACAGGAAGCGATACGGGCTCCAGCTTATTTTCTTTCCACTCTTTAAAATTAAAATCGTATTTATCATCTACAAGATCCGCAATCTCATGAAAGTAGGAATTTGCTTTCATCAATCTGTAGTCAGCATCCATAATGATCATAGGAAACGGAACATTATCAACGAGTATTCCCGATTCATCACAGAGCTTCTCTAATGCGGTTATATCATAATTAATCTCTAACATAATCCTTCCCTTTTCCCCCGGATGATGCAGCGCAGCCGGTCCTCGGACCTGATACAAAAAGACTGCGTGTCACAAGACCTAATCGATATAATTCTATCATAAAACCTATATCAGCGCACTAATAATTGCAGAATTCTTTGGTATAAAAACCACCCCTGAAACAGCCTGTCATATTTCAAATGAGGCGAAATAATCACCGGTATTATCCTTATGTTCTCTCATAAAATAAGCCTTCATCTCCGGTGCTTTATCTCCCGCTGCAAGGATAACGTCATCGTAATTCGAATCATTTATACCGCCTATATCATAGAAAAGCTTGTAATACCCGGTAACATGACTTTTTTCTGTAAGGAGCACCACCCACGCTTCCTCAGACTCGGAACCTACCGTATGTTCTGTTATATAATTCTTCAGTTTTTCCCTCAGTTCATCCGTAAGCCCTGTATCATGGATCAGTCTATGGAAGGCCCATCTCGCCTTATCCTTCCTTCTTGCGGCAACATATGCTTCTATGGTGCAGTCTATATCCTCCTCACCACAGAGTATCATCTCCATATGTCCTTCTTCGTCATCTTCATCGAGAATATCGGTTATGACCCTGTCCAGCATCCTGTACCATTCCCGGGATCCCGCAGCCTTAAGGTCAAGAAGATAATCCGCATTCTTCATCCCTGCAGCCGCTGCAAGAAGTACTGCCATATCTTCCTTTTCTTTATCCGAAAGCGTACTTATAAAAGCTTCGCTTCCGTTTCTGTCACGGAGCATTATTCCTGCAAGTCTTGTGTCGCCAAGAAATACCCCTTTCCCAAAAGAAATATTCTTCCTCGGCAACTCAATCGTTTCAAGATTTGATGAATGTGCAAAGGCCCAGTCCGAAATCTTTCTTAAGGTATCAGGAAGCACGATCTTTACCATCTGTCTGGAATTAAGGAAAGCTTTCTTGCTTATCTTCCTGACAGGAAACCCGTCTATCTCTTCAGGTATGATCAGTTCATTATCCCTGCCGCTGTATGAAGTTATAGTAACCTTTTCCTCTTTAATTCTGTAGTACAGTGTACCTTTTTCCGTATCTTTGCTGCTGTCAAACATACCCTTCTCCTATATCAGCTTTCCCAAAAACACTTTGCACGGCACAAAACATGTCCGCAAATATCTACAGCATAAGCCGGTCAATCTCTTTTTCTATAGACAGTCTTCTCTCTGACAGCATCAATCTGTCACTGGCCTTCTCATAATCTTCCGAACCAAATGAAGTGATGAATCTTGAGCTCTGTTCATTTACTGTAAGTTCTGTAACAAGTATGAGAAGTTCATTTCCTTCTCCGAAAGCCTTTTCCACATACTCAAAAAGATTATGAAGCCTTTCCTTCTTCTGCTGACTCTCCTCTTTTAATTCATTTACATTTTTATCAAATGAGGCTTTGACCTTTTCAAAAACCCTGCCGCTGTCGGATTCATCTATTTCTTTAAATGAATCGTAGAACGCGGCCGTAAGTCTTGCAAATTTCTTATCTTTTTCAGTAAGCGTATTGGATGCAGCCAGCTTATCCACCTTTCCGCGGGCCGCGTCCCCAGCCCTGTTCAGTACCTGAAGCAGTTCATTTCCGTCTTTCTCATCCGTCATTTCCTTAACCCGTTTTATGACAGGCATGATACTCTTTAACACATCACCCTTGAGAAGTGTATCCGAGAACTCAGCCATGATCCTGTCGGTAAGCATTCCCAGTACAGAGAGTCTCTCGTCAAAGCCTGCCCTGGCGCCTCTCTTGATGGCTGATTCAGGCGGATTTCCATCCAGTATGTCATCCAGTCTGTAATCCTTCTTATATTTTCTGTACATATCATAATATGCGGAAAATTCTTTTACGATACGTTCATTTCTTATATACTGCTTCACCAGTTCGTCAGTAACCTTTTTATCCTTCTCTTCATAGAGAATGAGAATCTTTGAGAGGTCTTCCCAGCCTCTGGCTGTTACGTATGAACGTCCCTTGACCGTCATTTCCATGTGATAGAAATAATCCTTGTGTATCTCAAGAAAAGCTGTCACAGCCGGGTGAACGCCTCGCTCTTTGGCATATTTCTTCCATGTCTCGTAGTCGGCTTCAACTTCAAGGACCTTAAGCCTGTCCATTGTAACAACGTCAAATTCTCTTACATTTTTATTGTATTCAGGCGGATTTCCGGCAGTAACGATGACCCATCCGTCCGGAACCCTGTGGCGTCCGAACACCTTATACTGAAGGAACTGAAGCATTGAAGGAGCCAGTGTTTCAGACACGCAGTTGATCTCATCCAGGAAAAGGATTCCCTCTTTTACGCCGGAATTTTTCATTACCTCATATACGGATGCTATGATCTCACTCATGGTATAAAGAGTCACATCGTATTTCATACCCTCATATTCTTCATGACTTATAAACGGGAGGCCGAGAGCCGACTGCCTTGTATGATGAGTCATGGAATAAGCTACAAGAGCAATTCCCAGCTCAGATGCTATCTGTTCCATTATGGCAGTCTTTCCTATACCGGGAGCTCCGAGCAGGAATACCGGTCTCTGATTCTGTATGGGAATCCTGTAATCACCATACTCATCCTTTGAAAGATAGATTTCTATATCGTTTTTTATGAATTCCTTTGCTTCATTTATATTCATTCTGTTCCCCTTTTCTGATCCTTCCCGGACTTTCAAACACCCGTTGTCCCGTAATCACTTCGTCCCGGTTTTACCCTTCGTTGTCCCGTAATCACTTCGTCCCGGTTCTACCCTTCGTTGTTCCGTAATCACTTCGTCCCGGTTCTACCCTTCGTTGTTCCGTAATCACTTCGTCCCGGTTCTACCCTTCGTCAGTGTGTCGTCACTCCGCATTTTCCGTATCATCATTCGCATCACCGTCTTCAAACTGTTCCGGAGGAAGCACAACTTTATATGCCCATACCGGAATTTCCGGCGCGTATTCATCTTCTTTTATAAATGCAAAGAGCACCTGATAATCAGGCATCTTCGGAGGATAAATCCCGTAGCCGTCAGTGAAATATATGAGTCCCTTCAGCTCTGTAAGTTCCCCTGCCTTGCGTAGTGCATCCACATACTCAAATACAGGTCTGAAATCCGTAGAACCGAAGCCTCTCACCCTTACATTTTCCGCATAATCCATCAGCTCGCCGATGTCTTTTATAACGGTATCACTTCTCACTTTACTGTCACACTGAATTATATGTATATTTACCTTGGTAAAGAAATTCTCATTCCCGGAGAGAATGTCGTAGGTTTTCTTCAGGAAATTCCTTACAACCTCTCCTTTTGTCGAACCCGAAGTATCTATAGCTATGACAAAATCCCTTATCTTTTTGTCGTCTTTATATTCAAGAGGTTCAACGAGTGGCATATTGCCGTAGGTCTCCATGCCGTAGGTATAATAGATATAATCAAACTCATCATCATTTATCTGCATATCCTCGCCCATGGCCATAAACCGTCTCAGAAGAGCCGCATAATCATAGCGTTCCCTGGTTGCATCCTTAAGTGACATATCCAGTTCTTCAGATATATCCTTTTCTCCCGAAAAGTTTTTTATATCAGTCTTCACTCTCTCACTGA
Source organism: Eubacterium sp. (assembly GCA_017477505.1). Classification (GTDB taxonomy): domain Bacteria; phylum Bacillota; class Clostridia; order Lachnospirales; family Lachnospiraceae; genus Eubacterium_Q. The sequence continues at coordinate 21,683 of JAFUVQ010000026.1, forward strand.
TCTTCTGCCATTTTTCAAGGATTATGCTTATCTCTTTCTTCGGCCTGAAATATATATGCTCATCTTTATGATACATAACAAACCAGTCTATCTTTGCCGATTCGGAAAGACCGTTTATCTTAAGGTATCTGTAGATTTTTTCCGCAGTTATGCCGCCGGCTTCCCTTCTGATGATCCTTACGGAATCACGGAGCAGATTATCATTCTTCAGTTCGGAAAAAGGTTTATTCATGGAAAGTATGGTAGCTTCCACAGCTACATCCGAAGCCAGATCCCAGTACATTGTTTCCATCTTCGAATATTCAAAAGGATGAAAAAATGTAAGGTGAAGCATCAGATGAAGATATGTCCTCGCGATACGGTTGGGTTCCTCTCTGTAGGTTTTAAGCACCCAGACCGGATCATAATAAAGGTATTCACCATCCGTAGCCATTCCTCCGCCAACTGTAGCCCCCTTCTCCTTGATATCGTATTTAGGAATTGTACGGAGGGCAGAAAGTGCGGTATCCAGGAACCTTAAGTTCATGGCTATTGTATCTCTGGCTATAGTCATGACCTTATCTGCCAGTTCTTCAATTTTCTTTCGTTCTTCCTTGTCATTTATATCCATAATGATAGTCCCAAAGTCCCGATAATACCCAAAAATATACCGGTATCATTTTTCATTGCTTTTATAAATCAGATAAGAATTCACTTATCTCATCCCATGCTTCCTTTGATTCCGGATAAAGGGAAAGCCCCTTCTGAAAGTCATGGAACATCCCCGGATAGGTATGCTGAGTCACATTAACTCCGTGAAGGCTCATCCTTTCAGCCACCAGAAGCGTATCAGAAAGCAGCATCTCCAGTTCACCAACCTGCATCAATGTATCGGGAAAACCGGTGAAATCTCCAAAAATCGGAGATATATAGGGGTTCATCGGATCTGTGTCCCCTATATACATTTTCTTGAACTCTTCTATCTCATCCGAGCCGCCGAACACAGGATCCGTGTCCTTGTTTTCAGCATAGGATTCTCCGCTTCCTGTCAGATCAGTCCATGCTGACATGGTTATTATCCTGTCGGGAAGTCGTATTTCGTTGTCACGAAGATAAAGAGTGAGTGAAAGCGCGAGTCCTCCGCCGGCAGAATCTCCCACCAGAACAATTTTGTCATATCCCTGATCCAGAATCCAGTTATATCCCGCTTCAGCGTCTATTACAGCCGCAGGAAACGGATTTTCAGGCGAAACCCTGTAGTCAAGGGATAAGACATCAGCTCCTCCGCAAATCCCGGAATACTTGATTGCCATATCTCTGTATGCATTTTGAAGCCGCCCGGCATATCCACCGCCATGCAGCTGATATACTATTACTTTTCCGTCTGTTTTTTGCCCGGTTGCATATTCTGTTTCATCATCCCTGCCGCTTAATTCATCGTCTTTCGCTGATCTGCTGCCGCTTAATTCATCGCCTGACGTTTCAGCAGCCGACATTTCATTTTCCATCGAAGTATCTGTATCAACTTTTATCATCTCAGCATAACACTGCTCGATACGAAACCTCTCAAGGCTATAACCTTCAGGGCAGTTCCAATCCTTCTCATGCTCAGAAAGAAAAGTACGAAGAGACTGAGCAGAAATACCGGGCAAATGATTAACCAGTCCAACAATCTGTCTTGCTTTATTTCCCCTTCTGCTGACATCACTCATACATGGAACCTCCTTCTCATTTCCTGTCCAAACTCCATGTTGCCGAATATTATAGTTCCAAGAAGATAAAGTCCTGTTATCACAGTGCATATTACTGCCAGAATAATATGATTGGTGAAACCCGGAATGTGCAGAAGAATCACCACGACGCTCAGCACTGCAAACAGTACGATCAACATGATATAGCTGTACCAGTTGTTCTTATACAGCATCATAAAGAAAAACACTATTGCGTCACCCAGCAGTATCAGTCCGGGTACAGCCCAGGTAAGTGCCCATCCTTTCCAGCCTGTATAATAATCGATTATAACCAGAAGCACCATTGTCTGCAGCAGCTGAACACCTATCTTTATTGCAAGACCTGAATCATGTTTAACCCAATAATACATGGAAATGTAAAGATACAGAGCTGAGATGCCGCTTATGGCTGACCACCAGAAATGAGGAGTAGTAAGATAGTTTATAACCACGCTGATGATTTCCGCCACAACAATTGCAAAAAGCATTATCTTTAACAGAAATACAATCTTTCTTTCCCTTGTCCTCACGTCAGGATAACCTGACAGACCGCTTATAAAGCGTTCTGTAATCTCTCTGTCCGCCTCACCTGTTTCATCAAGCATTTTATGACAGAGAGGGCATGTTTCTCTTTTATCGTAAACTATTAAATTACAGTTAGTACATTTATTCATATAATCCATTCGTCTCTATTGCTACCGGGATTCCTTCAGCTGTCAAAGTCTGGAAGAATCTCTTCTGTATACTTGTGTCTAAAATGATGGAACTGAAAGTTACAGTCAGAATACCGTCATAAGAACAGACACCACCCTTAATATTCTGTCCCTCTGACATGGAAAGCATGCAGTAAAAGCCCTTCACATGCTTCTTATACTCGTCACGTATCGTTATATTTCCGATATTTGTAAGCGTTGTGGTATTCGAATGGCTCGATGCGCTGTATACCTTCTTAATCGCAAAATTCTTTATAAAAAGCGGGATAACGCGGAGCATGTTATTCATTTCATTTGAAACATTATAAGAAATGATATCATCAAAGTTTTCCTTAGTCATCTGGCGATCCAGGCTCTCGCACACTATCTCAAGAACCTCACGGAATGTGTAGTCATCTACCTCAGGTTTAAACTCTGCTGCGATGATCGCGAAAAAATTCTTCATGGTATGGGAGTCATAATACGGCCTGAGATTTACAGGAACACCGCAGCTTATAGCCTCTTCCGATGGATGTCCGCCCAGATATTCCTTGTAAATGGCATATACGTAAACGGAAGTAAGGAATTTATTGATAGTGACTCCGTATCTGTGGCTCGCCTCTTTCAATTCCTTAATCGGCATCATTCCATGCATTATGCCTACTTCATCACCCGGAAATGCTTTACCCTTTATGATAACGGCATTCTCACTCTTATACTTTTTCCTTTCCTTTCCGGGCTTCCTGTAATTCTTGATATAGCTGTCTTCTTTATCCAGGAAAACATCACTTGAAAGCCTGTCTTTTTCATTTTCATATTCTTCAGGATAACGAAGTCTCAGGTACTGATATACCAGCTCCTTAAGAAAAAGTATCCCGCCGGAACCGTCCGTAAGTGCATGGAAAACCTCAAGATTGATTCTCTTCTCGAAGTAGGTAACCCTGAACATATACTGATTGTTCCTGCTTTTATTTATATAAGATCCGGGATAGGAATACTCCTCCATAACCGGTGGCGCCTTCCTTCTGTTTTCTTCGAAATAATACCAGAAGAAGCCTGCCTTCAGTCTCATCCTGAATATATCAAACATTGGAAGTACTTTTCCCAATGCCGCCTCAAGAATATCTGATTCGATATTTTCTGAAAGCTCCGCAGATATCCTATATACATTTGTCATACTTTCATTTGCTATCACCGGGAAGAGAAGGGCTGTATTGTCCAGCTTATCCCATGATGCAACTTTAACATTTCCTGCCATAATTAAACCTTATTTTCTGATAATTCAACATACTCATAAGGGCAGCATAAAACTATGCTGCCCTTATGATATTACTATCAGTCTTTCATTTCCTTATAAATCTTTTCTGCACTTACAAGTCTTACACACAGCGTAAAAAGTTCTGCAGCGATCTTAAGATCGTCAAGTGTAGGATATGTAGGAGCTATACGGATATTTGAATCCTGAGGATCATTTCCATATGGCCAGGTAGCACCTGCTCCTGTCATAACCACTCCGGCCTTCTTGGCTGTATGCACTATTTCCTTTGCACAGCCAGGAAGCGCATCAAAGCCTATGAAATATCCTCCCTTTGGCCTGGTCCATGTACCTATCTCACGACCGCCGAGATTTCTCTCAAGAGTCTCAAGAACAACTTCAAACTTAGGTCTTATGATATCAGCATGCTTTCTCATATGCTCTGTCATACCATGTATATCCTTGAAGAATCTTACGTGACGGAGCTGATTAACCTTGTCATGACCTATGGTCTGATTCTTCATCTGCTTCATAATATCCTCGAGATTGTTAGGTGATGTAGCAAGTGCTGCTATACCGCTGCCAGGGAATGTAATCTTTGAAGTAGATGCAAATTTATATACAAGGTCCGGATTACCTGCTCTCTTGCACTCCGCAAGTATCTCAATAAGATAATCCTGATCGTCATCATAGAGATGATGAATTCCATATGCGTTATCCCAGAAGATACGGAAGTCTCTGGCAGCCGGCTTAAGTCTTGCAAAACGTCTTACTGTTTCATCTGAATATGAATAACCCTGAGGATTGGAGTACTTAGGAACACACCAGATACCCTTGATGCTTTCATCTTCCGCAACCAGTTTCTCTACAATATCCATCTCAGGACCGTCAGGAGTCATAGGAACAGGAATCATATCAATACCGAAGTATTCTGTAATGGCGAAATGTCTGTCATATCCCGGTACAGGACAGAGGAACTTGACATTCTGCAGCTTGCACCATGGTGTATTACCCAGTATACCATGTGTCATGGCACGGGCTATAGTATCGTACATAACATTTAATGACGAATTGCCGTAAATAATGATATTGTCCGGATTATTCTCCATCATATCACCGATAAGAACCTTTGCTTCATCAATACCTGTAAGAACTCCGTAATTACGGCAGTCAGTTCCGTCCTCACAGCTAAGATCGGCATGGGAATTAAGTGCATCCATCATGCCCATTGAAAGATCAAGCTGCTCACGGCAAGGCTTGCCACGACTCATATCAAGAGTAAGATCCAGATCCTGGAACTTCTTATACTCTGACTTCAGCTCTTCGATCTCGGCTCTGAGTTCTTCCTTCGTCATATCCTTGTAAGCTTTCATTTTACTATAGTCTCCTTGTTAAACATTATTTATAATCGTGTTTTTATTACCGTCTTACTATGCCGCGAATTTTGCTATGATCTCTTTTACCTTTTCAGTAACATCAATAGACTTTACAGCCTCTTCAACCTTTGATTTCACAACTTCATCTACGATTTCATTCTTGATTTTTTCCTTGATAGCTTCTTTTCTGGCATTATTTCTTTCTTTTGCCAGTGCTGCCGTTTCTCTTACCTTATCAACAATTACCGGAATATGCTCTTCCTTTACCGTAAGCGCATAACTCTTTCCATCCTCGATAAGCTTCTTTCCCTTATCTGTAAATGAAAAAGCTCCGGCTAATACTACTGCAACGCCACAGACTATCCTTACGCCGCCTTTTATATAATTCCTTATGCTATTCTTCTCGAGCCTCTGAACTTCATCCATGAAATCATCTTCACCGAGAATCATTTCTGTTTTCTGCTCTTCCTTATACTTCTTTGCCTTGATGAGATTTCCTATTCCGGCAACTATGATCCCGACTCCTGCTCCGATGCAGATACCCTTGATGATATCCTCAGTATTAATCTCAAGCTTGCATAATGCGTTCTTTCCCATAACATATCCTCCTCAAACTTTATATTCATTAATTAAAAAACTCTCTGTCAACATATCATGCAGTTTTTCCTACATACTCTTTAAGGTGTTCTATAGGAATAGGCTTGGAATACTTAAATCCCTGAAGATATCTTGCCGACATCCTGAGACATTTTTCCTCATCAAGCTCCGATTCAACACCTTCGTACAAAATCGAATAATTCATCTCACTGAACATCCTTGCCATATGAGATACCATCTTTTCAGACTTACTGCCCTCAGTGCTTGCGAGCACCAGAGACCGGTCAAATTTGATAATATCAAACGGCAGTTCCATGATTCTCTCAAAATTGGAATATCCTGTTCCAAAGTCATCAAGATAGAACTTCATACCACTCTGACGCAGTACATCTATCTTCTCCTTTACAACAAGGAAGTCTTCCTCATTCTGGCTTTCGGTAATCTCTATCGCAATCTTATCAAAGTCGATTCCCGAATCTTTAATAACTTTGCTGACGTCAAAGCAGAAATCCTCATCTCTCATCTCAATGATAGAGAAATTAACCGAAATCCTGGAAATCTTATATCCGTCCTGAAGAAGTTTACTTATAGACTTACAGGTTTTATTCAATATGATAAGACTGAGCATATGAATCAGTCCCTGTTCCTCCGCAATGGGAATAAATTCATTTGGATAAATCATTCCGATCTCGGGAAGCCGTATTCTCATAAGAGCTTCAGCTGTATCAAAGGAACCCTTTTGAATGTTGAATACAGGCTGACAATATACCAGAACCCTCTCATCGTCAAGGTTTCTCTTTTTATGAATATCCTCCAGCTGTTCAACTATAAAACGATGTCTTTTATATGACACAAGATCATCATTTTCAAAATAATGAATATCATTTATCGGCATTGAATTTTCTATATATTTGATGAGACTTACATATTCCTGATGCTCACTTATCTCTGCCATGGATTTTAGTATTACTATCTTAAAATCATGTCCATACTTCGGATAAATATCCTGAAATGCATTGAGCATGAGATTGATGACATGATCATAGTTTGCATTTCTCTCTATATCTGCAGCAAGCACCATCCTTCCGTTTGTCACCTGGAAAAGATTGGCACCTTTAAAAAACTCTCCCGCAAATTTTCTTATCTCTTCCTGAACGGCGTGAGGATACTTCTTGCCTTCACCATCAAATTCCCAGAGATAAAGGCTCATGATGACCAAAACCTTCTTACGATGATGATAATAATTCACATAATCATTAAATGCACTGAGGTCCAAAGATCCGATCTCAATATCATAAGGATTTGAATGAATCAGATACATCAGGGCTATAACAGGAAACAGAAAGGTAACCGTCGTATATGATGCCTGCCCATGCAATGTCTGAATAATAATAAGCATAAATGAAATGAATGTTGATAGAATAACACTCCATATAATCTGCTTGAATATTCTGTTCATATTAGCAATAAGGAGCCCCAGTATGAGAGAGACGAACAGAATATAGCCCAACGCAAAATAATCAAATCCCCTGATAATCTGCATATTTTTGTCGATTGAGAAACCGAACCCGAATACTACACCCAGAACTTCAGTAATACATAGCAAAATAAACATCACAAAGGAAAGAATAGCCACATTCTTATATTTCTGCCCATTCAATCTGAGAACCTGCAATGTATAATGCAAATATAATAAAAGATTACTGTATAATGCTGTATGATAAATCACTCTGAATGCATAAATAACAGGTATGGGGAACAATTCCGGTTTAATAATGCCATAATGATACAAAAGTCCCGCGAATCCTGAAATAGTCAGAGTTAATATTATAGCCTTAAAAATCGCATAAAGTCTGGTCTGCGAAACATAAGCCGTACTTAGTAATATTATAAATACGAAACACGTGGCAATAACCACCAGATCTCCGACCGGCGAATAATTACTGTTGTCAAAAACAGATATGCCCATAATAACCCCGCAATAGTAAATATAAGCCACGAACAGAGTAAGTATTATACTTCAACAGATAAAAATACCGCTCACAGCTAATTAAGTATTTTATCACATTTCTGTACCAATTAAAAGAACAAAGTATATACCGGAAACGCAGTTCCTGTTATATAAAAAACCCTTCGGAATCCGAAGACTCCGAAGGGCTGATAATCACTTTGTATTAAATTACTCGATGATTGATACAACAGAACCTGAACCAACTGTTCTACCACCCTCACGGATAGCGAAACGAAGTCCCTGCTCCATAGCTACTGGATGGATGAGCTCGATAGTCATCTCTACGTTATCACCAGGCATGCACATTTCTGTACCTGCAGGAAGGTTGCAAACACCAGTAACGTCTGTTGTTCTGAAGTAGAACTGTGGACGATAGTTATTGAAGAATGGTGTATGACGTCCACCTTCATCCTTTGTAAGAACGTAAACCTGAGCTGTAAACTTCTTATGGCATGTTACTGAACCCGGCTTAGCGAGAACCTGTCCCTTTTCAACCTCATCTCTGTTGATACCACGAAGAAGAGCACCGATGTTATCACCTGCACGAGCTTCATCAAGCATCTTTCTGAACATCTCGATACCAGTAACAACTGTCTTCTTAACTTCTTCCTTGATACCAAGGATTTCAAGTTCCTCATTAAGGTGAAGAGTACCACGCTCTACTCTACCTGTAGCAACTGTACCACGACCTGTGATTGTGAATACATCCTCAACAGGCATAAGGAATGGCTTATCTGTATCTCTTTCAGGAGTTGGGATATACTCATCAACTGTCTTCATGAGTTCCATGATCTTGTCGCCCCACTCGCCGTTTGGATCTTCAAGAGCCTTAAGAGCTGAACCCTGGATGATTGGGCATCCTTCGAAACCATACTCATAAAGAACTTCTGTAACTTCCATCTCAACGAGCTCAACAATATCTGGATCGTCAACCATATCGCACTTGTTAAGGAAAACGATGATATAAGGAACGTTAACCTGACGAGCGAGAAGGATGTGCTCCTTTGTCTGAGCCATAACACCGTCTGTAGCAGCTACAACGAGGATAGCACCGTCCATCTGAGCAGCACCAGTAA
>JAFUVQ010000027.1 GCA_017477505.1 Eubacterium sp.
ATCCGATCTTGCCGCTCGAATTCATATCAACATTCTTAAGGATATTTATACCCTCTTCCACGTCGGCAGCTTTATCCAAAAGCATTCTGATAGCCAACGTCGTCATGACCTTTGTCTTGCCGGTATCCTGATGCGCTATCTGTTCGACTGCGGTGTTTACTGCTACCGCAAACCCTTTCTCATTTATGCCGTCGAGAGGGCTATAGACCGATGCCAGAGTTCTAAACCGGCTTATCAGGTTCTTTTCCGGAAGGTTGTTTCTGTCGAATCCGATATGACCCAGATTGGATAAGGCCAGAGATCTGTATCCGTTCTTCGGGGCAGCCTTAACCAGCATTGCCATGCCGGTCTTATAGTCGAAATTTCTGGCAAAAAGCCTGTCGCCCTCAGGAGTAGCTGCAACAAATGTACTGCATGCTCCTTCAGGTCTTATCTTAACCGGGAGACCACCAAGCAGTATCATACAGACATTTTCGGCAAATTGGACGTCGCTTCCTGCACCCATCGCGAGAAGGCGCTCCAGCTGATAATCTGCGGCATAGTCCAGAGAATAGAGTGGTAAGTCCGATATCTTTCCGAAAGATATCAGGGTCTTGAATATGCCCTTCATGCGTCAGTTCCGCATTCCTTCAGACCATCAAGTCCCAGATAGTGATAGCAGATAAGAGGACGCAATTCTCTCAGCAGGTCTTCTTCGTCAGAATACTTCAGAAGAATATCTGTAATGGAGAAAATCAGCAACCTGGATATTATTTCCTTTGAACCTGACATCTCTAGGGGGCATGAACTGATAAACATGTCAGTTATCTTTTTTTCAATCATCACGCGGTCTTTTCCGCCTTCTGATCTGAGCATGATCAGGATGGCGGAATGAAAATTGCTCAACAATCCGGTGAGTATCAGAGGGAGTTCCCTGCACTTATCGCTTATGCTCTTATTTATGAACTCCTGAGAAAAAAAGAACGGCGCATTTTCGATTATCGCTTCTCTTGCAGGACCGACGATCGTCTCATAGATCTCTTCCTTGGACCTGAAGTAACGATAGATATTACTCTTGCTGATATTACATTTGCCGGCGATCATCTCAAGAGATGTTTTTTCATATCCTCTCCTGATGAATAAACTCTCAGCTACAACGAGGATATTGTTCCTGATATCTTCTTTCTTTACCTGCATTTCATATCTCCGGCATGTCATTTGACAAGTCAAAAGCGACTTGCTATATGCGATTAAACTAACATATACAGCCTGTGAATACAACGATTTTGATTTATTAGCGACCGAAATACGATTTCGATTTCGGTTGATTCAAAATCATTGGTTTGGCAAATCCATTGTGCTACTTTATTTGTGTCGGTTGAGTCGTTTTTGAACCATTGTTCAAGAAGAGAGATTATGAATTCTTATACAAACAAAGGAAGACAGTTTGAGGTTGATCTCGTTAAGTTTCTTGCCATCCCGTTCATGATCAGTATCCACTTCTATGAGCAGTTTGGCGTTTTTGATTATAAAAGAGAGCTTCCGGACTCTGTCTTCCGTAATATGATGGAATTCATAGGCGGACCTCTTGCTGCGCCGGTTTTTATGTTTTCGATGGGGATTGGAATGGTATATACCTCAAGAAGCACTACGAAAGACTTTATTCGGCGTGGAACCGGACTCCTTCTTGCAGGTTATTCTCTTAACTTTGTAAGACAAACACTGCCTCAGCTTATCGGGATGGCGATGGGAATAGATTCCGGTATTGATATCATCGGAGGATTTCTATGCGTTGATATTCTTCCTTTTGCCGGAATGGCCTTTCTCTTCATTGGACTGATGAGAAAACTCAAGTTATCTTCATGGCATATATGCGCATTTGCATTCCTTATGCAATCATTAGGAATCTTTTTTGCCGGTATAAATATGGAACCGGGAGTGATTCAGAACCTTATAGGTCTCATCGTGCCTACAGGCAAATGGACTTCATTTCCTCTCGCTTTATGGCTGGTTTACCCTGCGCTCGGGATCATATTCGGAGAATACCTGATGAAGTGCAGGGACAAAGCTAAAGCCTACAAAATAATTTTGTTTTATTCCGCTGTTTTCTTTACGGCACTCAATTCAGGACTCATTTACGCAGGGTATGATATCCGGCTGATCTACTCTTTATGCGATGATTCATATTATCATCAGAACATGATATCAACACTCTGGATAACACCCGTCATAATGGCAGCGCTTGCTGTCGGATACCTTCTTTTTAGGAAGGCGGAAGATACCCGGATGGGAATACTGATCAGATATTGCAGTATTAACCTTAATACGATCTATATAATCCAGTGGCTCATTATCGCATATTCTGTAGCGATCGGTATCCTTGCCGGAGTTAAGAAGACCGGTTCACCATTGCTCATATTCACAGGCGGGATAACCATTACCATAATCTCCACCATAATCTCAGTTCCGTTTGAAAAGATGAAGAAAAAACTACCTCGTAAATTAACATAAGTCAATGCAAGGCATGAGAATATAGGTGCATATTTGTATTAAAAGAAATCCGCTATAAAATTTGGGGAGGTAACACCATGGATGTAATGATCGGAACATGGGCCTGGGGCTCGGGATATAACGGCTCCAAGATGATCTTCGGGCAAGGATATGATGAACAGATCTTGAAGGACGCTTTCGAGAAGGCTGTGAGTCTCGGCTTTACAAAAGTGGATACCGCTGCCGTTTACGGTATGGGCTCGTGCGAGAGACTGCTCGGAAGCTTTATCAAAGGCGCAAATGATATCTTCATTTCCACAAAGTATTTTCCGAACAATAAGTTTAAAAGTGAAGATCTCGAGAACTCCTTTAATGAGAGTATGGGGCGGCTCGGACTTAAGTTCGCGGATCTATTCTGGATACATAAGCCGAATAATCTTCTTCTGAATCTGAATGAAGCAGTACCGCTTATGAAGGACGGCAGGATACGATCCATCGGCATATCTAATGTCTCGATGAAGGACATAAAAGACGCTGAAGAATTTCTTGGACAGCACGGACTGAAGCTTGGCGCAGTGCAGAATCATTTCAGCCTTTTGCGCAGAGATCAACAGCCGATCATCGACTACTGCAAGCAAAAGGGAATCACATATTATGCTTATATGGTTCTTGAACAAGGGGCGCTTGCGGGAAGATATAACGCGAAGGATCATTTTCCGACATTTTCGATGAGGAACTTCGCCTTTCCCAAGAGCAAATTCAGGAAGATAGAAGGGCTTCTCAATATGATGAAGGAGATTGCCGATAAATATGGTATCGACAGGTCGCAGATCCCTATCCTTTGGGCTATAGCGAAGGGGGCTGTGCCGATAGTCGGCATTACAAAGCCGTCTTACGTGGAGAAACTGGCAGATGCATTAAAGATCGAACTGACGGATGAAGAAGTCATAAGTCTTACAGAAGAAGCCGGGAATACCGGAATTCGTCAGCAAGGTTCCTGGGAGCCGCAGTAAGTAACGGGAGGCAATAATTATGGATAATTTTATTAACGCCAAAGGGCAACTCGAAAGAAAAGCCGCTTCGACCGACAGCTTGACGTGATGGTGGCGGCTATGTGGGAGCTCATGCTCGATAAGGGTTTTACCCGTGAACAGTTAGATGCCAAACTCGACAAGATCAAGGAACAAAAAATAACTCTTGATCCCTGATATAACATGGAGAAGAATGATCCGGCTGCATGTGATAAGGCTCGTCGCGACAGTATGAATGAGGTAATCAGCTTTCTTAGGGAGTGGGATATATCCTGATTAATGAACGGATCCTTACGGACCGCCCATATTTCAAAAAGTGAAGTTGTAAAAGAAGAAGTTGAAAAGAACAAAGCATCTTTGGAGAAAAGTCATAGCGGAAAAGCAACGGAGTTGACTGCATAATCAATATATCTGACAAAGAAAGTCGGTCTCGGAACACAATCCGGGACCGATTTCTCCTTGACACCTTGTGATAGAAGTATCCTTACTGTACAGTTTTATTATTAGTTCTTCTCTTTATCATGAAATAGAGAAAAAGGCAGCCGACTGCCAAAATGACTGTAGCGGGTATGCTGCCTTCCAGACCAAAGCTTCCGCCGTGGATAAGAGTCAGATCCTCATTAGCTGTCATCTTAAAAAATGAAGGCATAGCTATCCCGCTGACGGGCACGCCAATGACATTTCCCTGTGTAAAATTCCATACAGTATGGAAACCGGCACAGAGCCAGATATTTTCGCTATATAGGAACATCAGCGAAGCAAACACGCCGTAAAGGAACAGATTTATAACTGCAATTACTGATAGACCTGAGGGGTTAAAGGTATGTAGCAGTGCGAAAAGGATGCTACTTGCAATAACCGCTGTCTTTACAGAATAACGTCTTGTGATATGCGCTATAAGGAATCCTCTGCACATCACTTCTTCTGCCAACCCCTGTATTACAAAACCTATCGCAAACAGGATCATAAGAGAAATATTGGTGTGTGCATGTGAAAACGCCATTGCACCGGTAAACTTGCATATCAATGCCAGTAAAAACATACTCAATGCAGCTCCGGCCCCGCCTGCCAAATAGGATACGGGCAGTTTTTTCAAGACAAAACCCAAAGACTGAGGGCTTAGTTTTTCCTTGAATCCGGCATACAATATAAAAATTGCGATCATGAACAGTTCAGATATGAGATAGATAAGCAGGAATGTTTCGGTGAAGAATCCGCTTTCGAGACTGATATCAAATTTAAATCCATTGTCATTCAGGTTAACGGCCTTAGGCATAAAATACAAAGCCACCACGATCATAGAGAAGAGCTGTGACAAGGCAAATAACCCCAATGCTTTGCTTATTGACGAGAATAGACTGTCTCCGGGCTTTTTGTTTTTCCGGAAAATTTTGAGTGCGCGTTCACTTACCTCCCCCGCACCAGAGGAGGTTTCATAGATTTCATTCATTTTTAGGGACTCCTTTTAACTAATCCGGTTGTTTGCTATTCCGCAGATCATATAGACCATAGCGCTGATCACCGGGGGAAGTACTACGAGGATCAAGCCAATAGGTATTATGTCTTTTGCCTTTTTGCCTCTTATGAGGCAGACAATCCCGTATATGATAAGGAGCGCACCCGGAATTACAGCAATATACGGAAATTCAAAATACATTCCTATGGTATTTCTGCTCCAATCAATAGACATAAAGATCTGCAGCACAGAAAAAAACGCTGTTGTGGCGGCAAAAGTATATATAATTATCTTTTGCCTCTCGCTGATGTCATCTTTCGCTACTTGAATAACATCTTTGACAACACCTTCTGACTCATTAGAAACGTTTCTTTCTGATTTCATCAGTTCATTGATGGAAACATTCAAAGCATCAGCCAGGATTTCGATCGTGCTTATGTCCGGGAGACCGAGACCTCTTTCCCATTTGCTGACAGCTTTGTCGGTCACGTGGATTTTTGCAGCCAGGTCCTTCTGTGTCATATGAAGCTCTTTTCTGCGGTCTGCTACAAAGTTACCGAATTTGTTTGCATCCAATATTCTCACCTCCGTTTGCATCCTATCCGCATCACGGAAAATCATCAACCGACGCAACGTTTACTTGTCTAAAAGCCTTAATTTTCATGCACTCTACGTTAAGTTTACCACATAAAAATCTACACTCACGATATACTTTCCGCACTATCTCCCGACATCTTATAAGCCATGAGCTCCGACAGTGTCGAATCGAGCTGTACATCAGGATTGCCGATCCCAATTCTGATATATTCCCTTTATCACGCCCCCAGAAGGAGAGTCCTTGGCGAGGTTGAAACGGGCTTGGCTTGGTATTTTAACGCCGACATAAGTAATGGCAGTCTCGGCCTCACTATCAGCAAGTCCATCTCACGTGCCCGCTGAATGTTTTCTTTTGGTATTAGTTGCACATGCAAATGCTCCTTTCTGTAGATTTGGCCGTCTGGACATGTAAATTTAGGCAATAAAAAAGCTCCGGGCATGCCAGAGCTGACAAAGTAAAAGTCTTTTAATTATGTTAGAAAGTTGGATAATCCATCTTGCCTTGCTGTATCTTTACAGCCTGTCTGCAAATATTCTTGAACTCCTTTTCAGAAATACCGGTTACTCCACCGGCCTCCATCCAGGCACTGGCAAAGTTGGGCTTCGCAAAATAGCTGTTAAATTCGTCCCAAGAAGAGAAATTCTGAGGAATACAAAATGCTACTGCCCATGCTTTTCTAAGTTTCTCATCTGGAATCGAATCCAGAAACTCCCATGGAGCATCGAAACCTACTCCGCCTGAAATACCATTCATATCATCAAGAGATAATTCCTTCATTTTTTCATCTGACATAGAAAACTCTCCTTTCACACATCTGTATAGATAAATTATAAGATTTATCAGGTTAACACACTGTAAATGAACAGAAAACAAATATCTGAACTTGGATCAGATATTCAAATCAATAGTGCCTGCAATAGACTCTATTTCTTCATCTGACAGATGTCCCATAATCTTTCGCTCCAGCTACAAGCGGGTCACCCCAGCTGCTAATAAGTGCATTCTCATCAGTTTTAGCTGCTAAATTCCTTAATTCTTCCTCAGAATACTCGGATACGGTCTCAACGTCAGGAATGGACTTCTTGCAGCCTACTCCAACTACCATAAGGCATATATGTGTGATACATACGTTACAGATGAATAGTGGTGACATAGTTCATATAATCAGTATTGTGATCTTACGTCTGTTCAAGATATAGTTTTTCCACAGTTAATAAATATAAATCAGCTCATTCTTTTCAGGTAGAGTCTGATCGTATCCTTAATGTGTTGAGGATCTTCCCTCATCTCATCATGTATCCAAAGCATTATCACATTCCAGACTGCACCGATATTAAGGGCAATTAAATACTCGGAATCGAGCCCGTCAAAAAGGAGTACAAAGGGATTATTCCTGCTTACCTTGCCGTTCCTATGCAATTC
>JAFUVQ010000028.1 GCA_017477505.1 Eubacterium sp.
AAGACACTCCTGCGCAAATGGGTCATTGCAGGGCACAGTCCACGAGAGATGCCACCATCCAGGTATCTTTGCCTGACAGGCTCTGAACCTTATGATTTCCTCGATGTCCACCGTATGGATAAAGAGATAAGGAAGGCCATGAAGGGCATGAATGAGGCTCAGAAGAAAGCCTATCTCATGGAATACATGGGCTGGACAGATGAGGAACCCGATCAGGAAGGTACCGACCTCCGGGAGCCTACCGAATGGGAAAAAGATCATCCATTCGAGTAACACAAGTAACTTGATAACTGTATGTCAGCATTGGATGTGCCGGTCTTAACCGGCCGGCATAATCCTTTGCAATAACCTACAAAATGTAGGTGCAACAACCTACAAAAACGTTTTGCAACAACCTACATTTTTATTTTGCAACTTTCTGCAAAAAGGGCTTGCAAAAAACAATCAACGGTATCCTTAAGACTGCCAACTCCTATGATTCTGATTCCCGGTGTAAATGATGCCTCTCTCATGTTATCCAGCGGAAGTATTACATTTTTAAAACCATTCATAGCCGCAAAATGAACAACAGGCAGAACTCCCGTAACCTGATGAACTTCCCCGTCCAGTGACAGTTCTCCGAGAACCAAAGTATCCTCCAGCTCTGTAATACCTCCAAATCGACCCAAAGAAATAAGAATTGAAACTGCTATCGCAAGGTCATATACTGTTCCGTCTTTTCTGATATCCGCAGGATATAGATTTATAGTTATCCTTCTCGAAGGCAGAACTATTCCGCTATTACCGAAAGCCGTCCTGACTCTCTCTGCCGCCTCTTTAACTGAAGATGCCAGATATCCCACCATGCTCATTCCGGGAAGTCCCGGACTTATATCTGTTTCTACTGATATGATAATGGCATCTATTCCACTTGGCATTCCTGAGTAAACTCTTCCATACATTTTCATTTCACTCCTGTTTTTTTAATGTCTGCAATCTGTCTGATACCGCTCTGATAATCCGGTAAAATGAACAGATCAATGCCTCAATTAGATGCTAGTATATAAACATCCGATACACAAGTTAACAAACTGTGTAAAATGCTAGTGTTTGTTGCGCCAATATGTTCACATTTACAATTTATTAAACATATTTTACCTTTTATAAATAAGCATAATGTATTATAATGGGTACAGGATTAATTACCATCGTATGGGGAGGTGGCCGGAATCCGGCGGTTTTTATATGGATAAGAAACCAAATCCTTTTGCAAATGCAATCGACCTTTTTATGAAGGCTGATTTTTATAATTCTGAAAATTCCATACCATTTTTCTTCAGATTTTTAAATATCACAATTCTGATTATTCACATTATAATTATGATATTTTCTTTTTATGCGGATGCGACTCTCCTTGGTGTTTTCAACATAGGAAGTATCCTTCTCTATACCATTTGTTTTATCATAATCAGCGCCAAGAGCTATTCCCTTTACTTTTACATTACAGCCTCTGAGATAATACTCCATTCTTATATAGTATCTCTTGTATTTTCCGAATCGATGGGCTTTTATCTGTATCTTGTTCTTATAGTTCCGGTTAGTTATCTGTGTCTGTACCTTTCCGGCACAAATCATGTGGTGCTTAAAGGTACCATATCTTCTGTTGTGGCTTTTATTGTCTATAATATTCTTTACCACATTACCGGTTACGACAGAGGCATGTACAAGGAGATAGACGAAACCACCACAAAGCTGATACATTCATTCAATTCATCCCTTCTGTTCATAATCCTCATACTTGTATGCGTAATAATATTCAATATTCTTACAAATTACGTAGGACAGCTGAGTTCCGAAAATGTACTTCTTTCAGATGAAGCAAATCACGATCCACTGACGGGCCTTAACAACAGAAGACTTCTGGACATGGAAATGGATAAAAAGATATCTCTATATAACAGAAACAATACTAGTTTCTCCATACTTATGTGTGATATAGATGATTTTAAGAAGGTAAACGATACCTATGGACATGACGAAGGTGATATAGTTCTTAAAGATATAGCAAAGATTCTTCACGACTGCACCCGTCCCGGTGATTTCCTGTGCAGATGGGGCGGCGAGGAATTCCTGGTAATTCTTATGAATGCCAATTCCAAAGAAGCTTCACTGGTAGCTCACAGAATCAGAGGTGCTGTTGAAGGCCATACTTTCCGCCTGTCCATGGCGAATATAAACTGTACTATCACGATAGGCATCGCTTCGATCCAAAAGAATATGAACAAAGAAGATATGTACAACCTGGCCGATGTAAGACTCTACAAGGGTAAACAGACCGGAAAGAATAAGGTTGTAAGCGAATAATTTGATATACAAAAAGACCACTTGCGGGATGCGGCAGTAAACCGCACGAAGCAAGTGGTCTTTTTTATTACTGATTTATATTATTTGAAAACACTTTGATTATTATTAATAATTAAAGTATACCAGTTCATCCTCTGCAGGACTGGTCTTCACAACTTCATCAGCGAAGATTACAGGACCCTCTCCCTCAAACTCAGGATAGAATTCTTTATCAATCTTACCTTTAACTATAACCCAGTCTCTGTCCTTAAAAGACTTGGTTCCGCCATAATAGCATTTAAAACCGACAAAGGCTATATCCGCAGCGCAGCAGGTCATGGCGAATCTTCCCGGAACAAACTCATTCTTTCCATAGGTTGAAGGTTTATGTACCTGAGCTCTGAATTTGATTTTCTTGCCGAGATATTTATCCGGAGCATCAGCCGCATCGATATAGAAAAGTCCAAAATCCTCATCTTCAAGAACTATCTCATCCTTTGAGATATCGTAAGGAAGTATCAGTTCCTCATCACTTCCGTTATCAACACTGCCGTCTGCGTTTTCAAATATTACCTGAGCACGTCTGTTTACAGCTCTGAGGCTCTTTCTGTACTCGGATTTCTTAGTATTTTCATCGCATCTGTTGAAGATGATCATATCGGCATTTCTGATCTGATCCATCATGATCTTCTTCATATTGTTGACATACACATCAAATGTCTGGGCATTTACAAACGAAAGCACCTGAACAACAGTCCATCCCTTAGGAACCCTGATATTGAATATCTTATCAAGTTCCCACATTCCATTGTACTCAATAAGAACCAGTTCAGGTTTATACTTTGCACTAAGATCCAGGAGATGCTCTTCATTTAAAGTATCATCATCTATTAATTCAAGATGAATATTATTCTTTTCAAGGGCTTCCTTATCATATTCAACCTCTCCTTCCTCCGCAACGAGAAGAAGCGCTGATTTTCCCTCATTAAATCCTCTCTCTATAAGAGTTTCTTTTGCAAATGTAGTTTTTCCGCTCTCAAGAAACCCCATAAAGACATAAACAGGTATCTCTTTATTCATGAGTTTCACCTCACCTTATAATCCAAAAAGTTCTGCCAGCTTATCTTCCTTCAGCTGACTGCCGATAACACAAAGCTTTCCTGTATAATCAGGATTACCCTTACGCACTTCATACTCACCCGGAACAAGGTCAAACTCTAACCATCCACCGGTCTTATCAGGAACGATTCCCTTTGCACGAAGGATAATTCCGAATTCCTCACTGTCCATATCAGCCAGCCTGTCAAGAATAGGTCTGATATCTGCCTCATCATACTTATGGGCAGTTTCTTTACCCCAGCTGGTGAATACTTCATCAGCATCATGATGATGGTGGTGATGTCCGCAGGAACATACTCCATTTTCATCATATTCATGATGATGCTCATGGTCATGGTCGTGATCATGATGGTGTTCATGTTCTTCATGATCATGATGGTGCTCATGCTCTTCATGCTCGTGCTCTTCATGGTCGTGATGGTGCTCATGGTCATGGTCTTCATGCTCGTGGTCATGATCATGCTCTTCATGGTCGTGATGGTGCTCATTGTCGTGGTCATGATCATGGTCATGGTCATGATGATGGTGATGATGATGTTCATCATCTTCTTCCGGATTATATCTGAAATTCTTCATGATATCTTCAATCTTGGATGAATGCTCGATAGCATCAAGTATAACATCACCTGTAATATCATCCCATGGAGTAGTGATGATTCTGACATCATCATTATGCTCTTTAATAAGATTTACTGCTTCAAGAATCTTATCCTCTGTTGCGTCCTGTGTACGGCTGAGAACTACTGTTCCTGCAGCTTCTATCTGATTCAGGAAGAACTCTCCGAAGTTCTTTATATACATCTTAGCTTTCTTAACGTCAACAACAGTAGTTGCGCTGTTAAGCTTTATATCTACATCCTGAGCAGCCTTTTCGATAGCTTTTATAACATCTGAAAGCTTACCTACACCCGAAGGCTCTATTATTACTCTGTCCGGCTTATACTGTTCAACAACCTGCTTAAGAGCAACACCAAAATCACCTACAAGTGAACAGCAGATACAGCCTGAATTCATTTCCGTGATATTCACGCCTGCTTCCTTAAGGAAGCCGCCATCGATACCGATCTCACCGAACTCATTCTCTATAAGTACTACCTGTTCACCCTTAAAAGATTCTTTGATAAGTTTCTTTATCAATGTAGTTTTGCCGGCGCCGAGAAATCCTGAAATAATATCTATCTTTGCCATTTTAAATCACCTCTGTTATTAGTAAATTAAGTACCAAATTTATATTTCTTTATCTAATTATCAATTATACTCCCGATGTCAACCCCTCATTTTCGGACTAACACCTACTGCATATGAACATCCAGCTGATTAAACGGAATTGTTATGCCATTTTCGTCAAATGCAAGCTTAATCCTTTCATTTGCCTCCCATCTTGACGAGATATAATCAGTTGATTTAACCATATATCTGAGTCCCATGGTAACTCCGCTTTCTCCAAGCTCATCAACATATACTTTGATATCTCTTTCCTTTAGTATATGTGTAAGACCGCGGGCCGTGTCCTCAAGTATAGCCCTGGCAGTCCTGATATCATCACTATAGGAAATGCTGACTTTAATCTCTACCATTCTCTCTCCAAGCTTTGTATAGTTCAGGATGGTAGTATTGGACAGGTTGCCGTTAGGAATAACCATTTCCTTATTGTCATAGGTCACCAGATGGGTATAGAAGATATCAATAGCTTTGACGGTACCCTCCTGCCCTGTATGCTTCTCATGAATATAGTCTCCTACATCAAAAGGCTTAAGTATTAGTATAAGCACTCCACCGGCAAGATTTGAAAGACTGCCCTGGAGAGCAAGACCGATAGTCAATCCTGATGTACCGAGAAGTGTTACCAGTGATGTGACAGGAAATCCCATTAAACTTGCTGACATAATGAAAAGTATGGAGAAAAGAATTATCCTTATAAATGATATAAGGAAACTCTCCAGACCTTCCGATAGCTTGGTTCTCTTAAAGGTTTTTGAAATGGCTCCAAGAATCATTTTAATGATCTTGGAACCGATCCAAAAGAATATAACCGTAACTAAAAGAAGCATTCCATACTTTAATACCCAGTTATATATAGCTGTAAGATTAATTTTAAGATACTTATCCATCTTTATTTCTTCTTAAATACAGAAATAGAAAGTCCCGGAACTGTTATGGATATATAATTATCCCTGTCATCAACCTTTCCGGCCTTAGACTGCTTAACAACCTTATTATTACTGCCGTCACCGCCATACTTTGGATTATCACTGGAGAATATCTCCTTCCATTTTCCGGCTGAAGGAACGGCAAGTTTATAATTCTTATGAACTATAGGAGTGAAATTGCAGATGACAAGAAGTGTATCCTTTTCATCTTTTCCATGTCTTTCATAGCTTATTATGCTTTCATTTGCAGAATTAACAGCTATCCATTTGAAGCCTTCCGGCGAATTATCAAGTTCATAAAGAGCAGGTTCGGTCATATACAGTCCGTTTAGATCTTTGACGTAATCAAACAGGAAGCTGTGAGCGTCAAAATCAAAGAGTGACCAGTCGAGCTCTGATGATTCATTGAACTCCTTCATAACTGCAAATTCCTGTCCCATGAAGAGAAGCTTCTTTCCGGGATGAGTCATCATGAATCCATAGGCAGTTCTTAAATTCGAGAACTTATCTTCATAACCTCCCGGCATCTTACCTATCATGGAGCATTTCTCATGAACCACTTCATCATGTGAAAGAACCAGAACAAAATTCTCGCTGTAAGCATATACCATGCTGAATGTAAGATCATTATGATTATACTTCCTGTACAAAGGATCAAGTCTCATGTATGAAAGGAAGTCATTCATCCATCCCATATTCCACTTAATGTCGAACCCAAGTCCGCCCTCTTTGATGGTGTGAGTAAGCATAGGCCATGCAGTAGATTCCTCTGCTATCATCAATACACCCGGGAATCTTTCTTTCATGACTGTATTGAGTTCTTTGATAAATGCTATGGCTTCAAGATTCTCATTTCCGCCAAATTCATTCGGACGCCATTCTCCGCCCTGTCTTCCGTAATCAAGATAAAGCATTGAAGCAACAGCATCCATACGAATACCGTCAACATGATACTTATCTGCCCAATAAAGTGCATTTGCAACAAGGAAATTACGGACTTCACGTCTGCCATAATCAAATATATAGGTACCCCAATGAGGATGTTCTCTTCTGAGCGGATCACTGTTCTCATAAAGGTCAGTACCATCAAATCTTCCGAGTCCGTGTTCATCCTTTGGAAAATGAGCAGGTACCCAGTCTATGATAACTCCTATACCCTCTTTATGCATATAATCTACAAACTGCATAAAATCAGATGGAGTTCCGTATCTTGATGTAGGTGCATAGTATCCCGTTACCTGATACCCCCATGAAGGATCATAAGGATGCTCCATAACCGGCAGAAGTTCTACATAGTTGTAACCTGCATTCTTGACATATTGTGCAAGAAGTACGGCGATTTCTTTGTAATTGTAGAATTCTCTTCCATCCTCAGGTCTCTTCCATGAGCCAAGATGAACCTCGTAAATATTCATCGGCTTACTTATAGGAAGGTCGGTATTCTCACTTCTTTCCTTTATCCAGGCAGCATCCTTCCACTCATGATCAAGGCTGACAACCCGGGAAGCATTGGCAGGTCTGACCTCTGAAGAGAAACCGTACGGGTCACTCTTCATGAATACTTCACCGCTTTTTGCTTTGATCTCGAATTTATAAATCTCATTTTCGTAATCACCCGGAATGAAAAGCTCGAATATTCCTGAATAATCCAGTTTCCTCATAGGATTAACGCGTCCGTCCCAGCCATTAAAATTGCCTACAACGGAAACTCTCTCGGCATTTGGAGCCCAGACTGCAAAAAGTGTACCCTTTACACCGTCAACCTCCATACTATGAGCACCGAGTTTTTCGTAGATTTCATAATGAATGCCCTCATTGAACTTACTGATATCTATAGGATCGATCACAGGTTCAAATATATAAGGATCTATATATTTCCTTTCCTTTCCGTCATTCATTTTTACTCTGACTTCATAATCAAAGATTTTCTTATCCTTGATGCAGATAGAGAAGAATCCCGGAACTCTGTCAGATACAAGATTATAGAGCTTATTACCCTCTAAATCCTTGATCTTAACGACTTTAGCTTCAGGAATATATACATTTACATATACATCATCTATACATTCGTGAATTCCGAGTATATGATGCGGATTATCATGCCTTGCCTCTGCTAATGCCTCGACTTCCATCCAGTTTATGGCAAATACTCTTTTTCTCTCTCTTTTCATATATACCCCTTCTCAAATATGATCTTGACCTGATTCAATGCAATAGCCAAATATCTAAACCCCTGTTAAGAATTATATTTCATGTATAAAAATACCCGATCTCAGTTTTGGTTCAAACCAGGTTGATTTTGGCGGCATCAGCAGTCCCGCATCCGCCACACTGAAAAGCTCCTGTATAGATGTCGGATACATAGAAAATGCAAGTTTCATATCAGTATGACATCTTCTCTCAAGCTCGGAAAGTCCTCTTATACCTCCGACAAAATCTATATCACTGCTTGTTCTCGGATCATCTATACCAAGTACAGGTCCGAGTATATGATTCTGAAGCAACGAAACATCAAGTCCCTCAACAGGATCATCACTTCTTAGATTATCGGATATTGTAAGCTTATACCATTTATCCTCAAGATAAAGGCCGAAGCAGCCTTTCGCATCCGGCTGATATGCAGCCGAAACCGGTTCAACAGTACAGATTTCAGATATCCTTGCGATAAACTCTGAACCGTCCTTACATGTACCGAGGTTTCTTACAACACGGTTATAAGGAAGAATGGCAAGTTCGGATTCAGGGAAAAGTACTGAAAGGAAATAATTGAATTCCTCGTCCCCCTTATATCCCGGATTCTCTTCTCTCTTTCTTATTCCTACTTTTACAGCAGAAGCAGCTCTGTGGTGACCGTCCGCTATATAAATATCATCTATAGCACTGAAGGCATCTTTAACCTTCCCGATGATTTCAGCATCATCTATAACCCATACATTATGTGTTATTCCATCATCGGAAGTAAAGCTGTAAACCGGAGTTTCCTTCTTCTTTTCATTTACAATTTCATTTAAAACATCAGAATCCCTGTATGCCAGGAATATAGGTCCTGTCTGAGCCGATAAGGTATAAACATGGTTGATTCTGTCTTTCTCCTTTTCAGCGCGGGTATTCTCATGTTTCTTGATGATACCGTTAATATAATCATCTATGGAAGACGCCGCAACTATACCGGTCTGATGTCTTCCATCCATGATGAGCTCATATATATAATAACAGTCATCAACATCTCTTATATATTCACCATCAGCGATCATCTGAAGGAGCATGTCGCGTCCTTTATCATATACTTCCTGGGAATACATATCATGATCAGGCTCAAACTGGGTTTCCGGTCTGTCTATTCGAAGAAATGAATAGTTATCTCCTTCCACCACAGCTCTTGCTTCTTCTCTATTATATACGTCATATGGTAATGCTGCGATCTTTGAGGCAAGCTCCGGAAGAGGCCTCACTGCCGCAAATGCTTTAATATCTGCCATTTCTTAGCTCCATTATATAACCAAAGATAGGCTGAACCGAGTGACAATAAAGTCACCAGTACAGCCTAAATCTCCCGGTGTTTATCCCCTTATGTATTTAACTGCCGCATCTAACGACTTCTTGAATGATTCGTCATTTGAGTTATCAAATTCAAATAATTCAGGAATATTTCCCGGCTTATTAAAGTTCTGAGTAGCAACATACTCATCCCAATGCTCAAGCTTCCAAACATCTCTGTCAGAATTTCTGTTTATCATTCTCTGATGTGCAACTTCTATATCTGCGTGTACCCAAACAACACAGAGCTCTGCGCCTTTGTCTCTGAGTTTCTCACGAAGATGCTCAAGATACTCATCATCTCTTATCTCATCTGTAAATGGAGCATTGATAAGTACTGTATCATTATAATCAAGGGCATCAAATGCAAGATCGAGTATAGCATAATACTCATAATCTCTTATCTCCTTCTGGAAGAAATCAGATGATCTGTTATACTCCTGATTTGCTACCTTGAAAATCTGTTTTGAAAGAACGATAAGTGTATCCTTGTCAAGATAAACACAATTTGTAAGTGCTTTGGCAAGTTTTTTGGATATGAATGTTTTTCCACAAGCCGGTGGAGAAGTAACTAAAATAAGTTTCTTCATACCACTGTTACCTCCTAAAAAGATTACTGCATAATATACTACCAATAAATCAGTTAAAAATAAACTGTTTTTTATACTAATTTATTATTTTTTTGTAATGTATCCTTTAGCATAAAGGAGTTCTGCGGAAAGAACTGCACCACCTGCTGCACCACGAAGTGTATTATGTGAAAGGCCTACAAATTTATAATCAAATATTGTGTCTTCTCTGAGTCGTCCCATGGAAACTCCCATGCCGTTCTCAAAGTCAACATCCAGTGAAACCTGAGGACGGTTATCATCCTCGAGATACTGAATGAACTGCTTTGGAGCACTTGGAAGATTAAGCTCCTGAGGTTCACCTTTGAAGTTTACCCACCTGTCGATGATTTCTTCCCTGGTAGGCTTCTTCTCAAAGTTTACAAAAACAGTTGCTGTATGTCCGTTAAGTACCGGAACTCTGATACACTGGCTGGTAATCTTTGGGCCGTCTTCACATTTCTTGATAACGCCATCCTCGACTTTTCCCCAGATACGGAGTGGCTCCTGCTCTGATTTCTCTTCTTCTCCACCTATGTAAGGAATAATATTTCCTACCATCTCCGGCCAGTCCTTAAATGTCTTTCCTGCTCCTGAAATAGCCTGATATGTAGATACTACAACTTCCTTAGGTCCAAATTCTTTAAGTGCAAAAAGTGCCGGTGCATAACTCTGAATTGAACAGTTTGGCTTTACTGCAATGAAACCACGAGTTGTACCAAGTCTTTCTTTCTGATACTTAATCACTTCATAATGCTCCGGATTAAGTTCCGGAACTACCATAGGAACGTCAGGTGTCCATCTGTGGGCTGAGTTATTTGAAACTACAGGAGTTTCTGTCTTTGCATAAGCCTCTTCTATAGCCTTTATCTCATCCTTGGACATATCAACTGCACTGAAAACAAAATCAACAGTTGATGCTACCTTTTCTACATCATTTACATTATAAAGTACAAGATCCTTTACTGCATCCGGAACAGGAACATCCATCTTCCATCTTCCTTCTACAGCTTCACTGTACTTCTTTCCTTCACTTCTCGGACTTGCTGCAACAGTCACAACCTCGAACCACGGATGATTGGCAAGTATTGTTATAAAACGCTGACCTACCATTCCCGTTGCACCAAGAATACCGACCTTTAATTTCTCGCTCATTTATATCGCCTCCATTACGTGACTTTGTTTAACCCAACCCGTCACATTATGCGAATTATACTACTTTATAACCCTAACCTTTATAACTCCATCGATTGCTGTAAGCTCATCAACCACATTTGCGGTATCAGGAGTATCAACATCAAGAATTGTATATGCAAAATCACCGCGTGACTTACTAACCATATCAGGAACATTTACACCATTCTTTGCGAAAAGGCCGGTGAACTGTGTGAGCATGTTAGGAATGTTCTTATGGCATACTGTAATACGTCCTGCAGATGAAGGAACGCCTGCATCTACTCTTGGATAATTAACTGAATTAATGATATTACCATTCTCAAGGAAGTCCCTGATCTCATTTACTGCCATTACTGCACAATTATCTTCTGATTCAGCTGTTGAAGCACCAAGGTGAGGTGTACATATAACACCCTCATGACCTACAACAGTAGGATTTGCAAAGTCAGTTACATATCTGTGAACCTTGCCTGCATCTATAGCTTCCATTAAAGCTGCCTCATCAACAAGTACATCTCTAGCGAAGTTAAGTACAACAACGCCATCCTTCATCTGTGCGATTGCTTCCTTGCTGATCATTCCCTTTGTAGCATCCATAAGCGGAACATGTATTGTGATATAATCACAGTTTGCATATATATCATTTATATTTGTAATATGCTTAACTGACTTGGAGAGATTCCATGCTGCATCTACTGATACATAAGGATCGTATCCCCATACATCCATTCCAAGATGTATAGCAGCATTTGCAACTCTGCATCCTATAGCACCAAGACCGATAACACCGAGCTTCTTGCCCTGGATCTCATTTCCTGCATAAAGCTTCTTCTGCTTCTCTGCAGTCTTTGCTATATTCTCGTCATCCTTATCTTCTATTACCCAGTTTGCACCGGCAACGATATCTCTTGAACCAAGAAGAAGTCCTGCTATAACAAGTTCCTTAACACCGTTTGCATTTGCACCCGGTGTGTTGAATACTACGATACCTTTCTCTGCATATGCATCAAGAGGTATGTTGTTAACGCCTGCTCCTGCACGTGCAACAGCTACAAGTGAATCCGGAGCCTCGATCTCATGCATTGAAGCACTTCTTACGAGTACGGCATCAGCTTCATTTAAATTATCTGTTATTTCATAATCAGCACTGAAAAGATCAGTACCACATTTTGCGATAGGGTTTAAAGTATGAATTTTATACATTGTTTTTTCCTTCTATATTATTTATTAAATTTTAAAATGTAATGCTTTATGCATTCTTTTCTTCAAAGTCCTTCATGAACTGTACGAGTTTCTCAACACCTTCGATAGGCATAGCATTATAGATAGATGCTCTCATTCCGCCTACTGATCTGTGTCCCTTAAGATTTACGAAGCCTGCTTCTGTAGCTTCCTTAACGAACTTGGCATCAAGCTCATCGTTACCTGTAACAAAAGGTACATTCATAAGAGATCTGTCTTTCTTTACAACTGTTCCCTTGAAAAGCTTTGATGAATCAAGGAAGTCATAAAGAATCTTAGCCTTCTTCTCATTGTGAATCTTCATTGCCTCAAGTCCGCCCATGGACTTAACCCACTTGAATACAAGTCCGCAGATATATATACCATAGCATGGAGGAGTATTGTAAAGTGAATCAGCATCTGCCTGAGTCTTATACTTAAGCATTGTAGGTACAAATTCAGGAAGATCATCTCTGATAAGGTCTTCTCTGATGATAACAACTACAACACCTGCAGGTCCTACATTCTTCTGAACACCAAAGTAGATAAGGCCGTAATCCTCTACATTTACAGGCTGTGACAGAATGTCTGAAGACATATCTGCAACAAGGATCTTGCCCTTTGTGTTTGGAAGCTCATGATAAGCTGTGCCGTAAATTGTGTTATTATGGCAGATATAAACATAATCAGCATCTTCACTGATAGGAAGATTACTTACATCAGGGATATATGAGAATGTCTTATCCTCTGATGATGCTATTGCATTTGCCTTACCATACTTCTTTGCTTCCTGATAAGCCTTCTTTGCCCACTGGCCTGTGATAATGTAATCAGCAACGCCATTCTTCATAAGGTTCATAGGGATAGCTGCGAACTGCTGTGAAGCACCCCCCTGAAGGAAAAGAACCTTATAATTGTCAGGGATATTCATGAGATCCCTTAAATCCTGTTCAGCTTCCTTAATGATGTTGTCATAAACCTTTGAACGGTGGCTCATCTCCATAACACTCTGTCCTGAGCCCTTGTAATCCATCATTTCATCTGCTGCCTGACGGAGCACCACTTCCGGAAGTATTGATGGTCCTGCTGAGAAATTATAAACTCTTGCCATTTTAATTGTTCCTCCACGTAATCTTTTATTAAACTTTATTTTTTATATTCTTATTTATTCTTGTTTAATTCTTCTTCGCTGTCGAAGCATGTCTCTATAGCAGCACCAGGTGCAACCATAGGCCATACTTTGTCATCCTGATCTATTATACAGTTAATGAGATAAGGTCCCTTACCCTTAAGAGCAGCTGTAAGTGCCTTTTCAAATTCTTTAACTGTAATAACTGTATATGCTTTAGCTCCAAGTCCTTCTGCTACCTTGGCAAAATCAACCTTGTCATTAAGCATTGTATTGGAATATCTCTTTCCATAGAAAAGTGTCTGCCACTGACGTACCATACCGAGAACATGGTTATTGATAACCACCTCAATAACATGAGTTCCTTCTCTGGCTGCTGTAGCAAGCTCATTCATATTCATACGGAAACAGCCGTCTCCGGCTATATTGATGACAGTCTTGTCAGGCCTTCCGGTAGCAGCACCTATGGCAGCACCGAGACCATAACCCATAGTACCGAGACCACCTGATGTAAGAAGCTGTCTTGGCTCCTTATAGAGGTAATACTGGGCAGCCCACATCTGATGCTGTCCTACATCGGTAGCGATGATTGCATCACCCTTGGTCTTCTGATAAATCTTGCTGATTACAGCAGGACCTGTAAGGTTATCCATATCATATACAAGCGGATATTCTTTCTTAAGGTCAGCGATAACCTTCATCCACTCTTTATTCTGCTTCTTCTCTATCTTAGGAAGAATTCTCTTAAGAACTTCCTTTGCATCACCTATAACCGATGCATCTGAAACAATATTCTTGTTAATCTCGGCCGCATCCACATCTATATGAAGTATCTTGGCACCTGTAGCGAACTTCGCAGCATTTCCTATAACTCTGTCAGAGAATCTTGCTCCGATAACAACTATAAGATCAGCCTTGTTCACACCGAAGTTAGACGCCTTGGTTCCGTGCATACCGATCATGCCGGTATAACGCTTATTGGTACCGTCAAATGCGCCCTTACCCATAAGAGTATCACAAACAGCAGCGTCCATCTTATCTGCAAGCTTCCTGATCTCAGCTGATGCATCAGATGCAATGGCACCTCCACCGACAAGAAGGAAAGGTCTCTCTGAAAGATTGATCATTTCAGCTGCTTTCTCAATATCGCTGTCCTTAATGGAAGCTGTAACTCTCTCGATAGGTTCCGGCTTCTTATACTCATAAGCAGCCTTTGTAGCTGTAACATCCTTTGTTATATCTACAAGTACAGGTCCCGGTCTTCCGCTCTGGGCTATCTTAAATGCACGTCTTATAGTATCTGCAAGTTCATGAACATTCTTAACTATAAAGCTGTGTTTGGTAACAGGCATAACCACACCTGCTATATCAACCTCCTGGAAACTGTCTTTTCCAAGAAGCGCAACTCCTACGTTTGCTGTAATGGCAACAAGCGGAATAGAATCCATATATGCTGTTGCTATACCTGTAACGAGATTGGTAGCTCCCGGTCCGCTGGTTGCTAAACACACGCCGACCTTACCTGTTGCTCTCGCATATCCGTCTGCAGCATGGGAAGCGCCCTGCTCATGTGAAGTAAGCACATGAGTAATCTCATCTGAATGTTTATATAATTCATCATAGACATTAAGTATGGTACCACCCGGGTAACCAAATACAGTGTCAACACCCTGCTCCTTAAGACATTCAATAACAATTTCTGAACCTGTCAACTGCTTCATGTCTTATCACTCCTTCTATAAATAATAAATATGGTAATATATGATACTTCAAAATCGAAAATTTTTGAAGTAAAATTTTATAAAAATGTAAATTTTTTTTAAATTTTTGTCTGAAGACTACTTTTCTGCCTTTGGAATCTCCAGAATAGCTCCTCTATTGCCGCTTGTAACCATGGAAGCATATCTTGCAAGATATCCTGTTGTAACCTTAGGCTCTCTCGGCTTCCACTCTGCTTTTCTCTTTGCAAGTTCTTCTTCGCTTACTTTAAGAGTGATTGAGTAATTATTTATATCAATCTCAATCATATCGCCTTCTTCAACAAGTGCGATAGGTCCGCCTACTGCCGCTTCAGGTGAAACATGTCCTATAGAAGCGCCACGGCTTGCTCCTGAGAAACGTCCGTCTGTAATAAGTGCTACAGTACTTCCGAGTCCCATACCTGCTATAGCGGATGTAGGATTGAGCATCTCTCTCATTCCGGGACCACCCTTAGGTCCTTCGTAACGGATAACAACTACATCACCTTCTACAATCTTTCCACCGAGGATAGCTGCAATTGCATCTTCTTCAGAATCAAATACTCTTGCAGGTCCCTCATGCTTAAGCATCTCAGGAACAACTGCCGATCTCTTAACTACAGAGCCGTCAGGTGCAAGGTTACCCTTAAGAACTGCAAGTCCTCCTGTCTTTGAGTATGGATTATCTGTAGGTCTTATAACCTCAGGATTTCTGTTAGCCGCGTTCTTTACAGCCTCACCGATCGTCTTACCGGTAACAGTCATACAGTCTTCATTTATAAGACCGAGATCACAGAGTTCCTTAACTACAGCGTATACGCCGCCTGCCTCATTAAGGTCTTCCATATATGTAGGGCCTGCAGGTGCAAGATGGCAAAGATTAGGAGTCTTCTCACTTATAGGATTTGCAAATGAAATGTCAAAGTCAAAACCTATCTCATGTGCGATTGCAGGAAGATGAAGCATTGAATTGGTTGAACATCCAAGAGCCATATCAACTGTAAGTGCGTTAAGAATTGCTTCCTTTGTGATGATGTCACGCGGACGTATATTCTTTTCCAGCATTTCCATAACAGCATAACCTGCTCTCTTGGCAAGTCTGAGTCGCTCTGAATATACTGCAGGTATTGTTCCGTTTCCAGGAAGTCCCATACCGAGAACTTCTGTAAGACAGTTCATTGAATTTGCCGTATACATTCCTGAGCAGGAACCGCATGTAGGACAAACCTTCTCTTCAAATTCTGTTACATCTGCTTCTGAAATCTTGCCGGCAGTATATTCACCAACTGCTTCAAACATTGATGAAAGACTTCTCTTTCTTCCATGAATATGACCTGCAAGCATAGGACCGCCTGAAACAAATACAGTAGGAACATTTACTCTTGCAGCTGCCATAAGAAGTCCGGGAACATTCTTATCACAGTTAGGTATCATAACAAGGGCATCAAACTGATGCGCTATAGCCATAGCCTCTGTAGAATCAGCTATAAGATCTCTGGTTACCAGACTGTATTTCATACCGATATGGCCCATTGCAATACCGTCACAAACAGCTATAGCCGGGAACATAACCGGTGTTCCGCCTGCTTCTGCAACGCCAAGCTTTACAGCCTCGGCTATCTTATCAAGATTCATATGTCCCGGAACGATCTCATTGTATGAGCATACTATTCCGACCATAGGCTTCTTTATCTCCTCCGGTGTATAACCGAGTGCGTTCAGAAGTGAACGGGCAGGTGCCTGCTGGAGACCACATTTCATGTTATCACTCTTCATAATTCTTTTCTCCTCGTCTTATTTATTAATTGTCTTATAATATTCATAAATTATTATCTATAGTCCAAATCAGCATTCGGACTTATCTCTGCAATGATCACTCCGGATTTTTTTCCGGCCGAAACGGTTACTTCAAATGTTTGTAAATCAACTTCTACAACAAATACTTCTGCCCCGTTCTTTGTATATTCCGGAGAACTGAATTCATAATTCATATTTTTCTTAAACTCGTTCAGGAATTTAGGAGGGCAACCGGAAGGACCGTTCTTATCCACGGTAAACTTTACTCCGCCATTGGCATAAATCTCATTATAAATATCCTCATCTGCAACACTTGCAAGTACAGCAGATCTGATTGTCGAAGCAGTCCCTATATCTTCCGCTATCTTTGATTTAAGGTTATATCGAATAAATGCAGGAGCTATTGCCGCAGCAAGTATAGCAAGTACAGGAAGTGTAGCGCCTATGACTATAAGAATGATCCACCATGCATTACTTCTCTTCTTAACCGGCTGCTGTAGCTGCTGCGGCTGCTGCGGCTGAGGATATCCCTGTTGGGGCTGATATCCCGGCTGGGACTGATACCCCGGCATCCCCGGTCGTCCCTGGACCATTCCGTTCTGACCATACTGTCCATAGCCCTGATTCATATTCTGACCATACTGACCGCCCTGATTCATATTCTGACCATACTGTCCGCCCTGATTCATGTTCTGACCGTATTGTCCATAGCCCGGACTCATATTCTGACCATACTGTCCATAACCCTGGTTCATATTCTGACCATACTGACCGCCCTGATTCATTGAATTCTGCTGAAACTGTCCATTATTTCCGTACTGATTATACTGTCCATCCATTATTCTCAGTCACCTTCTTTCATTCAAGTTTCGCCACCCGGGAAACCATACCATTAAACTCTTTCAGCAATAAGAGAACCCATCTCATCACATTTAACCTGTGGTTCACCCGGCTTTGCTATATCTATAGTCCTATAACCTTCCTCAAGAACCTTCTTAACAGCATTTTCAATTGCATCCGCTTCAACATCAAGATCAAAGCTGTAACGAAGCATCATTGCCGCACTGAGTATAGTAGCTATAGGATTTGCTATATTCTTTCCTGCTATATCAGGAGCCGAACCGCCCGAAGGTTCATAGAGGCCGAATTTGGTCTCGTTAAGAGATGCTGAAGGAAGCATTCCTATGGAACCTGTAATCTGTGAAGCTTCATCTGAAAGAATATCACCGAACATATTCTCGGTAAGCACAACATCAAACTGTGCAGGATCCTTTACAAGCTGCATGGCAGCATTATCTACAAGCATTACTCCATATTCAACCTCAGGATAATCCTTAGCCACTTCATCAGTAACCTTTCTCCAGAGTCTTGAAGAATCAAGTACGTTGGCTTTGTCGATAAGAGTCACCTTCTTACGACGCTTCATAGCGATTTCAAAGCCCTTGATCGCAA
The DNA here is from genome assembly GCA_017477505.1 of Eubacterium sp. Taxonomy (GTDB): domain Bacteria; phylum Bacillota; class Clostridia; order Lachnospirales; family Lachnospiraceae; genus Eubacterium_Q. The sequence continues at coordinate 18,251 of JAFUVQ010000028.1, forward strand.
TACGGCGAATTTCATTTTCATTATAAACAAGAGTATCTACTGCAGTCATTACACCGTCGATTTCTTTGGTGTATCTCTCTCCGAAATAAAGTCCGCCTGTCAGCTCACGCATCATCATCATGTCGAATCCGCGTGCTGCAACTTCTTCCTTAAGAGGACAGGCTTCTTTCAGCTCAGGATATAAATAGGCCGGACGAAGATTTGCAAAAAGTCCCAGTTCCTTTCTTATCTTGAGGAGTCCTGCCTCCGGTCTTAAATTCGGAGGAAGCTTATACCATGGAGAAGTCTGTGTATTGCCTCCGATTGAGCCGAGAAGGACTGCATCCTTTGACTTGGCAACAGCTACTGCCTCATCTGTAAGTGGTTCACCGGTTGCGTCGATGGAGCATCCTCCCATAAGAATCTGCTCATAATTAAATGTATGTCCGTACTTCTCTCCGACTGCATCCAGAACCTTCATAGCCTCTGTCACTATCTCCGGACCAATGCCATCTCCTTTTATAACTGCAAGATTAATATTCATTATCTGTACCCTCTTTTCTCATTTATTAAGTAATTATTTTACATATCGTCATCAGGAACAAACCAGTAATATGTAGCTGAATTCATGTTAGCAATATCAAGTGCTTCTATCGAACTGTTATTTATATAGAATCCATAGTACGGAGCTTTAGTATAATCCGTAGTGGTATTCTGCCCGTCTATTATACACTCTTCATTCTGAAGAACAAGACATACAAAATTTGATTCATCATACTTCGCATTTCTGTCAAACAAACCCTGAATTTCATCCCTGGTCACACCATACTCGCTGAGGTCATTTACCACATAATCAACAGCCGCTTTTCCTGAATAAAACTCATAATGTCCTTTATAGTAATAATTATCATATACCCCCTTATCTTTGTAATAAGTAAATGTATCAGATTCAAATACTATATAGGAATTGCTGTTAGTTTCACGCCAATTGTGAGATCTGAGATAAGCTTTATCTATGGTTGTTTTACCCTTTCTGCCACTCATGATAACAGAAAGAATGATTGCAAATAAAAGAACAAATCCAAATGATCCTGCAACAATACCTATGACAAGTCCTACACTGCTTTTCTTTTTCTGCTGTTGTGGGTAGGCCTGCTGCTGCTTAGGGTAACCCTGATTAGGATATCCGCCCTGTATCTGAGGATTGCCTTGTGGCTGCTGTGGGTAGCCCTGATTAGGGTAGCCGCCCTGTGGCTGCTGTGGATATCCCTGATTAGGGTAACCGCCCTGTCTTTGCGGTTGCTGTGGATAGCCTTGCGGCTGTTGCGGGTAGCCCTGATTAGGGTATCTGCCCTGTGGCTGCTGTGGATATCCCTGATTAGGGTAGCCGCCCTGTCCCTGCGGGCCGCCTGTATATTGTCCCTGACTCATTATCCATACCTCCTTAGAGTATTCAATCAACCTTTTGCATTAATTGAATTAATAAGGCCGCCGCTTGTTATAATATTCTGCATAAACGGAGGGAATGCCTGTCCCTGGTACTTCTTTCCTGTAGTAACATCTGTGATCTCTCCGGTATCGAAATTTACTTCTACCGTATCTCCTGCCTTGATTTCCTCACTTGCTTCCTTACATTCAAGGATTGGAAGACCTATATTTATCGAATTTCTGTAGAAAATCCTTGCAAATGATTCTGCTATAACACATGAAATTCCGGAGGCTTTGATGGCTATAGGAGCATGCTCTCTTGAAGAACCGCATCCAAAGTTCTTTCCTGCCACCATAATATCTCCGTCTTTAACTCTGTTTACAAAATCCTTATCGATATCTTCCATACAATTCTTAGCCAATTCCTTCGGATCTGCCGTATTCAGATATCTTGCCGGAATGATAACATCCGTATCAACATTATCACCATATCTATGTACAATACCATTTGCTTTCATTTTTTATTCCTTTCAAAAATAATAATTAAAAACACAAGAGTCAACTGCAACCGGACCTATAATCCAAGATCCTCAGGGGAACTGATCTTACCCGTTATAGCGGAAGCCGCTGCAACCGCAGGACTTGCAAGATAAATCTCAGAATCGATAGCACCCATACGTCCGATAAAGTTACGGTTTGTTGTTGAAACCGCCTTCTCTCCATGAGCAAGTATACCCATATGACCGCCGAGGCAAGGTCCGCAGGTAGGTGTGCTGACGATAGCACCTGCCTCAACAAAAATCTGTGCAAGGCCTTCCTTGATCATCTGGAGATAAATATCCTGTGTGCCCGGAATAACTATTACTCTTAACCAGTCGGCACATTTACGTCCATTCATGATATCCGCTGCAATTCTCATATCATCTATACGTCCGTTTGTACATGAACCGATAACAACCTGATCTATAGCAATATCGCCTTCGGCATGTATTTCATCAATAGTCTTTGTATTCTCAGGAAGATGAGGAAATGCTATAGTAGGACGGAGGCTTCCGAGATCGATCTCTATAACCTCATCATATTCAGCATCTTCATCAGCTTCGTATACTGTATATTCCTTATTTGCAAACTTCTCAGGTGCATGTTCCTTTATATATTCAAGAGTCAGATCATCAACCGGGAATATACCGTTCTTTGCGCCTGCTTCTATAGCCATATTTGCAATGGTGAATCTGTCATCCATGGAAAGTGAAGCAACGCCCTCTCCGGCAAATTCCATTGACTTATATCTTGCACCGTCAACACCTATCATTCCAATGATATGAAGTATAAGATCCTTACCGCTTATCCATTCAGCTTTCTTTCCGGTAAGAACAAACCTGATAGCTGAAGGAACCTTGAACCATGCTTTGCCGGTAACCATTCCCGCTGCCATATCGGTAGAGCCTACACCGGTTGAAAATGCGCCGAGTGCTCCGTAGGTACATGTATGTGAGTCAGCACCTATACATGTATTACCTGCAACGATAAGACCTTTTTCCGGAAGAAGTGCATGCTCGATACCCATCTGCCCTACGTCAAAATAGTTAACTATGTTATTTGCCTTTGAAAAATCCCTTACCTGCTTAACATGTTCAGCACTCTTGATATCCTTGTTCGGTGTAAAATGATCCATAACAAGAGCTATCTTTGTGTTGTCAAATACAGTCTTCTTATTGAACTTGGAAAGCTCATTTATCGCAACAGGTGTGGTAACATCATTACCGAGTACCAGATCGAGATCAGCCTCGATGAGGTCGCCCGCCTTAACAGCCGGAAGTCCGGCATGAGCCGCAAGTATCTTCTGAGTCATTGTCATTCCCATTTATTTAATTCCTCCTACTAATGAAATGAATTTCTTTGTTATCAGTCATATCTTTCATCTATGACTCTTTTGGTCTTCTTCTCACTTCTCGGAAGAACACCTATCTCAACGACTTTGACGATCGGCGTAAAGCCTATCCTGCTCTTAACGCTGGAAGCTATCTTCTTTGCAAGGGCCGCGAAGTCGATAGTTCCGTCAGTCTCAACATATATACGAAGAGTATCCTTACCGTCAACATGTGATATCCTGATCTGATACTCACTTGAAAGCATAGGGAAATCTCTAAGTATCTCTTCAATCTGGGCAGGAAATACATTTACACCCTTGATCTTCATCATATCATCCGTTCTGCCCATGATAACATCGAGTCTAGGATATTTAGACCCGCAAGGACATGGTTCAGGAATGATACGTGACAGGTCATGTGTTCTGTATCTTATAAGTGGAGCTCCTTCCTTGACCAGGGTTGTGATGACTATCTCACCAAGCTCGCCGTCAGGAAGAACTTCTCCTGTCTTAGGATCGATTATCTCAATATAAATGAAATCATCCCAGTAATGCATGCCCGTTTCTCCGGGACAGTTGATTCCTATTCCCGGACCATATATCTCGGTAAGCCCGTAAATGTCATAGAGCTCAATACCAAGTTCATTTGCGATACGTTCTCTCATCTTCTTGCCCCAGCGTTCGGAACCGATGACACCTTTTTTTAGATGTATCTTATCCTTGATACCGCGCTTCTCTATCTCTTCCGCAAGAAGAAGTGCATATGAAGATGTGGAGCAGAGAACCGTAGTCTTAAGATCCATCATCATCTGAAGCTGCTTGTCCGTATTTCCCGGTCCCATAGGAACAGCCATGGCTCCAAGTTTCTCACAGCCTGCCTGGAATCCTATTCCGGCAGTCCAGAGTCCGTAGCCAGGTGTTATCTGTATACGGTCATTCTTCGTAATGCCTGCCATCTCATAGCATCTTGCAAACATTGTTGCCCAGTCATCAACATCCTTCTTTGTATAAGGGATTATAACAGGGAGTCCCGTTGTACCTGACGATGAATGTATCCTGACTATTTCTTCCTCAGGTGCTGTCATAAGTCCGAGTGGATAAGCCTCTCTGAGATCATTTTTCTCAGAAAAGGGAAGCTTCTCAAATTCCTCTACACTGTCTACTCTCGTAATTCCCGCTTCTTTAAGCTTCTTACCATAAAAACTGTCGGCTGAAACAAGCGCTTTAATACGATCGTTAACCTGCTCCAGCTGTTTTTCATTTATCTTCATGACACCCTCCTAATCTATAGCTCTGAGAGCTTTTTCATTCATGGAAATGAATTTTTCTTTGACCAGTCCTGACATTATCCTGACTGCCTCATCCTTTGTTATATCAAGGACTCCGGTACTTATGGCAGCTCCGAGGAGTACCATATTCAGAACTTTTGCGCTTCCAAGTTCCATAGTGACCCGGTCGCCGTCAACCACCTTCACATTTTCAGTCTTGTTCTTCAGGTATTGAATCATGCTGTCTGCTGTGTAGTCCATACCGGACAGAGACGCCGTAACGGGCTTGATGACATTATTGTTCACGATAACTGTCCCGTCCTTCTTAAGGTAAGGAAGCATCCTTACTGTCTCTCCGGCTTCAAAGCCTATTATTATATCTGCCTCTCCTTTTCCGATAAGAGGCGTATATGCATCATTTCCAATCTTTACAAAGCTGGTAACACTTCCGCCTCGCTGTGACATTCCAATTGTCTCTGCGGAAAGTACCTTTATGCCTTTTTCCATGGAAGCAGCCGAAAGTATCTTGGATGCCAGTACGGTTCCCTGTCCGCCGACACCGCATAATATGATATTCTTAGACATTGGTCGAACCTCCTTCTATCGCAGATACAGGACAGACCTTACTGCACAGCCCGCATCCGGTACAGAGGCTTTTATCTATCCGGATATTTCCGTCATCAATATAGATTGCAGGACATCCCAGCTCTCTGATGCACTTTTTGCATTTTATACATTTTTCATCCAGAACATTATAAGGCTTTCCGGAAGGAACGACCGCTATACATGGAGATTTGAAGATTATGGCTCTCACACCCTTTTCGGCAGCCACTCTCTTCACGGTATCAACTGCAAGCGGCAGATCGAGCGGATCTACGGTCTCGACCGTGGTAAGCCCGATTCCCTTAAGGATTCCTTCTATGCTTATCTTTTCGACCACATCCCCCATCATGGTATGTCCCGTACCCGGATGAGGCTGATGTCCGGTCATGGCAGTTGTCGAATTATCCAGTACGACAAGCACCATATCCGCCTGATTATATACTGCATTCACCACGCCTGTGATACCGGACGCAAAGAATGTAGAATCACCCACAAAAGCAAAAGCCGTGGTATCTTCTTCTATATGATAAACTCCCTGGGCTATATTGATTCCCGCTCCCATGCAAAGGCAGGTATCAACCATATCCAGCGGCATTGCATTGCCAAGAGTATAACATCCGATATCTCCTGCATAGAGAGTTTTCTTACCCTCCATAGCTTTCTTGACAGCGTAAAATGAGGCTCTGTGAGGACAGCCTGCGCAGAGCACCGGTGGTCTTACAGGCAGTGACGGTGCATCCGAAATATCTATCTCTTCCGAAGCTCTGTCTATCCCAAGAAACGCCGCAATATCCGCCTTAACTATATCTACGGAATTCTCACCGGCTCTTACTGCATCTCCGGTAAGCTTTCCTCTTATCTTTGTCTTTAATCCGTATTTTCCGCAGGTGAAAATGAGTGCCCTTTCTATAACCGGATCAAGTTCTTCTATACAGAGAACCTCGTCAAGTTCCGAAAGGAAAGTAACTGCAAGACTTTCAGGGAAAGGAAACGGTGTTCCTATCTTAAGAAGAGGAAGTTCCGAAACACTTTTCATAGCTTCCCGGACGTAGGCTACGCTTACACCTCCGGATGCTATACCTCTTCTGATTCCGTCTGAAGCATCGGCTTTTATGATCTCATTTTTATCATAAGATGAGAAAACATCCTTCAGCTTATCATTTCGCTCCTCAAGAATCTTATGATTTGCAAATGCAAGGCGCGGGAATATAACCCATCTGCCGGAATCCTTCACAAATCCCGAAGGTGAATTCTTATAATACTCATCCTTGTCCTTTATATCTATGGATTCATATCCATGACTAATCCTTGTGGTAGAGCGTAAGAATACAGGAGTACCATACTTTTCAGACAGGTCAAAAGCATCCTGTATCATCTGATAAGCTTCTGCCACACTTGAAGGATCAAAGCAGGGAAGCTTGCTGAACATGGCAAAGGATCTTGTGTCCTGTTCGGTCTGTGATGATATCGGGCCCGGATCATCTGCCACCATTACTACCATACCGCCCTTTATGCCGACATACTCAAGACTCATAAGGGGATCCGAAGCAACATTCAGTCCGACCTGTTTCATTGTAACAAGAGTTCTCGCTCCGGCATATGAAGCACCGGCAGCAACCTCAAGTGCGGATTTTTCATTTACAGACCATTCTACATAGGTATCATCGCCTCTGATCTTTGCTATGGTCTCAAGGACCTCTGTAGAGGGAGTACCCGGATATCCGGAAACCAGATTGACTCCGGCAGCAACCGCGCCATATGCTATAGCCTGATTTCCCATTAAATATTTCTTATACATTACTGTTTTCCTGTTCCATTATCATTTTCCGCGGTCTTCTTCGAATCAGACCCCGGTACATTTTCTAAAACTAAAGCTTCATCGGTATCTACAGCTAATTCTGTCATGGACGCCATAGCCATATCAGCATCATCGCGGTCATCGTTTCTCATTATCTTCTGAACTACAGCATTGGCGTTATTAGCAAGTATTTCCCTGCCTCTTTCAAGACTCCGCCCTATCCTTCCGTTCATGACCCTGTCACGATATTCTTCAAATGAGCCGCGGAAATCTCTATCCGAGAAAAGTGCGAAACGACGAAGCAGGAACTTTGGACTTTCCTTAATCTTAACCTTATATCCATTGATGGAATCAAGGAAGTCATTATAGCGAACGACTATATCATGTTCATCCGCAAATGCCTTGACCTTAACTACAAGATTAAAAGAAAATACCACATCCAGAGTGAAGATTCCGTAGAAAAAGCCTACTACAAACGAAAAGGCAAGATTTCTCGAAAGCCAGTCCACGGCATCCATGGCATAGGGATGCACCAGATAGTAATAACCTACACCCATGATACCCCACATTGCAGAATAAAGCGGGCAGATTATTCCTTTGAAATTCAGCCATTCATCTTCATAATCCCATAACTGAACCTTGAGCATGTTAATGAATATAACTCCCGCTATTAGTTCTATTATCGTAAGGACTATAGCCATTATGAAAAATGTAACGATCACACCTAACCAGCCGTGAGGAGTATATCTACTGTAAAAATCGCAGACAAGATAGCATATGACCTGTCCGAATCCATATACAGGAAGATACGGTCCCATAAGAAAACCCGGATTCTCCCATTTATGACTGACAGATTTTACGGGAGCAAATCTTCTGAAGAAGAATTCGCCTACCCATCCTACAATGCATCCAACAAAAAAGAGAAATGCAAGTTTTATGAAATAATTCATATTTGAGTCATCCTTTGAAGTATAATTAATTTCCGATACTGATCTTTAACTCTTTGTCGCTGCATAAGAAAGTATATTCACCGGACTCAAAGCTCATTCCGGTTCCGTCATAGAACATCATATCATCCTTTTCTGCCATCAGTGCAACCTGTCTGGTTTCACCCGGTTTAATATCAGTTTCCATGGTGAATACCGCAAGCCTCTTTGCCGGTCTTAACAGGCCATCCTTTTCTTTTCTGAAATAAACCAGAACCGAGTGATCTGATGGCACATCTCCGATATTAGTAATATCAACAGTTATCTCAATATACTTTCCAACATCCTGTACCGAAAGATTATCATATTTAAAATCAGTATAGGAAAGCCCATAACCAAAATCATAAAGAGTATCACCCTTATAATACATATAGGTTCTCGGATTTCCGATTATGTCGTAATCACTCTTATCCGGAAGATCGCTGTCATGCCTGTACCAGGTCATAGGCAGTCTTCCCGAAGGTGATACATCGCCGAAAATGATATCGGAGATTCCGTGTCCGAGTTCCTCGCTACCGAGCACGGTCCATAATATTGCATCAGTACGCGAATCCTCTGCCTCAGGAACTATTCCCAAAGGTGCATTTGCCGTAAGTATAAGAAGGTTCCTGTCAAATGATTCTCTGATATATTTAAACACGATTCTCTGGAAAGGAGGGAGCTCTATGCTGTTCCTGTCTCTTTCTTCCCTGCAGTTAACTATAGGATGAAGTCCAAAGGCTGCCACACAGGTCATTCCCTCTTCTTTGATCCTGTCTATTTTATCTTCGAATGATTCAACTGTTTCAAAGCTTATACCTGAAAGCACATTCCTATCAAATACATTTATAAATGAATCGATTCTATCATCCATCCAGAAAGAAGCTGCATTTGCTTCATCAAATGTGATAATATTTCCGGACTTATCGGCAAAACGGAATTCCTCTTCCGCAAACCAGCCGAAAGCGTCATCAGGAAATACAAATATCTCATCCTTGTCACAGTACTCGGTAAGTGTTATCTCTCCCGGCTTCTTAACTGTAAGAAGCTTTCCTGTAGACATGGATCTTATGGTCACTCTTCTATCATCCCAGAGCATGATCTTGAAGGTCTCCGCATCTTCCGGTTCAACCTCCATAAGGCTGTAACAGTCTCTGTTCATATCCGGATCGGGGCTCATAAAGAGCACATGACTGTTCTTATCTATAAGGGTATCTTCCTTCTTAAGTCCGAGATATCTTCCGTCCTTCTTTATTCTTACCTCAGGAATGAGATCATCCTTCAAAATATCATTTTTATACATTTCGGAATATGCATCTTTTATTCCCTCATACAGCGTCACTGCATGATCGGTAATTCCGCTGTACCAGTCGAGAGGGCATCTTTCTGCGAAGGGACCCAGAACAGCTACAGGTGTATTCTTATCCATAGGAAGAAGCCCGTCATTTTTAAGAAGAACAGCTGTCTTCGCAGCGGCTTTTCTTGAAAGTGCCCTTCCTGAAGCCGTATTAACCTTTGACATATTGTAGATGTCATGAGGATAAATCTCTTCCTCACTGAAAAGACCGAGTCTCGCAAAGGTACAGAATCTGTTCTTAAGACATGCATCTATCTCCTGCTCGGACAAAAGATTGTTCTGAAGAGCCCTTTTCAGCGCTTCTGAAGTTTTTTCATTGTCGTCAGCAAATATATCAATCCCCTTCTTTATGGAAGCGGCAACGGAATACATATCATCATCAAATACCTTCTGGTCGCTGACAAGCTGAACCATGGCATTTGCATCACAGACCACATGAGTAAGCCCCCAGGTCTTCAGGATATCCAGTATATCAGGATTAAGAATACATGGTGTTCCGTTGATAAGATTATATGCAGTCATAACGGCTTCCGGATCGGATTTCTTGATACAGAGCCTGAAAACCTCAAGATAGTATTCATATTTAAGCCTGTCATTTATGACAGAATCAGATGTAAAACGACCATCCTCGACATTATTGGCATAGAAATGCTTAAGCGTTGCACCGAACTTGACAAAGTCGGGAACATCGCCCTTAAGCCCTCTGATGTAGGCAGCAGCAAGTGTAGAAGCAAGAACCGGATCCTCACCGTATCCCTCTTCATTTCTGCCCCATCTCGGATCTCTTTCCATATCTATGGTAGGTGCCCATGCACAGAGCGTCCTGTTTCTTTTCTCATTGAAAAGCGATCTTCCTTCATCACCCACAAGTGAGCCTATTTCAAACAGAAGATCCTCATCAAAGCTTGCCGCAAAACCATTAGGATTAGGGAAAACAGTTGTATATTCTGCAAGTCCGACATCTGAAACCTGATCATGACGTGCCTGTATACCATGAGCCGCTTCTCCGCCCACAGTAAAATCAGGTATGCCGAGTCTTTCAATAGCATTCCTGTTGGCAGTCATGGAATCACACTTCTCAGACACAGTCATAGAAGCTATGATACCATCAATCTTCTTCTCGAGATCTTCATTAATCTTTCTTTGCATATACATCTCCGAAAAAAATCAATTAAGAATCCGTCTGAAAAGACAGTTTCCTACACTAATACATAATCTATAACATTATAGTACTAATCATTCAAAAAATATACTACTTTTTATTTTGAATAATATTCATTTTTAATGCCAAAATATTCATTTTCTGAATATTTTAACAGTTTTATTCAAAAATCAGATTTAAAATTCGTCAAAAATATTTAATAAATATATGGAAATTTAAATAGTCCTCTGTTATAATACGTTAGATTTATAGATACAAGTGTAATTCTTAGTAGGAGGTACAAAACATATGTCAAAGAGAACTGACATAAACAAGATCCTTATAATCGGATCAGGTCCTATTATTATAGGCCAGGCCTGCGAATTTGATTATTCAGGTACACAGGCATGTAAAGCACTCCGTAGTCTCGGTTATGAGATAGTGCTCGTTAATTCCAATCCTGCAACAATAATGACGGATCCTGAGATGGCTGATGTTACTTACATTGAGCCTCTTGATGCTGACCGTCTTGAACAGATTATCGCCAAAGAACGTCCTGATGCTTTACTCCCTAACCTGGGTGGTCAGTCAGGACTTAATTTATGCGCAGAGCTGAACAAGCTCGGAATTCTGGACAAGTATAACGTTAAGGTTATCGGTGTTCAGGTTGATGCCATCGAGCGTGGCGAAGACCGTATCGAGTTTAAGCAGACCATGGACAGCCTTGGAATTGAGATGGCTCGTTCAGAAGTTGCATACAGTGTTGACGAAGCTCTCGCTATCGCTGACAAGCTCGGATATCCTGTAGTACTCCGTCCTGCTTATACCATGGGCGGCGCCGGCGGCGGTCTTGTATATAATAAGGAAGAATTAAAGGTTGTCTGTGCAAGAGGTATTCAGGCAAGCCTTGTAGGACAGGTTCTTGTTGAAGAATCCATTCTCGGATGGGAGGAACTTGAGCTTGAGGTTGTCCGTGATAAAGAAGGTAATATGATAACCGTATGCTTCATAGAGAATATCGATCCTATGGGCGTTCATACAGGTGATTCATTCTGTGCAGCTCCTATGCTCACTATATCCGAAGATCTTCAGAAGAGACTTCAGGAGCAGGCATATAAGATCGTAGATAAGATTGAAGTTATAGGTGGTACAAATGTACAGTTTGCTCATGATCCTGTATCAGACAGAATCATTGTAATCGAGATCAATCCTCGTACATCCCGTTCTTCCGCTCTTGCTTCCAAAGCAACCGGATTCCCTATAGCTCTTGTATCAGCCAAGCTTGCAGCCGGACTTACTCTTAAGGATATACCATGCGGCAAGTACGGAACTCTTGATAAGTACTATCCTGATGGAGATTATGTAGTTATCAAATTCGCAAGATGGGCATTTGAAAAGTTCAAGGGTGTTGAAGATAAACTCGGAACTCAGATGCGTGCAGTCGGCGAAGTAATGAGTATCGGTAAGAATTACAAAGAGGCTTTCCAGAAGGCTATACGTTCTCTTGAAAAAGGCCGCTATGGTCTTGGTCATGTAAAAAATTATTATGATATGACCAAGGAAGATCTTCTCAAGCTTCTCATCACTCCTTCAAGTGAAAGACACTTTATCATGTATGAAGCTCTCCGCAAGGGTGCTACAATTGATGAGATTCATGAGCTTACAAAGGTAAAGAAGTATTTCATCGAGCAGATGAAAGAACTTGTTGATGAAGAAGAAGCTCTTGTACAGAACAAAGGAAAGCTTCCTTCAGACGATGATCTTATCCAGGCTAAGAAAGACGGTTTCTCAGATAAATATCTCAGCGAGATACTTGAGATTCCTGAAGATGAAATCAGGAACAAGCGTGAGGCTCTCGGATGTACAGAGACCTGGGACTATGTTCATGTAAGCGGTACAGAAGACAGTTCATACTTCTACTCTACTTATAACGCACCTGACAATAATCCTGTCAAGTCAGACAATCCAAAGATTATGATCCTCGGCGGCGGTCCTAACCGTATCGGCCAGGGTATAGAATTTGACTACTGCTGTGTTCATGCAGCCATGTCACTCAAGAAGCTCGGCTTCGAGACTATCATTGTTAACTGCAATCCTGAGACAGTTTCAACTGACTACGATACATCTGACAAGCTTTACTTTGAACCTCTTACACTTGAAGATGTTCTCAGCATTTATAATAAGGAAAAGCCTGTCGGCGTTATCGCACAGTTCGGTGGACAGACTCCTCTTAATCTTGCTGCTGACCTTCAGAAAAACGGTGTTAAGATTCTCGGTACTTCTCCTGAGGTTATCGACCTTGCAGAAGACAGAGATCAGTTCAGAGCAATGATGGATAAGCTTGAGATTCCTATGCCGGAATCAGGAATGGCTACTACTGTTCCGGAAGCTATTGAGATTGCAAATAAGATTGGCTATCCTGTTATGGTTCGTCCTTCATACGTTCTGGGCGGCCGTGGAATGGAAGTTGTTTATGACGATGAAGCAATGACAGGTTATATGGAAGCTGCTGTTGGTGTTACACCTGACAGACCTATCCTTATAGACAGATTCCTTCATCATGCTATGGAATGTGAAGCAGATGCCATCGCAGATGGTACACATGCATATGTTCCTGCAGTTATGGAGCATATCGAGCTTGCCGGTATACATTCAGGTGACTCTGCCTGTCTCATTCCTTCAAAGCACATTTCAGAAAAGAATATTGAGACTATCAAGGAATATACAAGAAAGATAGCTGAGGAAATGCATGTTGTCGGACTTATGAACATGCAGTATGCTATCGAGGATGACAGAGTATTCGTTCTTGAAGCCAACCCGAGAGCATCCCGTACTGTTCCGCTTGTATCAAAAGTCTGCGGTATCCGTATGGTACCACTTGCTACTGAAATCATTACAAGCGAACTTACAGGTAAGCCATCTCCTGTTCCTACACTCAAGGACAAGAATATTCCTTACTTCGGAGTTAAGGAAGCTGTATTCCCATTCAATATGTTCCAGGAGGTTGACCCTATACTCGGACCTGAAATGCGTTCTACCGGTGAGGTTCTCGGTATATCAAAATCTCTCGGCGGTGCATTCTTCAAGGCAGAGGAAGCTGCAAAATCAATGCTTCCGCTTGAGGGTACAGTTCTTATCTCAGTTAACAGCCAGGATAAGGATGAAGTTGTGGAAGTTGCCAAGGCATTCAATAATGTAAACTTCAAGATCATGGCAACCGAAGGAACAGCAAAGCTCATTGAAGCAGCCGGAATACCTGTAGAAGTTGTAAAGAAGATTTATGAGGGCCGTCCTAACATTCTTGATCATATAACAAACGGAGATATAGATATCATCGTTAACTCTCCTATCGGAAAGGCAAGTGCTCATGATGACAGCTATCTCAGGAAAGCTGCTATCAAGAACAAGATTCCTTACTTCACAACAATGGCAGCTGCATCTGCAGCGGCTGACGGAATCCGTCATCTTAAGAAGCATAAGTTCTCTGATGTCAGAAGCCTTCAGGCATGGCATGCAGATATAACCGATAAATAAGTAAAAAGCTTATAAGACATGAGAATCCCCCGTAGAACTAAATCTACGGGGGATTCTTACTTTGTACTCACACGAGTGATTTCCCTTTATATGACAAAATCATCTTTAACTGATGGCTTCAATGTCCAAAGCCTGCATTTTACCGAGTCAGGCAAAATGAAATTATGTTCCTCATCAGTAGGAAATACTCGTGATGTAAATACCGCATCTCCATCATTTACAAATATTTCAATACTGCTTCTGTCAATGAAGATATGAAGAGATGTCAGAGGATTATCTATTATGTGCTCACGGATTTCTCCCTGGTCGGGATTGATCTTATGAATGAGTCCCGACCGGTCCACAGTGAACATTGATTTTTCTTTATCAAAATGAATATGGATTCCTCCATTACCGTCTTTATCAGTGAAAAGTCTGAAGCTTAATTCTTTTTCATCAGAGTCAGCCGGAACTTCAATTTCCATCTCACATACTGAAGGAAGAAAGCCCTCATTTCTTTCATATTCCTCATCACGAAGTGATGCAAGATATGGCAAAGGAGTCTGTATAAGTCTCCTGTTTCTTATAGTAAGCTCTCTGGCAAGTGTAAGACAGCCTGCCCATTCTTCTTCATCAGTATAGTAGGTTGAATCCGGAAGCCCCATCCAGGCTACCAGAACAGCCTTTCCGTTATCATCCAGTTTTGTTGCGCATTCGGCTGCATAAGAATCGAAACCGAAGTCGAGAACATGGAATTTCCCTTCAGGAGTAAATGTAAGGCTTTCCCAATCCATTTCTCCTATGATATATCCATTATGATTGGTGGTTTCTCCTCTACCCGGAAGTTTCAGATGCTGTGGACAGAATATAAATACATCCTTATCACCTATATGCTCTACAGCCGGACATTCCCACATTCCGCCGAAAGCTTCAAATCCGGGAATTTTCATTTCCCCTTTATATTCCCAATCCTTAAGAAGAGAATCGGATTCATATATCAAAGCGGTTCCTCTTCCATCCTTTGTCCTGGCACCGATCACGATAAAGTATTTATTCATTTTCTCATTGTAAATGATCTTGGGATCTCTCTGATCTGAAGAAAAAAGAGGTGATGGTGAGAAAACAGGCTTGTCCGGTTTGGAAATGCTTCCGCTGTCCTCCAGTTTTGCTACACAGGTATAGGATATTCTCGTCCAGTCCTCATCTCTGTGATTACCCGAATAAAAAAGATATATCTCATCATCCATTGGATATGCCGAACCGGAATATGCTCCCTTGTTATCGTATTCCGTATCAGGCTTAATAGCCACACCAAGGTTCTTCCAGTTTACCAGGTCCCGTGACACGGTATGATACCAGTGCTTCATTCCATGTATAGCTCCCCATGGACACCACTGATAGAAAAGATGCCAGTATCCATTATGATATATAAACCCGTTCGGATCATTCAGAAGGCCCGTAGGCGGCTGAATATGAAAGGTCTGTCTGTAATCGGAAGCAGTAATCTTATCTCTCATGCCGATTATCTCATCCGCATCTTTAAGAACTCTGTATTTTTCCTCTCTGGTCCATTCTCTCATATAATCCCCCAAATCGTATCATTTTATTCATAAACTGTACTTATACAAAAACTAGACATGCCTTATATATTGTATCATACCCGGTCCCAGATAGTCCGTAGGACGCGCTATAAAATTATGCCTCTCATAGAATTCCTCACGTCCTTTGGCACACATGAGGCAGAGCATTATCTCTTCTCCTTCTTCCGCAAATGATGCGGCCTTTTTTTTGAGAAGCTCCACCAGATGTCCGCCAACTCCGTGACACCTGTACTCAGGAAGCACTATCAGATCCTGTATATAAACCACTACAGCGGCATCTCCGACAAGCCTTCCCATTCCAACAAGCTTATCCCCATCATAAGCAGTAAACATGGTTAAGGCGTTTTCGATTGCCATGGAGGCCTGCCTGTCCGTCAGTCTTTTCCAGCCGACTTTGAGTCTGAGTTCCAGATAATCTTCCACACTTATTTTTTGTTCAACATACCTGATCATAACAATATCCTATAACCTAACAGGTATCCCTTCTTCTCTTAAGTAATTCTTCAGGTCTGGAATCTCCAGTTCTTTAAAATGAAATAATGAAGCTGCAAGCGCCGCATCCGCATGTCCCTCGGTAAAGGAATCAAGGAAATGTTTCTTTGTTCCCGCTCCGCCGGATGCTATAACCGGAATATTAACACTGTCTGAAATGATTCTTGTAAGAGGTATATCATATCCTGCCTTTGTACCATCGCAGTCCATACTGGTAAGCAGTATCTCTCCCGCACCCAGCTTTTCTGCTTTTATGGCCCATTCCACAGCATCAATGCCCATATCAACACGACCGCCATTCTTATATATGGTCCAGCCTTCTCCGTCAGTTCTTCTTCTGGCATCGATAGCGACCACCACACACTGGCTGCCAAACTTATCGGCTGCATCACTTATAAGTTCCGGAGTATCAATAGCTGAAGAATTGATTGAAACCTTGTCGGCTCCTTCACGGAGAATAGCTCTGAAGTCATCAACGGTCCTGATTCCTCCACCGACGGTAAATGGTATGAATACTGTTTCAGCCACTCTTCTAACCATGTCTGTAACTATATTTCTTCTGTCAGATGATGCAGTTATGTCAAGAAAGACAAGTTCGTCGGCTCCTGCTTTATCATAAGCCTTTCCGCATTCAACCGGATCTCCTGCATCGATCAGATTAACGAAGTTTATTCCTTTAACTACTCTGCCGTTATTTACATCAAGGCAGGGAATGATTCTTTTTGTATGCATTTTTTATTTCCTTTGTATTCTAATCTATCGTTTACCCTTACAAACTGATGAAATTCTTCAATATTGTCAAACCAACCTCAGAGCTTTTCTCAGGATGGAACTGGCAGGCAAATACATTTCCCTTCTCTACCGAAGCATGTACTTCTGTTCCATAATAAGTTCTGGCTGCCACTATTTCCGGATCATCAGCCTTTAAATAATAAGAATGAACAAAATATACGTAAGGCTCGTTTTTCAGTCCCCGGAACAGCTTTGCTCCTTCTGTTATATCAAGTGAATTCCATCCTATCTGGGGAACCTTAAGCCTGTCACCGGTTCTTGGATCATTATCAGGAAGTCTAAGTATATGGCCGTCAAGAATTCCGAGTCCTGCAACGCCCTTACTTTCTTCACTGTCCTTAAACAGTATCTGAAGCCCCAGGCAGATTCCCAGAAACGGCTTACCCGTCTCAACAAAATCAGTTATAACAGTCTTCAGCTCATATTCATTTATCTTGTCCATTGCATCTCTGAAAGAACCGACTCCCGGAAGTACAGCTCTTTCACTTGATAAAATGACATCTTTGTCTCTGGTGATCACAACTTCCTCACCTAGAAACTGAAGTGCCTTCTCGACACTTTTGATATTTCCGGCATCATAATCTATTATTGCTATCATATAAAACCATCCTTACATTTTAGTTATATCAAAAGGATTAATGTTACAGCGCCTATTATAACACAACAATATAAAAAAGTCTCAGTATTGTTGGATGCTGACATATACAAAGCAAGAAGCCCACCCTTTGGTAAGGGTGGACTCCTCTAAGAGGTTAAAAAGTTTAATAAAAGATCGCTTAGTCAGTTACATATGCAGGATCCGGGTCCGGATAAATTCTGTAAAGTGGCCTTGCAGCCTTTCTACCTGTTCCTACACCTGTATTTGTGCCGTGTGCACCAACCCATACTTCTACTCTGTTGGTGTTGGCATCTCTTACAACAAACCATCTGTATACTTCTGTATTGTTTGTTGTAATAGGAGTAAGGTTCATACCTGATTCTGAAAGTGTCTGCTTTGCAGTAGCATCTTTCTGTACATATTCTGTACCTTTATTCTTAACTGCATCATATGTACCTAACTCTTTATTAAGTTCATCTCTGAATGATGAATTAACAGCTGTAAAATAGCTTATCTCACTCTTGTATGAGTATCTTGTTATATCATTCTTGTCATCTACGCCTATAGTTCTGGCAATCACATAAAGCTTTGTGCCATCCGGAAGATAATTCCAAACACCGTTATCCTTATTAGGATTTATCTCTATAGATGTATTCCTGGTTACAGATGCGCTGTTATTTACATTTGAATCTATAACCTTCATAACTGCTTCATAAATTCTCTTTCCTGTTGCAGCATCTGTAGCCTTCCTGACTTCGAGCGGTAGATTTTTGATATCTTCATCACTCATTGCCATGAGTTCCTGATATGTATAAGCCTTTGGAGAAGTAACCGAAGCACCACCATGTGCCACTTCAGCGTCTCCGTCCGAATAGAATTTATTGTCATAACCTGTTGCTGTAGGTATTCCCTTAAGATTACCGAGCCAAACTGTTACGTTTCTGCTGTCAGGTGCGATATGCATATAAATCGCTTCAGCCTGTCTTGCTGCTCTTGACTTAAATATCTTTGAAAGACTGAGATCAAAATTTATGCCTGTATATGTTGAAATCTCTTCTCTTAATGAATCATCAAGTGCTGCCATATTCATGGACTTGCCTATAGGAAGTTCTTCATCTTCCTTATCCTGAATTGCCACAAGTACCCCAAGTCTTATAGTAGCAAGCTTCTGAATATCAACTGAAGTCTTTGAGTCTTCTAATTTTCTGAGCAAAAGCGGTGAAACCACTGATGCAAGTATTGCAATTATTGCAATAACAATTACTAATTCAACTAATGTGTAACCTCTGTTTCCAGCAATTCTCGTCATAAGAATCACCCCTTTCTTTTATTAAACCCTTTAGATCCGGGCCTCTTCTCCCGGACGGAACAACCGCTATGTTCCTAAACCTTCACTGCAACCTCAAACAGTTCGGATTTACTGAATAAAAAAGCATTGCTAAGATATAACTTTAGCAATGCTGATAATTCATTAATACAAGGAAATCAGATTTCCGAGGCAACTGGCTGCCATTTTACAGGCCCTATAGCTTTGCGTCATTGACTTTCATCAACTTTGCTAAATATGAAATTCTTAACTGTTGAGATGATTATACCACAAAGAATTATCATGTCAATGAAAATTTTACAAAATTGTTAATAAATTGTTGCAAATTTTATGAACACTTTGTGAACTCAATATTTAGAAGTCATTATGAGTATTAACAACATGGAATGAACCGCTTACATTGTTGTTGAATACATAATAATCAGCATCTTCCTCAACATTATGATAGAGTCTGATATCATTAAGATCTG
>JAFUVQ010000029.1 GCA_017477505.1 Eubacterium sp.
ATCTTGTGCAAGTCTCAGATTCGAACTTGCATCCGGGCTCGAGCTTAGCTCTTCGCTGATTTTGCTAAAAACTGTCCACTGGACAGTTTTCTCGACGCAAAATCCCATCTGCGCCGAACGCAGAGCTCTACCAAACTGAGCCACACGCCGTATTATCTACACAAGTAGGTATTATACTTCTTTACTCTTTTTATGTCAACGATTTAAATTCCGGTTTGAGTTTTTTGAATTCGGTATAATATCTGAATCCTTCTGCCAGCAGCAGTTCTCTTGCTGTGTCAAATGCGTAGCCGATGTGGTCCAGGTCGTGGCTGTCGCTTCCGATGGTTATTATCTCCCCGCCCAGTGATTTGTAGAGTCTGAGCAGATCTATGTGCGGATGCGGGAAGTCCAGTTCTCTGTAAAGGCTGCCGGTGTTTATCTCTATGCCCTTTCCTTTCTCTATTATGTTTTTGAATATTTCTTCAAAAAGATTTCCGTATTTCTGCATGGTGAAGTTCTCCGCTTTTGTCGGACCATAGCGAAGGATATAATCTATGTGGCCGTATACGGAATAATCATGGAACTTCTGTACTGTATTTAAGATATCCTCAAAATATGTCCTGTAAACCTTCTCTTCTCCATAATTTTCAAATACAGTCTTATAGTATGGATCTGTTCCAAGTACTACATGGGTTGAACAGATTATAAAATCAAGTCCCGGATGCTCTGACGAATAGTTATTTAATCTCTCTATCGTACTTGGCATAACTCCCTGTTCTACTCCAATCCGGATATCGAAATCAGGATGTTTTCTCTTCAGTTCTGAAAGTGTTTCCATGTATTTGTCGATTTCCAGATCAAATATGACCATGTCAGGTATTTCCGGAAAATCCAAATCATTATGGTCTGTAAAACATAATGATTTCATTCCAATACTTTTTGCTTTTTCTATTATTTTTTCAACATCTGTCTCACAGTCTGCTGAAAACACACTATGTAAATGATAATCCGGAAACATCTGCAATATTCTCCTTGTAATTCATTTTCGTAATACCGGCTGTCCATTATTATTCGCCGGATAATTTATATTAGCATATAACTCAGTATTCCTGCTATTATAATAACCTACATTTTCGGTCATATCAGCAAGTTTTCTCATTCTATAATCTCCCTCTTCTGCCATTTTAACGGCATATTGAAGCATCTTTACACTGTATATACTGGCAAGGGGCTGTATTCTTTTATCATAATCTGTTCTGGCAAACAGAATATCCTCTCCCTTATATTCCTCACAGATTCTTCTTATCTCTTCAGCTGTATAATTTATCATATCACAGGCGATGATAAGGCAGGCATCAATACCCTCTGAAACTGCTTTTTCAAGTATGGATATAAGGCCACCCAACGGTCCTATATCATCGTACCGGTCGTATACCGGCATGTATCCGTCACGGAATACAGTCTGTCCTTCTCTTAAGGAAAGGATTCTCAAATCAATGCATTTACCGAAGCATTCGTCAACTTCGTCACATATCTTATCGAGAAATGTTCTGCCGTCTCCTGTTATTATCATACTCTCTTTTGGCGAGCCCATTCTTTTCGACCGGCCGCCTGCCAGCACCGCAGCAGCTATTCTATATTTACTGTTATTCATTCCGAAAACCTTATTCTAATCCTCATACCTGTAATCACCATGCACGCCGCCGGTTTTACTTACGAGGTGTATATCCTTTATCACTATATCTCTCTGAACGGCCTTGCACATATCATAAACTGTAAGAGCCGCAACGGAACATGCCGTTATTGCCTCCATCTCAACACCGGTACGCCCGGTACATTTTACTGTCGCTTCAATATCGATAGATGTATCATTTTCATTCAGTCGAAGCTTTACATCTACTCCGTCAAGTATGATAGGATGGCACATTGGTATAAGGTCTGGGGTTCTTTTGGCGCCCATGATTCCGGCAACTGTTGCAACAGTCAGAACATCGCCCTTCTTCACATTTTTATCTTTTATAAGGTCAAATGTATTGCTGTTAAGCATAACCTTGCCTGACGCTACGGCTACACGTTCAGTTATTTCCTTGTCTCCAACGTTCACCATACGTGCATTCCCATCACTGTCAAAATGAGTAAGATCATTTATGTTCAATGTCCATCTCGTCAAGTCCTCTGAATTTATGTAATCTAAAATGAATTCCGAGATACTATTCGTATCATTTATATCAAATATTGGAGCATCAGTTTTACCTTTGAATTTTTCCACATCATCAGTTATAACAGCAAGATACTCGGAAGGTGAACCGGGAAGTTTCTGCTCATTTCTGACACTGGTAATTCCAATACGCGGAATATCAGCATGCTTATAACCTTCTATAAGGACAATACCCGCCTTTTCTGACATGCTGATCAGCTTTTCCAATGGCAATGCTTCGTTGTAGATTCCTGCACTTTTCTCATGAGAGGATATATGTACCATATCAGCACCGGCGGCACTGAACCTATAGGTGTCCTTACCCTCTCTGTCCATCTCAAATCCATGGACATCATGCTTTATAACCGCAACTTTAAGTCCCTTATCCTTAAGTATAGGTATAAGTTTCTCAATTAGTGTTGTTTTTCCGCTTCCGGAAAATCCGGAAAATCCAATAATCTCAGCCATAATTCTAATACTTTCCAAATGTACAGTTTGGGAAATGACAGGTGGTACATAACTGACAAAGTCCGCCATCTCCCATATTTATTATATCATCCACGGTAAATCTGAGTCCTGTGAACACCTGAGGAAGAATCACATCCAGCATAGTTACGGGAAGGCTCACTGCAGCCCCGGGAACTCCTATTATGGGGATATCGCCCAGATATGCGATAAGCGTCATATTTCCGGGCTGTGCAGGCAGACCATAACTTAGTATATCGGCGCCCAGCTTCCTGATAGCTCCGGGAGTCAGATCGTCAGGGTCAACCGACATGCCGCCGGTAAACATCAGAAGATCCGCGCCACTTTCGAGAAGCTCCCCGGCACTGTCAACTATCATATCTATGTCATCATCACATATCTTAACACCAACTATATCCACCGGGAAATATGTCATCTTCTTTCGGAGAACCTGTTCAAACCGTTCTTCGATCCTGCCGTGATAAATCTCAGAACCTGTAATGATTATTCCGACCTTCTTATGCTTATACTGAAGCAGATCTAAAAGTTTCTTTCCCTTGCATAATTCTTCGGCTTTTTCTATATGCTCTTCTTCTGTAAAAAGCGGAACTATCCTCATGGATGCAACTCTGGCACCCGGTTCAACTTTGTAATGATCAGGCAATGTAGAAATTGTTATGTCTTTAATCCTGTTTATTCGGGCAAGAAGCTCAGTGTCGACTTTAAACATCCCGCGTTTATCACTGACAAGAACCATCTTGCCTTCAGAAGGACCCTCATAATGGCATCCTTCAACCAAAGATAGTTCAGAAAGTCTCTGTGCCGCATCCTCTTCATGGATCATTCCGTTATCTGCATCACCTGCATAGATATACTGTTTTCCTATATCGAGAAGTGTCCTGACATCACCTTTTTTAATCACATAGCCTCTTTTGAAAAGAGCACCCTTGAATCCGGGATATATACCTGTAATATCATGTAAAAGTGTCATCCCAACAGCATCTTCTACTTTAATCTTTTCCATAATCCCTCACATATTGCACTAAATCATTCATTAACACCAAAAGCACATTCACACTAAGAATCCGTCAATTATGTCGCCATAGCTAAATGGTCCGCTTCCTGATGGAATCAGTCCATATACATTACAATCGATAGCACTGCTTATAACTACATTACCCTGTTCTTTCGAAAAAATGAAATAAGCCTCACCATCTTTTATCTCTATCCTGCCCCTCAGGAATCTGTCTCCTTTAGAAGGCTTCTTCCATTCCGAGGCTAGTTTTATGCCGAATGTCTTATGTTCAAATTCAACCATGCCTGAAAGCTTCCTAAGCGCCGGAAAACATATACATTCCAGATTTGTAAGTGATGAAGATGGATTACCTGAAAGAGCCAGCATCAGCTTTCCATCTTTAACTCCATACGCACATGCCATTCCCGGTTTAATACCAACCCCGCGGCAAAGCATTTTAAATCCTGCAGTTTCCATCGCATCGGGCACAAGATCATAATCCCCAACAGATACTCCGCCGGTAGATATAATAACATCCGCATCTTCAAAGCCTTTTTCTATCAGTGAAACCGTTTCTTCCCTGTCATCCCCTGCATGGCCGATATAAACAGAATCAAATCCTATCTTCTTAAGAGATGCCTGGATTATATATCTGTTTGAATTTCTTATCTTGCCGAATGGAGCCTGTTTCTCGGCATCAACAACTTCATCCCCCGTTGTTATAATGCCGGCAACCGGTCTCTTGTAAACCTGAACGCTTGTTATTCCCTGTGATGAAAATGTACCGAGACAGCCTGTATCTATAACACAGCCTTTTCCCCTTATAACCGTGCCTTCTTTTATATCCTCGCCGGGTTGAATGACATTCTCAAAAGGTCTGAATTCAGAGGTAAGGGTTACAGACTCATCATCAAACTCAGTATCCTCATATTTGCAGATAGCGTCAGCCCCTTCCGGAAGAGCCGCGCCGGTCATCAGTCTTACTGCTGTTCCCGGTTCTACTATTTTATCAGAAACATCACCGGCTTTAATATTATCAATAACCTCAAGTGTGACCGGATTACTGACGCTCACCCCTGCTGTGTCCGGAGATCTAAAGGCATACCCATCATAAGGAGATCGGGAAAAAGACGGAACATTTTCTTTTGCGGTTATATTTTCCGCCAGAATCCTTCCGTACATCTCATCCAGAGAGACCTGCTCTGTACCGACTGTATTTATTTCATTTACCAATAAACCGATGGCTTCGGTGTAATCAGTCTTCATATCATTTATCCTTCTGTCTCTCTTCAATAATATTAATAAATAGGAGCACGGCCGCGGATATGACCATATTTATCATGACCCATTTAAAAGCAAGTGCATCATTATTTGTACGCCAGAGCTGATATACGGTTGTGGATATGGTTGCAGTCCTTCCCGGCGTATATCCTGCTATCATGGTTGTTGCGCCGTACTCTCCAAGTGCTCTTGCAAATGCAAGTATTGTGCCGGCGATTATCCCCTTTTTACAATTTGGAAGTATCACTCTGAAGAATATAAATGGTTTACTAAGACCCAGTGTAGCTCCGGCATCTGAGAGATTTGTGTCAAATGCTTCGAAGGCTCCTCTCGAAGTCCTGTACATAAGCGGAAATATGACTACCGAAGTAGCAAATATTGCCGACCACCACTGCATTGTAAGGTTTACTCCAAAGGTACTTAAAAACCATGAACCTATGATCCTCCTCGGCCCCAGCAGACGCAGAAGCAAATATCCAACCACAGTTGGAGGCAGAACAAGAGGCATCATAAATATAACATCAAGTATACCCTTAAGCACCTTCGGAAGCTTTGCCACATAATAAGACGCCGCAACGCCTATTATAAGTATTATAAGCGTACTTATACCTGCTATCCTTATGGAATTATAAAGAGGATACATATCCATAGTTACATTTTCCTGTATAATCTTGCTTCAGTCATAAGTATTCGTGATCATCAGCCCGTAAAGAATCTCAATTAAGCGGAGTAAATCCAACCTTCTCAAATACAGCCTTACTTTCATCAGTCTTAAGATAATCCAGGAAAGCCTGAGCCTCTTTGGCACATGATGAATTTTTCAGAACTGCAGCAGGATAGATAACCTGACCGCACATTCCCTTAGTAGCTGTATCAACTGTCTGAAGTCCTGCCGAGTAAGCATCTGTTGAATATATGATACCACAGTCAACCGTTCCCTCGCTCACCTGGGTGGTAACTTCTTTCACATTACTTCCGTAAGTGATGAGTCCGTCCTTCACAAGCTCATCTTCTTTAAGTCCGTAAAAATCAAATATCTTCTTAGTATACTGACCCACAGGAACATCCTCATTTCCCATAGCAAGCATTATCTTCTTATCCTTAAGGCCTGCGACCATATCGTCATATGAATTTATACCTGCTTTATTATCAGCAGGAACTGCAAGAACCACCTGATTTTCAAGAAGATTAATACGTGTTGCGGAATCTATAAAATCAAGCTTATCAGGATTCTTCTCTTCATCAGCTGAAATATCAAGCTGATCCATCTGCTTTTGTGCAGCAGAAATGAAAAGATCGCAGGTTGCACCTTCTTCAATCTGGGTTTTAAGAGTACCTGAAGAATCATAATTAAAGACAAGAGTTACATTTGGCGCTACAGCTTTATAGTTTTCGGCAATCTCATCGAGAGTTTCCGTCATTGATGCCGCAGCAAATACTGTAACTGTTACTGCATCCCCGGTCTTCCCGGATTCCGTAATTGCCTCAGTAGTATTCTCAGCCTCAGTAGTTACTTCAGTGGTCTTTTCAGGCTCAGTAGTAGTCTCAGTAGTCTTGGCGGTTCCACAGCCTCCAAGTGTCATGACAATAAGTGATGTTGCCAGTAACGAAGCCAGTTTTTTCTTCATAATTCTAACCTCTCTTTAATAAAATTATTTTGTCAGGAGAAATGCTCAGGCTATCAGGCATATTCTCCATTATATCATCATCAGTCATATTCTTTCCCAACTTCCAGAGAAGACCGTTTTCAAGTCTTATATTCCATTCAAACGGAGCTCTGAAAATTGAAACCTGACCGCAAATGATCTTATTAATCTCATTTCCTTCTATAGTGAAGTCATGCGCTCTTATTCCTATATACTCTGTATCCTCAGTAATTTCATCAGCTGTAGACAGTTCTATCCCATTCCAGTCCAGAGCTCTTACTCTTTGTGGTCCGAGTTTTTCAATCCTGCTTATATTCTTACAGCCTGTAAGTCTTGCAGCACTAACTGTTCCGGGGTTTCTGAATACATCATCCGTATTGCCCCGGCGTATGACCTTTCCTCCGTCCATAAGTATGATATAATCACACATCTGGTAAACTTCATCCCTGTCATGACTGACAAGTATAAATGTTTTGTCATAATCCATGAGTGTCTTTGTAAGCTCCATCCGGAGCCCGTCCCTCAGATAGGCATCCATAGCGGAAAACGGTTCATCCAGAAGAAGGAGTCCGGGACTGCTCGCCATCATCCTTGCCAGTGCAGTCCTCTGCTTTTCACCGCCCGAAAGCTTCGCCGGAAGTCTGTCCCTGACATCCCATATATTATACTTTTTCAGCAATGAATCCTTTATCTCTGATTTATTATTCTTATCCCTGACAGCCACCTCTATATTTTTCTCTACAGTCATGTTAGGAAATAAAGCAAAATCCTGAAAAAGGTACCCTACATCTCTCTTGCCCGGTTTGATATCCTTATGAGAAGCAGAATCAAAAAGAATCTTATCATCAAATGTAATGCTTCCTTCATCAGGGCGCACAAGTCCGGCTATGGCTTTAAGTGTAAGACTCTTGCCACAGCCGGATGCTCCGAGTATTCCTATTCTCTTACTTTCAGACTCAAAAGAAATATCGAGTCCGAAACTCTTATACAGTTTTTTTATGCAAACATTTATTGCCATTTATAATATCCTGTATATTAATCTGATTTCTGAATTATAAACAAATGAAGAGCTTTTTGATCAATCAGTCCGTGCGCATTCACCGGCACTGCCACGCAGTATCCTAAGCCCATGATCCAGTCCGTTCATAATGAAGCCAAGACATTCTTCAACAGCCTTCGGACTTCCCGGAAGATTGACTATCAGAGTCTGCCCTCTTATAACAGAAACTGCACGGGAAAGCATGGCCCTGTCTGTAAGCTCCATGGATTTTAATCTCATATATTCCGCAATTCCGGGTGCATTTCTGTCCGCAACAGCCATGGTTGCTTCAGGTGTATTATCACGAAGAGAGAATCCCGTACCACCGCTGGTAACGATGAGGTCAGCCTCTCTTCCGTCACAGAGCCTTTTAAGCTCTGTAATGATTCTTTCTTTGTCATCAGGAATGATAACTGTTTCTATAATTTCATATCCTGCTGACGACAGTATATCCATAGCGGTCTTCCCGCTCAAATCTTCTCTTTCACCTTTCGATGCCTTGTCTGAGAGAACCACCACTGCAGCCCGGAACTTTCTGTCCGGTGATGGAAGTTCTATAGTGATATTATCACCGGGGCTTATGCTTCCCTCGGCAATAACCTCAGCAAAGATTCCTTCCCTCGGCATAATGCACTCACCCATCCGTTTATATATCTGACAATGAGAATGGCATTCTTTACCTCTCTGGGTAAGCCTCAGCTTTGCGCCTTTTTCGCCAATATTAAGAACACTCCCTATGGGAAGGCTTTTATAATCAACACCCTCCGTAATTATATTTTCGCCGAAATCACCATTCTTTACATTGGCACCGGCTGCATTGAATTCCTCAATACGTTCAAATGGAAGCAGACTAACCTGACGGTGCCACTTGCCGGCATGAGCATCACCTTCGATTCCGAAATCCCTGATCAGAACTGCCTCCTCTATATCATGCTTAGGCGTGCCTCTTTTTTCACTTATACATATAGCTCGTATGATTCCATGAGACATTTTCAGATTTAACCTCCGATCTCAGACATAGCCTGTCTCTCTGTAATACCTGCATCAGATAGAAATGAATGTGCCTTCGGCTTTTGCTTTATAACATCCTCAAGCATCATTCCCAGTCTGTCTCTCTTTATCTGATCCGGCTCTTCACTTCTTATTATCTCTTTTGCATTATAAACGCCGTCATAACAAAGACAGCTCTTAAGATAACCTTTGGTAGTCAGTCTTATCCTGTTACAGCTTGCACAGAATACTCCGTGAATGGCGCTTATGAAACCGACACATCCCATATAGCCCGGAATCCTGTAATAAACCGCAGGACCGTTACCATGACGGCTTTCATCAATATCAAGCCGTTCATACCGGCTTTTGATCATATTATACAGTTCTTTATGGCTTATACCCGGGAAATCTTTACCGAAACCTATGGGCATAAGCTCGATGAACCTGACATCCATCCTGCTGTCTCTGGTCAGTTCTATAAGACTGATTATATTGTCAACATTCTTTACGGCTGCCGGATAATCCCCATTATCAGCCCTTATATTAAGCTTTTCCCAGTCAAAGGAAACAGCATTCAGTTTCAGTCTGACGCCGCTTCTTTGGGCCTTTTCAATACTGTTCATCACTCTGTCCAGCTCATCCCTTCCGGTAATCAGCTTATATGCGTCTCTGTTAAGAGTATCAAGACTGATATTAATGCCATTAATTCCTGCATTAATAATATCATCCAGATAATCAGACAGAAGTATCCCATTTGTGGTCAGGGTGACCTCTTCTATCCCCGGAACATTTTTAAGCATCCTTATAAGTCCGGGTGCATCTTTCCTGACAAGGGGTTCTCCGCCCGTAATCTTGATATGCTTTATACCAAGTCCGGCAGCAACTTCAGCTATAAGTACTATCTCCTCGAAGCTGAGAATCTCATTCATCGGAACATGATTAATGTCCTCAGGCATACAGTATCTGCATCTGAGATTGCATTTGTCTGTTATTGAAATTCTCAGGTAATCTACCTCTCTGCCGTAACTATCAAGCATTATCTCTCCCTGTCGGTTTCCTATCCATATCTCTGCAAATACATGTAAATACGGAGTTTAATGAAAAAATCCGTATTTAGTCAGTATTAATTCAGTATTCATCGGGCAATTAATCTTCGATGAAATACTCATATTTTTCATTTATCTTTTCGATATTTACCGCACATACCTTATATTCAGGTATTCTTGCAAAATCATCAAGCGCAGCATTTGTAATCTCATTTACCGGTGAATCAGGAAAATGGAATGGCATCCAGCTCTCACCCTCTGAAACCTTACGTCCTACACGGGCTGTTGCTGTAATCCTTCCTCGTCGGCTCGATACACTGACCTTCTCACCGTTCTTGATACCGAGTCTCTCAGCATCCTTGTAATTCACCTCTATAAAGCCCTCTCCGGCTATCTCCATAAGTCCCGGAGCTCTGCTTGTCATAGCTGCAGCATTGTATTGATACAGAATTCTTCCCGTCATAAGGATAAATGGATAATCATCATCCGGAAGTTCCTGTGAAGGCTTATAATCCGCCAGATACAGAAGCGCCTTTCCCCTAACAGGATGGCCTACATGCATTATAGGCGTACCTGTACTGTTCTTATCCTTGCATGGCCACTGAAGTGATTCACCTGCATCAAGTCTCGCATGAGATATTCCTGCGAAGCTAGGTGTAACTGATGCAATCTCATCCATTATTTCGGCACTTGTAAGATGCGGCTGAGGATATCCCATAGCGTTCATAAGGTCTATAAGAATATCAGTATCAAGTCGCATATCACCCTGAAGCTCTACTGCCTTACGTATCCTCTGTACACGTCTTTCAGTATTTGTAAATGTTCCTTCCTTCTCGGCATAGCTTACACCCGGAAGAATAACATCAGCATAGCGGGCAGTCTTCGTCATGAATAGTTCCTGAATAACGAAGAAATCAAGACTCTCAAGCGCTTTAATAATATGATGCGTATCAGGATCGGATACTACAGGATCCTCACCACAGATATAAAGACCTTTAATCTTTCCTTCTATGGCAGCAGGGAATACTTCCGTTGCCTTAAGTCCCGGTACAGGACTGAGAGGAACTCCCCATGCTTTTTCAAATTTCTCTCTTACAGAGTCATTATCAACCTTCTGATATCCCGGATAATCGGTAGGCATAGCACCCATGTCGCAGGCACCCTGAACGTTGTTCTGCCCACGCAGAGGATTGACGCCGCATCCGCTCTTACCGATCTTACCGCAGATAACAGCCATATTTGACATACTCATAACGCCTTCTGTACCTGAGGAATGCTCAGTAACACCAAGGCAATAGATTATCGGAGCTTTCTTTGCAGTAGCATACATGCGGGCTGCTTCTATAAGTCTTTCGGGTTCTATATGACAGATTTCACCAACCTTTTCAGGTGTGTAATCAGCCACAAGTGCCTTAAGTTCCTCGAAGCCTTCTGCATTTTCATTTATATAATCATGATCGACAAGGTCTTCTTTGATCATGACATGGATCATACCATTTGCAAATGCAACGTTGGTACCCGGTCTGAGTTTAAGATGGATATCCGCGTGCTTTGAAAGGCCTATATCACGTGGATCCACAACTATAAGCTTGGTACCGCTCTTAACAGCTTTACGTATCTGCATACCGACAACAGGATGTGCCTCTTCAGGATTGGATCCTACGAGAAGAATGCAATCAACGTCATGAGTGATATCATGAATAGGATTGGTCATGGCACCTGAGCCGAGTGTCCTTGCAAGTCCGGCAACTGTTGCCGAATGACAAACCCTGGCACAGTTATCGGTATTGTTATTACCGAAACAGGTACGTACCATCTTCTGTACCATATAAATGTCTTCATTTGCGGAACGTGAGCAGGCAAATCCGGCCAGTGACTCTTTGCCATACTTCTCTTTGATCTCCATGAGCCGCTTAGCTGTATACTCTATAGCTTCTTCCCATGAAGCTTCTCTGAATTCTCCGGTCTCCCTGTTCTTGATAAGAGGTTTGGTAATTCTGTCATTTGAATGAACAAAATCAAAGCTTCCGGAGCGGCCCTTGACACAGAGTCTGTTATGATTGGACGGACCGTTGGCCGGCTCTACATTTACAATCTTATTGTCCTTTACCACCAGATAATACTGACAGCCAGTAGCACAGTGAGGACAGGTTGTAAGAACCTTTTTGACTTCCCAGTTCCTGTAATTCTTCTCTCTCTTAAGAGTAAGGGCTCCCGTAGGACATACGCTTGCGCAGTTACCGCAGGATTCGCAGCCCGTTTCCTTGTAATTCTCTCCGAATGGGGCATCTACAATATGGAATGTTCCGGAGCGGCTGTTGGTAAGAGCTCCGTTGCAAGCTATATTGTGACAGACGCTTATGCATCTCATACAATGAATACACTTGCTTGGATCATAGCTCATATATGGATTTGAATCACATTTAGGAAGCTTCTTCTCGATATGTGAACGTGTTCCGCTGTGTTCAGCATGCTGTATGTCATACCTTACACAGAGTTCCTGTAATTCGCAGGTTCCGTTGGCAGGACAGCTCATACAATCAAGATTATGATTTGAAAGGATCAGCTTAAGCATATCCTTTCTGTATTCAGTAAGTGTATCAGATTCAGTAACAAGAACCATACCATCTCTGACCTTGGTACGGCAGGCAGGAAGCATTCTTCCGTAACCTTCAGCTTCAACCATACAGAGACGGCAGGAACCGATATCACTAACTCCTTCCATGTAACAGAGAGTTGGTATATCTATATTATTCTGTCGTGCCACATCCAGAATAGTAGCACTTTCATTTGCCTCATAATCGATGCCGTTGATTTTTACTTTAATCATTCGCCTCTGCCTCCTTCCATAACGCCGCAGCCATGATGATCACATCTGAGGCATCTTCCGGCCTCTCTCATAGCCTCTTCATAAGTCATAGACAGTTCAACATGATCAAAGTTCTTTCTTCTCTCAAATGGATCTTTTTCCTCTATCTCTGCTCTTCCGGTAGGAACGCATGGATTCGGGTATGCAGGCGGAACGGTAATTCCATATTCCACCTTATGATGATATCCAAGATACTCATCGATATTAAATGCTGCAACCTGACCGGCAGCTATAGCATTTATAGCTGTAGACGGACCTGTTACGCAGTCACCGCCTGAGAATACTCCATCCATATCTTTAACCATACAGGTCACATCTGCAAGTATACGTCCTCTTTCAGTAGGGACTCCCTCTTCTGTCAGAGATGCAACATCACTTCTCTGACCAACACCGAGTATGAGCACGTCACATGGGAATCTGTATGGATAATTAGATGAATGTTCTGTAGTCATCATACCATACTGATCATATTCGGCTATAATCTCCGGCTGAAGCCATACAGCATTTACAGCCCCCTCATCATCCACTTCAATATTCAGGAAGCTGAGAAGTGTACGGAATCTTATGCCTTCCTGCATAGCACTTTCTATCTCACTCTCAAGAGCTGTATAGTCATCTCTCTTTCGTGTAAATACATGAATAGTACTTGCGCCAAGACGCATTGCCGTACGCGCTGCATCCATCGCAACGTTTCCGCCGCCGATAAGAACAACTCTCTTGTCTTTGAGATCAAGAGGCTTACCATTAGCCACATTCTGAAGGAAGTCAGCTGCAGGAATTACATTTTTAGCATCAGCATTTTCCATAGGCATACGATTGCCCAGCTGAGCTCCTATTCCTATATATACCGCATCGAACTTCTCACGAAGTTCGGTAAAGGTTATATCACGGCCTATCTTGGTATTGTACTCTACCTTGATATCGCCTGATGCAAGTATGGCATTTATATCTTCGTCAAGTCTTGCTTTAGGAAGACGATATTCCGGAATACCGTAACGAAGCATTCCTCCAAGCTTCTCGTGTTCCTCATATATAACAACTTCATGCCCCATAAGTCCAAGAAAATAAGCAGCTGTCATACCTGAAGGGCCGCCTCCAACTATAGCTATACGCTTTCCGGTCTTTACATTTGGTTTCGGTGTACTTACCTTGTCGGCAGCAGCCTGGTCAACTGCATATTTCTTAAGACCTCTTATATTTATAGGAGCATCAACCAAAGTACGACGGCATTTATTCTCACATGGATGTTCGCATACCATGGCACATGCAGTCGGGAAAGGATTCTTGTTACGGATAACCTTAACGGCGCCTTCGTAATCTCCTTCCTTTATCATAGCAATATACCCCGGTACATCCACATGTGCAGGACACAGGGTAACACAAGGTATAGTCTGACTTACATTTTCTTCTATGCAACGGCCATTCTTAATATGGCTTTCGTATTCATCCGCAAATTCGGTAAGAGAATCAAGTATAAGATTGGCTCCGACCGTACCCACTGCACAATCTGAAGCACTGGCTATCATCCTGCACTTCTTCTCCATCTTTTCAAGTATATCCATATCCGCATCACCGTTAAGGATACACTTAAGGTAGTAATCAACCTCGGCTAAACCGTCACGACAGGGAACGCATTTTCCACATGACTGATTCATGGATATCTGAAGCAGTGAACGGTAAAGATTAAGTGGGCACATTCCCGGTGGATATGAAGTCATTCGTGAACGGAATTTTCTGAGAACGACATCTATCCTTTCGTTCATGTTTCCCTTTCTAGCTAGTTTTTTCATGTCAGATCCTCCCCGCATCACTCGATTCTGAAAACGCTGATAAATCCGGTAACTTCAAAAATCTCCATAATGCTGTCATTTGCATTTCTTACCACAACGTCACCTCTGCTTCCAAGTCCCTTCTTAGCCATAAGAAGAACTCTGAGCCCGGCACTGGATATATATTCCAATTCGTCCAGATGAAGAACAACTTCATCCACATCATTGATGGATTCTTTTACTTCTTTCTCAAGAATAGGCGCTGTTGTAGTCTCAACACTGCCCACGATATAAAGATCCATAACCTTATCGTTAATCTCTTTCTTTACTTCTAACATATTTTCCCTCCATACTTATATATTATTCAGCTATTTTCTTAGTAAGCTGTGTAATATTCTTTCCATTTTCATTCTTATATGTGAAATCATCAACACTTTTCTTGGCCATAAAGATTCCAAGGCCGCCTATAGGTCTGTCCTCAACCGAAAGTGTGGTGTCCGGATCAAGCTTGGCAAGAGGATCAAAAGGAACCCCTTCATCTATCAGCGTGATTATGGCATTATCGCCTTCAAATTCAACTTCAAAATCAGCATAACCCGTCTTATCACCATAGGCATAATGAGCAATATTTACATACAGCTCCTCTACCGCAACTCTGAGCTGTAGAATAATCTTTTTGGGACAGCCCTTCTCCATCAGTTTCTCACACATATAGTCAATTACAGTATCAAGATTAGCAATAGTCGCATCAATCCTCAAAGCAATCACCACATTTCTCTTAAAAAATACAGTTAACAGGCAACATCCACGGCTATTATATCAGTTTTTGCTATTCTTTACAATAAATCAATATAAATCCAATGATATTTATTGTAAAATTACCAAATAAAAGTTATAATCTCTCTAAGGGGTTAAAACAAAAGGAAGGAATATATGGCAAAGGCAAATCAAAACAAAAAAAGCTTAAAATACATAAGCAGAGTGCGTTTTCTTATATTGGCAGTCTATGCTGTCATAGTGTTTTTGACTCTTATCCTCTTTTCTTTTATGTCAGTCAGAAAGTCCAATACACTTCTCAAGGATAAAGTTATAAATCTTACCTCTTCTCTGAACATACAGATGAAACTGAACCTGGAAAGTTACATGTCAAGGATGGAAACCATAGCAACTCTCGCCTTCGGTGAGAAGCTTGCTTATACCTATGACGCCACAGATCCGAACAATGATGAATTCGAAGCTCTTAACACGGAGAAGATCATTACGGATAAGTTCTTCAGTCTCTGTATCATGGAGAACTTTGTTGATTATGGAATCGTTTATTCCAACAACAGGACTGTCGGTAAGATTTCTAACGGAACATCTACTCTCTTCGGCGATACCCTTTATACTGAGCTTGCAGGTATGATT
The DNA here is from genome assembly GCA_017477505.1 of Eubacterium sp. Taxonomy (GTDB): domain Bacteria; phylum Bacillota; class Clostridia; order Lachnospirales; family Lachnospiraceae; genus Eubacterium_Q. The sequence goes on from JAFUVQ010000029.1 coordinate 15,707, forward strand.
GAAAAAACCGAGGATAACAGTACCTGGTTCACCGGTTACAAGGACAGCTTCAAACGAATCTACTATGTTAAAAGAGTTCATGAGAATGCGATACTTTTCATTTCATTTTATTCCGATGAACTTAATGAAGTTTTCGACAATCCCGAAACTCTTTCGGATATGAATATCTATCTGGTAAATCAACAGTACAACATTCTGTATTCCAAGCAGGGCAACGAAGTCGGAAATAAACTTCCATCTCATATCATATCTCTTATAGACGGAAAGAATGACGGTTCATATATGAACAACGATTATCTCGTATCTGTCAACAGATGTGAGGACTGGTATGTTGTATGTTCCATACCTACCAGAATCATTCTTAAGGAAACTACTGATATAAGAAATTATATCTTCCTTGGCGCTATCTTCGGAGCAATACTTGCCTTTGCAGCCGGTTTCTTCATCAGTACATTTATTATGAAACCTGTAGCAGGAATGGTTGCCGATCTTGACGATAAAGCCAATCAGGACAGACTTACCGGACTTCTGAATAAAGCAGCTTTTGAGAACCTTGTATCCAGCTGTCTTGACAATACTTTGAAGACGGAGAAAAAAGCCTTGCTCATCTTCGATATAGATGATTTCAAGAATGTAAATGATACTCTGGGACATGCAGCGGGTGACAGGATGCTGCGCGAGATGGCGGCTGTACTGAGCAGTGTCTTTACAAGCGATGATTATATCGGCCGTATAGGCGGTGACGAGTTCTGTGTACTGGTCAATTACAATCCTGCCAAAGATGAGAATTATGAAGAGTTTATCGCAGAAAAATGCGATTCATTTATAAATTCATTTATAGATAACGCTGTATCAAAAGAACTGGATTACAAAGTATCCGCCAGCGTGGGAATATCACTTTCACCTAAAGACGGGCGGGACTTCAGCACTCTTTATAAAGCATCGGATAAAGCACTTTATGAATCAAAGAAATCCGGCAAATGCACTTACACCTTCTACAAAGGAGGTGACAAAAAATGAAACTAAAAAGATTACTTGCTTCACTACTCTCACTCATGCTCATAATTCCTACCGCATGCGGTGATGATGAGATAATATCAAATGAGTTTGAGAACAAAACTGAGATCACTCTTTCCTGGCGGGGAAATGATACGAGAAATGAATATACTCTTGAAGCTGTCAAAGCCTTTGAAGAACTCCATCCGGATATCAAAGTAAAATGCAGCTACACAGAATGGTCCGGTTATGAAGCCAGAAACCAGGTACGTATGGTTTCCGAAACTGAAGCTGATGTTATGCAGGTAAATGCAGGCTGGCTGGCTCAGTATTCTGAAGACGGTACAGGTTATTATGATATCGAGTCACTTAGTGAGTATGTATCTCTTGATAATTTTGACGCGGATACACTTGATTTTGGAAGAAGAAACGGAATTCTCAACGCTATTCCTATAGCAATGAATACAGAAAGCATTTATATCAATAAAACGATTTACGATTCATACAATCTTCCGGTTCCGGAAACCTGGGATGACTTTTTTGAAGCAGCAAAAGTAATGAAAAAGGATGGCGTCTACCCTCTCGCCGGAGCCAACAAGAGCATATGGCTTTTCTGTATAGCCTATACTGAACAGAAAACGGGAAAGACCTTCTTTGATGAAAACGGAAATATAAGATTCAGCTACAGTGAATTCAAGACAATGATTGAATTCTATAACAGACTGGTCACGGAAAAGGTTATCCCGAAGGTTGAGGATTTCCAGAGATTCAATATAGATAACCGTGTATATGCAGGAACTGTTGCATGGGTCAGCGACGCAATCAATTATTTCGGAACTCTTGTAGAAGAAGGTGATGAGATAATCGCTGCTGACTATACTGCATTTGATCCTGCAGAAGCAGGAAAAGGCTGGTACGAAAAGCCTGCTACCCTCTATGCCATCAGTAAGAACACCAATCATCCTAAAGAAGCGGCCATGCTTCTGGACTTTCTGCTTAACAGTGCTGAAATGGCCCGTCTTCAGGGTTTAGAAAAGGGTATACCTGTAAGTAAAGCCGCAAAAAGGCACCTTGAAGAAGATGGACAGCTTACCGGACTGCAGTATGAAGCTTCTCAGGTTATGGAAAACAATTCATTGATCAGCCCTATGAACTCTGTCATAGAGAATACCAATCTATACGAGACCTTTATAACTCATTCGGATATGGTTCTTTTTGATAAAGGTACACTGGATGACGTGACTATAGACCTGGTAAGTGCCTATAAGGATTCGGGTTATAAATTTACTAAAAAATAAATAGAGATAAATAAAAAACACCTGTGAGAATCACTTCCCACAGGTGTAATTATTTAGTTTTAGAACTTTCCTGCCTTAGCAGCTTCTTCGATAGATACTGCTGTAGAAACTGTCATTCCAACCATAGGATTGTTTCCGGCACCGATAAGTCCCATCATCTCAACGTGAGCTGGAACTGATGATGAACCGGCAAACTGTGCGTCACTATGCATACGTCCCATAGTATCTGTCATACCATAAGATGCAGGACCTGCAGCCATATTATCAGGATGAAGTGTACGTCCTGTACCACCACCGGAAGCAACTGAGAAGTACTTCTTACCTGCTTCTACTCTTTCCTTCTTATATGTACCTGCAACAGGATGCTGGAATCTTGTAGGATTTGTTGAGTTACCTGTTATAGATACATCAACGTTCTCCTTCCACATGATAGCAACACCTTCCTGAACATCGTTAGCGCCGTAGCAGTTAACCTTTGCTCTTGGTGACTCAGGATCCTTTGAGTAGCACTTTCTGAATACTTCCTCAACCTCACCTGTGAAATAGTTGTACTTTGTCTCAACATAAGTAAAGCCGTTAATACGGGAGATGATCTGAGCTGCATCCTTACCAAGTCCGTTAAGGATAACTCTAAGTGGCTTCTGGCGAACTTTGTTAGCCTTCTCAGCTATACCGATAGCGCCTTCAGCAGCTGCAAATGACTCATGTCCTGCAAGGAATGCGAAGCACTCTGTATCTTCTTCAAGAAGCATCTTACCAAGGTTACCATGTCCAAGACCAACCTTACGTCTGTCAGCAACAGAACCAGGAATACAGAAAGCCTGAAGTCCTATACCGATAGCTGCTGCAGCATCAGCTGCTCTTCTGCAGCCCTTCTTGATAGCTATAGCAGCACCTACTGTGTAAGCCCACTTAGCATTCTCAAAACAGATTGGCTGAATACCTTCGATAAGGTGATAAACATCGATGCCTGCTGCATCTGTGATTTCTTTACACTCTTCAATTGATGAGATACCATATTCCTTAAGTGCAGCAAGGATCTGAGGCTCTCTTCTTTCATATGATTCAAATAATGCCATTTCTAATTCCTCCTTCTCTTACTGCTTTCTCGGATCAATACACTTAACAGCATCAGCTACACGGCCATACTGACCTGAAGCCTTCTGGATTGCTGTATTAGCATCATCACCAGCCTTGATGAAGTCCATCATCTTACCAAAGTTGATATACTTATAACCGATGATCTCATCATCCTCATCAAGAGCAACCTCTGTGATATAACCATCTGTAAGCTCGAGATAACGTGGTCCCTTGTCAAGTGTTCCGTAGGTTGTACCAACCATTGAACGAGCACCCTTACCAAGATCTTCAAGACCGGCACCGATCTGAAGTCCGTCCTCTGAGAACGCACTCTGTGTTCTACCGTAAACGATCTGAAGGAAAAGCTCTCTCATAGCTGTATTGATAGCATCACATACAAGGTCTGTATTAAGTGCTTCAAGAACTGTAAGTCCCGGAAGAATTTCAGCTGCCATAGCTGCTGAATGTGTCATACCGGAACAACCGATTGTCTCTACAAGTGCTTCCTGGATGATTCCATCCTTAACGTTAAGGGAAAGCTTGCAGCATCCCTGCTGAGGTGCACACCAGCCTATACCATGTGTATAGCCTGATATATCCTCAACCTTTTTTGCCTGTACCCACTTTGCTTCCTCAGGTATCGGGGCAGCGCCATGATGTACTCCCTGATGTACAGGGCACATGTTCTTAACTTCTGTTGAGTAAATCATACGATCCTCCTTAAATTATTGTGATAGGTTTAAAACTTGCAAACGAAAAAACGCCCGCAATTCTGCCAATATAATAACAGAAAATCGGGCGAACAAAAAGAGTTTTTTATAATAATTTTGGAGCTTTTTCCATAATTTCAGAAGAATAATAAACTATATTTGAATCCAGTATCCTGTATTCATGTTTTGATGCATCATATTCGGCTATATCGAACCCGCAATTAGGCTGAAGTCCATCCCCCCAGAAGAGTCCCAGATCGGATTCACCTCTTATGTACATAAGAAGTGCCTTGTTGGCTGCACCATGTGCCGAAATAAGTACTCTACCGGTATCTGCCGGGAGTTTCTCTATAACATCCTTCATAAAGTCTTCAGTCCTGTTCATCAGTTCCTGAATAGATTCAGTACTTTCCTCCTGCTCACTCAGGATATTATATCTTATCGGATCTTCTTTGAAATACTGAAAGAGGACTTCATTCTTCACCATCTCTTCCACAATGTGACCTTCCTGAAAGCCGAAATTCAGTTCTTTAAGTCTCTCGTCAGTTATTATCTCATTCTCGGCAAACCCTGATACGAGCAGTGATGTCATCTTCGCTCTGCTGAGAGGACTGGAATACACTCTGTCGAATCCGATGCCTCTATCTCTGAAACTTTTCCCGGTCTCCTCAGCCATCCTTAACCCCAAAGTATCAAGAGCTATATCATTTGAGCCTTGTATCCTGTGCTGGCTGTTCCACTCAGTAGTACCATGTCTTAAAATATAAATTTCCAATTTAGTTACTCCGTTGTTGTTCTGCCTGTCCAGTCATAAGGTGTCTGCTGATATACGTAATAATTGAGCCAGTTGTAATAAAGCATGTTGGCATGACATCTCCAGGACTTTATAGGCACTTTATCAGGATCATCATCCGGATAATAATTATATGGAATCTTAGGATTGATTCCCTTTGCCACATCTCTCTTATATTCCTGATCAAGTGAAAGGATATCATATTCTGGATGGTTGGTGACGAAAATATTCTTGCCGCCATCACCGATTATAAGATATGGTCCATATTCCTCGGAGTCTGAAACAACGAAGAGTCTCTCATTATTTCTGATCATTTCTCTGTCTGATTCTGTATATCTTGATATAGGCACAAGGAACCTGTCATCAAATCCGCGCACAAGCTCTGTGCTTCTGTGAATTGTATTCATAGGATAAACTCCTGAAAGTTTTTCAGGAAGATCATTTTTCTTTATTCCGTAATGATAGTATAGCCCTGCCTGAGCTCCCCAGCATATATGGAAGGTTGATGTAACGTTTTTATCAGCCCATTTCATAATCTCGCAGAGTTCTTCCCAGTAATCCACCTGTTCAAAATCCATCTGTTCAACCGGTGCTCCGGTTATGATGAATCCATCCCACTTCTTCTTCTTTACTTCTTTGAATGTAGAGTAAAACCTCTCAAGATGTGACTGAGAAGCATGTTTTGATTCGTAAGACATAGTTCTTACAAATGTTATATTAACCTGCAGCGGAGTATTTGAAAGACTTCTGAGAAGCTGAAGCTCCGTATCCTCTTTCAGCGGCATGAGATTCAGTATAAGAATATCTATAGGACGTATATCCTGAGACAGTGCTCGTGTGTCGTCCATGACGAAGATATTCTCTTCTTCAAGAGTCTTCTTTACAGGTAAATTGTCATCAATCTTAATTGGCATTATGTATCACTCCTTTAGTCTGTTATTTCCCGAACCTCTCCAGATAATCATCTTCGGAGATTATCGGTATGCCAAGGCTTTTAGCCTTTTTATTCTTGGATGATGAAGAGGTAATATCATTATTGATAAGAAAGCTGGTCTTAGCACTTACGCTTCCGGCAACCTTTCCGCCCCTCTTCTCTATCTCATTCTTAAGCTCATCACGGTTTTCATAATGGTTCAGAGAACCTGTTATGACAAATGTAAGTCCTTCCATATCATTTAATGCATCTGACATATCCGGAATTATTATATCAAGTTCATTTCTGAGGAGTCTGATTTCCTTCATATTCTCCTCATTTTCAAAATAATCTCTTATGCTCTTTGCTATGGTCGGTCCGACCTGATCTATAGCGCTCAGTTCTTCCACATCAGCATTTATAAACTTATCAATATCATATCCAAATGATTTAACGAGAAGTTTTGCTGTGGAAAGCCCGACATTTATGATACCGAGAGCATATATAAAATTCGGAAGTTCGACTTTTCTCGACGCTTCTATGCTGCTCATCATGTTATCATAAGACTTTATGCCGAATCCTTCAAGGTTTATTATCGTATCTCTGTGATCAGACAGATGATATATATCATGCAGTTCTTTAAGTATTCCCAGATCCACAAAGCGTTCAAGGGTTGCCTCGGAAATGCCGTCGATATTCATGGCATTTCTTTCAACAAAATGAGTAAAGAGCTTGATATGCTTTGCCGGACATTTGGGATTAATGCAGTACAGACTTTCGGAAGCATTCTCTTTCCTTATCTCGGTTTCACCGCCACAGACAGGGCATCTGTCCGGAATCTGAATATTCCCGCTTTTAGTATTATTTCCGGAAATCTGAGGGATGATCATATTTGCTTTATATACAGTTATCTCATCACCGATTCCGAGTGACAGTTCCTTCATAATGCTTATATTATGAACGCTTGCTCTTGAAACGGTGGTTCCTTCAAGTTCTACAGAATCAAATATGGCAACGGGATTTATAAGTCCTGTACGGGAAGCGCTCCACTCTATCTCTCTTAAATGTGTAACCGCTTCTTCATCCTGCCATTTAAATGCTATGGAATCTCTCGGGAACTTGGCTGTACGTCCAAGGCTTCTTCCGTATTTGGTATCTTCATATGTAAGCACAAGGCCATCCGAAGGAAAATCATTTGAAATGATCTTCTGTGAGAAATACCTGACGTTCTCGGCTATATTCCCTGCATTTACCATCCTGTACTCAACCACATCAAAGCCGAGGGATGTGAGAAATTCATATCTTTTACTGCATGAATCATTAAATGAAGCTGCAAGTTCAGCATCATCCGGGTCCACCATGGAGAATGCAAAGAAATTGACATTTCTCTTTGCGGTAATCTCGCTGGAAAGCTGTCTTACAGAACCACTGCAGAGATTACGGGGATTCTTGTACTTGGCGTCAATATCAGGTATCTCGGCATTTATACGTTCGAAATCCGAGTACTTGATAACTGCTTCTCCACGGATAGTGAGACTGCCCTTATAGCTTATGCTTCTGGGGATATTTCTGAAGGTTTTGGCATTTGCAGTGATAACCTCACCTATCTCTCCATTTCCTCTGGTAACAGCCTTAACAAGCTCGCCACCTTCATATGTAAGAACTACAGTAAGTCCGTCCATTTTCCATGAAAGAACGCCTTCTTTATCGGCAAGCCAGGACCTGAGCTGCTCCACATCCTTTGTCTTGTCAAGTGAAAGCATGGGAGCCGGATGCGCTTCTTTTGGAAGCTCACTCACAACCTCATATCCCACCTTTACAGTAGGGCTGTTGGAAAGCACTGTTCCGGTTTCTTTTTCCAGCATGACAAGTTCATCATATAACCTGTCATATTCAAAGTTGGACATGATCTCAGCATCTTCCATATAATATGCTTTGGAAGCTGCATTTAATATATCAGTTAACTCTTTAATCCTTTTAATCTTATCTGTCATAAATCCCCCATATACATTTAATGACAACGCTTCTTAAATTCTTAATTCCGCCGAGCTTTATCAGATGTTTACTTCTGCACTTTTCGCCTGAGCTCTGCCTCCTCGTCGGGTGTAAGCTCTCTATACTCCCCCGGCTTCAGGTCTCCCAGAAGTATATTTACTTCTCTGATTCTTTTCAGAAATACCACCCTGTATCCGAGAGCCTCGCACATACGTCTTATCTGCCTGTTCAGTCCTTCAGTAAGTATTATGGTAAAGGTTCTGGCGGACTGTTTTTTTACAGTACACTTCTTTGTTACAGTATCAAGTATCGGGACGCCCTGCTGCATTTTCTTTATAAATGAACTGTCTATATCCTTATCTACCCTGACTACATATTCCTTCTCATGTCCGTTTCTGGACTTCTGTATCATATTTGAAAGCTCGCCGTCATTTGTCATCAGAAGCAGGCCCTGAGAATCCTTATCGAGCCTTCCGACATAATTAAGATGAACAGGATATTCAAATTTATGATAAATGCTGGTCTTATCAGCTTCCTTCGAAGTACAGGTAAGACCGAGAGGCTTATTATAAACAACTATGACTTTCTTATCTTCTCTTTTAACAACTGTGCCGTCACAGATAACAACTGTGCTGCAGCTGCCGTCATCATTCACTTCGATCTTGTCGCCGGGAACAGCAATTTTGCCATCAATCGTGACGAGACCTTTTTCAATATATTCATCAGCCTTTCGCCTGGACATAAGACCTGACTCACTGATGTATTTATTTATTCTTACAAATGTAGACATTCCCGATATCTGCCCTCCCGAGACTATATCAATTCAAATAATATATAAAATGCGCCCCTTCCCTGAAGCATGAAGGATCAGCTGTCTGTCATGAGCTAATCTACCATATTAAAGTAATAACCGCATCATTGTTAAAATTTTAAACAATTAAGGCTTGAACTATTAAAAAAATAAGCTTATAATATGCCATGAGTTTAATCACAGGAAGGAATAAAGACAAATGGACAAATTAGATAATCTGGACATTATTGACCGCAAGATTGTAAATCTGCTACAGGAGAATGCCCGTTTTCCGATCAAGCATCTTGCCAGCGAGATAGATCTCAGTTCTCCTGCTGTATCAGCAAGAATTGAAAGGTTGGAAAAAAGTGGCATCATAAAAGGTTATCATGCCACTGTCGATCCAATATCTCTCGGTTTTCATATAACTGCATTTATTAATCTGTCTCTCGATCCGAAGCAGAAGCCTGAATTCTATCCATTTATAGAATCCGTACCAAATGTACTTGAATGTGACTGTGTAACCGGTAACTTCTCAATGCATATGAAAGTATGTTTCCCAAGTACTCAGGAGCTCGACACCTTCATAGGACAGCTTCAGCAGTTCGGTAATACCGAAACCCAGATAGTCTTCTCTACTCCGGTAGAACAGAGAGGCATTAAACTCTAAGTACTACTGAGGAGAAATCTGATTATAAAAATTTCTGAATGTCTCGTCTTCGGCGAGGCATTTTTCATTGTCTTCTTTTACTATCGTAAACAGTTCCTGAATATCCTTAGATGCATTACAGGTATTGATATATCCCTTTAACTCATCCGAATACTCACCATTATCAATAAGATAACTGTTGCCCTGCTTTACTATGTGGAGTGTCATAATATCAAGAGGCTGTGACTCAACACCGTTGATTGAAATATTGGAAACAGAATAACAGATAATATCATCCTCACCCAGTCCCTGAAGGGTGTAGCAGTTGATATTTGAGTATGCCTTAATGATATCAGACTTATTCTGATAGATCGTCATATCATCGAAATCAGAAGGATTGGTAACACTTGCCTGAAGTGTAGCCTGATCACAGGCAGCAAGTGCTGTATAGTAATCTCTTACCAGAGCATTCACTTCCATATTTGCATTTGTCTCATATGCAAATCTTGAAGAAAGTCCCAGGTCTTTTCCAATCTCATCTTTGTTCTTGAATATAAAGATACCGCCAAATACGATTATAGAAATGAAAAGAAACCAGATTACGCCAAGTATAACCTTAAGTTTAATCTCTTTTTTTCTGTTTCTGCGTCTCGGATAATTACTTGCCATAGTTATTATACCTTTCCTGAAAACCTATATATCTTTTAGACCAAATATTTAGTGCACCAAAGAGGAATCGAACCTCCGCACATGGCTCCGGAGGCCATTGCTCTATCCACTGAGCTATTGGTGCGAAATGCATGTCAGAGTAACATGCTGATTTATATATGAGAGATATCGTCCGCTATCTGAGCCTTAAGTTCATCAACTGAAGCAAACTTTTTCTCTTCTCTTATGAAATTAATGAGTTCAAGCTTAATCTCCTGTCCATAAATATCCTTATCAAAATCCAGGATATATGTCTCTAGTGAAGGCTTCTCACCATCATCCAGAGTAGGTCTTATGCCGATATTGGTGATGCCTTTATAGCTTTTCCCCTCAACAATGACATTTGATTCATAAACACCAAACTTTGGAAGCAGGAGCTTTGAATCAGGATAGATATTGACTGTTGGAAATCCTATGGTATGTCCCAGTGCCTTTCCATGCTCAACTACACCTGTAAATGAAAAGCTTCTTCCCAGCATTTCATTTATATCATTGATATTGCCTTCTTCCAGAAGGTTTCTGATCCTGGTGGAGCTTATATAATCATTCTTATACATTATACGCGGAATTCCGACAAAACGAAAACCATAAATTCTTCCAAGCACTTTTAATGTATCGGCATTGCCTGTTCTGTTAATTCCGAATCTGAAGTCATCTCCGGCAACCAGATATCTCACATCCAGATGTTCAGCAAGAATAAGCCTTACGAATTCTTCCGGAGAGAATGATCTTATATCCTCAAAATCAAGTCTGACCAGATAATCAACTCCGTATTCTTCAAGTATCTCTGTCATTTCTTTCTTGGAGAAAATGCATGGACGGTCAAAATCAAGAGAAACTACAACTGATTTTGAACCCTCCCTGGCTTCTTTCAGCTTTTTAATAAGCTCCAGATGTCCTCTGTGCAGTCCGTCAAACTTACCTACGGTCACAGCTGTATCAGTAATGTAAATTTTACTTATATCATCTATAATCTTCATACTGTTAACTAAACATTTTACAGGGTTTTAATGCACTACCCGTATCCTCATAAAGAGCCACAAGTTCATCATCGCACAAAACTCTGATATACTTATCTTTCTTTTCGTAATCCTGTGTAAATGAGTCGTAACCAAGCTTATTTCCATTTAAAAGAAACTTGCTGCAATCTGGTTTTATATGGTATTCCGGATAATCCTTAAGGAAATCATTTATAGGGATTATCTTTTCTTCAAATGTACCGTCTGCCACCAGACTTTCAACTTCTGAAAGTGTAAACGCATCTTTTATCGAAAAATCACCTGTTACGTCCCGCCTCAGATATGTCATAAGGCCGCCGGACTCAAGTTTCTCTCCGATATCTCTGCAAAGGCTTCTGATATAAGTTCCCTTACTGCAGTAAACATTAAAGCTTACATCAGGATAATCAACTACAATATCAGAAATATCAAATATCCTGATCTTTCTGGGGGTTCTCTCCACTTCCATACCCGCACGGGCATATTCATATAACTTCCTGCCATTCACCTTGATAGCGGCATACATAGGCGGAAGCTGCATATATTCACATACAAATGACATTACAGTTTCTTCTATCAGTATGCTTCGATTTGAAGGGTCCATATCTGAAAGCGGGTTATGCTCACTCTCATTTACATTTCCCGAAATATCATCTGTATCACTGGTCATACCAAGTCGCATGCCTACAGTATAAACCTTCGTATCAGAACTGAGCAGTTCAGAAAGCTTTGTGGCCTGTCCCAGAAGTACCACGAGTACTCCGGTAGCGTCCGGGTCGAGTGTTCCCGTATGACCGATTTTTTTCTGTTTCAGTATACCTCTCAGCTTTGCAACAACATCAAAAGATGTAAAACCCTTTTCCTTATTGATGATAAGTATACCATTATAATTATTCTGCTTCATTTTTACCATCAAGCTGATCCTTTATCTTACCGAGTATAACACCCATCAGATCATCAATATTACCCGTAAGGTCTACGCCGGCAGCTCTCTTATGACCGCCACCGCCAAGACCCGATGCAATAACGCTTACATCAACTTTGTTCTTGGATCTTAAACTAAATTTAAATGTATTACGTGTTTTCTGATATACAAATACAGCAACCTCAACGCCATCCGTAAGTCTGAGCTGTTCTACTATACCCTCAGTATCCATACTGGTAGCCTTGAACTGTTTAAATGTAGCCTTGGAAATGTATCCTGTAATAACCTTTCCGTCAAAATGAAGCATAGACTCGAGTATAGTCTTTGCCATAAGCATGTTCTGCTTATATGTCTTCTTATAGAAGGTTTCATCAATAATAAACTGTGAATCAGCACCCAGCTCTATAAGATGACCTGCCAGCTCCATGGTATGTCTTGATGTCGAGCTATACTTGAAAACTCCCGTGTCATGGACCATGCCGAGATAAAGACAGTTCGCTGTCCTTTCACTCACTTTATCCATATCAACAAGATCACATAAAACTTCTGCAGCAGAAGACGCATCAGCGTCAATGTATGAAAAATCACCAAAGCCTTTATTACTTACATGATGATCTATACATATAGTAGTTATGGCTCTGCTGTAAAGATCATGAAACTTTCCAAGTCTGTCAGTGTCTGAAACATCTACAGAGATAGCAAGGTCATAACCTTTCCTTGGCGCATCATGCTTAATCTTCCTGGCTCCGTTAAGTATCTTAAAGGATGCGGGAAATGCTTCAGCAAAAACATCTACAGTCTTATTCTGATAATTATCAATTATATAATTTGCCAATCCGAGAATGGAGCCTATACAGTCTCCATCAGGTTTAACATGGCCTATGATAGCAATTGAATCAGCTGCGGCTATAAGCTTCATAAGCCTTTTGGATTTATCCGGTGTATCTTTTAGCATAGATTATTCCTCTTCATTACTTCTATCTGCACCGACAATCTCATCAATCTTTTTAGACATATTCACTCCGTATTCTATAGAACGGTCATGAATGAAATGTAACTGCGGTGTATTTCTCAGATTGAGTATCTCAGCAAGTCGATGTCTGATAAAGCCACCTGCTCTGCCCAAAGCTTCGAAGGTATCCTTCTGAACCTTTTCATCTCCCAGAACACTTATATAAACTTTGCACTCCGAAAGATCCTTTGTGGTTTCTGTCTTAACAACTGATGTAATAAGACCTATACGGGGATCCTTGAGATCCCTTCTGATTATCTCACCAAGTACTCTCTCAATATCGCTGTTATTCCTGCCGCTTCTGTGACCGGATTTATTCATAAGGTTCACCCTTTCCTATCTTGGGACCTCAACCATCTTGTATGCTTCTATCTGATCGCCCTCGCGTATCTCATTGAAGCCATCGAATACAAGACCGCACTCGAAGCCCGCCTTAACTTCTTTAACATCATCCTTGAATCTCTTAACGGATGCGATCTTACCTTCGAAGACAAGATCCCCGTCTCTTGTGATCCTTGCAGATGAATTACGTTCGATAACACCATCAAGGACATAGCTTCCGGCAATATTACCGATACCTGATGCCTTGAATATCTGTCTGATCTCGGCATGGCCTGTAATACGCTCTTCATATACAGGATCAAGCATTCCCTTCATGGCAGATTCAATATCATCTATAGCATTGTAAATAACTCTGTACTGACGAAGGTCAACCTTCTCCTGATCTGCAAGAGTTCTGGCCATAGGCTCTACCTTGGTGTTAAATGCTATTATAATAGCATCTGATGCAGATGCAAGAGTAACGTCAGATTCATTAACTGCACCAACGCCTGAGTGTATACATTTAATAACAATCTCTTCATTTGAAAGCTTAAGAAGACTCTGCTTAACTGCTTCAACAGAACCCTGTACATCAGCCTTGATAATGATATCAAGTTCTTTAAGAGTTCCTTCCTGCATCTTGGTGAAGAGATCATCAAGTGACATACCCTTCTTGGTTTCAGCTATAAGATTCTCCTTGCCCCTGGTGATGAATGCTTCAGAAATCTGCTTAGCTTCTTTCTCTGTCTCAGTAGAAATGAATATATCTCCTGAATTAGGTACTCCGTTAAGACCGATTATCTCAACAGGTGTTGAAGGTGTAGCTTCCTTAACACGTCTCTGTTTATCATCGATCATAGCTCTTACTTTACCATGAACCTCACCGATTGAAAGGAAGTCACCGACATGAAGTGTTCCCTTCTGAACAAGAAGTGATGCAACAGGGCCGCGTCCCTTATCAAGACTTGCCTCGATTACTACACCTCTTGCCTTACGGTTCTTGTTAGCCTTAAGCTCAAGAACATCGGCAGTAAGAAGTATCATATCGAGAAGGTTATCGATACCTTCTTTTGTATGTGCCGATACAGGACAGAATATTGTTGTACCACCCCAGTCTTCGGCAATGAGCTCATGCTCAACCAATTCCTGCTTAACTCTTTCGATATTTGCAGAAGGTTTATCAATCTTATTTACAGCAACTATAATCTCGATTCCTGCCGCTTTTGCATGGTTGATAGCTTCAACTGTCTGAGGCATAACACCATCATCAGCCGCAACAACAAGGATTGCGATATCCGTAGCCTGAGCACCACGCATACGCATTGCAGTGAAGGCTTCATGACCGGGTGTATCAAGGAATGTGATAGACTGATCATTTACATTTACGGTATAAGCACCAATATGCTGAGTGATACCGCCTGCCTCACCCTGAGTTACTGATGTCTGTCTGATTGCATCAAGAAGTGATGTCTTACCATGGTCAACGTGACCCATTACGCAGACTACAGGTGGTCTTGTTACAAGAGAATCCTCAGGATCCTCTATATCCTTAAGAGCTTCCTCAACTATATCTACCTTAACTTCCTGCTCACAGATGATATTATACTCAAGAGCAATCAGTTCAGCTTCTTC
>JAFUVQ010000030.1 GCA_017477505.1 Eubacterium sp.
AAGAGGAGAAGAAAGAAGAAAAGAAAGAAGAGAAGATCGAGGAAAAGATCGAGAACAAGATCGAGAACAAGATCGAAGAGGCGCCAGCTTCAGGTAATAAATCTGAGTTTGACGGATTTGAAATTATTGATGAGATTCCGGGAGAGAACAAGGAATACGTAGATGAAGCCTTAAATCGCCAGCTTAAGCAGATAAAAGTTCTGGGCATCAAGGTTGAAACTGAGATACCTAAGGATCCGGAAGATGCCAAAGATGTACGAAAAGCATCAGCTCAGTTCATAAATGATCATGATAATTACGTTTATGCAAAGAGAAAGATGCTTGAAGAACTTGAAGGAATGGAAGCTAGGCTTAGAGGAGTCGAGCAGCAGGGAGATAAAAAGCCGCTCGGAGCAGAGGGTACCGGAACAGAATTGTATCGTAATATGGCCAGTGCACTTGGAAAATGTATAGAGGTTCTTAAGAGTAAAGGTGAAACACCATACAGTGTTTCGAAATCGCTTAGAGAATTCGGAACAGCCTGCTTTAATTACTATGATAAGCGTAGACCTAAGATCGGTAAGAAGGAAGGCGATGCCGGCATCAGATTAGATGTTGCCAATGATGGACAGACTCGTGCTTTCGAACTGGCTGAAATGTATGACGGTTACAGAAGACAATTCTCCAACAATGCGTATGTTATTTATACAGAAAGTCAGTTGGCTAACGCTAAAGGCAAAACCAAACATCATTTCACCAAGGCTTGCGATTACCTTCTTGAAGAAAAATGTAAGTTTATTGAAAATACCTATAAATTAGGTGTAATGGAAAGACCGAAGAGCGTAATGAAGCAGGATAGAGCGTTTGTTGAACGGAACCAGCTTGCACATGAACAGTTCCTGCTCAGGAGTAAACTGGAGAGCTTCTCAAAGCTGAAGGTAAAGGCAAGTTATAATACACTTTATAGCGAGTCCATCATTCTTGATATCAAAGAGCCTACCAAGAGACAGACACCTAAGCAGTGTGCTAAAGATTATATTCTTCAGGATTATGCTAATCTGCTGGTTGATCCGGATGCTACACCTAAAATGCTCGAAGATGCCAGAAAGACGCTTGAACCAAAGATATTTGAAGCAAAGGTGAAAGAACTTTCCGAGAATCCGGTATTCAAATCACTTGTTGAAAAAAATGGAAAGATTGAATACAATACATGGGCTTCAGTAAGCAAAAATGCAGACAGGCTTATGAAAGAAAATCAGAAGAAGCTTATATTGATGGGAGCTGACAATAAGGATACCAGACTTGCAGATAAAGTTCTCCCTGCTAAGAAGAGCTTCAGTGATAATGATAAGGATTTCATGTACAACAAGCTTGGAGAGATAGTTCTTGCCCAGATATGTACTGATAATAAGCATGTAGTTCAGGGCCTTCTGACAGCTCCATCATGCAGAGAGAATTTCCTGAAAGAAACTGTTAATGCAATAAAGAAAATACCAACAGTGAGTGATATAATTGATGGATTTGCAGAAAATGAGTTTAACCGTCCGGAGACACGGAATGATGTGCTTAATATTCTTGAAAAATCTATCAGAAACAAAACACTGAAGAATGAAGTTGTTAATTCTATTTCAAAGAGAAGGCAGGTAAATCTGTCCAAGATCAGTAACAAGAACAAGGATATGGATAAATCTGCGAACAAAGAAGCTCAGAAAAAGAAGAAGTAATAACTAAGTAAAGAACTGAAACAATTAAACAAACATTAATTTAACAGGCAGAAGTTATAACATTAGCTTCTGCCTGTTTGCTAAAGAGGATTGACCTGTTCATGGAGATCACCACATTTGCCAAAGCGGGATTTCACCAATTTTTAAAATATGTGTTGACAAATTATATTTGATACAATATAATACTTAAAAAGTAAAAGGGAGATGATGAACATGTCATTTGCAGTAAGATATTATACAAAGACCGGAAATACAAAAAGACTGGCGGAGGCTGTTGCCAGGGAACTTGGGGTTGAGGCTCTTCCTATAAGTGAGCCGGTAACTGAACCTGTTGATTATTTGTTTTTAGGAAATTCATATTACGCATTTACTATAGATCCGGAGGTCAGGGCATTTGTAGCATCTCTTGATAAGAGCAAAGTAGGAAAGATAGTCAACTTTGGAACAGCAGCCATGCTGAAGTCCACTTACAAGAAGGTAAAGGCTGAAGCAGACAAAGTCGGAATTCCGATGGATCCCAGAGAATTCCACTGCAAGGGAGAGTTCAAAGGTGCACACAAGGGAAGACCAAATGAAGATGATATAAAAGCAGCTTTAGAGTTTGTAAGACAGTTTAAGTAAGAAACGGAGGGAAACAGTTATGTGTAAAAAGTGTTCAGATTGTGTTAAAGAGTGCGGTAAGAAAAACTGTGTAGGCGCTATAGTATGCGTTGCGCTTTTCAGTCTTATTCTTGGATGCCTCATTGGTGTTCATAAAAATGTGATCAAGGCATGCATTAAGAAAGAAGAGCTTCCGGAAGCTCCGGAATGGCACTTCTGGTGCAAGAAATAATAATCTCAGTGAACTTGAGATATCCTAAGATAATTGACGGGCTGTATGGCGGTAGTATTACCGCTTACAGCTCGTTTTGTCTATATATAATCTCTTTGATTTCATCATGAATCATGATAAAATTGGCACATAATTATATTACAGTTTTATAGACGATGAAAAATTCGTAATTACAGAGAGTTCGGCGATAAGATAATGGACATTAAACACTATTACATAGAAAAAGGGAATGGGGAACCGCTTATTCTGCTTCATGGAAATGGAGAAAACTGCAACTATTTTCAGGGACAGATTGACGGGTTCTCCCAAATGTATCATGTATATGCAATAGACACAAGAGGACACGGAAAAACACCGAGAGGCGACAAGCCATTTACCATACGCCAGTTTGCTGATGACCTGCTGGGTTTCATGGACGAGCACCAGATAGAAAAGGCACATTTACTTGGATTTTCGGATGGCGGAAATATAGCTATGATTTTTGCTGTTAAGTATCCGGATAGAGTAAATCGGTTGATTCTGAATGGAGCAAATCTGAATCCGGCCGGGGTGAAGCGGTCTACGCAGATTCCCATCGAAATAGGTTATAAGATTGCAAAGAGATTTGCAAAAAAAAGTGATTCTGTAAGATTGAATGCGGAAATGCTCGGTCTGATGGTAAACGATCCTAACGTGGAACCGGAAGAACTTGCCAAAATCAAATCAAAGACTTTGGTAATTGCCGGAACAAGAGATATGATAAAAGAAGAACACACAAGACTGATAGCTTCGAGCATTCCGGGTTCAGAACTTGTTTTTCTTAATGGCAATCATTTTATAGCGAGCAAACATCCGGAAGATTTTAATAGGGCAGTATTGTTTTTTTTGGAATCGAGGTGACATCGTATGGTACCTGATTATAATCGAAATGGGGATGTTGAGGAATGGCTGTTCAGGCGGTAATATGAGAAGAGCAAGGGTGGTTCGCACACACCTATTATAATAAGAGGACAAAAAGGAGCATTAATGCAAATGGAATTACATGATGGCAGACCGGAAGATTTGGAAGGAAGATTACCCAGAGAAATACGTACATATGATTTCCTCGATAATCTCGGTATAACATACAAGCGTACAGATCATGCGCCAGCAGATAATATGGAGGCATGTAACGAGATAGATGCGGTTCTTGGTGTGATAATCTGTAAGAATCTGTTCCTGTGTAACAGGCAGAAAACGAAGTACTATCTTCTGATGATGCCGGGAGATAAGAAGTTTAAGACAAAAGAACTTTCTTCACAGATTAATTCAGCAAGGCTTTCCTTCGCGGATTCTGAGGATATGCTTAAGTATCTCGATATTGAACCGGGGCGGTAAGCATTATGGGTTTAATGAATGATAAAGATCACGCTGTACAGCTCCTTATCGATGAAGATGTTTTGAAGGACGAGAATATTGGATGTCATCCTTGTGTATGTACATCGAGCTTGAAGATGAAGACTTTGGACATAATAGAGAAGTATCTTCCCGCAACCGGGCATGATTATATAACAGTACACCTTGTAGGAGAGGACTAAGAGGCTTTTATATGGACGAATTATTCAGGCGTCTTGCAGGATCAAAGTTCAGAAGCCATTTCCATCTTTCGGATAAAGATAAGAAGTATGTAAAGGAGAAATCACTTGATACTATCAAGGCTCATGCGAAGGACATTATCGCAAAGCGGCTTGCTCCCGCGATAATACCCAATGATGGTAAGCAGACACCTACCAAGGGACACCCGGTATTCATAGCCCAGCACGCCACAGCATGTTGCTGCAGAAGCTGTCTCAGTAAATGGCATCATATAAATCCCGGCAGAGAAATGACGGAGGCAGAGCAGATGTACATCGTGGATGTGATCATGGCATGGATAGAAAAAGAGATGGAAGGATACAGTGGATCCGAAGAGGAGTATGATGGTCAGATGTACTTTGACTTACAATGAAGAGAGAAATAAAGAATGATAGTGAATTTTCTATTTGAAGCCTTCCAGAATAATATCTGGAAAGCTTCTTTTTTAAAAAAAGAGGGGATTTAAAATTGACATGGGAATTAGAAATATGTAAGATAATAAGCAAGATAATAAGCAAGATGGAAAAGAGGTAGCAGGCATATGGAGAGTTATATTCCACCTTATACAATTTCAGAAAAGATGTTGGAACAGGTCTCTTCTATATCTGAGAAAGTTGGAAAGATTACCAGTCATAGAGAACTGGAATCCAAACCGCATCTTCGTAGAAATAATCGTATCCGTTCGATTCACTCATCACTAAAAATCGAAGCTAATTCTCTTACTTTAAACGAGGTTAGGGATGTCATAAATGGCCATTTGGTAATAGGTGATCAGAAGGAAATCCAAGAGGTAAAGAATGCATATGCTGCTTATGAAAAAATATCTGAGATAAATCCCTCAAGCATACAACAGTTAAAAGAGATTCATGGTATCATGACGCATCTGACTGTAGAGGAGTCAGGGGTGTTTCGTAAGGGAGATGAAGGTGTTTTCTCCGGGGATACGTGTATATTTGTTGCACCACCACCTCATATGGTACCAATCCTTATGAAGGATTTGCTTTCATGGGTAAAAAAATATGAAGGAAAAGTGCATCCTTTAATAATGGCAGCAGTCTTTCATTATGACTTTGTGTTTATACATCCATTTGCTGATGGGAATGGGCGTATGGCAAGACTTTGGCATACTGTGTTCCTGTATCGTTGGAGAAATGTATTTGAATATATCCCATTGGAAAGCCAGATAGAGAGATTTCAGGAACAATACTATGATTCTATCGCCAAATGTAACACGTTAGGAAATTCCGATGTCTTTATTGAATTCATGCTTGATATGATTGATAACGTCTTAGATGATGTCATGTTACAGGTTAATAAAGCAAATGCTGAAACCACTGAATATGTAAAAAAGATGCTTGAACTGATGGAGTATGATATTCCGTATACATCGAATGATATTATGGTCCAACTCGGATTGAAGTCTAAAGAAACGCTTCGAAAGAATTATATTAATCCGGCAATTGATTTAGGACTGATACGTATGACGATACCTGACAAACCTAATAGCAAAAATCAAAGATATGTTAAATTGTAGGCTAGTGAGGACACCAAGAGGTCACGGGCCATACTACCCTGATTTCTAAAGAACTATCTGAAGGGTTAATAAACGGTCATCAGAGATCATTCGTTAGGGTGTTATTTTTTGTATTTGATCATATCGTGTAAGAGGAGACTAGGGATGAACAGCATGAAACAGGACCGGATCCTGATCAGAAATAATATCGAGAAACTGGTTTACAGCTGTTCAGAGCATATCAACAGGATTAAAAGATTCTCCAGAGAAGAATCCATATCGGAAGATGTATTGGACAGGACAGTTTCAGAGCTGGAGGCACTTCGTGACAAGTGGGCCAAGTGCCTGGAGCGGATAGACCGCTACGGAATGGATGATGAGGGAGAGTACTCATATCCTGCGTTGAGTTATAGCGGAAGCTATGCATTTGTCATCCTATCCGGAATCCTCAAGGATTTCAGATTTGAACTGGAACGGCTGCAGCTTCAGGATGACTATTGTGAAGATAAAACGGAGTGACGGGATTCATAAATTGAGGATTACATTACAGCCAGGTGTTGATCTTTTGTTATACTTACTATGTTAATACATAATATGGATGGGTATCTGGAAAGAACACGAAATTGAAATGTTCAGTCCGTAGACCTGCCCTCTGATAAGTCAGTGATCGGCTGAAAGTTACAGGTAAATATAAAAGAAGTATTAGTTTTAGAGAAGTTACCAATCTCTGGAACGTGAAGAAAGTATTGGATATGGATTCTGCACAGCTTTCTGACGAGGCAAAGGCTGCGAGAGAAAATGCTATGAGTACTTTTGATACGCTTTTTACCGGAGCAAACATAAAGCTTTCTCCGGCCAAAACCTCACAGAAAAATGCAGTAAATCCGGTAAAAGCAACAAAAAAGACGCCTTCTGCTACTGTTAAAAAAGGAGCAAAAAAGACAACTTCCGGTACTGTTACAACAACAAAGACAAATGTGAAAAAGACTACGGCATCCTTGGGTGGCAAGAGAAAGTAAAGGAGATAAATGGGGGTATATGATGATATCTGTATCTTCTGAGTTGTGAAGTATTATGATACTATTCATGTATCCTCCTTTCTGTTGAGGTCTGCAAAACTATCATACGATAAGAGATAAGGAGGGACAATAAATGTCTCTCCTATCTTTATCTCTAAACTCAGGCCCAAAAAACTTTAGATACCTGACTTTCTCTGGTAAATCCATATGAGGGCATTTTGCGCATGACAAGTGCATATGCATTTGATTACAATATAGGAAATGCAGTGGGACGTTTTAAACTATATCTGACCTTGGTAGTTAGAATTAAGTGATGAGCTTTGGTAATGAGATTAATTACATTATTTGCGATTTATGCCCATAATTAGAAGGCTGATTATGGATTTGATTGTACTGATATGCTAGAATCAGAAATAGTATCAGTTTTGACAGGCTTTTAAAAGATTTGCAATATGTATTGAACGATTAATATATTTATATGTTATATGATTACTTATGGAGAATTGTAGTATGAGGAATATGATTAGAAGGTTATTTGTTATAGTAATGATTCTATGTATCTCTGTATGTTTTTTTAATACTAAGGCACTTGCTGATGGAGATTCTATGGAATTAGATACCAGTATTATTGATAAAAGAAACGAAGAGTTTACTACTGAATATGGGTTTAGCTATACAGATCTGTTTAATGTTTATACTGGATGTCTAACAGCTGATACAAAACCTTTGCAGATCGTGAAATCGGTTGGAAGGGATGCGGCAGTATCATTATCAGAGACAGATTTGTTTTTTGCAGCTGTTGAAGAGGCAGTATCTAACAATTCTTTAGCTTTGGCAAATGTATATAAAATGAAGTTTGCTGAGTTTTCTGACAAGATTTCAACACCATATGAAGACCAGCTTGATGATCTTACGATTCTTTATATTAATGAGGTATTTGATAACGAGACTACATTAAGCAATGCAATCAGAAAAGTAGAGGGTGTATATTCGAATTATAGGAAAACCCATACTTTAAAAGATGTGAAAGATGCATTCGACAGGGACGATTTTAATCTATTGATTGATGCCTACTATAAAGATGTTACCACTGAAAAGGAATTAAGGGAAATAAAAAAGGCGGTGATGGACAGGGAATATTATATCAGCCTGTCTTTAAAAGATGAAATCAGTATAGCCGAATACTATATTTTTTTGTTGGAATCATATCATGTCAATTATGAAGTGATTAAGACTCTGTATGATTTAATACCTAAAGACACCGTATTATCGGAAGGATTGGAAAGATATCTGAATAATTACAGTAAACTATTCCTGCCTAAATTCTGTGATTATATTGCAAATGATGTTGTTATCGATAAGATTAGTGATCTGTTACTCTCAAATAATCTTCAATGGAGTTATGCTTATGGTGAATGGGCAGTACTTAAAGTAATAATAAACGTGATCGATTACTTTTATGATAAGCACATGCCATCTGCTACTGATATTACAAGGTATTATTTACTTGATGGTTTTCTGTCGTCGATAGATATGGGATTGACGGAACTTAGAAAAAGCATGTATGAAGATATCAGTAGTCAAGGGAAGGTGAGTTTAGAAAAAATCAATAATTATGAGTTTCTGTATAATACTTATATTAAAACAATGGTAATGTATTTAGAGGCTGCACTGGATATAACAAAATCAAGCTTGTTTTCCAGTTCGGAAACTAATCAGCAGGCTCAGATTAGAATTATCATGAACTCACTGAAGAGAGACTATAGTTATGAGTATTATATAGAATTATGCGCTAAAATGGCACTCGGAGAGGATATTGACGAAAGCAGTTTTATTATTTCGGAGATAACGTGTACAGTAAAAACCGGTCAGACAGTTAATATCTTTTCTCGAAACGGAAAAGAAGTTTGTGAATATAAAACAGAGAACGGAGAGATAACTGAACTGCCGGTATTTCAAGGCAAAGTTTTTGGGGGAATAGAACTGAGTGGAGGGACTATTAATATTGAATCAGATGTGAAGTCTTCATATCTGTTGATTCATAGCGGAACTGTAAATACAAATGGACACAGTTTAGAGTCTGATAGAGTTGACTTTTTAAATGAATATCGCAGTACTGGAAAGCTATACTTGTTTGGGACTGGAAGCGTTATTTCCAAACGAGATAGTCTCATAAGACAGGTTCAGGTGATTGGCAACGGAGGAATAATCAGAAGTGATAAAGGCATTAAAACTGAGTCTGATGATAAGTATGGAGGGGTGAGTTTTAATGATTGCACTCTGATTGCAAAGCAAGGGCTCAGCTGCGGGGGTACAAACTACTTTCATAACGTCTCAATAACCGGGGATACAGGGGGAGGAACTTTAAGCTGTTATGGAACCGTAAAGGTTGAAGGTAAAGCGGGAGGCAACTACTACATTCAGGAAGATTCATGTATTGAGGCAAATAGATTTGCTGTTAATTCCCTGTATAATTATGGCGGAACGATTATTTCTAAAGGGGATTTTTCATACAGTGGGCGAGTAACAAGCGAGAGTGATAAAGCACGCTTTGTTGTCTATGGTAATCTGTATGCTAATGGGTATACGGCTGGTTGGTGGGCTTTAGGTTTATATACGTGTTTTCTGCAAGCCGGGACAATGGAATTGTATGGTGATTTATACGGAGTGGAAGATGTGGATGGAAAGACAATGTGGGGCGGACCATATTATTATTCATTCAGTTCTACAAGTGACTTTGTATTAAAACTCTGTGGAAATAAAAAACAAAAGCTTATTCTTCCGGGTACTTCCGGAAGTATATCACATTTATGCCTGGAAAATCCTGATGTTGATATTCAGACGGATTTAGAAATTGATAACCTATACGGCAATATGAATTTGGATTATGTTACTACTGATATAGAGATCAAAAATGCTAATGGTTATACTATTAATACTTCAGGCATAACTACTGGCTCAATATCTCTGACAAATGGTAACTACAATCAAGTTGGTGATGCTAATGGACACATAACTATCAAGGACGGATTGGGAAATATCCGCGGAGATGTGAAAAAAGGTATTACATTTTCAAATGGTGAATGTAACATAGATGGAAATATAAATGGAAGTATATCTGTCAGTGATGGAAAGCTTTTTCAAAATGGGACGGGGAATAGTATTGATGTTGATTCCATGGGCCTTAATAATTCTCAGATAGTATCATGTAGTGATGTAACTATTAATGGCGGATTTGGAATGTCAGGAACGTCAGTATTGGATGTAAATAAGAATCTTTATATTTACGGGTATACATATTATTATACCACTGGCTGGTCATATACCAGATACTATCTATTAAAGGGTGGAGAAATAAGAATATCCGGAGATCTGATTACCGGCAAAAATGAAGATAACCGTACAGCATTTTATATGTATGGAGACAGTTCGTTAGTTTTTAAGAATGGAGATCACTACGTCAGCAATGAGAACAATATCACAATTAAAAATCTCAAGCAGGAGCAGGAATCTGTAATTAAGTTTAATAATACAGGAGTTAATATAGATACTTTATTATCTGATATAGTTGTAGATTCAAGTGAAATAAATATAAGCGCATGGAACGACTATTCATTGTTAAATATAGATTCCGAGGATATAGAAATAAACTTTCCTAGTGATTATATTAAGTTTTCAGGAGTTAATGATGACGAAAAGCATATAAAGTATTATTCAAAATGTAATATTGAAGGAGATGCCAGGATGTATAGAAGTAATGGCATCAGTAATTTAGATATGTATTCAGGGGAGTCTTGTGATATCAACTTTTCTGGAACTGCTATTGCATCTATGTTAGGTATGAATGATACAGATGATGTAATAAAGGTTGAAAATAATAAAACATTATCATCTATAAAAACAGGTTCTGAGATGGTAGCATTAACTCTTGAAGAGCCAAAAGTTGATTCTTCACTAAATGTTAATGTATTAAGCGTTAAAGAGTATTGTAAGAAATATAATCATAAATTTGATGATGGGGTTGTAGTAATAGATTCAACATGTTCTGAAATGGGAACAAAACTATTTACTTGTGTGAGATGTAATACTACAAAGAACGAAAGTATACAAAAGAAGCCGCATAATACATATAGTTTAGAGGCTGTAGCTCCTACCTGTACATCAGATGGCTTGACTGAAGGCAAAAAATGCCTTGATTGTGGAACAGTTACGGTCTCTCAAAAAGTAGTTAACCGATTGGGACATGATTGGGACGAAGGAGAAGTAATAAAAGAGGTTTCCTGTACAGAAGATGGTATAATCCTTTACAGGTGTACAAGATGCGATTCTAAAGAAGAAAGAATAGTGACTAAGCATCATGATTATCAACCGATTGAGGGTACGTACGTAGAGCCTTCGTGTACAGAGGGAGGTAAAGAGGCTGATCGAAAATGCACTAGGTGCGGGGATATTATTGAAGGAGGGGCAATTAATCCCCTTGGTCATAATGAAGTGACAGATGATGCAGTAGAACCAACGTGTACCGAACCTGGACTGACAGAGGGTATTCACTGTTCCAGATGTAAAGAAATCATAAAACCGCAGGAAGAAATAAAGGCGCTTGGGCATGAAGAAGTGATAGATGATGCAGTGAAAGCATCATGTACCGAACCCGGGCTGACAGCAGGAATACACTGTTCCAGATGCAAAGCAATTATAAAGGCTCAGGTGGAAAACAAGCCAGCACTTGGACATGATTGGGATTCTGGTAAGGTTACTAAAGAAGTTACTTGTACTGAAGATGGTGAAAAGACAATTACCTGTAACAGGTGTAATGAAACTAAGAAGGAAATAATAAAGGCAGCCGGACATATAGAAGAAGAAATTCCGCCAACTGAAGCAACTTGTGTTAAGGAGGGTAACACAAAAGGGAAGAAATGCTCAGTCTGTGGTGAGATACTGGATGCACCCAAAGTCATAAGTAAAACCGAGCATTCATGGAGTAAGAGGGGGACATGTATAAAAGCTCCGACATGTACGGAAGAAGGCATCATTATTTTCAGCTGCAGTATATGTAATAATACAAAGATTGAAAAAATGGCACCTCTTGGTCATGATGAAATTGTAAGTAACCCGGTAGAACCTACATGTACTATGCCAGGGTTAACTGAGGGGAGACGTTGTTCAAGATGTTACGAGGTCATTAAAGAACAGGAGGAAATACCTGCACTTGGTCACGATGAAGTAACTGTCGATGAGGTTCCTGCAACCTGTGCAGAATGTGGTTTCACGGCGTATACGAAGTGTAATAGATGCGGCGAGAATATTACGGAAGGCACAATAATTGAAAAAACTAAGGGACATATTTGGGATTCTGTAATAATTTCTGAACCTACAGAAATACATACCGGTCTCAGAAGATACACCTGCCGTGTCTGTGGAGAGACAAAGGAAGAGGTGATTCCGGCTATAGAAGCAGAAAATCCGCTTGAACCTCTTACGGTAGAAACTATTGAAGGAGTACCAGCTGAAATACTTGTATACAATTCATGTGTAATCAGCAAAACATTTAACAGAGAAATTGAAAATGGAGAAAGCTTTGAATGGCTGGCAATTGATGAAGTGAACTCAGATGGCTCAGAAGTAGTTCATGATGGTTCAGCTTTTGACGTACTGAATTGTGGAAGAATCGCAGTAATAGACGGTGATACCATTATAGCATTGGGACCAGGTAAGGTAAGACTTGCATATTATATAAACGGTATTCTGACCAAAACAGATATAGTAATTGAGGTGTTTGACAGATTCTATACGCCTTCAGTTCCTGAGCTGGAATCAGTTACATCTAATTCTATATCAGTAAAACCAATGGAGGGATGTGTTTACTCGAAAGATGGTATTAATTGGCAGGAGTCAAATGTATTTGAGGATCTTGAACCGGAAACAACGTATTCAATAGTTGCTAAAAAAACAGCAAAAGGATTCACTAGGGAGAGTAATCCAAGTAAAGCACTTGTAGTTAACACTGTTAAAGAAATCCCAGATACTTTCTGGCCGTTTAAGGATATGCATCCTGAAGACACATTAGCAGAAGAAGTAAGATATGCGTATGACAGAGGTATAGTGGGCGGATTTGGAAAACCTGATGAAAATGGTCTTGTAAACTATAAGCCGGAACGGAATGTTACCAGAGCACAATTTGCAATAATGCTTTACAATATGGCGGGTAGACCGGAATATGAATGTAATGTAGCAGACTTTGATGATGTACCGGTAGGAGCTTCAGGATACGATGAAATCATGTGGGCATCAAGCAATGGTATAATCAGTGGTTTTTCCGGATACGTATTCAAGCCTGATAATCCTATCAGCAGGACCCAAATAGCGATCATGCTAAAGAAGTATGCAGATTATATGGGATATGAAGAAATGTATGCTGCTGATACAGATACTAATCTGGAAAACTATGCTGATTATAACGATATTAAAGAAGGATCGCATGAGTACCTTAAGTGGGCAATAGATCAGGGGGTTTTATCTGGTACTTCGAGCGGAAAGCTTAATCCAAATAAGCCTGCTAGAAGGGATCATTGTGCTGCGTTTCTTGCAAGGTTCTATAGCAGGTTTATTGAAATGAAGTAAACAGAGTTAAAAGAAAAAGTTTTTCAGTTTACTCAACTCAAAACCGCCCTGTCTTCCTTTACGTGGAGACAGGGCGGTAATTTTATCCATCTATATCAAAAGTATAGGTGGTAACTTCGTAAGCGGTTTGATACAATATACTTGTTACAATCTGAGGAAATCCAAGGGCAATGGGTGAATGCAGATGAGGGGTAAGATACAGCAAAACATATATAGAACTAACATGAAATAATAAGGAGCAGACAGGAAGATAAGACCTGTCTGCTCTTTGTGCATTAATAGGCTGGAAAAGAAAATTAGACATGCAGCAAAAAGGAGAAGGAAATATGGTCAAAGTAAAGATAGACTACAATCCATATTTGATGGCTTGTAAAGTGGAGTTCAATGGGAAGGAACCTCATATCAATAGTCTTGTTGAAAAATATGATAAGACTCCTTTGCAGATTTGGATGAACCAAATTCCTCATATTCTTTATGATGAAATGAATGGATATGATTTTGATTTGGAATTTGTCGGTCCGGATCTTGAATATGAAGATATTGTAGATTCATTTAGGAAAGCTAAAGTATCAGCAGATGATGTAAGATGTAGTCATATTAAGACAATGGAGAAGCGGGGTGATAAAATGGCCGGAATCACTGCGCTTAATGAATGGATGGATAATAACCGTAATGAACGTTTTGATTTTGACACATTTAAAATAGAGAATCAGGACGTATTTGATAATAGTTTTTCACTGGTTATTATTGGAGATATTAAACTTGGTGATTTTTCATTTGATAATACAAATGTGTCTATCGAAGTTATACCTAATGTTAAGGAATTAGATAATACTGAATTGAAAGATACACCTATTATTATTGAGGCTGAAAGAATGACTGTTCAGGAACTTCAGACTTTGCTTTTTACCATTCTTGAAGAGAATAGTGATGTTATTGCAGAACAGTTTTTTATTTTTGTTAGGTCTAAGCATAAAATGGAAATGTATCGGAGATTGTTAGAGGATATTGATTTTTCAAAAACATGCATTATAAACTCAATTTCTGATACTACCTTGAGAAGATATTTTGAATATTATCCCGTTTCCGATTATATCAGAGAGTACTTGTCTGCTATAAGGAAGGAAGTGAACTCATTAAAATCCGAATTGAGTAAAGAAAAAGATGAAGCTGATAAAGCAAATAGTGAAGTTATGTCCAATATTATGATGATTGAAGATCACATATCTACGATAAAGGATTCTATAGTTGAATTGGACAACATTAACAAGACATCAATTACAGTTGATTGGGAGTCGACAAAAAGTGTAATGATGGATATGCTGACTTCGTGGAAAATAAAGAAAACAAAAATTACAAGCTACGAGGAAGCTATAAAACTTGCCGGACAATTTGAAGAAGAAATAAAGCATCAGTGGACGAAGTTTATTGAAACAGTTTCGCAGAATACGTCCTGGTATATAAATAGTACGACTGATAATTGTATTGAAATATATGATAAAGCAAAAGAGGTTCACACACCTAAAGATCATATAAACTCTGAATTTGAGAGTTATATAAGTTCATTCGATGGTATTGCCTTAGATCTGCTGAAGATAAAAGAAGAACACTATGAAAAACCTAAAGAAGGTTTGTTTAATGCATTTCATAAAGTGATAAATGCAACTAGCGATAATAAAGAAGAAGTACTTGTCACTACTTATTCATGCCAGCAATGGAGAGAGTGTGCTGTCAGTATAGTTACGCCGGTAATCGATAGAGTTATAGAAGAAAGAAACAAAGAAATTCAAGAACATAGTAATAAAGTATCTCTTGAATACTCAGAAAAGCTGATTAAGTTGTTAGATGAAAGAATTGAAGATAAAAACAGATTCTCTGTCCAATTGTCATCAGATATCCAGGAATTACAAAAAGATGTTGATTGGTTGAATTCATTTTCAGAAAGATTAGAGTCGATAGAAAGGAGTTAAGTTTATGAATGAGTTAAAGATTAGAGAAAGTGAAGAGCTTTCTGTAAGTTCAGAACCCTTAACAATAGAAAATCGACTTGAGATTATTGAAGAGGGAATTAGAAAGAAGTATCTTGCAAGACTAACGGAAATGCAAATATGCCCAATAAACGCCATGCTTCCGCTTGAAGAAGATCTTATTGACAATATACGTATGTATAAAGTTACAGAAATGGTTTACCCGAAGGATGAAATAGCTACAGATAAATTCACTACTGTATTTAATACATTATCAACTTATAATGCATCGATATTTATAATACTTGATTCTGACGGCGAGAAAACTGATTTCTACATCGGTGTCAGAAATAATGAAATGGATGAAAAGTATAAAAGATCAACAGTTACTCTTGGAGATACTCTTAAGAATACATTGGTTGGTCATTTTCCGGGCGCAAAGATTGAAAATGTTGATAGAACAAGTATAGCCACACTTTCTGAAAAAATTATTAATCAGGATAATGTAGCATCTGTTAGTGTTGTAGGAAGCACAAAAAATGAGAAAGAACAATCAAATAATCAGTTTGTACAGGGAATAGAAAAACTGGCGTTGTCTATGCATGATAGACAATATATAGGAATAATAATAGCCGAAAACCAATCGCCAAAGACTGTGCAATCTTTAAGAGAAGATTATCAAAAAATGTACACAAAACTCTCACCTCTTCAGAAAGTTCAGTTTTCTGATAGTACTTCAGATGGAACGTCCAGGAGTAAGTCATTTTTTGAGATGAGTGGTAATCAGAAAGCCGCTATGGTTGGTGGCGCAATTGTATCTGTTTTAGGAGCTGTGGGAGGTGCGTATATAGGTGGAATTGGTGGCGCAAAAGCTGGAGCAGATATGGGAAGATCTATCGGAGCTATGGTAGGAGGAACAGTTGCCGGGCAGTTTAGTAATTTTATATCATCACTTGCTCCTTCTGAACAAACAACAAAATCCGTATCAACTAATACTTCCTCCACAACTGAGAATAAGGCTGTCACAGATACCATGCAACTACTTGATGAGTTGATACAAAAAACAAAAGAATATGATAGCTATGGTATGTGGAATATCGCAAGTTATTTTATTTCCGATGATATGTCTGCAGCTGAAATAGCTGCAAGTAATTATCGTTCTCTTATGAATGGAGAGAAGTCTGGCAGGGAACTTTCCGCTATTAATTCATGGAGGTGTAATAACCCTGAGATTATTGGTGACTTCCGTGATCTAACAACATATCTTTCAAGATTTATGCATCCAACGTTCTGTTATGGAACATCTGATGAGTTTAATGTATTAACTGATGCGACTACTTCCGTAAGTGGAAGAGATCTTGGACTCCATATGGGGCTTCCTCGTGAGACGGTTTCTGGACTCCCTGTAATAGAACATGCTGAATTTGGAAAGGAAGTAACAACATATCAATTATTTACGGATAAAAAAGAATTACGTCCGGAAGAAAAAATGAGACTCGGAAGAGTTTTTGATCTCGGAAGAATAACAAATAAGATTGTAGAACTTGAGAATAAGAGTCTAAATATGCACACATTTATAACTGGGTCTACTGGATCAGGAAAGAGTAATACGGTATATCAGATGCTCAGTGAACTCTATCATGATAATATTCCATTCCTTGTTATAGAACCTGCTAAAGGTGAGTATAAGGATGTGTTTGGGCATCTTTCGGATGTGAACGTATTCTCTACAAATCCTAATGTGTCGGAACTTATAAATCTTAATCCATTTAAGTTTCCTAGTTCAATACATGTACTTGAACATGTTGATGGTCTGGTTGAAATATTCAGCGCTTGCTGGCCGATGTACGATGCAATGCCGGCATTCTTTAAAGATGCGATGCTCAAATCATATGAATCAGTTGGTTGGGATTTGGGTTCATCGACGTTTGACGGGGAGGATGTTGAATTTCCGGATTTTGAAATATTAGCTGATGAACTCAATGAACTCATTGAGAATTCAGACTATGCATCTGATATTAAATCAAATTATAGAGGCGCACTTATCACTAGAGTTAAGTCATTATCTGTTGGTCTAAACAAGTTTATTTTTACATCAGAACAGACACCATATGAGCGTATTTTTGATGAGAATTGTATCCTTGATATAAGCCGTGTTAAATCCGGTGAGACAAAGGCTCTTATCATGGGAATGATGGTATATATTCTTAATGAGTACAGAGTGGATAGAAAAACTACTAATAATAACGGTCTGAAACACGTAACTGTCTTGGAAGAAGCTCATAATCTTCTGAAGAATACAACGAATTCACAGTCTGAATTGGTCAGCAAGTCGGTTGAAATGCTCACACAGACTATTGCAGAAATCAGAACTTATGGTGAAGGTTTTATTATAGTAGATCAGTCTCCTTCATCAGTTGACATATCAGCTATTAAAAATACAAATACTAAGATAGTACTTAGAACTCCTGAAGCAAATGACAGGGAAGCTGTAGGACGTTCTATGGGACTTACAGAAAACCAGGTTAATGAAATAGCAAAGCTTCCGGGAGGTGTTGCAGTTGTCTATCAGAATAATTGGGTTAATCCAGTGCTTACTTTGGTAGATAAGGCACCGGTAAAAGACGTGCCATATCTGAATGAACATCCAGTGAAGATTAAAACTATAAAGATAGCTCGGAAATCAATTTTAAAAATGCTTATGCATCCATGGATTGGTAAAGAAATGATTTCTGATGAAGAATTGAAATCATCCTTACGAGTTATTGAATTATCAAGATCAGAGAGAAAAGAGATTAAAGGGTTGATTTCTGACTATGAATTATTTGCAGGAAACCTCATATGGAAAGAAGATGATATGCCTAAACTTCAGAGGTTAATAAAAAGTGTATTAGGTATTTCAGATAAGGATTATGTTCAGATGAATAGTGCAGATGATTTATATAAGCTAGTTAGTGGGAAGGTAAGGAAACTGTCAGATAAAGAAATCAAAGATATTTGCTATGTTTTGACATATACAAAGGGGGTAGAGTAGATGACACTTGATTCATTCGAGAATAACTCTTTGAAAGTAGAAGGATTAGACATAACAGATAAAATGAGCACATTCAATAAGTCGTTTGATTCTAACGTAAAGAATGTTGATGGGAGATTTGTTAATAATAGTTTTTATATATCAAAGACTCAACTTTCAGATTGGTTAGGCATAGAAAATCAAATGCTTTCTAACATTTCTATGGATTCAGTATTAGCTAATGTGAAACAGATGTATGAAGGCGTTGAATTGCCAGGTGGAGAAAAGACACTTGGAATCAAAGAAGTTGGTAATTGGAAAGGTGACATAAGCGATAAAAGTATTTTAAAAAGTAGAGCTGGATACGATGCTGAAATAATAAGCACGGCTAAAGAGAATATCATTAATAAGATATTTGGCAATGATATTACAACTTATAGAGCTGATGACCGACCGGATTTATTTCCCAGAAACGATCAATATGTTGACAAAATTAGAGTAGATTCTAATGGTAACATAGTAGAAAGAATTCAAACTAAATTTATTGGAGATGATGGGGCTGACTGTGCAAAACAATTAATGGGTAAAGACTTTGATAAATATTATGAAGATGGAAAAGTTGATAAGGTTGAGATACCAAAGGATTACTATAAAGATGCTAAAAACTACTATGAGACTAGAAGAAATAAAGTTCAGGAACAAATTGACAGTGCTATAAAGAGAGGTGATTCTGAAACCCTTGCAAAGAAACAAGCGGAATTAGATCGAATCAATAAAAGGGATAGTATGCTTGAAAAGAGTAATACTACTTCAACTGAAGCGATACAGGCTGCTAAGCATCCTAAACAATATGCCGCAAAACAGATGGCTTCTGCTGCTATAAAAGAAGGCTTCGATGGTGGAGTAGAGCAAGCAAAGACTGCTATGATGATTACAGGAGCTATTTCTACAGTAGATAATCTTTCAAAATATATTGAAGGAGATATTACCGCTGTGGATGCTGTAAAGAATATAGCCATTGATACGGGAACGGCAGGAGCGGCAGGTTTTGGAGTTGGGTTTATTTCAACTTCCACCGGTGCACTGATGAAGAGCTCTAGTAATAAATTAATACAGGAGATGGGCTCTGTTGGAAATGGGTGCATTCCTACAGCGGTTGTTTCATACGGTATTGAGGTTCATGATGTTGTCATAGATTACGCAAAAGGTAATATAGATAATTCAGAATTTGTGGATGAACTTGGAAGAGGAGGTGCAAAAGTTGTTGGAGGTACTATAGGTGGAGCGTTAGGTGGATACCCGGGTGCTACGATTGGCAGTGTAGTGGGTGAAGCAGCATATGACTCTGCTAAATATGTTTCAGATATTGTTGTGGATTTGGCTCTGGGTGAAAAAGAACTTAATCAGTTACCGACTGAAGTAAAAGCAGCTATAGAGAATAAAGCAGACGAAACAGTTGAAAAAGCTGCTAATGAAATTAATAAACTGGTCGATAAGGCTGATGAGGTAAAGAAAATAGCAGAATATGTTGCAGAAGAGACTGGAATAAATGATACTTTAACTGAAATTAAAGAAAATGTTGAAGATGTTGTTGAAGAGACAGCAGGCAAAACCGTAGAAACGGCAACGGATTTAGAACAGTCGGCTAAAGAAATTGTATCTGGGGCAGTAAACTATGCTGTTACATCTGAAGCTTATGTTTCAGTTGTTGAAGCTTGTGAAGGGGCAGTAGAGACTGTTGCAGATGATTTATCTAAGTTAGAGAAAAAGGCGGTGGAGTATGCTGATAAAGCGACAGATGCGGCTAGTAAATTTGGCGCTGATGCGGTAAGAGATGTAAAAGCTGCATTTAATGATTTTAATTTAAAGAATTCACTTCCATTTACGTTAGCATAATTGGTATGGGTAATTATACCCTTAATAGCAAGCCTACCGGAATTATACTTCATTTAAAAACAAACAGTGATCCCGATTGGCCTACAGATTAGCTTAACCATCCGTTAGAGAATTAGGAGCCGGTTAGTTCACAAAACAAATCACGATAGGAGACAAATTTGTAATGTCCGAAATTGACAGACTGAAAGAAATAGTGATTAAACTCAGAGCTGATGACGGCTGTCCGTGGGACAGAGTTCAGACGCATTCCAGTTTGAAACCGACTTGTGTTGAAGAGGCAGCGGAGGTTGTTTGCGGAATCAATATTCTTGAGGAAACCGGAGATTCGGAAAATCTAAGAGAGGAACTTGGTGACCTTTTGCTGCAGGTGATGTTCCATGCTGTTATAGCTGAGGAAGAAGGGTTCTTTACATTTGAGGATGTGGCAAAGACTGTTTCTGAGAAGATGATTCGAAGGCATCCCCACGTTTTCTCAGGAGTTGAATTCGAGTCTGACGAGGCAAGACATGCAGCATGGGAGGAAATCAAGAAGGACGAGAAGAAAGGTAAAGAATGGCAGGAACCTTATCTTCGTGATGCCATGGATGAGAGCATGGAACTTATAGAAAGAGCGAAGAAGAGGAAAGGGTTCCTCAGTAATATATAGGAGTCAATTGATTAGATGGAAAATGTAGAGCGTTTTACGACAACCCGCCTGTACCCCGACGGTCACGAAGAGTCCGGGGAAGCGGCTTTAATCTCCGAACATAACCTGAATATTATCATAAATGAGCAGCCCGTTTACACACTTGTCTGCACTAAGAATGATCTGAAGGAACTGGTTGTGGGAAGGCTTCTCACGGATGGATTCATTGAGAAGGCGGATGATATTAATAATATTTACTTCTGCAAATATAAGTACGAAGCAAGTGTTTTTCTGAAGTCGGATATCGCTTGGGAAGAGACGACAGTGAAGGTTCCAACCTGCTGTACCGGAAACAGGACTTTTGTATCAAATGCCAAAGAGCATGTGCTGCATAGACTTCCGGATTATGAATGGAAACAGGAGTGGGTATTCAGTCTTGCGGAAGAGTTCAAGAACGGGGCAAAGATTCATGATATGACCGGAGCAAGTCATATCTGTATACTTGCCAGAGAAGGTAAGACTCTTTTTGTTACTGAGGATATCGGAAGGCACAATGCCATTGATAAAGCAATAGGATATGCACTGCTGAATCAGATTCCTCTTTCGGAATGCATGCTGTTTACTTCGGGGCGTGTTCCTGTAGATATGGTTGAGAAGGTGATCGCAGCGGGTGTTCCGGTTCTGGTTTCGAAGTCTGTTCCCACCGTGCAGTCAGTGGAGCTTGCGAAAGAATACAATCTTACACTGATATGCAGAGCATGGCCGGACCGTTGTGAGATTCCTGAGTGATACATTTACTGATAACATTTGTGAGATTCCCGGGTGATATATGTACTGATAGAATTTGTTATATTTTCGAGTGATGCATGAATTTGTTGCGCTTTTGTTGATAAATAGGATATAGAATTTGTATTAGTAAAAAACAATTATTCGTAATGGATATGTATTGTTATTTGAATCGGAAAGGGTTAAGAAATGAGTCAGAAGGATCAGGTATCAAAAAGAAAAGAAACCTATAGAAGCGCTGCAAAGAAGGTAAAGCATGACCAAGAGCTTTATGATGCATTCAGAAGGCTCAACAGTGCAATACCTCAGAGAAAGAGAAGGACACCTCTGTCCGTGCTGGATCTGAGTAATATGGAAACGGCATACAGAAATACCATTAATAAATTAAATGAAAAGATGGAGCAGCTTTCTACAAGGATTGATGAACAGCCAGCGGGGAACAAGAGGCAGATTGCTGCCAAAAAGAAGATGGAGGCTCAGTACGAGTATTATACCAAGCTCAGAAAGACACTCAGCAAGGATCTTAAGGCAGTCACTGTATGTAAGAAACTTCCGGAACAGCAGCTTCCGAATGTTACACAGTTCTATGAAAATGCCCGTTCCGAGAGGATGGAATATGACATTAGAAAGGCACCCAAATTTGGTGGTGGTATCAATACAAGATACAGAATAACAACTCCTGATAAGGATGGGTTCTTTACTGTTTCGAAAAAGGGTATGTCTGATAGTGAGAAGAAGGAAATGGAAATAGATGAGATAAACAGAAAGTACGGAAACAAATCCATCTTCAACACCTATAACAGAAATAATATCCGTAATCTTGCTCAAATACTTCTTAGGAATGACCGGATAAAGAACATGATTCTCGATAAATATGATCTCTTTCTGACAAAAGCATCCCGCTCTATCAGTCGAAGGGAAATTAAAGATGAGTTTATAGATTGTATTAATAAAGGCAATGTAACTGATGAGGCGAAACCTGTATTTGCAAATATAATCCAGGAAATCAAACCCGGTGAGATGTTATCACTTTTTGAGTATATGCAGGCAGCTCATAGGATAGACAATGGATCCAGTCTCAATAGAGATATCGGAATCAATGCGAAATCAAAGCAGGATAAGCGAAACTGTGCCATGACTATGCTTTCAGATATGCTTGGCAGAAAGGATCTTCTGGCATCTTCAACAAACCTGCAGATAAGAGATCCCGAAACAGGAAAGATTATAAACGGAACATTTATGGAAACTGCAGAGGGAGTGGATTGTCAGAGCGCTAAAAAAGAGGACCTGGAAAAGTTCAATCAGCTTACTCCGGAAAAGATTGAAGGAAGTCTTCAGCTTAAGAAGGATATTGCGGATCTGCAGATTTTGGACTGGCTTGGAGGTAATTCCGACAGAAATCCCAGAAACATGATGTATAAGTTTGACGAAGCCGGAAATTTGTGCGGGCTTGTCGGAATAGATAATGATCTTACATTTGGCAAGGAGGATCACGCAAAAAACTGTGAAGGTATTTATCTTGAAAATATGAATGTCATCACAAAGGAGATGGCTGATAAGGTCATGAATATGAACAGAGAAGAGTTCAAAAATATGCTTTTCGGTTATGACCTTTCCACGGCTGAAGTAAACAGAGCTTTAAAGAGATTGGATGATCTTCAGACAAAGCTTGAGAATGATAAAGAATATTTTATGGGCATGCCGCCGGAATATATAGAGGATGGCAGAATAAGAATTGTAGATGATGAGCAGCTTGGAAATATTTCATTCTACAAGAGTCTGGCAGGCGGAAAAATGAAATTAAATCCGGAAATGGAAATTCAGGGCAGAATGAAGAAAAACCTTTTCACTTCAATTTCCGAATATGGAATTGATGCAAAGGGATACGACAACAGTATTACTACAGCAACCGAAAGTATATTGAAGGATAACGTAAATGTACTGCGTGAGGCTACACTCCTGGATAAAAGAATTGATGCCATGGATGCATCTGAAGCAAAAACATATAGAACTCATCAGCCATTCCGAGATATGATCACAGCTATGAAAGGTGTCAAGAATACATATGATTTTGTAAGTAACGGCTTAGTAAAACCTAAGCATGACGGAAGTGTAGAGGTCAGTGAGGAAAATATTCAAGCATACAAAAAGGCTCTTGAAGATGCTGTTAAGAAGTGTGATGATTATATGGCTACCAAGGATGAGGCAAAGATTATGAAGATGTCAAAAACCAGCAATGGTTACGAACGTTATATGCTCGCCAGGGAATCCAAGGAAGGAATACAGAAAACCCTTGAAGCTCTTAACGGTATGTTCGAGAAGAGTGAATTAATTGATGACTACAGATACAAAGTTGAAAGGCATAAGGCAGTCTGTCAGAATCAGATGAAGAAGATAGAAGAAAGGGATAACCCTAAAAGGGAGGAACTGCTTAAAAAGGCCAAAGAAGTGAATCAAAAACGTGGAGTCAATATGAATAAACCGGAAGTTGCAGTCTATTTATAATGTCGTCAGGATCATGATTCAATATAAGTCATCAAGGCAGAAAAATGCCGGAAAATCAGATTGATTTGCCGGCATTTTTGTTGTTTAATAGCTTAGATAATAACAGAAAGTGAGTATAAAGAATGATAAACAGAGATGATATGCTGGAACTGACCAGGCGTATGACACCGTCACGTAACTGTTTTGCGAGAATTGCTGGTGCGTACATGGATGAAGAAGGATACGACAACGGAACATTTAACATACATTTTGGAAAGCTTTCCGTATCGGATACAAAAAGAAATCTTGAGATAGCGAAGAGCATTCCATTTTCACTTACAAATGAAGAGCTGAAGGAATACCGTTTTCCCCTGGGCGCTGACCGTAAGAAAAGCATGTGGTCGCTCCTCACTGCGCTGAAGAAGGCCGAGCTGAAAGAGGATTCTCTTCTCAGTGTACTTTACGAAGTAATCGGTGAAAACTACAGGACGGACAGAGAATATTCAATCTTCATGTTCTACGGCTCCTATGACGTTCCCCGTAAGGGTACTGACAAAGAGTGGATAGAAGGCTCCGAGGAGGTATACGACTTCCTTATCTGTGCGGTATCACCACTGGAGGGAGAGTATGAGCCCGGAAAGCCTGAGTTCGGCTTCCTCTTCCCTGCATTCAGAGAACGCAGCAGCGATGATAATTACATTGATATTTATAATTCCGATCCCGATAATGTGCAGGCTGAAGTAATGAAGCTGATATTGGGCGAATCAGTATAGAATCTATACATTATATGCAAATTTTCGTGTTTAATACATTGGTTGGAAATGTTATAATTGAGAAGGATATTTTTGGACTGATGGGAGGACACGATTTGAAAGATAATAAGAATAATAATATCTGGAAGCTAACCACCATAGCAGCGGTTCTGTTGCTAGCGGTGGTTAGTGTGCTTTATGGGCTCGGTGTCGGCTGGAAGAAGACTGCAGACAAAGCTTCAGATAAAGAAACAAAGCAGCTCTCTCTCTGGACGGCAGATGCAAAAGCGAAGACCGAGCTCGAGTCATATGTGAAGGCAGTGACTGACGAAAAGAGTGCTGACTTCATTCCGGTGGAAAGGCGTATTGCGGTATTCGACCTGGACGGTACGCTTTACGGGGAAACCAATCCGACGTATTTTGATTACAGCCTGGTCATTCACAGGGTTCTGGAGGATCCTGATTATAAGGATAAGGCAACTGATTTTGAGCGTAAGACAGCAAATGCCATAGTGGCAATGCTCCGCGGTGAGCCTGAGCCTGATGAGCTTGAGGTCGACAATGCCAGAGTACTTGCATCTGCATTTTCCGGAATGACAGTGGACGAATTCAGTGATTACGTTGCTGATTTCCTGAATCAGCCTGCTCCGGGTTACGAAGGTATGACGAGAGGCGAATCATTTTATAAGCCTATGCTTGAAGTTGTAGATTACCTGAAAGCAAATGATTTCACCATTTATGTGATAAGCGGAACAGAGAGATTCATGATAAGGCAGATTACCGGTGAGACCCTCGGAATTCCTAACAGTCAGTTCAAGGGTACAGATCTTTCGCTTGTTGCCAGCGGTCAGGGGACGACAGACAGTCTTCATTATGTTTTCACTGATAATGATGAGGTTCTCTGGGGCGGTGAACTACTGGTTGAAAATATTAAAATGAATAAGGTCAGCGTTATAGTTCAGGAGATCGGCGAGCAGCCGGTGCTTTCCTTCGGAAACAGCTCAGGTGACGTCAGCATGGCTGAATATGTTACAACAAATAATCCATACAGGAGCCTGGCTTTCATGCTCTGCTGCGACGACACTGAACGTGAGTATGGCAACATCGAGAAGGCTGATAGCATGCTGGCTCTCTGTAAGGAGCAGGACTGGATTCCGGTATCTATGAAGAATGACTGGACGACGATTTACGGTGATGGTGTGAAGAAGACTTCGGATAAAAAGCCATTTCCGTTTGATGTGGATGACAACTAATTTAAAGATTTATCTCAATGAAAGAAAGAGGGTTAATAATGGAACACTATACATATTCACCAAAGGGCGTTTGCTCGGTAAAGATTGATTTTGATGTTGAGGAGGGGCTTCTCCACAATGTACAGTTTACGGGAGGATGTAACGGCAATCTCAAGGCTATCGGAAAGCTGGTTGAGGGGAAGCCGGCGAAGGAAATCGCGGACATACTCCGGGGTAACAAGTGTGGCATGAGAAGTACATCCTGTGCAGACCAGTTTGCAAAGGCTTTGGATGAATTAAATTGAGATCGGGATTGGGATATGACTACTGTATTATGTTTTGGCGATTCAAATACATATGGATATAATCCGTCAAATGGATTTCGTTATCCTGAAAATGTGAGATGGACCGGAAGACTCAAAAAACTGCTGGGACCTGATTATGTAGTAGTAGAGGAAGGATGCAACGGCAGGACTACTGTTTTTGATGATCCGTTTGAAGGATGGAAGAACGGGCGCGGCTACTTGAAGCCATGCCTGAATTCCCATAAACCTGTGGACATAGTTATTATGATGCTGGGCAGCAATGATATGAAAGAGACATTTCATGCAAGTCCTGAAGATATAGCCCGCGGGGCGGAGACACTTGTAAGAGATATAATTGATTTTACAGGAGAGAAGCAGGGATTCATTCCCAAAATCATCCTTGTGTCTCCGCCACATATAGGAGAAGGCATAAGCAGTTCGCCGTTCTATGGCAATTTTCTGGAGAATGCCATAGACAGGTCAATGCAGCTTGCGGGGTATTACAGAAAGGTTGCAGAACGAAATGACTGCGTATTTGTCGACGCGGCGGAATATGTAGAACCATCACCGCTGGATTCATTGCACCTCAGTGCAGAGAGTCACGCAAAACTGGCTGAAGCTTTTTCTGAAATTATAAAATGATACTGGCTGAAGGGATTTTGTACAATTA
This sequence comes from Eubacterium sp., assembly GCA_017477505.1. GTDB lineage: Bacteria > Bacillota > Clostridia > Lachnospirales > Lachnospiraceae > Eubacterium_Q. The sequence continues at coordinate 27,012 of JAFUVQ010000030.1, forward strand.
CCTGATTGGGAGAAATTATTATGAGTACATTATTTATCAATGCATGTGTTAGGGAAAACTCAAGAACAAGACGGATTGCGGAAGCGCTGCTGGATAAAATCGGCGGGGAGATCGATGAGGTACAGCTTTGGAAGCAGAACTTTCCGAAGGTAGATGCGGAGTTTCTCAGGAAAAGGGATTTTCTCATATACGAAGAGCAGAATGACAATGAGATGTTCAATCTCGCCAGGCAGTTTGCGGAGGCAGATGAGATTGTTATTGCAGCACCATTCTGGGATCTTTCATTTCCGGCTTCACTGAAGCAGTATATAGAACTTATAAATGTGCTCGGCGTTACATTTGTCTATACCGAGGATGGGATACCGAAGGGACTTTGCAGAGCAAGAAAGCTTACCTATATCACAACGGCAGGCGGGGAATTCTTCCCTGAGGAGTTCGGATTCGGTTATATCAAAGCACTTGCGGAAAACTTCTATGGTATTCCGGAAGTGAAGCTCATAAAAGCTGTCGGGCTTGATATAGTGGGTGCGGATCCGGAGAGTATCATCATGGAGACAATTGACGGGACAAATAACTAGGGGTGACACAAAATGGGAAGACGTAAGATAGCACTGCTTGTGGCTCAGGGCGACGAAGAATATCAGAGTGACTTCGTAAGAGGCGCGATGAAGAAGGCATTCTCCGAAGGGGTGGATGTCTATGTATTCTCGATGTACATCAAATATCAGAATACTGCGGAAAGAGAAGTTGGAGACGCAAATATATATAACCTTATCAACTACTCAAACTTTGATGGGGTGATAATTCTTTCAGATATGATACAGACTCAGGGGGTCGAAGCGGCCCTTCAGGAGAAAATCCACGAATGTTTTTCCGGGCCTGTGATCTGTGTGGATAAGGACAGCAGGTATTATCCGAATTTCTGGACAGACGGATATCAGGCGGTATATGACACCATAGCCCATATGATTGAAGTTCATGGGATGACGGATATCGCGTATCTCACGGGTAAAAAAGATCATATTCATTCTAAGCGGAGACTTGATGCATATCGAGCATCCATGGAAGCACATGGACTGCCGGTTCAGGAAAACCGCATCTACTATGGTGATTTCTGGTATTTCTCGGGAACCGCATTTGCGGAAGAACTCCTGAGAGACAGAGGACATCTGCCGGAAGCTGTCGTATGTGCAAATGATCCCATGGCTATCGGCGTTGCTATAGGATTTCAGAAGGCCGGACTCAGAATTCCCGAAGATATAGCGGTAGTCGGGTATGGCTCATCCGAAGAGGGAAGAACAAGTCCATGTCCTATCACGGCTCCATATATTCCGGGCTCTTATTACGGAGGATATGCCATAGACAGCATGCTGAAGCTTATGAATGGTGAAGAGCCTGATGAACCGAAACCGAAGACCAGACTCTTTATCGGTGAAAGCTGTGGCTGTTCCAAATCGCGTCAGACCATAAAGCTTCCTCTCAGATCGGAATGGACTACGGGTAATTCCGAAGGCGGTTTCCAGTCCCTTCATGATTACCTGAAAGAGGACCTTCTCCTGACCGATAATGTGGAGGATTTCTTCCGCACGGTATATGATTATATCTATTTCATGACGGGACTCCGTCGTATGGATATCTATCTTGATCCGCAGTGGAAATACCCTGAACAGCTGGTTAAGAATGAGTTCCTCGTCGAAGGATATCCGGGAAGGATGCTTCATGTTCTTTCTTACGATGCGGACAATTCAGGACGCTGTCTCGTAAATCTGGAAAGGATGATGGACACTTTCAGAATGCTGGATATAGAGGATAAAGACTGTCCGGAAGGGCATTTCTTTGTGCCGATATTCTTCGAAAACAGAACATTTGGCTATGCGGTATTTGATTATGGAAATGAACCGCGTTCTTATGATATGGTCCTTAGATTCTGGATGAACTCAGTTGCTCTGGGACTTGAAGCTCTGCGCCGTACCATAGCACTGAAATGCTTCAGCCTTTTCATGACGCCGGATATGGAGCCTCAGTTCAGGCTTTCAGATGAATACAGCGGCAGGGGATTTGATGATGATAATCTCAGTGATGATGAACGCGAGGAACGGCTGACGGTTTCGGGACTTCTGGACGCCAATCTTTTCAGATATCATTTCCAGCCGATAGTAAAAGCGGAGGATGGAGAGATTTTCTCTTACGAAGCACTTATGCGTTCCAATACTGACCGCAAGATATCACCGCTCAGGATCATTCATCATGCAAATGGACTCGGGAGACTCCGGGACGTTGAGAGAGCTACTTTCCTGAACGTACTTTCCGAGGTGGATAAAAGGAAAGAGGAGTTCGGTGACAGGAAGATATTCATCAACAGTATTCCTGGAATCAAGCTGAAGGAGGAGGACCAGGAGAAGGTTGATAATCTCCTCAGAAAGCATTCCGGAAATATAGTTGTTGAACTCACGGAACAGGCCGAGCTGGAAGACGATACCCTTGAAGCGCTTAAAAATCATCTCAGGGATCTTGGCGCAGGAATAGCGGTAGATGATTACGGTACGGGTTATTCAAATGTAAGCAATCTGCTCCGATATATGCCTGACTGTGTCAAGATTGACCGTTCGCTTCTTTCTGAGATACAGAACAATACTCAGAAGCAGCATTTCGTCCGCAACATCATAGAATTCTGCCATGAAAATGATATTCTTGCCCTTGCGGAAGGAGTTGAAACTACAGAGGAGCTCCGTATGGTCATTCGCCTGGGAGCAGACCTTATACAGGGCTTCTATGTTGCGAGACCATCGTCGGAGATACTTCAGTCAGTAAGCAGCGATATGAAGATGGAGATCTGCCGATTCTACCGTGAACGTGTTGACGGACTCAATGATCAGGTATATGTGGCAGGCAAGACTCCGCGTATCACTACAAATATCCTGAGCAAGGAAGCCAAGACTACCATACTGGTGGGAGAAAAGGGAGTTGCATACCGCGATCTCATCATTGCCGGAACACCGAATGTGAGTTCAGATATACATATTGAAGTCAAGGAAGGATATTCCGGAATGATCACATTAGAAAACGTTACATTTTCCAACAAGAAGCAGCGGCCATGCATACGTATGGCTGAGCACTGCCACCTCAGACTCAGACTGGTAGGTGAGAATAATCTCAGAGGCGGTGGAATCCTGGTGCCGGAAAGCTCATCTCTTACCTTGGAAGGTACCGGTAATCTGAGGATATTCCTGGATGGAACGGAAGTTTTCGGCATTGGAAATGAAATCGGCAAGCACCACGGGGATCTTGATTTCTATCAGGAGGGTGAGATATCTATAGAAGCAGGCGGCAAGACCATGATAGGAATAGGTTCCGGACTGGGCGGCAGAATCCGTATCAATAAGGGTAAGTATTCCCTTTATATGACCGGAAGTTACGGCATGGGAATAGGTTCCATCGATGGCGATGAGGATCTTCTTATCCATGACTGTGACCTTTATATGGACTGTACTTTACGTGAAGGAGTCTGCATGGGAAGCATAAACGGATCGATGAAGATTGAAGCCATGAATACACTTTTCAGACTTAATTCGGGCGGAATGAATATAGCGATCATAGGTACCCTTAAGGGAAAATCTGCTGATATCCGCATGCATGATCTCTCAAATCATATCAGTGTCCGTTCAGACAGTTCCACAGCTTTCGGAAGCCTGGCAGGCAGTTCAAGGATAGATTTCGCTTCAGTGGCGATAAGATATAAGTCTGCGGGGGGCGATGCATTTGTCTTTGGAGGAAACAGACCGGATACTACGGTGACCATGGACAATTCCGACTTCAAAGCGCGCATGAGTACGGGAACTGTAACAAAGGCTCCGGAGGAGAATCTTACATACACGAGAAGTATTATGGATGTAATAATAGGCGAAGATGCGCTTAATCTATCATCATAAGAAGTAGCGGGAAAAATTGTTTGATATGTGGTAAAATTCAGGTATATGTAACTATCGTTTTTTTGGATTGTTTAGAGTATTTGGGGGTATAATATGACAATCAGAATGGTTACTACCGATGACGCTGCAGATGTATGCAGGATATGCGGCGATGAACTTGGTTATCCCAGTGATAAATTTATTGTAATGGAGCGTATCAAGCAGCTTAATCAGGATAAAGAGGCTGTATTTGTTGCGGAGCAGGGCGGTGTTGTAGTGGGTTTCGTACATGTTGAAATATACAACACCCTCTACTTTGAAGCCTCAGCCAATATTCTCGGTCTTGCTGTAAGCAGCAGCTGCAGAAACACAGGAATAGGAAAGGCACTCCTGGACAGAGCAGAACACTGGGCTATGGAAAATGATATTGAACTTATGCGCCTCAGCTCCAGTAAGAGAAGAGCTGACTCACATCAGTTTTATGTACATCAGGGATACTATCCGGAAAAAGAACAGGTTAAGTTCGTAAAGAGACTTCCGGAAAGTTGAAAGATGATTATGCAGTTTGGAGAAAAATATGATTAGAAACAGATTTATTACTCTGGTGCTGGTTGGAACTCTTGTTCTTTCAACCATAACCGGATGCGGTAAGTCAGGCGGGCAGAATACTACAGGTAAAGACGAGAATGTTGCCACCGGACAGGAACCGACAGAACATATCTCAACCGGTGAAATCGGAGTGTCGGAAAATGAGGAGTTTGGATCCATCTACATAGAACCATCCATTGATGAGTTCAATGAGATGGGTTTTAAATATGGAGACAGCTTAGACATTACATTTGACAATGGAACAGTTCTTGAGGATGTACCATATTTCAGTGGCTATTACGCTTCAATAGGAGAACTGCTTCTCTGTGCTTATCCCGGATATCCTCATGCGGTAATTGACAGGAGCTCCGTAGGTTCAACATGGGATGAATTCGGACTTAAGGATAATTCCAAAGTGACCATCACACTCCGTGAGAGAGGCAGATATTCCGAGTATGAGGAACTTTTTGCACTGAAATATTCAGATGATTATGATGATTATGATACGGATGCAGAGTTCGGAAATTTCCGTGAGATAAAGGGTGGTAAGCTGAAGAAAGGTATGTTCTACCGCTCTGCATCTCCTTGCGACAATTCGCATAAGCGTGCTGTATGTGTAAACAGTCTGATCGAAGAAAAGAAGGTCAAATTTGTCATAAATCTTTCTGATAATGAGGAGAGATACAAGGGACATGAAGAGGATCCGGACTTTATGTCTTTCTACTATGATAATCTCTACAGGGACGGAAATGTTATGCTTCTCGGACTTGATGCAAACTATAAATCCGAAGAATATGCAAAGTCAGTTTCAGAAGCGCTTCTGGCAATGACAGAGCATGGTGAACCGGTTCTTATACACTGCGTTGAAGGTAAGGACAGAACAGGTTTTGTATCGGCACTGCTTCTTGCACTTGCTGGAGCGTCGAAAGATGAGATTACCGATGATTATATGATTACATTTGATAATTATTACGGTATTACAAAGGACGCTGAGCCTGAAAAGTATAAAGCCATAAAAGTTAATGTAAATGATTTTCTTTATTGTTTATGTGATGCTGAGAAAGGTGTGGCTGTAAATACACTGGATATTAAGAAGGGTGCCGAGAACTATCTTCGCCGTGGAGGACTTTCCGACGAGGATATCAAGGCAATCGAGAAATATATTACTGAACAGGAATAAGTGAAAAAGACCTGCCGGAAGAAAAACGGTAATAATTGTGAGTTTGCGTGTAAAATGATAAAATATATTCTGAATAATTGTTTTATGAGAGTAAATTATGGAAAAGGTTGTTGATTCAAGGGAAAAGACCATAATCAGGACAAGTATCATCGGTATAGCAGCCAATGTATTGCTTGCCGCATTCAAGGCTGTTATAGGTATACTGAGCAATTCCATAGCTATTGTTATGGACGCTGTAAATAATATTTCAGATGCCGGCAGTTCACTTATTACAATAATAGGAACCAAGCTGGCGGGGCGTGAGCCTGACAAGAAGCACCCGTTCGGTTATGGACGTATTGAATACCTGAGTGCCATGATCATTTCTGTGATCGTGCTGTATGCAGGTGTGACGTCTCTGATCGAATCCATTAAAAAGATCATAAACCCGGTTACACCGGATTATTCGACAGTCTCGCTGATAATTGTCGCAGTGGCGGTTGTTGTAAAGATAGTGCTGGGAAGATATGTAAAGAGTGTTGGAAAAAAAGTGAATTCATCATCGCTTGTCAATTCCGGTGAGGATGCTACACTTGATTCTGTCATTTCAGCTTCGACGCTTCTGGCAGCAGGGATATTTCTTATATTTCATATATCTCTCGAGGCGTGGTTGGGAGCAATCATTTCAATCATTATCATAAAATCCGGTTTTGATATGCTGAAAGAAACTATATCTCAGATACTCGGAGAAAGAAATGATCCGGAGCTCGCGAAAAGCATCAAAGAGACAGTTACAGGCTTTCCCGATGTTCAGGGAGCATATGACCTTGTGCTCAACAATTACGGGCCGGATGCATGGAACGGTTCGGTTCATATAGAAGTCCCGGATACTTACTCCGCGGACAGCCTAGACCTGCTCATAAGAAGCATTCAGGAAGAGGTTTATAAAAAGCATCAGGTAATCTTAACTGCCATAGGACTGTATTCTGTAAATACAAAGGATGAGTATGTTATTGAAGCTAAAAAGAAAGTTACGGAAATAGTATTGTCCCATCCACATGTATTGCAGATGCATGGGTTCTACATGAATAAAGAAAAAATGACCATTAGATTTGATATCGTTGTCAGCTTTGATGCAAAGGACAGAAGAACAGTTTATAAGGGTGTTCGTGACGACGTACAGAAGGAATATCCTGATTATACATTACAGATAGCCATGGATACTGACTTTTCGGAAGAATAGGAAGGAATATAATCATTTATGAAAATACTTAAGACATTGCGCAACTACTTCTTTTATTGCGGAATTGAAAAGGATGAATATAACGCAATAAAGAAGGATGCTTATATTTCTAATTTCAAAGTGTGGAGAATACTTCATTTCCTGTTGGTGACTGTATTCGCCGGTCTGTATATCTGTTCGCTGTGTGTGGACATAATGAAAGTAAACAGCTATATGTATCTGATGGCTTTTATCTATTCTCTGCTTGCCATACTCCTCTTCTTTAAATTGAGAGAAGATTCTATTGCTGCACAGTTACTGATCTATCTGACAATCTCACTGTTGTTTCTGTTTGGCTGCTTCATCTCAATGAATAAGCCGGGTATTCCGGCAGTATCATTTATAGCTTTTCTGATAATCACGCCGATGTTTATGATAGATAAGCCTTTCTTCATGGCTATCGAACTAAGTGTGGCATCCGCAGTATTTCTGCTATGGTCATACAGTGTAAAGCCGCATGATATATGGTCAATTGATTGCGGAAATGTAGTCCCGTTTACGATTATCGGAATCTTTCTTAATGTTATCGCCAATTCAATACGTATCAAAGAATTTGTTCTGACAAGAAAGATCAATATACAGAAGGATACGGATGACCTGACCGGACTTAAGAATAAAGGAGCCATGACCAGGGAGATCAACCGTTTCCTGACAGATGGAATGATGGATAAAGGCATACTGTTCGTGATGGATATCAATCATTTCAAGTCCATCAATGATACCTATGGCCATGATGTTGGAGATGATGTACTTCGACAGTTCGGTAGATTTCTCCGTGAAACGTTTAATGATGACGATATAGTGGGCCGTTTCGGAGGAGATGAATTCATCGCATTTATCAAAAATGATGATGATAAGGATAATGCATGTCGTATGGCCGGGAATATCTGCAAAATGGTACCTGAAAGAGTAACTCTGGCAGATACTGAAAGGAAGATAGGACTTAGTATCGGTATTGCCATATATCATGGCGAGGAAAAGAATTATTCCGCACTCTTCAAAAAAGCAGATATAGCATTATATGATGCTAAAGCGGATACGGAAGTTAAATATCATCTTTATGAAGATTAATCATAGTGAGAGAATCCCCACTCCTTTATGTGGGGGATTGGGGGATATATGAATCTACTTCAGGATGAAAGAAATGTTTCGCTAAAGTGGCTTGGTCAGATGGGGTTTCTGGTTGAGTCCGATGAGATGACAATTTGCATAGACTACTATGCAAGTCCGGATGATGCGAGACAGATTGAGCCGCCGATTCCGGCAGATGAACTGAAGAATATTGATGTATTTCTGGGGACTCATGATCATCTGGATCATATAGATCATGAGGCCTGGAAGATATGGGCCGTGACGAATCCGGATGCAAAGTTTGTATTTCCGGCTGCTCATATGGATAAGGTACTGGCAGACGGAGTGGATGCCGGTAATGCTATCGGACTTAATGATGGTGACTCGATAAAAATCGGAAATCTTACTATACATGCTATAGCTGCGTCACATGAATTTCTTGACCGGGACCCCGTAACCGGATTATATCCTTATCTGCAGTATATCATAGAACTGGATGGTGTAAGAATTCACCACGCAGGGGATACGGTGAGATATGAGGGGATGATGCCCAGACTGAGATCATTTGGAAAGATTGATGCAGAGATACTGCCGATAAACGGAAGAGATGCCACCAGGTACCGTCAGAATTGTATCGGAAACCTGACATATCAGGAGGCCGCGGATCTTGCGGGAGAGGTTGAACCCGGTATAGTTATTCCGGGACACTGGGATATGTTTGCTCATAACAGTGAAGATCCGAATGCTTTTGCGGATTACATTGATGCCAAGTATAACGGGAAACTAAAGTGTATCATCCCGAAGATTTGATGGTTCTTACACATTCTGGATGCTTGATTGCGTTTGCAAGCAATACAGTTATTAGTTGGGTTATTCCTGAAAGAATAAGATCTGCATGAAGAGTATCTTCCCATTCTTGAGTGCCACGTAATGTACCGGGATATGCTCGGAGGTTCAGTTCAGGATATATGTGAACCATTCTTCCTGAAGGAGAATTTGTGCAAGGATTATCGCATTTACATACTCGATGATATTTGCCATCAGTTGAAAAAGCAAATCCGAATTCAGCAGTAAGGATTGATAAAATGATCGCAGATATCAATAAACACCGTAATGTAGATAAAAAGATAAATGGCGATACATTTACAACAACCTACGGCGCCGAGAGAGCAAAGGCAAGAGCTGCCAAGAAGCAGAAGAAGACAGATACAAATAAAAATACAGAAGTGAAGAAAGATAATAAAACACTTTCGATGTAATATAGTGAGGGGGAACCTTGCCGGGGAGGCAGGTTCCTTTTTTGTTTATGGAAGAAGAATCAGATAAATTCAATATTCTATTTGACGGGCGTCAAATAAAAACATATAATGATTATAATAGCTATTTGACGTTCGTCAAATAAAAAGAGAGGGGTTGTGTGATGGAATCAAAGATTGTTAAAGAAAAAACAGACCTTACATATCTGAAATGGTCACATGTCCGCAGTTCCAGTGGGACGGCGGGGACATTTCTTAAGTCAGAATCAGTTACTGAGGGGAAAAAGATATACTATAAACTCTCTAACTTTGATTCCTTGCATGGTGTTGTTGGCCATGAATGTGTAAATGAAATTATTGTAGACAGGTTGCTAACAGTATTAGGGGTTCCACATTTATCATATGAATTAATAAATGCTGAGATTGAGATAGATGGCCAAAAATATAATACATACCTTGCTTCCTCAGAGGACTTTAAAAAACCGGGAGAAAGCAAAACAGCATTGGATAATTACTTTCGGGTTAATTCTAAAGAAGGTGAAACCCCTTATGAATTCTGTGTAAGGAATAGATGGAGAAAATACATAGATACAATGATTGCGGTGGATTTTCTTATTCTTAATCGTGATAGACATGGGGCAAATATAGAGGTGCTTCGGAATTCACGAAAGAAGACTATCAGGCTTGCTCCACTTTTTGACCACGGACTGTCCCTTCTTTATTCATGTATAAATGAAAAAGAAGTAAAAGCTTTTGATATTATGGAAGACAAGAGATGCCAGAATTTTATCGGTGGATATTCCTGCTATGAGAATCTTGGGTTTATAAAGGATAAGGGTAAAGTCTTCAGTCATAAGCTTTCGTTGTCTGATAGAACTTACATATTTGAGGACTTAGAAGGAATCATTTCTAGGGAGCATATAGATAAGATTTGGAATATGATATATGAGAGGTTTAAGATATATGAAAGCTTATGAAATAAGAGATTTTGAGTCTGACGCAAATGTAGGTGTGCTCCTTTACTATGAACAGGAGAAAGCTTATATAATCGAGCTTGAAAGTACTCTTGATGAGTGGACAGCGCCTCTTCTTTTTTCAGGTTATGTAAAATCAAGTATATATACTATACCGAGGGATATAAGTCTGGCGTGGATACGTGAGAGAGTTATACCAAGTGGCAGGCAGAATATCAATAGCATATTGAATCATCACAGATTAAAGGAATATGATGAAATGAAATTGCTTGAGTTATCAGAAGGTAAATGCTCTCAGGATTCATTATATATCAGAAGAATAGATGATCTTCCTGCATATGTATTAGAAAGAATGAATCGGAATCTTGTGGATGTAACACTTTTAAGTGACAGAACACTGCTTTGCTTCTTTAAGGATGACTCAGTTAAAAGAGTAAAGCTTGATTTTCTTGGAAATGAGATGCTCAGAGCAAAAATAGAAAAAAGAGTAAAAAAAACTGATATCGATAAGATTATTAGGAACGGAAAGCTTTATAACACTGCGAGGCTGGGTGCAGACGGATATTTTTTGACATTTAATAATTCAATAGATATTCCATCATCATTACTTTACGATGTTGGAAAGGAAATAGATATTAAATTTAGCGAGATACAGGAATTTGTGAAGAAGAATATTGTGGATACGACAGAGAGTTGTAATATTCTAGGGTGTACTCGTCAAAATATTTCATATAAAATAAGGCGTGAGGAGTTTCCTGTATTGAAACATGGAGTAAATGGCAATCTATATCTTAAAGGTGATGTTGAGAAGAATATTTGGGGGTAAGCTTATTGGGTGATCTGATGAATGCAGATTCAGTTCACAGATTAAAGGCCTGCTTGAAAAAGGCATTAGCAGAAGCTATAAACCTAAACAAGAAAATAGTTTGTTAATGTATAAGGAATAATGATTATGATAGAAGGGGTAGATTAAGGCTGTCTTTGACTCTGATAAAGAGACTCCGGTAATTGTTATTTATTATGGTGGTGAAAACATTATCAGACATGTTGATTTTCAGGTGAATAACGAATTATAATCATTTCATCGGAGACGATGTTATTTTAGAATCACTTTGATTTTGTTGGTTGTGAGATTTATAGAGCAAGAGGGGTAATTAATCATAAATATTCAGAATGGAGGGTTTAAATATGGGGCCATTTGATAGATTGTTTGATAGAAATGGAGATGGATCTCTTGATGGTTTTGAAAGAGCTATGGAGATGGATTTTATAGACTACGTAAACGGAGAAGGATTCTATGAAGAAAAATCGTCACATGATGATTTTGATGATTTAGATGACTTAGATGAAGATGAGATTGACGATGATGATGACTTTGACGGTGATGATGACTTTGACGGTGATGAATTTGATGATGACTTTTAATATATGTGAATAAATCAGTATAAAAGAGAATTGCAGGAGGAAAGTAAAATGAGCAGAGTAAATTTTGGAGCAAAACCACTTATGTACCCACAGCCGGTGCTTATCATCGGGACATATGATGAAAATGGAGTGCCTAATGCCATGAATGCTGCATGGGGCATCACAACGGATTTTAAAGAGATTACGATCAGTCTGTCAGAGCACAAGACTACGGATAACCTTAAGCTCAGGAAGGCATTTACCGTTAGCATGGCTACGGAAGAACAGGTTGTTCCATGTGACTATGTGGGAATCGAGTCGGGAAGAAAAGTGCCGGATAAGTTTGAGAAAGCAGGTTTTCATGCTACAAAGAGCGAGTTCGTGGATGCACCATTGATCGATGAACTCCCGCTTGCGATGGAGTGCACCGTAAAGAGTTTTGAGGACGGGATTCTGGTCGGAGAGATCGTAAATGTATCTGCTGATGAAAGCGTAGTTACTGATGGACTGGTAGATATCAAGAAGGTAAAACCAATCAGCTTTGACCCATTTGGAAATGCATATTTCGGTGTGGGTGAGAAGGTAGGAAATGCATTTAAGGATGGTATGGCGCTTAAGTAGGCCGGAGGCTTTATTCGTAGCATTTTCTGTTCCTGAATTGTACCTTTCATCTTTTCAAGGAGTGACGCATGAGTACATATGTAATGAGTGATATTCACGGTTGCTATGATGAATATAGCAGGATGCTGGATAAAATACATTTTTCTGAAAAAGATTGTTTATATTTGGCAGGAGATTATATTGACCGTGGAAAAGACAGTCTGGCTATGTTGAGATGGCTGGAGAAGCGTCCCTCGAATGTATTTCCGATTAAAGGAAATCATGATGTTGAGTTTGCGGAAAATGTAAGTCTTATGAAGAGGGCTGATAAGGCAAATAATCTATATACGGATTATAATTCAAATGCCGATACTAAAACTCTTTTTGATACTGTCAGATATATCTTAAAAGAAAAAGGTGGAATGGCATTTAAGTATTATGATTACTATGGGACAATTAATAAGCTGCTTACGGAAGATAAAGTGACAATGAACGACTTGCTCAAATGGCGGAATATGATTTTGGACTATCCGTATTTTTATAAATTCCAACTGAGTGGTAGAACTGTTATTATAGTTCACGCGGGGTATATAGAAAGCCCGGAAGCGGCCGGATACGGATTAGAAAATATCGAGGAGTTTTATCTGTATGCAAGAGAAGAAAGTATTAAAATCGGCGGAGTGAAGCATGGGATGGTTATTGCCGGACATACGCCTACGATTGCGAAGAAAATGTTCAGCTTTAATAACGGAGAAGTCTTCAGATATTATGATCGAGAGAAGGATTGTATCTTCTATGATATTGATTGTGGCTGCGTGTATTGTGAAGTAGAACCTTCTGCAACACTTGCCTGCATTCGGTTGGAGGATGAGGAAATCTTTTATTATACGTAAAATGGAGTTCAGATTATGTCATTCAAAATAGTACGTAACGATATCACAAAAATGAATACCCAGGCTATTGTAAATACAGCAAATGCTAGGGCTATCGTTGGAACCGGCTGCGACAGCGCTATTTATAATGCGGCGGGATATGATGAACTTTTGGCATATAGAAAAGAGAAAATTGGAGCGGTTCCGGAGGGAGAGGCATTTATTACTCCGGGATTTAATCTTAAAGCTGAGTATATTATTCATGCTGTTAGTCCTATGTATATTAGTGGCGATAGTGGTGAGGAAGTAAAGCTTCGTTCATGTTACAGGAAGAGTCTGCAGCTTGCCCGGGAGTACTCTGTTAAAACTATCGCATTTCCACTTATATCGACCGGCGGATTTGGATATCCCAAAGAAGAAGGACTTCGTATTGCTGTTGATGAGATTAATTCATTTCTTGATAGTCATGATATGCAGATTTATCTTGTCGTATTTGATGATAAGACTACAGCGCTTGGAGAAAAGATATACCCGGATCTTGAAGAGTATATAGATCAGAATTATGTTGAGAGTAAAAGAAATGAGGAGTATGGAGATGCTTTATCTGAGTCAAAAATGGCATTTTCAAACACTGTCCTGGCTGACAGAACTCCACGTAAAAGAGAAGAGAGACAGGGACGCGGGCTAAGAGACATTTTTAAAAAGCCTTCCCCAAAGTCAAGTGTGAGGAAAGAAACCGGCTATGCTGACTTTGATGAATGTGAGGAAGATTCTGATTTTCCGGATGCTACTCAGGGGATTTCCGGGAATGCAACATTCGGTGCAGCGCTCTTTTCTGCTAAAATGCCTGAATCACCGGTGCCATTTGGCGAAGAGCATGAAAGCAGACTTGAAGAGAGGATTAAACATCTATCCGATACATTTTCACAGTATCTTCTTTATCTGATCCAGGATAAAAATATGGAAAATGCGGAAGTATATAAAAGAGCTATTGTGGATAAAAAAACATTTTCCAAAATAAAGAATAATGTTAATTATCATCCGCAGAAGCTGACTGCGCTTTGCCTTTGTGTCGGTGCAAAGCTTAATCTGGACGAGTCCAAAGATCTTCTGGCCAGGGCGGGATATGCTCTTTCGCCATGTGATATGACAGACATTATATTTTCATATTTCATAGAAAATGAGATATATGACATGATCGAACTTGATATTCAGCTGGAAGAACATGGGCTTCCATGTATCATTTCCTAATTGATTTCAAAGGTCGCCGCGTGGGAGACCGGTTTTAGATTTAATTTTCGTATAATGTATCCAACAAGTAAAAAACCTGCAAAGGTCATTAAAGAAAAGGAGGATACTATTATGCGTAAGGGATTAACAGAGATTGTATTTATACTGGACAGAAGCGGTTCTATGAGAGGGCTTGAAGCAGATACTATAGGTGGCTTCAATTCAATGATTGAAAAGCAGCAGAAAGAGGAAGGGGAAGCTTTCATATCTACGATACTATTTGATGATCAGTCAGAGGTTCTGTATGACAGAGTTCCAATCGGTAAGGTAGAGCCGATGAATGATAAGCAGTATTATGTAAGAGGATGTACAGCACTTCTGGATGCCGTAGGCGGAGCTATTCATCACATAGGAAATGTACATAAGTATGCAAGACCTGACGATGTTCCGGAGAAGACTATATTTATAATCACTACGGATGGTATGGAGAATGCCAGCAGGAACTATGATTATAAAAATGTGAAGAAAATGGTTGAACGTCAGAAGAAAAAGTATCATTGGGAATTCATTTTCCTGGGTGCCAATATTGACGCCATAGAAGTTGCAGGAAGGTTCGGAGTTTCAGCAAATAGAGCTGTACGTTATGAATGTGACAGCGCAGGAACAGCGCTTAACTTTAATGTTATGTCCAGAGTGCTCAGTTCAGCAAGAACCTGCGGTTCTGCAGAAGAAATGGAAGAAATGCTTGACAAACGCGCTATGCTTTCCGAAATCGAAAGCGACTACAAGAAACGTCACAGAGGTTAGAGGGGGCATTTAACAAAACCGCGTCGGTGACAGGCACTTAACAGTTTGTTCATATTTACGTCGTGGTGCCAACCGGCATCGGCCCGCATCGGTGACAGGCACTTAATAGTTTGTTCATATTTTGGGCTCAATGTGGTATAATTATTCCGTGATTTCTATTGGTTTTATGGGGATTAGGAGCAATAGTTATGCGGGGTAAAAATCTAAAATTTAAATTATTATATTTGGCTAAATTTATGTAAGAGCAGACAGATGATTCTCATATGCTTACCATGCCGCAGATTATTAATGAACTAGCACAGTATGACATTGAAGCGCAGCGTAAAAGTATATATGACAATCTGGCTGCTCTTAATGATTTTGGGGCCGGTGGATGCATTCAGGCATCGGAATTCATTTACTAGTATTGTGAGTAGACAGGATGGGAGGATATGCTAATGAGTACTAAAAAACCTGTAGTTGCCATCATGTATGATTTTGATAAAACCTTATGTACTAAAAATATGCAGGAGTATTCATTTATTCCTGACATTGGTTTATCGGTGGAAGAATTCTGGAGTGCTGCCAATAATCTGTCCAGATCACTTCAGATGGATGGAATACTGGCATATATGTGGCAGATGATAAATGAGTCGAGGAAGAACTCCAAAAGCATACATCGCAAGGATTTCGTTAAGCTTGGTAATAGTCTGGAGTTTTATGACGGCGTAAATGAATGGTTTGACCGCATCAATAATTACGGCAAGAAAGCCGGCGTTCAGGTTGAACATTATGTCATTTCCTCCGGACTTAGGGAAATAATCGAGGGTTCAAGCATATATAAAAAGTTCAAAGAAGTATACGCCTGCGAGTTCATGTATGATGAAAATGATACTGCCTGCTGGCCCAAGAATGTCGTCAACTATACAACCAAAACACAGTTTCTGTTCAGAATAAACAAAGGCGTCTCCGATCTCTCGGATGACAAGTCATTGAATAATTATATTCCGGAGGACGAGAGACGGGTTCCATTTAGAAATATGATCTACATAGCGGACGGAATAACTGACGTGCCATGTATGAAACTTGTAAAAGTAAATGGCGGATATTCAATCGCCGTATACCAAAAGAAGAAAAAAGAACAGGCAAATGAATTGCTGAGAGATAACAGAGTTAATTATATAGTACAGGCAGATTACAAAGAAAACTCCGAGCTGGATAAACTGATTAAAGATGTTATATCAGAAATCGGAGCAAAGGATAGACTGGTGAGACTGCAGTTGAAGCAGAAGGCGAAGATAAGGGAGTGAGGGAGATAATAGTTACTCTCAGAAGGGACTTAGAAGTTAGGAAACTATATCGCAATGATGGATAAATTGGAAGAAGCCAATGTACAAAATAGAAACAGCGATTGAAAGAAGGTGATAGGTATCGAAACTTTTTATCTTATTGATTATGAAAACGTACATGAGGATGGTTTGTCCGGATGTCAGAATCTGGGGGAAACAGATCATATCTTTATCTTCTTTACACAAAACGCCAAAAATATTGATATGAGCGACATTTCAAATCATGGAACTGCTGTTTTGGATATGATAGAGGTTCCTGCTGGAAAACAGTCTGCGGATATGCATATAGGATCATATCTTGGATATCTAGCCGGAAAGAATGGGAAAAATTGCAGAGTTATTATTGTCAGCAAGGATACGGACTTTGACAATGTTATCAAGTTCTGGAATCAAAAGACCGGAATATCAGCTTCCAGAACTGAGAAGATAAAGAATAAATCTGTACCCAAGCCACAAACAATTAATCAGCAAAAAGTAGTTGCCAATAAGCCTGTTATAAAAGTAAACGGCTCAAGGAAAACTAAGCTTAATCAGGAAGTCATGCAAGCTGTGAGTAGTGCCGGTTATGATGCTTCTGAAGCTAATAAAGTTGCCCAGATTGCTGCTGGTTTGTATGGTGATGATCGTATGCTCTCAGAAGTACATAATGCTCTGAGTAATAAGTATTCTGATTATCTTGACATATATGCTGCGATTAAACCTGTATTATCAAAATATGCGGATGATAATCAGTTAAAAAATGGTGAAAATACAGTGTCATCCAAGGACAAAACTACCACAAACAGTGAGATACAGAAGGTTCTGAGCATAGCTGGTTTTTCAAATGATGTCATCAACTATGTTGCATCAACGGTAGTGAAGAATCTTGGGGTGAAGAATGGTAAACAGCAGACATATAGGACGATTATAGCTAAGTATGGTCAGAGTAAAGGACTGAATATATATAATCACATTAAGAAGTATATTTGATGAGGTATATACACTGAATTATTAATTGATAATGAGTTCAATCACTGGTCAAATGGAAATAAAGTCCACAAGGAGTATAGATAAAAAGTTATGGGACTTTTTAAAAGGCTTTTCGGATTTATAAAAGTACGACAGAATACACAGCAGAAGAGTCCTATATATGCTCAGGATCGACCGAAGAATGTAAATGTAATACGTATATTGGAATGTGAAAAGTATATAAATGATTTGCTGACTTCGGACAGATATACTAAAAAAGATAAAAATGGAACTGGTTCAGGTTCAGTAAAAAGAAAATTGAATGAATAACAGAAACAAAAATGCAAAGTATTCAGATGATCAAATCGAAGAAGCTAGGTATCTTGATTCTAAGGCTAAGTTTATTGTTAGAGACAGGATATCTGATGAGGTAATTAATACTTCCAATAAATGGGTGGGTGTAAATAATCTCAAATATAAAAAATAAAATAGATATCTAACCATAAAGAAATTAATGATGAATACAAAGGATTAGACTGAATCAGTGTAAATACCGACCGATAAGAGTACACGGGCTTGCCCTGGGTTTTCGGAATATATACTAATTGTAAGGAGCAAAAAGTGCAAACTTGTGATGATTGTATTGTGAAGAAAAGAGGAGATTGTTTTGGAGAGCCTAAAATATGTTCCATGTTTAAAGGAGTAGCTGCTGTTTCTCGGGATGAGATTAATAGATGGCCCGTAGTAATGCGTAGCAATAGGCATTCGGATTATCTTGAAAAGAAAAAGGATCAGGAAAGGTTTAATAAGAATAATCGTAGAGATAGCAATATCTATTCCGCTGCAAATAGACAGGAAAGAACAAATGAGTTAAAAAAACGAGTCCAAAAAGAAAAAAGAATAACGATTTTTTCAATTCGTAAAAAGTATATAGATGACATAATCGTTTGGATTATTATTGATGATTGTGACGAAGGTTTTTCTGGTGAATATACGCTTGAATATAAAGGACAGATGCGCTCCGGATATGTAAAGAGTTATGTTGATCAATCAGAAGCATTATTAAGCATTATAAAAACTGTGATTGGTAGAATTACAGATAGGAGAAAGAAAATTGTATTTATCCCAACAGTTCCTTTTGAGATATTAAGGAATAAAGCTGGATTGTACGAAGCTTTCACTAGAATGGTTAAAGGTATGGATTATTCAGTAGAAGCTCATCCGGAGATTAAAAGTCAGTTACGTGAATTACTGTAATCCGTAAGTTGAAAACACCCGAAGTTATTTTGCATGCGGATCATTTATCTGAAACGGGGAATCGACATATGACCGATAAATACAACCTTGAAAGATTTATAAAAGAGCAGCAGCGGGATTATTCAACGGCTTATGCTGAATTATCTCAGGGGCGCAAGCGCAGTCACTGGTCCTGGTGGATAATTCCGCAGATTGTGGGGCTTGGAATGACTGCTACTTCGCGTATGTACGCTATAAAGAGCATGGATGAAGCAGTTGCTTTTCTCGCTCATCCGTATCTTGGTAAGAATATACGTGAGATATCAAATGTTCTGCTGAGCCTCCCATCAGATGATGCAACCGCCATTATGGGATATCCGGATGATCTGAAGCTTCGTTCCTGTATGACACTGTTTGCGGAAGCAGATCCGAGTGATGAAGTATTTCAGAAGGTTCTTGATAAGTTCTTTAATGGCGAAAAAGATGAGAGGACGCTTGAAATACTGAAGACTTTGTAATGCAGGGAGATTTTGATGAGTGATGCAAAAAGGGGATTTGTTCCATCAGATAAAAGAGAGTTTGGTGAAAAGTCGTTGCCTAAGCTGCGTAAGGCTGCAGAAGAAGTATTATTTCTTCTGAATCATGGATATCCGGTTAAAGGAGCCACCAGATTTGTGGGTGATCACTATATGTTTTCAGAACGCCAGCGATTGGCTCTGGCAAGAGTGGTTTCTCCTGAAGAACAGATAGATTCAAGGTTAAGCAGAAAAGTGGAGAATATAGAAGACGACATTATCTACATAGATGGCTTCAATGTTATCATCGGACTTGAGATAGCTTTTTCAGAATCAATGCTTTTTACCTGTATGGACGGAACTATCAGAGATTTGGCCGGACTTAGAGGTACGTATAGATTGATTCCGGAAACTGACAAAGCAGTCAAGGCACTGCTTAAAACATTAGAGAGATTAAAGGTCAGGAAAGCTGTTATATACCTGGATAAACCGGTATCAAATTCCGGAAGATTGAAACAGAAGATATATGAGTCAGCAGAAGCATTTGATATAGAAGTTGAAGTAATAGTCGAAGATGCGGTGGATTATATCCTGAAGAAAAAACCACTCATAGCATCAGGCGATGCCATAATCCTGGATGCATGTGATAAATGGTTCAATATAGTCAAGTGCGTGATAGAAGATAATATAGGTGAATATTCGTATATTGATATCTGCCCAAGGGGGGGAAAAAAATAAAGGAGGTAACTAACAATGCAATTCATTTTAAAAGCTTATGATGGGGAAGGCGTGCTGGAAAAGAGGATGGAAAGATGAAAGGTTCCGTGCTTATCATGGATTTTGAAAGTCGCAGGGAACTTGATGATTATATTGCAAATGAACCTTATGTTCTGGAAAAGGTTTGGGAAAAGATTGAGATCGAAAATATAAATGTGGTTATAGCTAACGGAATCGAAAGATAAGGGGCCGATGATTATGAAACTCATTAATATGTCCTGTCCTAATTGCGGGGCCGCGCTTCAGGTAAATCCTGAGCTTAAACAGGCTCAGTGTAATTATTGCGGTAATCTTTTTTATATGGATGATGATGTTCAGCACATTCAGTTTGATAATGCTGAAGACGCCGGTTATATGTTTGAAAAAGGAAGACAGCGTGCGGAGGAGGAATACAATAGGGCCAATCTTCAGCAGCCGGTTCAGCCGAAGAGGAGAAAGACCTGGCTCTGGGTATTGGGATGGATATTCATTTTCCCGGTTCCGCTGACTATTCTGATGCTCAGGAATAAGGAGTTGGATGCCAAGGTGCGTTATGCCATTATCATCGTCGCATGGGTGGCATATATACTTATCGGAATATACGGAGGCGTCAGGGGATAAAGCTGTAAGCCCGGGAGGACGTGTATGGTTGATAGAGTGAGGATTCAAATGAGCCGATTAAGGTATATAAAAACATTTGCCGGATTGTTTATATGCATTTCATTTATATTTGCTCTCTCTGCATGCACCCACGTGGAAGATAAAGTGCCCGTCGTTACCTGCAGCGAAAATGAGATTTCGGTAAATGGCAAGGTTGTTGGCCGGGCCGACGGGCGGGTATGTGTAAACAGAATGGACAGCAGTGTTGTCTCCCTGTCAGTTGGATCGACTGTTACGAAAGACGGCAGGCTGAATATCGTCAACGTGGATTCTGATGGAAATGAGATTAAGCTCAGTGACGTCATAACGGACAGTGCTCTCTACGAGTCGGAGATTGTAAATGAACTGAATCGGCCGAGGATTTTGGTACGGGATTCCATCGATATCAGACCGGAAGTGGACCGGGAAGCTATGGAAAAAGTTCTTCTTTCTTATGATGAGGCCATGAAGCTGCCTTTCATAATGGGTGAAAAGGGTGTTACTATCATTTACACGGAGGAAAATGGCGCGAGTTATACTGTGTCCTTCGATTATGGCAGCGCTCTCATCGCAAGCAGATTCGTTCCGAAGGGGGGAATGATGTGCACCGACTGGATGATCGGCAGAGTGGGGACCGGAGTTTCCGGCATGGTGAAGGAGGAATACTCCGATCATTGGGCTGAAGATTCCATTCAGATAGAGAATTACAATGGACAAACGTATTACTGGTTCTGCGTTGCATATATAGACGATGAAGATAACAGAACTTATTATTCCGTGGTTGCAGAGAAGACTGATGACGGGCGGAAAGTCATCTATTCACAGCAGGTAGACGGTCCATTTGTATGCTGTGACCTGGAAGAGTTCGCCCGGATACTCGAGGGGAGCAGGTAAGGCGAAAAACCAGATATGGTAGTGTCAAGTGATGTATGAAAAACCAAGCCAAGAAAGATGACTCAGATGAACCTTGAAAATTGCAAATATTTTTACCGGTAAGCTCTCCGAGGGCTTAGGGCGCTGCCCTAAGAACCTGCAAGGGACTCGTCCCTTGA
>JAFUVQ010000031.1 GCA_017477505.1 Eubacterium sp.
TGAAACATGGTGCAACAGTCTTCCTCGTAAGATCCTAGGATATCGAACTCCTGATGAGATATTTGAGGAAGAGCTGGATATCATCTACCAACAAGATGCAGCCTAGATAGAAATGTCCAACTTGTTATTGCAATTTACGAAATGAAAAAAGAAGAAAAAACAAATGTAATGCGTGTGCTGGACGGAAAGAAGATTCCGTACGAGAGTCACATGTATGAGCCAGATGCAACCATGACCGGTGAGGAGATAGCAGGTATTCTGGGTGAGGATACGTCGAAAGTATTTAAGACGCTGGTTACACAGGGAAAGAGCGGAGGATACTACGTATTTGTAGTTCCGGTAAAAGCGGAGCTTGACCTGAAGAAGGCCGCAAAGGCAGCGGGTGAGAAAGCAGTCAGCATGATAAAACAGAAGGAACTGCTCCCGCTGACGGGTTACGTGCACGGCGGCTGTTCACCAATAGGAATGAAGAAACAATTCCCTACATTTATCCATGAAACCGCAACCGGATTTGACAAAGTTTTCGTAAGTGCCGGCAAGGTTGGCTTTCAGATAGAACTTGCACCGGTGGATCTGATCAAAGTAGCGGGATGCAAGGTGGCGGATATTACTGAAATTGACTGATTTTGACAAGCTTTGACATAAATTGATAAATTTTGACGATTTTTCCGAATTTGAATGAAATTGACTGGTTTTGTAAATATGATAATGATCAGTTGATTCGAAGAAATGATTTAAAATAAAGAAAAAAGGAGTAGTATGAGTTACGAAAAAGGAACAAAAACATCTGAAGATTCAAGGACAGAGACGATTCATTGTCCGCAGTATGAAGATATAAACGGCTTCGGAAGGCTTTTCGGTGGAAGGCTGATGGAGTGGATAGATACTGCAGCGGGAGTGTGCGCCATAAGACATTCGGGACTTGTGGTTACAACGGCAGCGGTAGACCACCTGGAATTTAAGAGCGGAGCATATCTGGGTGATATAGTTGTGATTGTAGCAAAGGTTGTATATGTAGGCCGTTCTTCCATGGATGTCAGAGTTGACACCTATGTCGAGGACAAAGAAACAGGCATGAGACGCCCTATCAACCGCGCGTATCTGACAGAGGTATGCGTCGACAAGGAGGGCAAGCCGATACCGGTTCCATATGGCCTTCAGCTTACAAATGAATCGGAGAAGGCAGAATTTGAGATCGCGAAGAAACGCCGCGAGGCAAAACGTAATCAAATCTGATAAAAGCTGACAGAAAATGGATTATTAGAAGTACATGAGTAAGAAATTTGGTGTGATGTCAGGAGATAAACTATGTCGAATATAATATTTGATTCCAGATTGGTGAAAGCTCTGGAATGCCTCAGGTACCTTGCGGACTTTGCCGGCAGGGACGAGGCATTTACAGATAAGCTATGGACCGGACTTCTGGGTGACGGCCTTCTTATGGAAGAATTCATGTATTACGTGGATAATAAAACATTCATGGACAAATATAAGATTGCCGGGTACGGCCTCACCGACCTATACTTCTTCAATATGAGAAATGTAGAGATTAAGCAGGACATCGGCAAGAATTACGCCGACTGCAACAAAGAAGCGCTGGCCCTCGATACATTTATGACCATGCTTGAGATGAAAGCAGATCCGGAAAAATACATCCGATGGCTCGATAAAGGACCGGGGATGGATAGGTTTTATGATTGATAATTCCCCAAAACATGCCTTAAAAACATGGTTTTGGGGAATTATCGCGTATATATTGACATATAATTCCCCAAAACATATAATTCATATATAAAGAGTATTCAGCTTTGAAAGTGTAGGTGATAGTAATGATTGGAAGAAATGAAGAATTGAAAACCCTTCAAGAACTATTATCAAGCAACAAACCTGAATTTGTTGCTCTATATGGGCGAAGGAGAGTCGGCAAAACCTATCTGATAAAAGAATTCTTTAATAATACATTTTCATTTTATGTGACTGGAGTTCAAAACAGTACAAGTAAAATGCAACTTCGAATCTTTAAGGAAGCACTTGTCAAATATGGTGATAAAAACAAAGCGGTTCCAAAGGATTGGTTTGAAGCATTTGCGAGGCTGGAACAACTGTTACAAAGCAATGACGTATACACGGATTATGCGTCGGGCAAGAAAATAGTTTTCCTGGATGAACTACCTTGGATGGACAGTCCCAGATCAGACTTTAAAAGCGCTCTGGATTATTTTTGGAATAGCTGGGGTTCCTCAGAAAAAGATCTGATTCTTATCGTCTGCGGTTCAGCTACATCATGGATAATTAATAACATAGTCAAGGACACAGGAGGCTTTTATAATCGACTCACTAAGCAGATAAGGCTTATGCCATTTAATCTCAGCGAATGTCAGAAGTTTCTCGAATCCAATAATATTCATTTCAATAGGAAACAGATTGTTGAGAGTTATATGATATTTGGTGGAATTCCCTATTATCTCAATTATCTGAAGCCAGGGTACAGTCTTGCTCAGAATATTGAAATGCTATTCTTTCATGAAAATGGACCGCTTCGCTATGAAGTTGATCAGCTCTTCAAAGCTCTTTTCCGTAATTCACAGCAATATATAGATATTATCAGAGAATTGTCAAAGACTAAATATGGGCGTACCAGAAATGAACTGCTTGAAAGTGGAAAGACTGTTACAGGAAAAGAACTGACTGCATGCCTTGAAAACTTAGAACAATGCGGATTTATAAGAAAATATACAGACTTTAAAACACCAAAAAACGGCTGTCATTTCCAGTTGATCGATCCACTCTGCCTTTTCTATTTATATTTTATTGAAAATGAAAGGATAGACTCCTGGCTCGGCATATTGGGAACTCCAAAACATAGTAGTTGGTGCGGGTTGGCATTTGAAAAGGTATGTCTGCAACATACAAATCAAATGAAGAAAGCCCTGGGGATATCAGGTATTACAAGCAGGGAATTCTCCTGGTCAAGTAAGAACAGTACTCCTGGGGCTCAGATAGATCTTATCATTGACAGAAATGACGAAGTAATCAATATCTGTGAAATGAAATACTACAAAGAAGCCTTCACCATAAACTCAAAATATGAAGACTCTCTTAACTACAAATTAGCTACATTTCAAAAGGAAACAAATACCACAAAAGCACTATGGATAACACTTATCACATTTGCAGGCCTGAATCATAACGAGCATTCCGGAAATGTGATTTGCGAACTGACTGCCGATGATCTTTTTACGGAATAAAATATATTGAAAAGGTAGAAACATAGATCTGAACGGATATACACTTTATGTAGATGGAAAGGTGTATGAGGAAGGAACCGAAGGCGAACGCCCTGAGAAACCGGGTGAAAAATCTGAATAAGCAGTGATATTCCACCGGCAGAGTCAGATGGAACTAAGTATATAGAGATAATAAAAAAGTGCCCGCAGGATTATTCTGCGGGCAACTTGCATATATTACTTTTCTATAAGAGCAGTATCGATAATCTTTCTTGCCGTTTCTTCGTCGATATCAAAAGACTCTTTTAAATCCTGAAGGAGGTCCAACTCCGACATTCCTTTTCTCAACTTACGAATGGAGTAGTCAATACGATCCCTGAAAAGAGCAACTTCCGCAGCCTCTTCCCTCTGTACAGCAACATCCTCATCATAGTTATATTCGCCGAATACCATATTGATAACCTCCGAACTTCTTGAGATAAGATACTCCCTCAATATATAGCCGATTCTGGCCTCCGTCAAGAGGTAAATTGTGGGTAAAAAGAGGTTCTACAAAGATGAATATGGTCCAAAAACTTCGGTAGTTTTCGTTGTGATGTGTTATAATATCATGTAGTATAAGACGGTTCAGATGGCAGAAATGGCGTACAATACTGTGATGTAGGCAAAGTGAACCATTAGCAGTAGATTTATGAAATAATAAACATTAACATAGGTAACATACATAAGCATGGCATATGC
Source organism: Eubacterium sp. (assembly GCA_017477505.1). Lineage (GTDB taxonomy): Bacteria > Bacillota > Clostridia > Lachnospirales > Lachnospiraceae > Eubacterium_Q. The sequence goes on from JAFUVQ010000031.1 coordinate 3,969, forward strand.
CATGATAAGCATAGAATTGTTTGCGAAATAGATTAAGAGGAAACTAAAGTATTATGGATATAAGAACTATATATCACGGTGGTGATACAGAAGTGAGAAAACCGCTCTACGGCAAAGGTAAATCAGATAACGATTACGGCAGTGGATTCTATACAACAGAAGATATTGATAGTGCAAAAGAGTGGGCTATCATTAATGGACAGGAAGGCAAAGCGGTATGCAGCATATATGAGATAGATTTTGACGGACTGAATGTACTACATCTTGATGACTATGGAACACTTGCATGGATATCTGAGGTTATCAATAACCGTGGAACGGACAACGAGATCAACGCGGAGATTGGGCAAATCATTGCTGGTAAATATAAAGTTGATACCTCAAACGCAGACATAATCGTCGGGTACAGAGCAGATGATAGTTATATTAAAGTTGTTGATGCATTTCTTGAAGGCAAGCTCACTATCGAAGAGGTAGATAAAATGTTTCGGAAAGGGAATCTAGGGACACAGGTCTTTATCAAGAGCCCAAAAGCATTTGATGAAATAAGATTTATCAATGCGGAAATTGTAAATGAAGAGCAGGGGTATGGTGACTACGATCGGAAAGCGAGACGAGAAGTATCAGACTTTCTGAACGCAAGGGAAAGAGCTATAAAAATTGATGGACTTGACGTATCTTCTCTAGGTTTGACAGTTCGCGATGCAATTAATAGTTATTTACAATATCAAAATGATGCAGGATATGGATATTACGTTTCAGAGAACTAGATTCTGCTTTCGATGAAAGCAAAAGAGAGGTGGCGTTGATTATGATTCAGACTGAAAATGTTGCATATGATAAGCTATATCTAAATGATGTGATGAAGGTTCACAGGTATTTGTTTTTCCTAATGGAGAAAAATACAGAGTATAGCACATTTTCTATGATTGATAATTATATGAGATATTCCCACATTCGCAGTAGAATTGATAAGGGAAATTGGAGTGCACTCAACAAAAGTGGGAAGCAACTCTATAATGATATTCCGTTTGAACGTTGCCTAAAGGCTAAACATCAAGATGAATATGACGACATTCTTTTAGGGTGGATTGCAGATATGTATGTGCTTATGCAATGGAGATATAACTTTACGTCATCGTTTCTTAGTGTGGTTTTACCAGCTTCTGAAATGTACAAGGCATATTTTCCTCTTCATGAAACTTCATATGATAATGCGTGCGAAAAACTATATCACAGATATTTTAAGGACGGTGAAGTAAATGAATAAGATTGATTCATTTAGAGATGAATATTTTTTTCTGAGTAACTTCTATGCTGCGCCGGTTTTCTATGATGGATTAATATATCAGAATAACGAGGCCGCTTTTCAGGCTCAAAAATGTATCGAAAAGAAAGACCGCGAGGCGTTTACAACGATGAATCCCTCAGAGGCAAAACATGTAGGTCGCAAGGTAGACCTTCGAAAGGATTGGGAAAAGGTTAAGGTTTCACTTATGTCTGAAATAGTCCGTGCAAAGTTTGAGCAGAATCCTGAACTTGCTGATAAACTCCTTGCTACGGGTGAAACCTATCTTGAAGAAGGCAACACTTGGGGTGACCGTATCTGGGGAACAGTGAATGGTCAGGGGGCAAACCGCCTTGGCATCATCCTTATGGAAATTAGAGAAGAACTGAAAGAGAAAAGGACAGAAGAAATGGAAAATCTTTAGTCAGAGCGCAATGTGCAATATTTGTATCAAGATATATGAATAATGCAAAGTGATTTATTATGAAAATGCGGGGTTGACTTGATAGTCGGCCTCGCATAATTTACTATATCTGCATATGAGAAAAAAGCGAACTTCGTTATTTGTTTATAACCTGTTCATACTCTGTTGATAACCCCGAAAATCGAGGCAACAAACACTAGCAAAGTACTTATTTACGTCACAATTTATTGCTTGACGAAGCCCATTTTCGGCTATATATTTAAATTGGTGGTCATGTTTATTCATCATGATTGTTTTAAGCGGTAGTATCTTATTTCAAGAAGTTCGGAGGTATTCAATATGGTATTCGGTGAGTATAATTACGAAGAGGATATTGCCGTACAGAGGGAAGAGGCTGCTGAAAAAGCTGCTGAGATAGCTACTGAAGTAGCCACTGTAAAAGCCAATGAAGCGAACAATTTAAAATTCGCAACTAAGATGCTCGCAAGAGGTAAAACTTCTGAAGAGGTTATCTCGGAGCTGATGGATATTTTTGATCTGGATGAGTCCACAGCAAGAAAGGCAGTTGAAGCTGCTGTCAAGGAATCAATTAGTCAGATTCAATAATAATTGTTTAACTATGAAATCAAATGTCGGCTGTACCCATATGAGATAGCCGACATTTGGTTTATGATGTGTCCGGAATGATGGGTGGATCTCATTGGTATGGTATATAGTTGGGGATAGTCAGGTTTTAGTCACGGGGGTGCAGCATGAAATTTATCCATTTGTCCGATCTTCATCTTGGGAAGCGTGTCAATGAGTTTTCGATGATTGAGGATCAGAAATTTATCCTGAAAGAGATTCTTACTATTGTCAAAGATGCGAAGCCGGATGGTGTTATCATCGCCGGCGATGTATATGACAAGTCTGTTCCGTCCGAGGACGCAATGAAGCTTTGGGACGGTTTTTTGATAAGTCTTGCTGAGAAGAAGATTCCGGTTTTTGCCATAAGCGGTAATCATGATTCTGCCATAAGGTTTGCGGATCATGGTGAGCTGGTTGATGTCACCGGCATTCATCTTTCGCCTGTTTATGATGGAAATGTAAAGAAGTATGCAATGACTGACGAAGAGGGACCGGTTAATATCTATCTTCTTCCGTTCATTAAGCCCGCTACGGTCCGGGCAGTTTTTCCTGATGAAAATATAAATGATTATACAGATGCGTGCCGCGTTGCTGTGGAGCATATGAATGTCGATACTTCCGAAAGGAATATTCTCGTAGCTCATCAGTTTGTCACGGGCGCCCAAAGATGTGAATCTGAAGAAGTTGTTGTAGGCGGTATAGATAATGTAAACGCCTCAGTTTTTGATGCCTTCGATTATGTTGCGCTGGGGCATATTCACGGGAAGCAGAGCATCGGAAGGAAAGAGGTGAGATACTGCGGAACGCCTCTGAAATATTCATTTTCCGAAAAGGACCATAAGAAGTCGGTGACTCTGGTTGAGATAGGTAAAAAGGGAAATGTAGATATCAGTGAAGTACCTCTTATTCCTAAGCATGACCTCCGTGAGGTCCGCGGATCCTACGACGAGGTTACCAAGAAGAGTAACTACGAGAATACCGATACGAATGATTATGTTCATATCGTTCTCACAGATGAAAATGATATTCCGGATGCAGTTGGAAAGCTCCGGGTTATCTATCCGAATCTGATGAAACTGAGTTACGACAACAAGCGTACGGCCATGCAGAAGGAAGTAACAGACGCCGAGGATGTTGAGAAGAAATCGCCCATTGAGCTCTTCGGTGAGTTTTATGAGATGCAGAACAATCAGGAAATGACTGATGAGCAAAGAGAGTTTGTTCAGAATCTGATAGAATCGATCTGGGAGGTATAGCGATGAGACCTATAAGTATAAAAATGTCAGCATTCGGTCCGTATGCAGGCTCCGTCGAGATTGATATGGAGCGCCTTGGTGAGAATGGACTTTATCTTATAACCGGTGACACGGGTGCCGGAAAAACTACTATATTTGATGCCATATGTTTTGCACTTTTCGGTGAGCCAAGCGGGCCGAACAGGGATACCGGGATGTTCCGTTCCAAGTATGCCAGCCCGGAAACTCCGACCGAAGTGGAAATGGTTTTTCTTCATGCGGGCAAAAAATACACTGTAAAAAGAAATCCTGAATATATGCGTCCTTCCAAAAAGGGGGACGGGGTGACGAAGCAGGTTGCAGAAGCAGAGCTTAAGCTTCCTGATGGAAATGTAGTCAGTAAGGTTAAGGATGTTACTGCAAAGGTGGAGGATATTCTCGGAATCAACAGAGAGCAGTTCTCACAGATTTCCATGCTGGCCCAGGGGGATTTTCTGAAGCTTCTTCTGGCCGATACCAAAGAAAGGATGGAGATTTTCAGAGAGATTTTCAAGACAAGTGCTTACCAGACTCTGCAGACGAGGCTGGAGGAAGAACGTAAGCTGATTTACGGTCAGGTTGAGGATAACAGGAAAAGTGTTAAACAGTATATAGACGGGATTCTGGTTGATAAGGATGATGTTTTATCTATAGAGGTTGATAAAGCGAAAGATGACAAGCTTACTACTGAGGATACCATTGACCTTCTCGACAGAATTATAAATCAGGATATTGCCGCAAGGGACAGGCTGGACGCAGAACTTGCGAAGTTTGACAAGGAAATTGAAATTGCAAATGCAAATATAGGCGCTGCTGAAACGATTGAGCGAGCAAAGCAGGAAGCCGAAAGGGCCAGGAAAGAGCTCGAAACCGAAACTCCAAAACTGTCAGGTTATGAAGCGTCACTTAAGGATGCCGAAGAGGCTCTGCAGGGAAAATCCGAACTTGAGAAGGCAGCACATACAATCGAAGCAGAACTTCCGAGATATGATGAAATAGAAGAACTAAGGGCAGCGATAAAGAGGCTCACAAAAGAAACCGGGGACGGGTCAAAGCTTCTTTCATCTAAAAATGAAATGAAGGAGAATGCTTCTTCGAACCTTGAAAAACAGAAGGCCGAACTTGCATCCATGGGTGATTCCGGAGCTGAACTGGAAAAGCTGAAAAATGAAAAAGGACAGATAGAACAGCACATCAAAGCATCTGATGACATTTCGGAGGAATTAAAGAACTGCGAAAGAAAGCAGTCAGAACTTGAGGCGGCACAGGAAAGATACAGGAAGGACAACGATTCATTTGCCGAAAAGAATGAAATCTATGAGTCTATGGAGCAGAGGTTCAGGGATGGTCAGGCAGGTATACTTGCCGATAAATTGAAGGACGGAGAACCATGTCCTGTCTGCGGCTCTACCCATCATCCTGCCAGAGCGCATCTTACAAATGATATCCCTTCTGAGAAGGAACTGGACGAGGCAAAGAAAGCTGCAGCCAAAGCCAGAGATTCAAGAGATAAAAGTTCTGAAAATGCCGGTGCCATCCGTGCTTCACTTGGTGAGATGAAGCAGAGCCTGGTGAAGAAGGTTATGGCAGAGTTTGGCAGTGAACTGAGTGCTGCAGGGCTTAATCCGGGTAACGCGAATTTGAGAGATACCGGCGACGGAGAAACAGATGTATTTCAGAGAGATACCGGCGACGGAGTATCAGATGTATTTCAGGTATTGCCGGAAATACTATCAAGGGTTGAGGATGATCACACCGCAAAACTCAACTCCGTTACACAGAAGATAAAGGCTGCTGAGCAGACTATAAAACGTAAGCAGGAACTGGAGAAGCTCATTCCTGAAACTGAGAAGAAACTTACTGACATAACAGCAGAAATTTCAGATATAACCAGGATTCTCACAGAGAAAAGTACAGCTAAGACAGAGAAGGAGAAACAGCTGGAGAAGGTTTCGGGAGAAATGAAATTTGAGGGAAAGAGTGCGGCGGAAGCCGAGAAAAGCAGGCTGCTTCGCCAGGCTGAAATCCTGCAAAAATCATTTGACAGTGCCAGAAAAGCCTGTGACGATCAGAAGCTTAAGATTGGCAGCCTGAAGACCAAGATCAGTACTCTTGAGGAAAATATCAGAAAGTCCGATGCACCGGATCTTGCTGCCGAGAAAGAAAAACTTTCCGGACTCAGTAATGCAAGAAGAGAAAGTATAAATGTCCGGTCAAAGGTCATTTCCAGAATAGATAAAAATGAGGAAATCCGAAAGAATATCATTTATAAAGCAGGTGTTATTGCGGAGGTTGAGAAGAAGCTGCAGTGGGTTAAGGCTCTTGCCGATACTGCCAACGGAAAGCTGAGCGGCAAGAATAAAATCATGCTTGAAACTTACATTCAGACAACCTACTTTGACAGGATCATCAGAAGGGCAAATCTAAGGCTTATGACAATGTCCGATGGTCAGTATGAGCTGACCAGGATGAAGGAGGCTGCCAACAAGAGCAGTAAGAGTGGTCTGGACCTTGGAGTAATCGACCATTATAACGGTTCAGAAAGAAGTGTTAAGACACTTTCGGGAGGCGAGTCATTTATAGCATCACTTTCCCTTGCACTCGGACTTTCGGATGAGGTCCAGGCATCGGCAGGCGGTATCAAAGTTGAAACAATGTTTGTCGATGAGGGCTTTGGTTCTCTGGATTCGGATTCACTTGATATGGCATATAAAGCATTGGCCGGAGTGACGGAGGGTAATAAGCTTGTGGGAATCATATCTCATGTTTCCGAACTGAAGGTAAAGATTGATAAACAGGTCATAGTTACCAAGGAGAAGAGCGGCGGAAGCAAGGTTGAGATATCTGTATGATGTTCCACTCGAGACCGGCAAATCGGTAAATGACGTAAGACCGCTTATTTGCTGTAAGAAATGAAACAGATCGGGACATTTTAGTTCGCTTGGAGGAGAACTTATATGAGAAAACGTTTATCCATAATCAGTATGCTGCTGGTTGGGGCATTTACTATCGGAAGTATGGGGACAGGAAATTCCTTCGCTGCGCCGGAGTCTGACGGATTCCGTGCAACAGCTACCGATGCGGTTCAGGATATGGAGAATCTTTCGGATCCTGATGAGAGTTATGTCTTTGAATCATACCACAACGTTAAGCTTCTGCAGGAATATCTGGGTGGAAAACTCAGTGCGACCGGAGAGCTTACCGGCGAAAACTATTCAGAAGGCGAGGATGGTGCACTTCTTATCACTGCGCCGCTGGCTTCCTTCAATTCAGGCAGAGTCCTGATAGATGAAAGCTTCAACTTTGACAGGAATCCTGTAGGAAGAGTTGTGATTAATGCGCTTGCACCGGAAGGGATTACGGCTTATGCCGATGTATATCTTGATGAGGAGGCTGAGCCTGCTGCAAGTCTTAAGCTGAGGCATGATTACCTCGAGCAGGGAAAGGATACTCCGGGAAATGTAGCGATTGATGTCTACAAAAAACGTATCACAGGCGTGCACAGTGTTTCCATAGGTTTCAGGCTGGAAGGTGCAGCAGATGACGAGGAGCAAATCATTACATTTAAAACTGTTGAGTTTGCAGAGAACTCGCTTCCTGTCGTTTCATTTGATATAAATGAACAGAATGGCTCCATAGCGACTATGAATGAGAGCACGGATCACAGCGCAACCTGCCATGGTACAGTATCTATTCAGGTGCCTGAGGGCTATAAATCTGAGTATACAGGTCAGGTTGAAACCGGCTATGAGAATCTTGAGCTGGAATATGTGAGAGGCAGGGGCAATTCCACGTGGAGAGCTACGAAGAAGCCTTATAAGTTTAAGCTGAAGAATGGGAATAATCTTTTCGGAATGAGCAGAAACAAGCATTGGATTCTTCTTGCAAGCTTCCATGATAACAGCCAGATGAGAAACAGAATGACCTACTGGCTCGGTGAAGAACTTGGAATGGCATATACTCCGCAGCTTGTGCCTGTTGAAGTAATGATGAATGATGAGTATTACGGAACTTACCTGCTCGCTGAACAGGTCCGTATCGGTGAAGGAAGAGTCGAGATAGACGAGCTGAATGAAAACGATACCGACGACCCACTCATAACGGGTGGTTATCTTCTTTCCATGAATCCTTATCCGGAGGATCCTGAGGAGAATAAATTCGAGACAAGCAGGGGTGTTAAATTCAATAACGAAGACCCTGACTTTACCGAGAGTGATAATGAAGCACAGAAGGCTTATATCAGAAACTATATTCAGCAGACTGAGGATGCTGTCTTCGGAGAAAACTTCGAGGATAAATCGGGAAAGAGCTACAAAGAGTATATGGACCTCGATTCGACAGTGGATTACTGGTGGGTTCAGGAGTTTTCAAGAAACTTTGATGCTTACAGCACTGACAGTACATTCCTCTATAAGAAGAGATCCGGCAAGCTTTACTGGGGACCTCTCTGGGACTTTGATTATGTTTCATGGGGAAGTCTTGAATATGATGATGATAGTATTGAAGGCTTCAACAGTACTTCTCCAGAGTGGATCAACCAATTGAAGGATGATCCTGAATTTGCTGCAGCACTTCTCGCAAGATGGGAGGATTTTGACGCTGCTTTTGACGAGATAATTAAGGAAGGCGGAGTACTTGATAAATATTATGAGGAAATGAAGACAGGCGAAAGCTACAATCATGAGCTGTGGCCTTATCTCTTCAGCCCTCATACGAATTATTATGACGAAGTAGTTGAACTTAAGAACTGGGTTAAGGGCAGAAAAGACTGGATCAATGATAATCTGGATCGTATATCAAATCTCAGATACAGCGTTACTTACTATGTAGATGGTGAAGTCTACTATCAAACAAGATGCAATGTAGGTGATAACATAGGTCCTAAGCCTGATCAACCTCAGAAGGACGATAATGTATTTATCGGCTGGTATACTGAGGATGATGAGTTATTCCCTGATATGAGTACGCCTGAAGATGATGTTAATCTATATGCTAAATTTGTAAGTACTGATGAGGCAATCAAGCCGGATAAAATCTTCTTCAGTAAAAGACATTATATGACGGCTCTGGGATCTGAAACATTTGGTATGGAATATGAAGTATTCCCCGAGGATACACAGTATCTGGATATATTCTGGGAGTCATCAGATCCGGATGTTGCTGACATTATGACGGATGAAGAGCTTATCCTGAAGGGACTTGGAACCACGACCATTACTGCATCTCTGCCAAACGGATACACGGCCTCATTTGAATTAAAAGTACTTGATGAAGAACCGGAAGAGGCTTTTATTGAGGAGGCACATTACTTAGATGACCTTTATATGGATGTAGGAGAAGTTATTCAGTATCTTCCTGCATTTGTACCGGAATATTACGGAGATTATATAAGCTATGAAATTGACAGTGATATAGCAGAGGTTGATGAGTATGGCGTTATCACGGCGCTTGCTCCGGGAACTGCAACGCTTACTGCAACAAATTATGACAATGTAGAAACAAGCTGTAATGTATTCATTGTAGATAGAAATGCATATGAATTTGAATCTTATCACAATGTAAAGCTTGGAAAGGAATTTGAAAATGAGATGCTTCAGGCTTCGGGTGACCTCAGTTCAGAAAGCTTTTCACTGAGCAAGGGAGGAAACCTGCTTGTTAAGGCACCGCTCAAGTCATTTAATTCCGGCAGGATTGTTATAGATGAAAATTTTAACTTTGACAGAAAACCGGTAGGAAGAGCTTCTATAGATGCACTTCTTCCGGAAGGAATTACGGGATATGCAGATATTTATCTCGATGAAGAGACAGAACCGTTTGCAAGCTTTAGGCTGAAGAATGCGGATGCTGAACAGGGTGAGTCGTCGAAGGGTTCACGCACTCTGGATGTTTATGATAAGAAACTTACCGGCGAGCATAAGGTTTCCATAGGCTTCAGGCTTGAGGGGGCCGAAGAGGGCGCGGAGCAGAGCCTCATTTTACGTACAATAGAATTTGCGGAAAGCTCGATTCCTGTTCTATATTTTGATATTGATGAATCCATGGGAACCATCGCCGCCATGAATGAAAGCAGCGATCATAGTGTAAACTGCTATGGATCGGTAACGCTTAAGGTTCCTGAAGATTATATTTCCGAATATACCGGTGAGGTCCAGGAAAGTCTTGAAGGACTTCAGTTGGATTATATTAGAGGCAGGGGCAACTCAACCTGGTCGGTACCTAAAAAACCATACAAGTTCAAGCTTTCTAGTGGTAAGGACCTTTTTGGAATGGGTAAGAATAAGCATTGGGTTCTTTTGGCAAGCTTTCATGATAACACCCAGCTCCATAACAGGGTGACCTACTGGCTCGGCTCAGAGCTTGGCATGGAATATACACCTCAGCTCATACCGGTCGAACTGGTTATGAACGGTGAATATTACGGAAGCTACCTTCTGGCTGAGCAGGTCAGGGTTGACAAGGATAGAGTTGATATAGACGAGATCAATAAGGATGACAATGAGGAACCTGAGATAACCGGCGGTTATCTTCTCGGTATGAATCCGAACGAAAAGGAATCTCAGAATGCAGTTTTCAAAACCAAGGCTAAGATGGATTTCTTCGTAGAATCACCGGATCTTTCTGAAAGTGGCAACGAGGTGCAGAAAGCCTATATCGAGGATTATGTGCAGAAGACTGAGGATGCGATTCTCGGCGAAGATTTCAAGGACTCCGATGGAAAGAGCTATAAGGAATATCTTGATCTTGATTCGGCTGTGGATTACTGGTGGATTCAGGAACTCTCCATGAATGGTGATGCATACATTTCCGGAAGTACTTATCTCTACAAGAAGAGAGAAGGAAAGCTTTATTGGGGACCTCTCTGGGATTTTGATTATGTTGCCTGGGGAGGAGTGGAATACAATATTGAGCGAACCGATGGCTTTAACAATACTTCGTGCGAATGGATGAATGCCATGAAGAACGATCCGGAATTCACAAACGCACTTAAGGCAAGGTGGCCTGAGATAGATACAAAGCTTGAGGAAGTAACGAGGGATGGCGGAATCCTTGATCAGTATTATGATGAAATGTATATAGCTGAATTCTATAATCATGAAATCTGGGACTATATGAACAGCCCGCTGAACGATTATAAGAAGGAGATTAAAAGATTTAAGAACTGGATAAATAACAGAAGAGCATGGATAAATGAACATCTTGAAGAGCTTTTGGATCTTACATATAAAGTAACACTTATGGCTGATGGAAAGATCGTAAAGGAAGAGGTTAAGCTGAAAGGCAGATCATTTGACTTTGATGAGCCGGATGCACCTAAGAAGGAAGGATATGTATTCCTTTACTGGTCTGAATCAGAGAATGGTGAGAGGTTTGTATGGGATGATATTTCACCGGATGCTGACCTCACGCTTTATGCAGTTTACATTTCAGAGGAAGATGCCATAGAGGCTGAACAATTCTACTTCAACAAGGAGTATATATTCGGATTCCTGGTGTCACCTGATATTAATCTGGAATTTGAATGTTACCCCGCGGATGCGCAGCTTATAGATATCAGCTGGGAGTCATCTGATGAGAGTATAGCAGAACTTACAGGGGGTAACGGGCTTAAGTTCAAGAAAGAGGGAATCGTCACCATTACCGGAACTTTGAGGAATGGATTCAGGAATTCTGTCACTATAAAGGTAGTGGATGGTTATCCTGAATATGAAGATAATCTGCTGGAGAGTGCTGAATTTAAGAAGGATCTCATCATTACAGTCGGTGAACACATTCAGCATCTTCCGGAATTCACGCCTCACTATTTCATGTCAGCTGTTTCTTATATAACCGATGATGATGAAGTGGCAACGGTTGATGATTACGGCGTTGTAACAGGCGTTGCTCCGGGAACTACTACTCTCACTCTTATCAGTTATGCAGATACAAATGAATATACATGCAAAGTGACTGTCATTGAGAAATGGCCATTTGCAGATATTGATAAAGGCTCAGAGTTTGCCGGTGATATCCTTCACGCTTATGATAAGGGTATCATAAACGGATTCGGTAAGGATGATGACGGACTCGTTATATTTAAGCCGGACAAGAAACTCAGCAGAGCACAGTTTGCGATAATGATATATAAAACAGCCGTTGCCCAGGGGATTATCGAAGACGGTGCAAAGGGTAGAGGAAGCTTCAGTGATATGACCGAAGGAATGGCAGGATACGATGCCGTTATGTGGGCGACTGAAAATGAAATCATTTCAGGCTTCAAGGACGGACGTTTCAAGCCCAAGAATACAGTGACCAAAGCCCAGATTAAAATCATGCTGTCACGTTACGCAGAAAAGTTCAATGCAGATGTCAGCGAATTTGATTTTGATGCCGAGATGGAGGCCATCGGACTGATTAACGACAGAGATTATGCTGACAGGGCGCAGTGTGCTATCATAATTGCGAAGTTCCTTGATCATATACATGGGAAGTAGTGTAAATACAGTTAAGGGTGAAGAATAATATAAGACATAACAGAACTGTGAGGAGGACTTAAATGAAAATAGCAGATGGAATTATCTATGTAGGTGTGAATGATCATGAGATTGACCTTTTTGAAGGTCAGTATGACGTGCCGGAGGGAATGGCTTACAATTCTTATGTGATCCTGGATGACGAGATTGCAGTTATGGATTCCGTAGATAAGAATTTCGGCGATGAATGGATTAAAAATATCAGGGAGGCTCTCGGTGAAAAAACTCCGGATTACCTTATCGTTCAGCATATGGAGCCGGACCATTCGGCTAATATCGCTAAGTTCGTTGAGGAGTTTCCGGGTGCGAAAATTGTCGGAAATGCCATGACATTTACAATGATGAAGAAGTATTTCGGTACGGATTATCCCGATAAAAAAGTGATAGTTAAGGATGGAGATACTTTAAAACTCGGAAACCATGAACTTAAGTTTGTATTTGCACCGATGGTTCACTGGCCTGAAGTAATGATGACCTATGACATGACCGCAAAAGTATTCTTTTCGGCGGATGCGTTTGGAAAGTTCGGTGCTCTCGATATAGAGGCTGAATGGGCGTGCGAAGCGAGAAGGTATTATTTTGGTATCGTCGGTAAGTTCGGAATGCAGGTTCAGAATCTTCTGAAGAAGGCAGCGACTCTGGATATCGAAGTAATCTGTCCGCTTCACGGACCTGTACTTGATAAAGACCTTGGATACTATCTTGACCTCTATAACACCTGGTCATCCTACGGTGTTGAAACTGAAGGAGTATTCATTGCATATACATCTGTTTACGGAAATACCAAGAAAGCAGCAGAGCTTCTGAAGGAGAAGCTGGAAGCCAAGGGATGCCCGAAGGTCGCTATAGCAGACCTCGCAAGAGAGGATATGGCAGAATCGGTAGAGGATGCCTTCAGATACGGAAAGATAGTACTTGCAACGACTACCTATAATGCAGACATTTTCCCGTTTATGAGAGAATTTATAAATGAACTTCTGGAGCGCGGCTACCAGAACCGTACTATAGGAATTATTGAAAATGGAACCTGGGCACCGATGGCTGCCAAGGTTATCAAAGCCAAATTTGAAAACAGTAAGAACATTACATTTGCGGAAACAACCGTAACAGTGAATGCGGCTGTGGATGCAGCGGCAGAAGAAAAGATAGAGGCACTTGCGGCTGAACTGGCATAGTTGTGAGATAAAAATCAGAGGGTATAAATGCAGGAAGGTGAAAACAGAATTGAAAAAGGTCTGACAGGCAGCGCCCTCAAATGGATTGCGGTTGCAAGCATGGTGATAGATCATTCTGCAGTAGCATTGATACAAAAAGGTTTTCTGTATCCCGGGAGTGGCCTCGATGCGCCCTCTCCTCTGTACAACACAATCACTTTGGTTGTGGCTGTGATGAGGATGGCGGGCAGGCTTGCAATGCCTATATTCTACTTCCTGATGGTGGAAGGCTTCATACATACGAGGAGCAGATGGAAGTACTTAAGGAATATTCTTATATTTGCTGTCATTTCCGAGGTGCCTTTTGATATGGCGCTTTTCCGCAGTACATTTTATGCGACCCATCAGAATATCTTCTTCAATATGGCCCTGAGCCTTCTCGGACTTATAGTCTGGGACCTCTTCACTGAAGGGAATACTGAAAAGGCATCCCTTGACAGGAAGTTCATGGCGGCCGCCTTCTACACCATAATCTGCATGTTTGCCACAGTGCTGTGTACGGATTACCTGGCGTATGGTCCTATGCTGGCACTCATTTTCTATCTTAACAGGAAAAATGAGGTGTGGCGGGGAGTGCTTTCGGCATGGCTGTTTACACTTATGACCATAATGGGTTTCAAAGAAATTGCGGCATGTATTGACGTATTTATTCTGCATTTTTATAATGGAAAAAGAGGGAAGCAGAACAAGTATTTCTTTTATGTTTTCTATCCTGCACATTTTATTTTACTGGTGCTGATACGTTATCTGATTTTTAAATAATCCAATCCGGTTTTTTGGGGAATTGCCGGATAGTAGATGGATGTTTTGAGAAGGGGGGATCATATGTTAAAGGAATGGGTTAAGGAAGAACGTCCGACTGATGAAGTCATAGCTGAAAGACTTGAGAAAGCAAGAGCTGAGCTGGCAGTAAGACAGCTTGAGATTAAGGAAAAAGGCCTTCCGGTTCTGGTCATCATGGATGGCTGGGGCGCGGCCGGCAAGGGCAGCGTGCTCGGAAAGGTGATAAAAAACCTGGATCCGAGATTCTTCAAGTGTGAGACGCTGACGGAGCCAACCGACGAAGAAAAGAGGAAGCCTTTCCTCTACAGATATTTCGTAAAGATTCCGAAAGCGGGTGCTATAGCATTCTTCGACGGAAGCTGGATGGGAGAGGTTACGAATATGTACCTCCACGGTGAGATTGACGAGAAGAAATACAAATCCCACCTGACCAGCATCAAGAGATTTGAAAGACAGTTAAATGATAATGGTTATCTGATGGTTAAGTTCTTCTTCCATATCGGGGAGAAGACTCAGAAGAAGAGACTTAAGGACCTTGAAAGCGACACCTACACCAAATGGCGTGTTTCGGATAAGGACAGATGGCAGAATAAACATTATGACAAATGTTTCGATGTTTTTGATGAATATATCGAGGCTACCAACCAGTTCGTTGCGCCCTGGTATTTCATAGATTCTTCCAGTAAGAAATGGGCCGAGCTGCAGATGACGGAAATCCTCATCGCGAGCATAGATACGGCTATCGCCAATGCTGCAAATCAGCAGAAGGCTCCGATGCTCCAAAATACATTTCCAATGAAACCGCTTCCAAAGCTTGCGGAAGTTGATCTTAAGAAAAGCATTTCCGAAGAGGAGTACAAGAAGGAGCTTGACCGGCTGCAGAAGAGACTCAGCGAGCTTCATAACGAGCTTTACCACAAGAAAGTTCCGGTTATCATAGCATACGAGGGTTGGGATGCGGCAGGAAAGGGCGGCAATATCAAGCGGGTTGCAGCGGCTCTTGATCCGAGAGGTTACGAGGTTCATCCTATAGCCAGCCCCGAGCCGGCTGAAAAAGCAAGACATTATCTCTGGAGATTCTGGAACCGTCTTCCGAAGGACGGCCACATAGCAATCTTCGACAGAACCTGGTACGGCAGAGTTATGGTTGAACGTATAGAAGGCTTCTGCACCGAGAATGACTGGCAGCGCGCATATAATGAGATAAATGAATTTGAGAAGGAATTGGACGACTGGAATGCAGTCATCATCAAGTTCTGGGTTCATATCGATAAGGATACGCAGCTTGCCCGTTTCACAGACCGTCAGAATACTCCTGAAAAGCAGTGGAAGATAACTGATGAGGATTGGCGTAACAGAGAAAAATGGGATGCTTATGAGGCTGCCATCGACGAGATGATCTCAAAGACCAGCACCAAGTTTGCACCGTGGCATATACTTGAATCGAATGATAAGAAATATGCCCGTATTAAGGCTTTGAAGATCATTATCAAGGCTATCGAGGAAAAACTTGTGGGGATAGAGAAGGAATGAAAGAAAACCTTGTGATTTCACGAGGATTCTTAAAATTTGATATTGAAATGAATGTTGATTGGTAGTATCATTAATTCTGTGTTTCCAGTTAAACAGTTTTATTGATTAATACTCACAGGATATCGGAATGAGAAGAGCGCCAAAGAGACAATCGAAGATAGGACTTCTCCTTATAGTCATAGCAATGCTTGTGACTGTGATCGCGAATGGGATAAGAGTGGCAAACCTCAAGGCAAAGAGTGAACGTCTTGCTGTAACAGAGAGACAGTTAGAGACAGAGATAGAGGATGCCCATAAGAAAGCAGATGACCTTGCGGAGAAGGAAAAGTATATGCAGACCAAGAAATATATCGAGGACGAAGCCAAAGATAAGCTTGGACTTGTATATCCTGATGAGATAGTTATAGAACCAAGAGAGAAGTAAGTTTATGAAGGTGGTTAGTGAGGAACTAACCACCTTTATTGTATAAGGGGGATGTATAGATCCATGATTTCAGGCATAAAACAATTCATAAAAGAATATCATATGCTGGATGGTGTGACTGACATTGTAACAGGCGTATCCGGTGGGGCAGATTCAACCGCACTCCTGCTTGCTCTGAACGAACTCCGGGCGGAATATGGCTTTAGCATCCATGTGGTACATATCAATCATATGATCCGGGGCTTGGAGGCGGACAGGGATGAGGCATTCGTAAAGCAGCTTGCCGAAGGATTGGGTATTCCGTTTCATGTTTTCAGGAAAGATATTCCCGGGATGGCTGAAGAATTATCACTCACGGAAGAAGAAGCCGGGAGGATATTCCGGTATGAATGCTTTGAGGGTATGGTTGACACCATTTTGAATGAAAAAGGTCAATCTAAGGTCCGCATTGCTGTCGCACACAACCGTGATGATCTTGCGGAGACGGTTCTCTTCAATGAGGCAAGAGGCAGCAGTCTCAGGGGACTGGGTGGTATGAAGCCGGTCCGTGGCAATATCATAAGACCGCTCCTTTTTACCTGGAGGGCGGATATAGAGAAATATCTTACTGAACTGGGACAGGACTGGGTTACCGACTCTACCAATCTTGAAACTGAATACAGCAGAAACCGCATCAGACAGATTATCCTTCCTGAGATGGAAAAACTGAATCCCGGAGTGAAAGAGCATCTCACCGCCATAGCCAGGGATTCCTGGGAACTTTATGATGGGGTTGATAAGGAAAATGAAATGCTTATTGGAAGACTCACTGAATCTTCCGATAAGTCAAGGACGGATATTCCGGTAGGGATGTTAAAGAAACTAAATACATTTGCAAGAAAAGAATTCATACTTGAAATCCTTGGAAGAGCGGCGGGCAGAAGAAAGGATATTACAAGGCGGCACATAGATTCCGTTGAGGCCCTTGTGGATGCCGAAAGCGGGAAAAGTGTGAACCTCCCTTATGGGCTCCTGGCAGAAAAGGGCTATGGGGTGGTCATTATCCGTAAAGTTACGGCCGGGGAAAGTCACAGGACTGATGCAAAATCCGGCATAGGAAAGATGGATATAAAGGTTGTTCCGAAGACTCCGGAACTTCAAATATCAAAAGAAATCTATACTAAAATGGTGGATTATGATAAGATAGAGGGCGATTTGGTACTCCGGCTGCCTGAAGACGGAGACTATATCGTTATCAGCCGGACCGGCGGAAGGAAGAGTTTGAAACGACTTTTCACCGATCTTAAGATTGAAAGAGACAAGAGGCAGTTTATACCGGTTGTGGCGGCAGAAGGAAGCCATGAAATAATCTGGGTTGTGGGGCATCGCCTGAGCGAATCATTTAAAATTGATGAAGATACTACCAGGGTATGCTGCATAAGTTATGAGAGGTAATCTGTCAGTTCGGGATATAATTCAGGATATTAATAGAAAGGGGCTTTGATATGGTAGAAAGTGTAAGTGTTCTCATAAGCAGAGAAGATGTTGAGAAGAGAATCGCCGAGATGGCGGCTGAGCTCAGCAGCAGATATGATTCGGTTCATTTTGTATGTATACTTAAGGGAAGTGTGTTTTTCCTCGCTGAACTGGCAAAGGATATGACGGTTCCCGTAACGATGGATTTCATTTCCGTTTCAAGTTATGGCAATGGAACAGAGTCCTCGGGAATTGTTAAATTCAACAAGGATCTGGATGATTCTATCGAGGGTAAAAATGTAGTTGTGGTTGAGGATATTCTTGATTCAGGTCGTACTCTCAGCTATGTGAAGTCTGTGCTTGAGGGAAGAAATCCGGCAAGCCTTTCAGTTATCACACTTCTGGACAAACCGGAAAGAAGAGTAGTGCCGGTCGAGCTCGATATGACCGGATTTGTGATTCCGGATGAATTCGTGGTGGGTTATGGACTTGATTATGCCCAGAAATACAGGAACCTTCCATATATTGGAGTGCTGTCCCTGAAAGAGGAGTAATTAAATGAAGACAAAAAAGAGTATGGGCGGAGGACTGATAATCTATGGTGTTCTCCTCCTGATCGGTGTTGCTATATATCTTTATGTCAGCAGCATCTACAGAAATGAAGACACAACATTTACAAATGAAATGCTGAAGCGCAACCTGCAGGAAGATCAGGTTTATTCTGTAAGCATAAGACAGAACAGTGAGATTCCTACGGGAACGGTTGAAGTGATTTTTATTGACGGGAGTTCGAAGATTTTCTATACGCCGGACGTAAGCGTAACTGAAAAGCTGGTCGAAGCAAGCGGCAAGGACGTTCATTTCCAGATGCTCGATGTCAAGAGACCGTCCCTTATCGAGAAAATGGCTCCATACCTTATCATCGGTATAGCCATAGCAGTCCTGGCGGGAGTATTGATGTCGACCCTGGCCGGAGCCGGTGGTGGGGGAAACAGCAAAATCCTCAACTTCGGCAAGAGCAGAGCCAAAAGAGTTGAAGAAACCAATGTTAAATTCGGTGACGTTGCCGGACTCGTTGAAGAAAAGGAAGAACTGGTTGAAATCGTCGATTTTCTTTCGGACCCGGCAAAATATATCAACCTCGGTGCCAGAATTCCTAAGGGCATCCTGCTTGTGGGACCTCCGGGAACAGGTAAGACACTTCTCGCCAAGGCAGTGGCGGGCGAAGCCGGCGTTCCATTTTTCTCCATATCCGGCTCGGATTTCGTGGAAATGTTTGTCGGTGTAGGTGCATCCAGAGTAAGAGATCTTTTTGAGGATGCAAAGAAAAATGCGCCGTGTATCGTTTTTATAGATGAGATTGACGCCGTGGGAAGACGCAGAGGCTCAGGACTCGGCGGCGGACACGATGAGAGAGAACAGACACTTAACCAGCTGCTTGTAGAGATGGATGGGTTCGGGGAGAACTCCGGAATCATAGTCCTGGCAGCTACCAATAGAGTTGATATACTTGACCCTGCAATCCTGCGTCCGGGAAGATTTGACCGAAAGATATCGGTTAACAGACCTGACGTAAAGGGCAGGGAGGAGATACTGAGGGTTCATGTAAAGAATAAACCGCTCAGTGATGATGTTGACCTTCATCAGATAGCAAGGACAACTGCAGGTTTCTCAGGTGCCGATATAGAGAACCTTGTGAATGAAGCAGCGATTTCCGCGGCAAAGGCCAATCGCCCGTACATAAATAAGGCAGATATAGAGAAATCATTTGTCAAAGTGGGAATTGGAACAGAGAAGAGATCCAGAGTGGTTCCCGAGAAAGAACGCAGGATCACGGCCTATCACGAGGCAGGCCATGCGATACTTTTCCATGAGCTTTCCGAGGTTGAATCAGTGCATTCAGTATCCATCATTCCGAACGGAGTAGGAGCTGCCGGATATACGATGCCGCTTCCCGAAAATGACAATATTTTCAATACAAAGAAGAAGATGCTTCAGCATATAATGGTTGATTTCGGTGGACGTATCGCCGAGGAACTTATATTTGAGGATGTTACTACAGGTGCATCTCAGGATATAAAGCAGGCTACAGCTACAGCTCGTGATATGGTCATCAAGTACGGTTTCTCAGAGAAAGTCGGACCTATCAATTACGAAACAAATGACGACGAGGAAGTATTCCTCGGACGTGATCTTGGACATGCCAGAGCCTTTGGTGAAAATGTAGCATCAACCATAGATGAAGAAGTTAAAGCTATAATAGAGTATTGCTACGGCGAAGCAAAGAAGATTATCGAAGCAAATATGGACGTACTCCATCGCTGTGCAGACCTTCTGCTTGAAAAAGAAAAGATCGATGGCAGTGAGTTCGATGAACTGTTCGGAACAGGCAAAGAAGCTCAGTAATATAAGCTAAGCAGCCGTTTGCAACCCTATAACATATTGCACAATCGGGGTACCACCGATAAATCATAATGCACAAAAACGGATTTTTTTAAAAAACTCGAAAGTCAAAATATACAAAAAAAATTTTTGATTATTGGTATTTTTGTGAACACTTGAGAGGGGAAATGTATATAATAGCATTTGTAACCCCCCAATACATTATATAGTTTTTTGCTACACCCCATAAGTAACAAAATACCTTCTCCAAAAGAGCTCGTCTACCCCGACGGGCTCTTTTACTTTCTAGAGTTTATGCGGGTTTGCGGGGTGTTCATGAGTCTGGTGTACTACACCTCTTTTGGTTTACATAATCACTCTTACCACAAATTTACCACATTTATACCAAAAACATACGACAGATTCTGGAACAAAAAAACAGCTTTCACAGTATTAAAATTATTTTTATTAATTGCTGAAAAAGCTAGTAAATACAAGGGTTTGCGGGCATATACAGAATAACGATAACAGGATTTCGGGACACTCTCTGGACAAGGGAAGTGTCCTATTTTGTTACTTTTTCTCAGATGAAAAATTGGTAAAGGAGAAGAAATGCTAAAAATCAGGATCAAAGGAACAACTAAAGAAATCAAATGGTTTCTGAAAATGATTCAGAGGGACAAGAGATTCTACGTAAGTGAACCGTCAGGGCCTTTTGAAATGGAAAGGTCAGAGAAATATAAGAGATCATACGTTGAAATCTTTAGGAATGAGAATGAGTTTAATGAATATAGGAAGAACAGGCTCTCTGAACATGCTGCAAGATATTATGGCTCAGGAATGTCTTTTGGATTTGTAAAGCTTCCTAAAGATAAGAATAATGACAGCGGAAAGGCAGGGAAGTGATATGTGTGAGGTTTATTCCATTGCAACGCAGAAGGGAGGCTGTTCCAAGACTACATCCTCAGTAAATCTGGGAATCGGATTAGCAAGACAGGGTTATAGGGTGTTGATGATTGATTCAGATCCACAGGGGTCGCTCTCATCGTGTCTAGGAGTAAAGGAACCTGATAGCCTCGAGATTACCTTGGCAACGGTTATGGGCAATGAGATGAATGAGGAACCGTACGATGCATCCACGCTCGGTATTATTCATCATGAGGAAGGAGTAGACTTCATGCCGTGCAATATAGAACTCTCCGGTATGGAACTCTCCCTCATAAGTACATGGAGCCGTGAGATGATGCTCAGCAGATATATTGAGAAGGTAAGGAAGTATTACGACTATATCATCATTGACTGCATGTCCAGCCTCAGTCTTATGACCGTTAATGTATTTGCTGCGGCAGATAAGGTGATAATTCCTGTTCAGGCAGCATACCTTCCTGTAAAAGGTCTGGAACAGCTCTTAAAGACCATAAAGATGGTCAGGACCCGCCTTAATCCAAGATTGGAGATAGCAGGGATACTCATTACCATGTTTGACAGAAGGACCAGACTTGCAAAGGATACAGTTTCGATACTTCAGGAGAGGTATGGGGACATGCTCCATATCTATGAATCAGTTATTCCATATTCCGTGAAAGCTGCGGAAGAAAGTGAGAAAGGTGTGAGCATATATAAGCATGCACCAAGATGTGCGGTAGCAGAGGCATACAGAAACCTGACGGAGGAGGTGCTCAGATATGAAGGATAATATGGGCACTGACAGTAAGCCAAAGATAAGCGGGTTTGAGGATCTGTTCGGTATGCCTGCTGATAAGAGGAACGAAAAGGACGTGAGGAACGTACTTCTGAGCGAACTGCATGACTATAACGGCCATCCGTATAAGGTTAAGGAAGGTGCCAAGATGGCGGAACTGGTATCCAGCATTAGGGAACAGGGAGTCTTATTTCCAGGAATAGCCAGAGTAAGGCCGGAGGGCGGCTATGAGATCATTTCTGGTCATTCAAGGAAAAGGGCATGTGAGATAGTGGGATTACAGAAGATGCCCATGACCATATGGGACCTCACGGATGATGATGCAGCGATACTAATGGTCGATTCAAATATCCAGAGAGAGGATCTACTGCCTAGTGAAAAAGCCAGGGCCTACAGGATCAAGTATGAAGCCATCAGGCATCAGGGGAAAAAGGGAAACGGTCTTAAAGATATGGAAGAAATCTTTGGGGATAACTGGAAGACCATACAGAGATACATCTGGCTGACAGGACTCAAAGATGAGCTTATGGATATGGTCGATGAAAAGAAGATAGGGTTTATCTCCGGTGTGGACATTTCGTTCCTGAGGCCGGTTGAACAGGACTGGGTGATCTCCGTTCTCAGAAAAACCAGAGCGAAAGTTACGACCAAGAAATCAAAAAAACTGAAAGAACTGAGCATGAAGCAGAAACTATCTGAGCGGGCAGTATTACATATCCTGGCAGCGAGGGAATCTAAACAGGAAGGACGTAAGCTTACATTACATGCAGAAATACTGGATAAGTACTTCTCCGAAGGTTATACGGGAGATGAGATGGTGGAGATAATAGTACAGCTCCTGGAAAACTGGAGCAAAGGAACAGAGGGGAGATAAAGATATTATGGAAGCAGAGAAGTTTGATATACCTGAGAGTTTTTATTTCCACGGAGAGGAGATAGAGCAGTTCATACATATACAGATTCCCATTTCTCTCATAAAGGATGAAGTGTTCAGGGATATATCTGATTCTTCCAAACTCCTTTATGGACTCCTGCTGAACAGGACCTGGCTGTCGGCCAGGAACGACTGGAGGGATGAGAATGGCAGGACATTCATAGTCTATACCATCGAAAGCCTGATGGAGGATCTGGGAGTGGGAAGCACAAAAGCAAAAAGGATGTTTGCTGAACTAAGTAATATCAACGGGACCGGTATAGGACTGATACGTAAAGTGAGGGTTCAGAATAAGCCCAGCAAGATATATGTGCTGAATTTCATGGAAGTCCGGGACTATCTTAAGGAGGTTATGGAGTCAGGAACTTCTGTACAAATTGTACAGAAGTTGGAAGGAAATGCCCCGGAAGCCGCAGAAACACTGGTGGGATGCGAATGCGTCCCACGGTTAGACGCGGATGCGTCCTACGGTGGGACCGAATTGCGACTCACGGTCAGACGCGGATGCGTCCCACGGAGAGACTGAAATGCGTCCCACGGAGGGACCGGAATGCGTCCCATGGCCGGATGCGGATGCGTCCCCGAATAATAAAGATATTATAGATAACGATATGATAGATAAAAATACAGTAATAAAGAGCGATACATATATCAATCCTATCAATCATATCAAAGGGGATGATGTTCATGATGGGAAAGATGAGACTGATGTGATGGATGAGATAGATTCCGTACGTGAAATGTTCAGAAAGAACATCAGATATGATTTCTTCTCAAAGTACCCAGATAAGTATGACATCAATACTCTGGATGATATTGTTGAGTTCATGGCAGAAGAATATGTCTGCGGCGGTGATGAGACACTCGGTGGGCATAAGGTTCCTCATGAACTGATCAAAAAGGCATTTGAGAATTTCAATGCGCTGAAGATGAAATATGTACTTCAGTCTCTGGCTGAAAATACGACAAGGGTAAAGAATACCCGGAAGTATCTTCTGAGAACCCTTTATGATGCACCGCTGACATTCGGGATACATCAGAAGCTCAGGTTCCAGAACGAGATAGAAGGCATGGCAGAGTAAACTTCTGTACAAATTGTACAGAAGTTGGAGAAAGGGGGTGAAAGCATTCTGGATAAACAGAGCATGCAGATGGTCGATGTGGATGTACTTCAGGATTTTAAAGAACATACCTTCAGGGTGGCTGAAGACCCTGAGATGGATGAACTGAAGGAATCCATAAGAGAGAACGGTGTTGTGGAGCCTATCCTCATTTTTGTAAATGAAGATGACATGTTTGAGATCATATCCGGGCATAGAAGAGTGTATGTCTGCAAACAGCTCGGCATAGGTAAGATATCGGCGGTCATCAAAGAAGACATATCAAGGGATGATGCAATCATCATGATGGGTACCACAAACCTCAAAAAAAGGAGCAGGATACTTCCCTCAGAAAGGGCATCAACCTATAAGCTCATGTATGAGGCCATGAAGCGGCAGGGCAGAAGGAGCGATGTGGATGATGAGAATGAGAGAGGTAGGGCTGACGAAGAGATGACTAAGGTCGTGGGCGGCAGCAGGAACCAGATACACCGGTTCATAAAGCTCTGTGATCTCATACCGGAAATAATGGAGCTGGTCGATGAAGGGAGGATAAAGCAACAGCCGGCACAGGAGATCGCAGACATGCATCCTGAATCTCAGAAGCTCATCTATGAGTTCTACAAAGAGACAGGGTCCACGCCTACCTACGGTCAGGCAAGGATACTTAAGAAACTCGATAAAGAGAATCTGATGGATGAGACAGCAATCAATGAGCATATGCGGAGGCCGAGAGAGGAGGCTGCCAAGAGGTTCAGGATATCAGCTACCATGTGGGAACGCTTCTTTTCAGATTGCAGCACCCAGAAGGAAGTAGATGAAAAGATAATTAGGGCATTAAAGCTCCTTGAAATTCGGGAGAAGATTAGAGAAAGGAAGGGTTGAGAATGAAAGTAATAGGAATAGGCAGGCTTGTAGCCGATCCCGAGATCAGGTACACGGAAGTAAAGGATGGCAAACAGTACTGTATAGCCAATTACAGGCTGGCTGCCACTAAGAAGAGAAAGACAGATGATGAGAATGCGGCAGACTTCTTCACATGTGTTTCATTCGGGAAGACGGCTGAAGTGATAGGGAAATATCTGAAGAAAGGCAGCCGCATCATGATCAATGGAAACCTCGACAATAATAAGTACACTGACAAGAACGGTCAGAAGGTTTATCAGACAAGGATCATAGTCGAGGAAATCGAATTTGCCGACTCAAAGAAGGAGAAGGACATAGAAGAGCACCAGAACGAAATGGAAGCAGAGATACTTGAGCAGGCTGCTTCTGCTGAAGATGAAGAAGAGATCGAATCATTCATGTAATAGGAGGAAGAGAACAATGATCTATATCGATGTTGATTTTAAGAATGAGAAAACTGATACAGGAGCCGAGAGGCTTAATACATATCAGGATGCCATCAGGTCGGATGAAAAGATCAAGACCGAAGACAGATTCAAGGCATACATAAGAGCGGTGGAAAAGAAATAGCATAAGGAGGAATCAGGATAATGTTGGGATATGAGGATTTTAAAAAAGATCTTGAGAGAAATCTGAATGACGGGTTCAAGAGACACAATACAGAAAACTATGTATGTGAGATCAGTGTCATGGATAAGGTCAATTCACACGGAGAAGAATGTGTGGTCATCAGGGATACTGAAAAGACGGCTGATCTAGCAGCAAGGGTGAGCCTGGGGGAACTTTACAAGGCTTATAAAAACGGAATGAGTATGGACGAGATTGTACTTACTCTGGTCGAGAGAAGGATCATGTCAGAAAAAGTCGTGAACATGGAGGATATGACAAGCAAGATATATGACAGGGATTTCATACTGGAGAATGTCGAGGTTCAGGTCGTAAATAAAGAGACGAATGCAGAACTCCTTAAGACGGCTCCGTACCGTGAGATAGAAGGGTTCGATGATGTAGTAGCAGTAGCCAGATGTGATGCATCGCTGTTCTTTGACGAAAGTCTGCGTGAGTCATCTTCTATGACCATGCTTGTGAACAACAACATGCTCGCGCTTGCCGGCATATCAAAAGAAGAACTCATTGATACCGCAATAGCAAACAGCGAAGAGAGATATCCGATCTCCACACGGAATCTTTTGGCAGTGGTACGAGACCTTGGAGCTGACAGAGGTATGGATGATATCTTCGGTCTTCCAGAAGAATCGCCGCTGTATGTCATGATGGCATCACCAATCGGCAACAACGGAGCAAGAGCCCTGGCTTACAGTGATTTCAAAGAGCACTTAAGAAATACCTTCGGTGGAAACTGCTATATCTTACCATCATCTTTGCACGAACTTATTATTATGCCGGCATCAGAGGCGGGTGATGATGAAGGATATCTGCTCAATATGATCAGGATGATCAATCAGGATATTCTTTTACCTAAAGATTTCCTTTCAGACAACATGTATAAATATGATTTTGCTTCTGATTCCATTTCAACCATATCAGAAGTGAAGGAGAATATCATAGGCTTCGATGCTGATAATGAAAATGAGGCGGCAATATAGTGTCGAAGAACCTAAGTTCTACTAGGCCCTTGACCCGGTGAGGGGGGGTGCTACTATATCGGCAAAAAGAGGAGGCATCACCATGGATAAGAAAAAAATACTTATAAGCATTATAATCACCGCTCTGGTGATAATAGCAGTAGTAACAGTGATCATAGGAGGGAAGGTATTCCGGAAGGAAGTTACCATCGACAATAAGGACGGCAACGCCACTATATCCGATGCAGAACTGAATGAGATTGCCGAGAAAGCCGAAGTAGACACTACTGATGCCGATGTGGAAGTGGATGTAAAAGACGAGACCGATAAGGATAAGTCTGATAAGAAGGATAAGTCCGATAAGGACAAGACTGACAAAAAAGACAAGTCCGATAAGGAAGAGGCATCTACTGAGAAGGATAAGGATTCAAAGAAGGAATCATCTACCGAGAAGAATACTTCAAAGAAGGAAGAATCAACCACTGAAGCTAAGAAGGGCAGTAATAAGACTGAAAACACCACTGAATCAAAGGGAAATGACAGCGGTAATAAGCAGCAGACTACTGAAGCCCAGAAACAGCAGACTACAGAGGCTCCTAAGAAGGAGAATACCACCGAGGCAAAGACAGAAGCTCCTAAGAATAATACTACGGAAGCTAAGAAGGAAGAATGCAGCCATCACTGGGTATGGAAGACTCACACGGAAACAGTACATCATTCAGAGGAATACCTTATCAGAGATGCATGGGATGAACCGGTATATGTTAAAGATGTACAGTGTTATTGCGGGGCAGTATTCCCAACTGAAAATGATCTGATAGTTGCAGGACATGCTGAACATGGAGGATATGGCTCACATCGGAGTATATCAGAGTATAAACACCATGAACCAGAGTATGGTACACATGAATGGGATACTTACGAAGAAGTAAAGGATTATGAGTATTGTGACAAGTGTGGACAGAAGAAGTGATTCTTCTTACAAATAAAAATCGCTCCGAAAAGCAGTTATGAGAGCGGTCTTATAGCTGCTTTTTGATTTTTTCAGAAGATTTATAAAAGTATATTCAAATTTTTTCCAAAATTTATCTTATTCATTATTAATCTGACATAATTATATATAGAGGAACAAAAGAAAAGGAAGGTGATGCTTATGGAAATGAAATGGATCAGGGGACCTGACCAGAATCTTGTAACCCATTGACATTATTTTAATAAAAAGGAGACTAGACGATATGAGGAAGAAAAAGCTTACAAGAATCCTTTCTTCCGTCCTTGCTTTATCAATGGTCGTTTCCCTCGCTGCAGTGAAATCTTTCGCTGATGAGACTGTGCCAGAGGAAAACGTACTTGCGATTGAAACAGAAGCAGATGTAACGGAAGATATCGCTGAGGATACGATAGTCGTATCTGATGAGGCAGTTACGGATGTAGCTGATGAAACCGAAGTATCAGTTGAAGATACAGAAGATGTATCTAATAATGCTGATACAGAAACTCCTGAAGAAGACACTCAGGAGGAAGAAGAGCCTTACAATGTGCTTGTAACAGTCGTTAAGACAGGAAACGGGCTTTTCGGAACAGCTCAGGGTAAGGTTGATGCATATGTAGCATCTACTTACAGCTTTGAAGACAAAGCTGAGTATGATTGCAGGACTGCGATCAATAATGCAAACCTTAACAAGCTGATCTATGCTGCTTATGCTGATATAGACAATAAGGCTGTATATGCTAAGTCTATGGCAGAAGCAGGAAAGTATATCGAGAGCATATACAACAATGTAGCCGCAGATGTATCCATACCTGATGTGGAAGTACCTAACAGTATGAAGGTATACCTTCTTGATGATTCAAGGACACCACAGAGATATGATGGTATGTATTATGACTTTGGCGGTTCCGTAAAGGATGCTAAAGAAGCGGTAAAGGCCGCTGAAGAAGACAACGAAGGTGAAGCTAATACGGATACAGATGCTCAGGTGGCAGATGATTCCGATGATGATGATTCTGACGATGACGGAGAAGCTGACCAACAGGACGGTGAAGACGGTCTCATTGATGAGGATTCACAGATAATGCTCCTTCCTGCTGATCCATTCGGATTTGATAGTCTTAGTGCAGCATCAACAACAAACTGGGTAACTTATAAGAACTGGCGTGAAAACAGTGACTACTATGAAGTGATCAACAGCATACAGTATCTTTACATGAGTTCCCTAACAGGAAACGCCGCTATATGTACCAATAATAAGGTAAACGGTGCTAACCCTCATGCTATGGGAGTTACACAGGGTACAGACGCAACTCCTGCTGCATACGATGTAACATCAAGCGAAGTAACAGATGCAAAGTATAAGAGATTATTCTACTATGCATATAAGAATAATTACTTCTACAACGTGACACCGGGTACTGCTAATACGGTTACCGGTAATGCAGATTTACAGACAAGAGCAAGAAAAGAAACCAACCTTCATATTGCTATCTGCCTTCTTAACGGAAGCCTTAGTTCGTCTGATCCACTGTACACAGGTCTTTCAGATGGAAATAAGGCTGATGTACAGAAGCTTATGAATGTATTTAACGGTACAGGAGAATATGCAAATGCACCGACGAATATCACGGTATATCTCCTTACTCCATCCACACTCAATACTGAGTACTATCAGTCATTCATGACATTTGTTCCTGGCAAGAATTATGTGGCAGTACAGAAGCAGGATGCCATTTCAGGACAGACAGTAAATGGAGCAGTAGCTGATATATATGGTTCTAATACTGCTGCAACAAGCGGTGGTACAAAGATTGGTTCACTCAATCTTAATCCTACAGGAATACTTGAAGTAACTGATTATGTAGATACTTATAAATATTTCTATGCAGTTGAGACAACGGCTCCACCAAATTATGTACTTAATGACACACCGGTAGCACTTACAGTAACTGATAATGATTCTCCGACAGCTAATGAAATAGCTATCATTAAGGATTCACCAATAACAAAGCTTACAGTAACAAAGAAGTCAGCTGATACAAGCTGTTCAGATGGAAACCCTAATTACTCTCTTGATGGCACAGTATATGGAATGTATAAAGGAAGCACACTCCTTCACAGATTCTATATCAATGCAGAAGGTAAAGTATATAAGGTTGATAATACTCTGACAGACAGTGTAGAGATTCAGAGCGCACTTAATAAAGCTGCTAACGGTGACTACATTGATACTGACGTAACATTCCGTGAAATCGCAGTCGGAAAGGGCTATACGATGGATCATGATCCTCA
Source organism: Eubacterium sp. (assembly GCA_017477505.1). Lineage (GTDB taxonomy): Bacteria > Bacillota > Clostridia > Lachnospirales > Lachnospiraceae > Eubacterium_Q. The sequence goes on from JAFUVQ010000031.1 coordinate 33,397, forward strand.
TCCATATACCCTTAAGGCTAATACAACTGACCTTCAGGTGGTTGAGCTTGAGAATGAACCTGATACTGATCCATTCTATATCCGTTTTATAAAAAAGGTAAAGGACGGAGAAGAAGAAATAGCACTTGCAAATGCAGAGTTCACTATTAAGTATTATCCAGTTGATACAAAGACTAATTATACATATGATGACCTTATAGCTATGACACCTGCTGAGACAACAGTGATTAAAACACAGCGTCAGGCAGATGATAAGATATGGGCCAGACTTGAAAAGGATTATCCTTATGGTTTTATTACAGTTGAGGAAACCGGTGCTCCGACGGGATACAGTGATAAGCCTGTAGCAATAACAATGCAGTATGGTGAAGGTAAGATATCTGTACCGGTTAAACTTGCAATAGCTCTTCAGTATAAGGGTTCAGCAGAAACAGGCTATGAGAAAGATGGTGTGTGGGCTGTCAAGGAAGATGGAAGCAGACAGAAGATCACAGCTATGCTCACATCTGAGAATAATCCTTTGATAATTTCAGCTGATGACTCGCCTCTCCGTGGTGATCTCAAGCTTGAGAAAGTTGATGAGAACGGAGATCCGCTTGCAGGCGTTAAGTTCAGTATTTATAACAGACTTACCGGTGAAGAAGTAACAGTAGTAACTGATGAAAATGGTAAGTTCTCAACAGAGAGTACATACGCACTTCATTCAAATAACACTAATGCAGGAACAGCTAAATGCGGTACTTGGTTTAAAAAGACTCGTCAGAGTGGTACACAGAATAAGATAGATGACACTGTTGGCGCACTTCCTACGGGAAACTATACAGTTACAGAAGTAGATGCTAACGGAAAGCAGTTAGCTGAGCCTGAAACTAAAGAGGTAAAAGCAGGAGAGACAACAGTATTCTTCGATTCAGGCAGAACTGATGGAGAACAGAAGTTTACTGATATGCCAAAGCCAGAGCTTAAGACAAGGGCATTCGTAAAGACTGCAAATGGTGAGTACAAGACACTCCCTGCTAAACCGGGACAGACAGTAACGGATACATGTGATATCAAGTATATCAAGGCAGGAGAAACCTATACACTTATCGGCAAGCTCATGCTTATCGATGAAGAAGGCAAAGTAACAGAATTTGCTACAGGACGTAAGACATTCACTACTCCTTCAGAGTATAAGAAATCTCTCTATGAGTGTGAGACAACACAGACTGTAGAATTTACGAACCTTGACCTTACCAATTTCAAGGGCAAGACATTCGTGGTATATGAGAGATTATACCTCGGTGATGTAACAGAGCAGAATGTCAAGGATGGAAGATTTGATACATCTTATGGCAACAATAATACAGTAGTTGAGTTCCCTCTGATCCATGAAGATAAAAATGACAAGGATCAGACCGTAAAAGTCCCTGATGGAGGCACAGAACTGACAGACGAGGATGGAACAAAGACTGTTAAGAATTATGGTATAGTAAGACTTAAAGACCGTATACAGTATAAGAACCTTGAAGTTGGTAAGACATATGAGGTAACTGGTTATCTGTATCGTAAGCCTGAAAATCCAAAGAGCAGTTATACTGCAGCAGAGCTCGAAGCACTTAAGCTCATCGGTTCAGACGGCAAGCCTATAACCGCTAAAGAAACATTTACAGCTAAAACTGAGAACGGCTACGTTGATGTATGGTTCACATATGATGCATCAAATATCAAGAAATCCACATCTGAAACAAATACCTACGTTGCATTTGAAGAAGTAAGACCTGAGGGAGATGATTTTGAGATATTCAGTCATAGTGACATAAATGACGAACCTCAGACTGTTTACGAGCCTGAGATAAAGACTACTGCAAAGAGTATATCAGGTAGAACAGAAATGCTTGCAACAGAAGGTAAATTCATCGACACAGTAGCTTATTCAAATGTAGCACCGGGCAGTTATACCATTAAGGGTATCATTTATGATAAGTCAACTGGCAAGCCGCTTGAAATAAATGGCAAGAAACTTGAAGCATCAGCAGAACTTGTTATTTCAGGTACAAAGCCGCAGAACGGAAAGAAAGATGTAGTATTCACAGTTCCTAAAGATATGCAGAAGCAGCTTGAAGGTAAGAGCATCGTATGTTTTGAACAGCTTATCAATGCAAAAGGTGTAGTTAAGGCAAAACATGAGGATATTAAGGATAAGGATCAGGAATTAACCATCCCTCGTATAAGAACGAAGCTCCGTGATGGTTCAACAAAGACTCAGGTAATCTATCCTAATGAGATTATCACACTTGTAGATACATGTAGCTATGAGAATCTTATCCCTGGCAAGAAATATACCTTACAGGGTGAACTCATGAATAAGAACACTGGTGAAAAGTTCCTTGATGAAAAGGGCAATCCTATCAAGTCAGAGCCAGTAGAATTCACAGCATCAGAGACAGGTGCAGGAATCGTTGAGGTTAAGTTCACATTCAATGCCAAGGTTATCAAGGTTCAGGGAATCAAGATTGTAGCGTTTGAATACTGCTATCCTCAGTATGATTCAGTACCGGTAGCTACGCACTGTGATATTGATGATATCGAGCAGACTGTTTACGGACCAGAGGTAAAGACGAAGGTTCAGGGAAGTCGTTCATACTCACAGAAAGACACAGTAAAACTCACAGATACAGTCAGCTATTCACATCTCAAGGTCGGATATACATATGTATTCAAGGGCTGGATAGTAGATCCAAACGGCAATCCTATCAAGGTTGACGGCAAAGAGATGAGAGCTGAGAAGGAATTCGTACCTACAACCGAAGACGGAACAGTAGACATGATGTTCCCAGAGTTCGCAGCAAAAGACCTTCTCGGAAAATACATCGTATTCGAAGAGGTATATGTTAAGACAGCCGATGGAGAACTCAAGCTTGTAGGTGAGCATAAGGATCTTAAGGACGATAATCAGACGTTCTCGGTAAAGAAGGAAACCCCGCCGGGACCGCCTACTACAGGAGATAACACACCAATGGCAATAGCAATAATTCTGATGTCGCTGGCAGCGATGGCGATAGCACTGATAATAATGTTAAAGAACAAAAACAGAATAGAGTTGAATAATAAACACTGAGAGCCTTCCGGATAATCTGACAGGCTCTCATCTTTTTTTGAAGGGAGCCTGTATGGAAGAAAATGTAAAGAAGGATAATCCGGCTAAGTACATGGAAGCAGACAGTGTGCAGAAATTGAGCAGACTGATATCAGAGTTACTGCCTGATGGGCCTGTGAATATCATTTTCAATGATGAAGAGGAAGGTGACACAGATGAAGGAACATAGATTCAGGCAGGTCGATGTACGGTTTTCAAAGAAGTATCTCGAAAACAGATGGAATGACCACATTCTGGACTGTCCCGCGGAAGTTAATTCATTTGTAAGTGATATATACAAAGAAAAAGAAGAAGTCTATGCCATTATCGGAATGGATTCGGCTCTTCATCCGAGGTACATGACAGTATATACGAAAGAGCAGCTTCTTGAGGAGAGGGAACATCCTGACAGGATAGTCAAGACAGCTGTACTCAATAATGTTGTCAATGTATGTGCTGCCCACATCATGGATGAGGATTTTCTTACGGTACAGAGGTTTGGAGTGGAGTGTTTTATGAAATGGCATGAAGAAGATACATACTCCTGGCTGAATAAAGTCTTTGGGACATTCCTGATCAAGCTGACGGATATCGTGCAGGTGTATCCGGATGGTATAGCAAATGAATTCAGGAGCTATATTCATTCCTTGGATATCAGGCATGAATATACATCAATGGTATTTCCAAAGAATACATCGGATCATTCTGCTGAAATGCTTCCAAAGGATATCGGAATAGAATTATATACACTGCCCGGTACAAGCAGGGAGGTAAGGACTCCTGAAGAAGCTATTACCTACCTTGGTGAGAAACTTTCAGGGCTGCCGAGGGAGGCAGTGTATATAGTAAATCTTGGAAAGGACTATGTCCCGGAAAGCTATGTTAATCTCAGTTTGGGAAGGATAGGAGATGCACCTATAGATATGAGGTGCGTATACCAGACGGCACTCCTCACTGGAGCAGAAGCAGTGATGATAATCCATAATCATCCGTCAGGAAATATTGATCCGTCCGATTCGGATTTCACGATGACGAGAACAGTCTCAAAGTGCGGAACGATGCTGGGAATCCCTTTATTTGATTCCGTTATAGTAAGCTCAGGGTTCAGGGCAGGCAGTAAATTCAGGAGTATAAGGGCATATGCACCTACGTTATTTGATACTGAAATCAGTACAGGATATCGGAATTGCATTGATAGCTATGAGAGCGGATCTGCTTTCAGTCAGGTCGCAGAGCTATCAGTGGACTGATCTATATTAGGGAGGATGAGGCTGAAGCAATAAAAAAGGACTTCGAGGAAGAGGAGAAAGATGATCTGAGGAATTCAGGGTATGATGTTTGATATGAATAGAGTAACAATATCGGCAGGGACCATAATCAGCAGCCCCTGTCATTTTTTGTAAAACCATCAGGAGGGAGGCATTGACTTGGATGAAATAAAGATGTACGGATCAGGCAAGGTATGGATTCCTGCAAGTAAGATTGACGAAGCAAAGCAGATAGGACTGCTTCAGTATTTCAGGACTACCAGACCTGATGATATAAAAAGGGTAGGCAGTGAGTACTGCCTGAAGAGTCATGAATCCCTCCGCCTTGCACTTAACGGAATGTGGAACTGGTTCAGCAGAGGGATAGGCGGAAAGAATGCGTTGGATTATCTCATGAAGGCTGAGGATTATTCGTTTCAGGATGCTGTAATGACAGTTCTTGGTGAAAATTCCTCAATCAAAAGAAGTTCTGCCAATGAAACAAAACAGACAGAAGTACCTTACGAGGTGCCAAAAGAGAAGATACTTCAGATTCCTGAGAGAGACGACAATAATGATAAGGCTATAGCATACCTCGTAAACAGAGGTATAGACAGAGATGTCATATCCTTCTTCATAGACAGGGGAGATATCTATCAGACAAAAGATTATAAGAATGTATGCTTCATAGGCAGGGATGAATATGGAACTCCGAAGCTTGCGAATCTCAGGGGTACGGTGGGGGACTTCAAGGGTATGGCAACAGGCTCCGACAGGAGATTTGGATTTGGATACATAACCGAAAAGAAGGGCATCCATATATTTGAAGCTCCGATAGACCTTCTCAGTTTCGCGACTCTGATAAAGTCAAATGGATATGATTTCACCAGGTTCAGTTTCCTTTCCCTCTCGGGCGTCAATGCAGCCCAGAAGAACATAAGTGATTCCAAAGTTCCGCCATGCCTAATGAGGACTCTGGAGCTTTATCCTGATATCACGAAGGTATATGTTCATTTTGATAACGACGATACGGGCTTAAGCGCTGCAATGGCAGTAAAAGCTGTCCTTCATGACAAGGAAGTAAACATACAGCCTCCGCCCAAAGGCTTTAAGGATGTAAATGAATATCTGTGCAACCTTGGACGTATAGTAGAGAATACCATGGACAGATAGAATGGAGGGAAAATGAAGACGAGCAGTTATACCGGTGTAAGGAACATTAGAGTGAAGATACAGCTTTCAGAACTTGAGAACTATATGCTCATTTCAAAGGCTGAATGCTGCGGAATGAACAGATCAGAATACATACGCGAACTTATATGTGGCAGCCTTCCTTCAGAGGCTCCGCCCAAAGAGTTCTATATGGCATGCAATGACCTGAACAAGATAGGTGTAAACCTGAATCAGATAGCAAAGAACGGAAATACATACGGAGTGATAGAACCGGATGATATAAGAAAAGTGTTCAAGTATGCGGATGAAGTCATTGATCTTCTGATGGAGATAAAAACGTTGGTGTTAAAACCACGAGTCTATGCTCCTATGGTCTACGATGAATATGCCTATGCAAAAAGAGAGGCAGCAAAACAGGGCGTAGATATACCGGAATTCGGAGATGATATTGAAGAGTACAGAGAAACAATACGGATGAAAATGGAAAAAGAACATCCGGAAAGAATATATAAAAAGAGAACTGATGAGATAGATGTAACAATGTAGGAAGAGATTGATATGGCAGTAACAAAATTATGGGCGATTAAGAGCAGGAACGATGGCAGAAAATCCTCGGTGAAGAAAGCAGTGGCAGCAGTCACCGAGTACGCCGAGAATCCTGAAAAGACAGAAAGCAGAGCAGAAAAGAGACTGGATACAAATAAGACTGATCCGGACTTTTCGCTTTTTATGGAAAATGAAGTCAGTATGGATGTAACGATAGACAGTGTGCTCTCGTATGTAGAAAGGGATAATGCGACTCATGAGAAGAAATATGTAAGCACGATAAACTGCACCGAGGAGCATTCGATAGAGGAGATGGTTCTGACAAAGGAACATTTTCACGAACGAGGCAATCGGATCCTTTGGCATGGTTACCAGAGCTTCATGCCAGGGGAGGTGACTCCGGATGATGCACACAGGATAGGAGTAAGGATGGCAGAAGAACTCTGGGAAGACAGATTCCAGGTGGTGGTGACTACACATCTGGATAAAGATCATATACATAACCACATAGTGATAAATTCCGTTTCATTCATGGACGGAAAGAAATTCAACTGGGATAAGGAGTTTCCGAGGATGCAGGCACTGTCAGATTACATATGCAAGGAGAAGGGACTTTCCGTAATAAAGAAGGATGAGCAGTCGGGGCATTACCATAGAGGAGCAGTAAGAGCCAAGGCCGAAGGCAGATACACTCTTGAGGAGATAACGAGAGAAGATATCGACTGTTGCATTCTCTGTTCGTCATCCTACGATGAATTCGTGCAGATGATGACAGACAAAGGTTACAGGATGAACTGCGAAGGCAAGTACGTAAGAGTCTATCCTCCCGGACATGACAAAGCCATCAGGATAGACAGGAGATGGGGAGAAAGCTATACGATAGATGGGATAAAAGAGAGGATAGGCAGGACTTCGTTCGGTTATGGAAGCCAGATTGATGCTGGAGAAGACCATTCATATATGACTGATATAGATGGCAGAGAAATCATCTGTTATGGCAGGAATTTTACGTCTGACAGGACGACAGATGAATACCTCAGGATTATATCAAAGGATGTAAATGAAGGATTGGATTTCATGAAGATGGCGATTCCATATCATGTCCTGAAATACATCCTTCATGGCTACAACATCCACATCCCTGGAAAGTATATAGGCAAGACCATCAGCGGATTTATGGTCGGATTTGCCATGTATCACATAACTGCCGGCTTCTTCAGGCAGACACCGAAGCAGGTGGCAAGGACACATTTTCTTATGCGAGAGGATCTTACAAAGCTCGATAGATATATCGCAGAGACAAAGTTCCTGATAGAGAGTGATATTACTACGGAAGCAGACCTGGAAATGGTAACAGCAGGCAGGAAGCTTGTACTTAAAAAGCTCCGCACAGAAAGAGTACGTCTCAGAAACCGCATGAAGAAAGCAGAACCTGAGGAGAAAGAGGCGTTAAGGTCAATGATAAAGGAACTCAACAAGACAATTGAAGCTGAGAGGAGGGTGGTATTCTACTGTGATGATATAAAGAGCAGAATGGAGCATATAGAAAAGAAAACCAATATGATCATCAAAGCGTACAATCAAACTTATCATATTCAAAAAGAGACAAATATATCCAACCGAGATAATTATTATAGTATGTGACATATGTGGTTAAAACCTTTTGGAATAAATGTTATAGAATGCTATAATCGAAGCAAGGATAATCTGTTTCAGCACAGGATTTTCCATATATAAAAGGGGTTGCTTATTATAGAAACGGGGGGATAGTATGGGCAAAAAAAGAGTTTTATTTCTTGGTGCAGAGTATGACATTTCTGATCAGCTTCCTATTTTAGTTCCGATTCTTCAAGAATTTGATGAGTATAAAGAAAGCTTAATGAGTAAACTTGTTTCTCAAATAGAAAGAAATACTTATGTAGGTGGTGAAGATAAGGATTTTTCATATTGGAGTCAACCTGTTAGTACTATTTCAAAAAGTATCATCCGAAATGCAGCAAAGCTTGGAATATATGATCTGACTGAATATGAATTAGTTGAGAATAATCCGGGATATATAGAATTAAATAAACTATGTACTGAAACATTGAGACAAATATTATTGTCACAGACTGAGACGATGCTTGAGTGGATGGAAGGTGCAGATGATGCTTATGCAAGTGCTGCATCAAACATAACAGGGTCTGGTGTTGGAATACTAACAAACTCATTAAGCAGTGCATTATTATACTCTGCTATGGAAGGACATGTCCTTCGTAAACAAGCAAAACAAGCGGATAAAGAATATAATGCCGCTATAGCTTCGTTGAATATAATAAAAGAAAGCAAACAGAAGCAGAACGAAGCCCGGATAAAGAAAAATGTATATTACCCGGGATGTAAAGAATCAATTATTAAGCTTATTAATTATATGCTTGATTTGTACCTTACTAGGCTTGACAGTAATGGTATTCTGGATTGTTCAGAAGTGGCTTCTTATGATTTGAAACTATCTTCCGAAATAATGAAGAATTTGGATATTGTGCCACAAAAGAGTGAAGTATTAGGTAAAGCATTTGAAAAATGTCCATATAATTCTGATGTGTATATTAAGGCATTGGAATTGAATCTATTTGATGATGCTTCTGTTGAAACAGTTAAATATATAAAGCTTGATAAAGATTTCTTTGATTTACTTCTGTCGAAGATTAACCGTATAAGTAATATTCAAGAAGCAAAAACAGAATTGGAATCTAAGAAGAGTACGGTACATCTGTGTGCTCTTTTTAAAGGGACTAGCGATGAGTCGTTTAAAGGGGTATTAACGCATTCTATTTATTCAAAGATTGTGGCTGACTATGCTTGTCTTGATAATGCATTAAATTATGAGGGGAAATGCAATTCATTCATCAGTGATGTAAAGAGAGAGGAAGATGTTTCAACATTTGTTTATAATTATGTCAGAGGAATTGCACCAGATTCGGATTTTGCTTATTTAACCAAGGAATGTGGATATACTGATTTATTAAAAAAGATAACACCTTCGGTATATGAAGGTATAAAAACAAAAGAAGCGATAGATAATTATTACATCGAGCAGTTAACGAAAAAGTGTAAACCATTGGTAAAAAATAGGATAGAAACAGAAAGAAGAGAAAAAGAAGAAAAAGAAAGGGAAGAAAATAAAGCGAGAATTAAACGTGAGTTATTGCAAAAGGAACGTCGAAAAAGAATAGTAAAGAAATGTGTCACTATTGTTAGTGTTTGTTTTGTAATAATTATTGTCCTTCTTACCATATTCGTTTTTATACCAAATTCAAAATATAAAAAAGCTAAACAGCTGATGGATTCTAACAATTATTTACAGGCTGTAGAAAGATTTGAACAGATCGGAGCAAATAAGTATTCCGCTGAAATAAATGATTGTAAGAAACTATATGTAGATGGATTAGTATCAAGTGGAAAATATGATGAGGCTATTGATTATTTAAAATCCTCTATGGGAAAAGACGATAATTCGGATGAGGTGAAGTCGTGTAAGTATAAAAAGGCTGAGTACTATTATGATACGAAAAACTATGAGGAAGCAATAACTATTTTTCAAGAATTAAAAGGGTATAATAAAAGTGAGACTAGAATAAAGGATTGTAAGTATTTTCGTGCAAATGAGCTGTTTGATGATGGGGAATTAACTTCGGCAATTGATTTATACAGTGAAATACAGGATTATAAGGATTCCGAGGAAAGAATAAAAGAAGCAAGTAATGAGATTCAATACATCGAAGCCAACAATAAGATAAATGAAGGTAATTATGCAGATGCCGTAGATATACTTTATGCTTTAGGAATTTTAAAACCATATAAGGATTCAAAAGAGCTTTTTGATAAATATAAAGAACAAGGAAGTGAAGAATTATTTAATAAGAAGTCTTACCTAACTTGTATTAATTATTGCAAAAGATACTATTTGTATAACAAGTATTATTCGGAAAGTAATTATGAGTATGGTATGTATTTATGTGAAAAGGGTAACTTTGAAGCAGCTGCAGATTATTTTAAGGAATGCAGAGACGAGCATCCGGACGTAGAATCAATTATAGCAGATGCAGATAAGGCAGCTAATTATAATCGAGCTATAAGTAAGGCAAAAAGTGGTCTTCTGAATGAAGCAATTGAAATATTGTCAGGACTTTCAGGTTATAAAGACGCTTCTTCATGGCTGGCAAAATGCAGAGAAGCTTCTCGATATACAGGTACATTTAATAGTTATAGATATACTGTTTATATGATGAATGGAAGGGTAGAAGAAATTCCTGCTGGACAGAACTATGGTGATGCAAAAACACTTTCTATTTCTGCTACTATAAGTGATGATTTTACTATTACATACAGTGCAAATGGAAGAAAAGCTGAACCAGGTCAGCTTATTGTAAAATATCATAAATATAGTGATGATGATTCGTATATTGATATAGCAAATAAAAAAATAGTTAACGAGTTCAAAGGCGGAGATAAATATGTAACCCTTTATAAATGATATTGAGATTTGTTATTGCTGTGCGAGGGGAACGGTCTATGAATAATATAAAATCGAGTAGATTATTATCTTTTGTCCTAATAATTACTCTATGTATAACTCTTACTTCATGCGGTTCATCTTAGGACGTTACTTCGAGGGTTATTGAGGTAAAACAGAAATAAGTTCCGAGGTAACTGCTGAGGTGATTACAGCAGAGGTGACGGAAGAAAAAACTACGGAAGCCACTACTGCTGAAAAATATGATAAAACAAATGATAACGAAGACTTTTATAGATGATTGATTGTAGTTGAAATATTATCATGGATGTATTAAAAGAAATATTGGAATGCTTAGTCAGATGTGGCGTTGAAGCAGAAATAAGAAAAGATAGAATTGAACCCTATGTAAATGTAGGTGATGTAAAAAGTGTTAAAAATCGTATGCAGTTTTGGTACATAGAAAAGAATTCAGAAGTTCATATGTATATAGGTACAGAAATGGGGAAATGGTATAATAAATCCAAAAAGTCGGTTTATCTTAAGCCTGATTACAGATATAGCTTCAAAGAGAATCGGGTAGAATTTCCCAATATTAATCTAGCTCTTCAATTTATAGAAGAGGTATCAAAGATGTGATTTGATAGAAGATATATAATGTACAAGGCTATTTATGAAAAATAAGCAAGAATGTAGGGGTGTATGATGAGATTAAGGAAAAGAGTAATTCCAGCGATTATTATGAGTTTTATGTTTGTTTTTACATCGTTCAATTCTTTTGCGGAAGTTGCAGATGAATCAATTGATGTTGCCACAATTACAGATGCTGATAGCATTGATAATGAAGGTGATACGCCTGATATTGATATGGATTTTGATCTTGATTTCGAAGTGAACGAGACTGATGTAAAAGATGAGGAAGAAAAACTGAAAATTCTTCCGTTTGATGATTGTAAAGAATCAGGAAACTATTATTCTTCCGTATTATGGGCTTATGCCGCACATCCACAGATAGTAGCCGGTGTAACAGCTAATGAATTTAAACCGTTTAAGTCATGTACCCGTGCGCAGGTCGTATCTTACCTCTGGAGAATGAAGAACTGCCCAGAACCTAAAACAAAGACTAATCCTTTTTCAGATGTAAACGAAAGTGATTTTTTCTATAAGTCAGTTTTGTGGGCTTATGAGAATAATATAGTGTCAGGTAAGACGTCTACTAGATTTGGATCAAACGATTCATGTACAAGAGCTCAGTTTGTGACATTCCTTTGGAGATTGGAAGGAAAACCATCAGGCGGTACTTCTGCTAATCCATTTGTAGATGTAAAGTCAGAGAGCTTCTATAAGGAAGCTGTTATCTGGGCTTCTGAAAATGGAATAACATATGGCAGGGATGCAACGCACTTTGCACCTGAAAAGGTAATTAACAGAGCACAGACAGTAATGTTCCTGAAAAGGCTTAATGATTATTTCTTTGGGGACGTCGCTAAGGAATTATTAGAACCTGATGAAGACTCATTTACTATCATTGATGAAGATAAGAAAATTGCATATATAAATAATACAATACTGGCGTTCTTCAGATTAGGTACAAGGTCTGAAGAGGTTAAAAAAGTTGCTGACTCTATAGGTGGTACTGTGGTGGGGGCAATTCCTTTTATTGATCTTTATCAGATTCATGTCAACCCTTCATCTTTAGATGAATTGGAAAAGCTATGTGCAGAAATTGAGACTGACGAATGCGTGAGTGAGGCATTTGTTGATATGGCTTATGGGATGACAGAAAACAGTTATCCTCCAAACGACCCATGGACAGAAGAGGATACAAAGGAAGAGTGGTCGAGTTATTCAGAAAATCATTATGGAACAGATTCGTCAGATAATCCCAGTGGAAATAATTTCTGGCAGGAAGCAATAGATACTCCATATGTCTGGGATAAATATCAAAGCGAATTAGGCAAAATCAGAATTGGTATTCTTGATACAGGAGTTAAGGAAGATCATGAAGATCTGGAGGGGAAGGTATATAGAACTTCATTAAAGTATACAGCTGCTGATCATGGAACACGGATAGCTGGAATAATCGGAGCAACACATAATAATAACATCGGAATCAGTGGAATAGTCAATAATAGTGAAATATATTCTTACGATATAAAAATATGGAAGTATACTCCGTTTGATAGGATAATAGATGGATTATATAAACTTATAGTAGAGAATGATGTTAAGATTGTTAACTTTAGTCAAGGTATAGATCATCCTGATACATACGATTTAGTGCCGGATGAGGATACATTAAAATACAATGATGACGATGCACATAATTTATCTTGTGTTTTGGGAAAGTTACTTGAAAATGGTGAAGATTTTCTTATAGTTCAAAGTGCTGGGAATGGAAACCATGATCATAAACCGATAGATGCCGTATATGATGGCTTTTTCAATAATATTAACGAAGATAACTGTTATTGTCCTTATATTGGAGAGACAGATGAAGAAATAGATGACAAAGAGACGGAGAGAAAACACGCTATAATAGATAGAATAATTGTAGTTGCTGCTGCACATTATCAAATGTACCCTAATAATAAAGGAGGAAATACTGTTAACTGGAGTTTGACATCCTGGTCAAATCGTGGTGACAGAGTTGATATTGCAGCTCCAGGAGCCGGTATATATAGCACTTCTAAAAAAGAAAAGTATGACAAAGAGTCTGGAACATCTTTTGCGGCGCCGATTGTTGCCGGAGTGGCAGGTTTGGTATGGAGTGTAAACGATGAATTTACAGGCATTGATGTAAAAAAAATAGTTTGTGGTGATTATAGTTTTAAGTATTATGTTACTGGATCGGATAGCTATAAATTGGTAAATGCCAAGCTGGCGGTTGAAGCGGCACTTGCATTAAAGGAAGATAATGCTTCTGTATATAAAATGTACGATAGTTATCTGACCCATGGTTTGGCGATAGATTATGGTGTATATAATCCAACACAGACGATTTATGCTCAGAATCCCGATGTTATCAGTTATAGTCGTAATTGGACAGCGTATGGACATGCGTTAACTGGATTTAAGACGTTATATTTTGACGATGTATTTGAAGTATACAGTGAGGATGCTGTAGAAGAGTTAAAGCTTAAAAATGCTAATTTGTCAGGTATTTACGATGCCATTATGTGTGACTATAATGATGATGGCAAGGAAGACATGCTTGTTGTTAGATCAAGTGACAAAATACCTATGGGGAGTGATGACATACTTCAGAAATACAAAATCGTTGCTGAATTATACAGTATGGTAAACAAAGAAATAGTATTAGTGGATAGCATAACCTTTGGCGCGGGAGATTACATTTATTATTCTGATTTTGGAGAAGAATCTTCTAATCCTGAGTGGGGAGATTGTCTTACCATAGTTATTGGTGATTCCTTTGATGAGACATATTATAGATTGACAGATGATGTCAAGTATCAGAAGTCAAGACAGACGGTATATACTTTTTCTCTAAAGAATCACAAATATAAGAAGATGATGACCTATTTGGCGGAATATGGCAAGCCTACTGTGATTATAACAACTACAATGAAAGGTTACTTTCCGGAGAAGGTTTCTGAAAGCTATAACGAACAAGAAGAAGGATATTTCCTTTCGTTGGACGAGTCAGAAATGATCCGAAGAGGATTTTTAACAACCTACAACGATAGTGTCTTTAAATATACAGACCCTGTTCCAAATCCGATACAAATATATCGTTATGATGGTGGTTATTCTGGTTTAGAAGAATAATTCTCTGCACTAAATCATAATACTATTTATAGATAACAATCCTATGGGGAATGAACCATTATGAATAATGATATAAAATTCTTTAATCCAAATGAAATCGACGATGAAACAGCTGAAAAGATGGCTTTGAATGCTGAAAAGAGATTCCAGGAATTCCGTGATAAGCTGGAATTCGGAAATCTTACACCTGAAGAAAAAGCAGCAATTGAGCTGACTGATAAATTCCTTGAAGAAGGAATTGAAGCTCTTACGGATTAAAAAAACGCAATTCGATCATTAACTGATATGTGGTCTATGCATAATACTTAAGGAAGGACATGCTAAGATGAAGCGTAGGATAATCACAATTGTTACATTGTTCAGTATTTTACTGGTTTTATGGGGTGGTACCGGAATTAGCAGTAATGCTTCCGGATTTGTAGATGTTCCCAGTGGGGCATTTTACTATGATGCTGTTAACTGGGCAGTAGCAAACAATATCACACAGGGTACAGATAGTACTCATTTCAAACCTAATTCCCCTTGTATAAGGAGCCAGATAGTTACCTTCATATGGAAGGCGTATGGCAGTCCGGAGCCTGATACAGAAGTGAATCCTTTTGTTGATATACAGAATACAGATTATTATTACAAGGCCGTACTGTGGGCAGTTGAGAATGATATCACGAGCGGCATGGATGCTACACACTTTAAACCTAATAAACCTTGTACACGTGCTCAGGTTGTTACATTCCTATGGAATGCTGCCGGGAAGCCTGAACCGCTGTCATCTTATAATTCGTTTAGTGATGTATCTATAAATGCTATGTATTTTAAGGCGGTACGTTGGGCAGGAGAGCAGGATATAACATATGGCACCAATGCTACCCATTTCAGTCCGTCTAATACCTGTTCAAGAGGTCAGATAGTTACATTCATATATAGGGCGGTTTCGGATCAGATCCATCATCATGACTGGGTATTGAGTCAGGAATCATATACATGCAGTCAAGGTGGAAACAGGGAGTATTACTGTACAACTTGTGGAGAGACTAAGACGGAAGTTATTCCGAAAGGTCATAAATGGGCAACTAAAACTGAAAAAATAGAAGCGGTACCTGGCCATTATACTACTAAGTATATAGATGGTTATCGTTGTGATATTTGTGGATTTTTTAATACTAGTATAAATGTTTTTAAATAACTCGACTTTATAACCAATCCATGATATACTCTCTTTATAGAAAACAGGAGGACACTATCATGGGCAAAAAAGCAACGACAATAACGCTTTCACCAGAGGATCGTTCTTATCTTGAA
>JAFUVQ010000032.1 GCA_017477505.1 Eubacterium sp.
GGTGATACTGTTACTTTCGCCCTGCAACTCATCATCCCTTGAAAGGCGTTCATACAGGGCTGTGTACTGGTGTTTACTCATATGAGCCTCCTTTCTTTTTTCAAGGTGATATCGTCATTGTCCTATCCAAAGGTAACCTTTAGGATCTGTGATACAGAATGAGCTATGCATCTGCATAAGACTTGGCTTCACAAAGCCCCTTGTTTTTCCGGCACCGGAACCTCCGACAATAAGTATATTTTTATTCCTGTCATATTTGGGAAATAGAGGTCTCGTCATTCTCAGCCACTCGCTGGCAGTAAGGGGAATATTGTTCCACTTGTTAGGATCCTGATAAGGTTCAAAATCCTTTTCCGTACCCCACTTGGCAGAACCATACTCCTCACCTTTCCTAAACTGCTTCGCATTCTTTTTTCTTGAACTCATGTACAGCTTAAATGCAATACCTGCCAGTATTCCTCCAAACAAAGGTAATGCTTTAAAGCTTGGAAAAGCTATGGGTGGCACCTGAAAGATAAGAGAAAAAGCCTCAACACATTTATCCAGTGTATCAGCTTTCGTACTTGCATCTACTGCCTGCAGATATTTATTAACGAAATAAAATATAATCGTGAAAGGTATTAAATCTATTGCGACTTTATTGGGATTAAGCTTCCCATTCTTATAATATGGCTTAAGTGCTTTCTTTGGAAGTTCCGCAAGGTCAATCAGAATACCGCTTATAATCTTCTTAATTGACATAAGCCTTACCTCGCACGATTCTTTGATTTCTGTTTAATTTTTTCACGTTGCCTCTGTTTATCTTTCTTAGCCACCTGCTCCTTTTTATCCTTGATTGTCTCTTTAAGAGATTTCTTGTGTTTAGGATTCAGCTTCTCAGCCTTTTCCTTTGCTTTTTCCTTAATGCCCTCACCCGGAATCACATCATCCTTATCGAGAACATTTCCCTGGCTGTCCTTAATCTCTAGTCTAACTGCCCCAATTCCTGCATCTTCGAGTTTTTCGTAATCAATATCTGCATCCTTCACAAACTCCTGTGTAAATATCGGCTCATCAGCTTCATTCAGCAGTGTAATTTCTTTGGTCATCGCTCTTTGTTCCTCTAATACCTGTTCCGACGCCATCTTCAAAATCCCGGTAAGCTGATCAACATTTTTTACTTCGCAAAATGCAGTATAGCTGCATGTTCCATCTGCCCTTGGTTTTTCTTTCATATCTATTGGAATATGACTCTTCTTGCAAATATCTTTTATAATATCCGCAGTCCTCTCATCTGAAACATCAAGATGAGCAACGTCCTTTCCGTCCTTATTGAAAGATTTAAGAGAACCGTGCGTTTCCTTATAGTTCTCCGTCACAAAACCAACGACCTTCTTCAACACATTTTCCTTCTGCTCCGGATTTAATGTTTTATTCTGCTCAGATTTTCGGCAGGCTTCGGCAATAGCCTGAATAAGGTCAACACTAACTGTTACAATAGCCTTACCGGTCTGAAATGACTCCTGAGTTAATTCATCGACCATAGTAATGCTCCTTATTTTTCTGTGATGTTTTTATCCTTTATAGTCCATAAGATACTATTATCAGGGGATCTGATCCTCTCCATATAATTCTCCCTTCTTCTCAACTTTTTGACTTTTCGTCCAAAGGTTTCGTGTCCTTTTTATCACCAGCCTCCTCGCACAGTAAAAAGCCAATTCCTACACACATTCCTGCGACAAGAATTATGACCTTAACTAATACGGGAAGATTAATAATCTGATCCATGTTCCACATATCGTCTCCTTCCAACGAAAAAAGGCGCCTATAAGTACTGCTCCTCATAGACGCCCTATCGCTGTATTATTTTCTCCACCTCTTAAGTTTTTTCACCTCTTCATCCCTTTCCGGATCTGTATTCCTTTTTTTATAAACCTCTACTATATCAAGTAACTCTGCCCGTCCCTTTTCATCCAAAATATAGAACCCTCTTATAAGCTGATCTACATCCGAAATCCAGTCCTTCCCAAATAAACGAAAAAGCGTAAACAATTTCTCTACCATATATCTTTCTAATTCTGTTTTAAAATCTCCCGAATCAAGATATATATCCTCTAATTCTTCCAGATGTTCGTATAAAAGAGATTTCTGGCTATTATCTTCAGACAATGTTAAAGCCAATATATCCTTTACATCAAATTCTTTATTAAACTGAAGATAATTAAGAATCATCTGACGCAGATATTCTGGAAACTCATCCCTACCATTATCATTGACATCCATTTCCAATGTTACTAAAGCTGATTTGTTCATAATCTATCACTACTCCCATATATGTGTTAATTTCCATTCAGTATATTCCGTTTCTGATATCTCTCCTTTTTTCAGTTTGTTTTTAACCGACTGCCACTCTTTAAGAGCTTTCTTGATGCATGTTGAAGTGTTATTCACAAAAGATTCAGCTCCTGAAGATTTTAAGATATAATCCGGTGATACATCTTCAAGCCAGAGAAGAATATAAACAATATCCATCGGATCCTTGAAATCATAGCTCTTAATCATTGCCTCGTTTATTTCCAAAACCTCAGCCATCTTCTCAACTCTGTCATCCTTCGGATTTCTCGTACCTCTCTCATACCTGCAAATTCTGTTTCTTCGCCTTCCCGGAGACATTTCTATCTTCTCTCCAAGTTCTTCCTGAGTCATATGTCTGAATTGTCTTACATAAGCAATTCTTGCGCCTTGTGATAAATCTCTAAGTACTGGCTTAGTATAAAAAACTGGCATATAAAAATCCTCCTTTGTTCACTTCTGTTCAACTTGAACAGAAGTTATTCACATCCATATAAATCATGATTAACCTCAGCAGAATAAAAATTATCAATCGTCAAAGATGCATTGTATAAGGTTGTCAGCAGATAATTTTTAATATTATGCACCTTAGTTGTATTCTCCTTGAGGCATCCTAATATGTATTCCATAGATGAAAAATCCAGTTTTTCAAATCTTGACCTTACTATTTCCTTTGGCTTATCTTCCTTCCCTATTCTTACAGTATCAGAATTAGAAACGATTACATCCACCATAATCTCAATCATTTCATCTATACGTTTCTTGTCCACGGGATGTGCAGCCACAAGATCATCATAAGATATATTGTCTTTGATTAACCATGTGGTAACAACCATCTCATCCATCAGTTTTTGTGAGTTGCTTTGCATGTTATTTACATTTTTAACTGAACGCCCCTCCGGATTAGATATGATATGATTGGTCTCTCTTAAATTGTTATAATTAGAATCGTTATAACTAGTATTATTATCTTTTGTGTCGGTTTTATCGACTTCTTGAAGTCTGTTTTCCCTACTTCTTGAAGTCTGCTTTTCCGACTTCTTGAAGTCTGCTTTTCCGACCTCTTGAAGTCGACATTTCCGACCTCTTGAAGTCGATTTTTCCGACTTCTTGAAGTCGACATTTCCGACTTCTGTGGATTTATGCGGATTTGCAGACTCTTTTTCATCTTTTTTTTCTTTGTTTTCAATCTCATTTTCATCCTGAATCCGTTCTATGCCGACGAAATTCTTAACATAGATTATGTCTGCTAATCCAAGTCCTCGTCTAACTTTTTCGATAAGACCAATGCCTTTACCAGCATCAAGCTCAGCTAATGTCTTCATAGCTTTATCTCTGCCACATCCCAAATCCTCTGATATCTGATCTATTGTATAAATAATATATGTCCTGTCCTCATTATCCTGCCATTCATTCATAATAGACAGAGACATTCTGTCAAGCATTAGACCATAGAGTATCTTGGCATCACTGGATAATCCTGAAAAACGTTTATCTTTTATAAGCATCTTAGGTATCCTATAAAAAGTGAATTGATCGGCTTCTTTACCGTAGTAATAGTCGAATATAAGCTTTTCACTCATGCCTTTACTCCTCTCCAGACTTCCATTTCTCCAAGAGCCTTAGTATAATCTCTGTAATATCATCCTCAGTATATTCATCTGAGAAGAAGGTGTTTATCTTATCTGCTTTGATAGTAATATTTCTCTTCTTAGGCTTGATTGTTCCAAT
>JAFUVQ010000003.1 GCA_017477505.1 Eubacterium sp.
TATCTGCTCGCAATTTTTATATTAGTAACTATGGTGGGTATGGCGCAGTTGGCTAGCGCGCCAGATTGTGGCTCTGGAGGCCGTGGGTTCAAGTCCCACTACCCACCCATGCTGTATTTCTGGGATAATAAGTCCTAATTACCTTCTTGATGGGCTATAGCCAAGCGGTAAGGCACAGGACTTTGACTCCTGCATTCGTTGGTTCGAATCCAACTAGCCCAGTTACTACGGACCACTAGCTCAGTCGGTAGAGCACTTGACTTTTAATCAAGTTGTCGCGGGTTCGATTCCCGCGTGGTTCACTGAAAGGTGAGCAGAAAGCCTGCTCACCTTTTTTTAAATCATGCATCAAATATGTAACATGATTGATCAAATATAAGCGGATATGGCGGAATTGGCAGACGCGCTAGATTTAGGTTCTAGTGGGAAATCCCGTGCAGGTTCAACTCCTGTTATCCGCAGGGATTTAAGGGACTGTCGATAATTTCGGCAGTCCCTTTATTATTTATTTATTATATAATAGGACAAGTGGCGGATCCCTATCAATGGGATGCGCATTCGCGAGCAACATGTTTTTAAATGGGGGTGTGGGTTATGGAGAAAGAAACTGTATTAAAACTGGTAAAGGCTGCTATGGAGGCAAGGGAGAAGGCGTATGCTCCGTATTCCAATTATCATGTAGGGGCAGCAGTGCTTACAACAGATGGAACGGTATTCACCGGCTGTAATGTTGAAAATGCATCTTATGGCGCAACTAACTGTGCGGAGAGAACTGCGATTTTCAAGATGGTAAGTGAGGGGTATACGAAAATATCCGCCATCGCTATCGCCGGGGGAACGGCGGAGGCACCGGCATTTCCCTGTGGTGTCTGCAGACAGGTGGTTTCCGAGTTCGCGGAGTCCGGTGATATATCTGTTATAGTTGCATCTGATGAAGAGAATTATAAGCTGTTTACTCTTGATGAAATATTTCCATTTGCTTTTATGTTGTGATATAATACCTAGGCATTTATGTCGGCGAAAAAAGCTTGATTCTGCAAAAACGTATCGGTGTATACGATGCGGAGTTTAAGCTGTGGGGTTTTAAGCAGAATAAAATACAGGGGGTTCATTATGGGGAACAAAGATTTAGAAGCGATGGAAGACAAGGAACTGTTGATCGAACTTGTTAAAAGTCAGCGGAAGGATGCTCTTGGACAGCGTATTACAGCCATTGCGACACTTGGTATGTTTGCTGCGCTTGTTATCGCGCTTGTCATCATAGTCCCGAAGGTTGTGGCAACCATCGATCAGGTTCAGACTACGATCACCGAGACAGAGAATCTTGTCAAACAGGCAGAGGAAACCATGAGCGGTATTGATTCCATGGTTGCAAATGTAGATTCGCTGGTTGTGGAAAATACCGAATCTGTAAATAAGGCTATGGAAGATCTGAATAATATTGATTTCGAAACTCTTAACCAGGGCATACAGGATCTGTCCGATGTTGTAGAGCCGCTGGCTAATTTCTTTAATAAATTCAAGTAAAACAAAATAACTTATAGGAGATGATGTATTATGGCATCAAATGATAAAAGAGGTTCATTTTCAAGTTCACTGGGATTTGTTCTGGCAGCAGCAGGTAGTGCGGTAGGTCTTGGAAATATCTGGAGATTTCCGTATCTGGCAGCAAAAGACGGAGGAGGATTCTTCCTTCTGGTATATATCATTTTAGCGATAACCTTCGGATTTACACTTCTTATATCAGAGGTCTCAATCGGAAGAAAGACAAAGCAGAGTTCCCTTACAGCTTACAGCAAGCTGGATAAGAGATTCGGCTGGCTGGGAGGCTTCTCGGCTCTGGTACCATTTCTTATCCTTCCTTATTACTGCATAATCGGTGGATGGGTACTTAAATACACAGTTACATTTGTAACCGGATATGGTGTTCAGGCGTCTCAGGACAGCTATTTCACCGGATTCATAACATCTAAGGCATCCCCTGTTATATTTGATCTGGTTTTCCTTGCAGCAACTGCCGCAGTTGTATTCGGTGGAGTTAATAAAGGAATAGAACGTCTTTCAAAGGTTCTTATGCCGGTTCTGCTTCTTATGGTAATCGGTATTGCTGTTTTTTCAATCACACTTCGCGGCGGTGCATCAGGAAGAACCGGACTGGACGGACTCAAGGTATATCTTATACCTGATTTCGCAGGGCTTACATTTAAAAAGATAATGATGACACTGATGGACGCCATGGGTCAGCTTTTCTACAGTATCAGTGTTGCCATGGGTATCATGGTCACATATGGTTCTTATTTCAATGATGAGTCAAATCTGGTTAAATCAGTCAATCAGATCGAGATTTTTGATACGGCGGTTGCTATCATAGCCGGAGTGATGATCATTCCTGCGGTTTATGTATTCATGGGTCCGGAAGGAATGACAGCAGGCCCGGGACTTATGTTCGTTGCACTCCCTAAGGTTTTTGCAGCCATGGGCAAGCTTGGAAATGTAGTCGGTTCCATATTCTTCATCATGGTACTTCTGGCTGCGCTTACCAGCTCGGTATCAATACTTGAGACAGTAGTTGCCAGCATAATGGATAAGTTCGGAACAAAGAGAAACAAGGCTGTTATTATCGAAAGCATAATCGGCTTGATACTCGGAGTTGTTATCTGCTTCGGATACAATTATTTCTACTTCGAGATAAAACTTCCGAATACTCCTCCGGATGGCTCGGCACAGCTGCTTGACATCTTTGATTATCTGTCAAATAACATTTTCATGCCTATAGTGGCAATAGGAACCTGCATACTTATTGGATGGGTATTATCACCGTCCATTGTAATAGATGAAGCAACCAAGAATGGTGAAAAGATGGGGCGTAAGGGACTCTACAAGATCATGGTAAGATTTGTTGTTCCGGTACTTCTGATACTGCTCCTCCTCGGATCATTTGGTTTACTCTGATAATTACAAGCCCTCGGATATGTTCTGGGGGCTAATCTTAGGTATAGTTACATTTTATAAGGAGAAACAAAGAATTGGAAAACGCAAATGCAATAATTGAGTTGAGAGGTCTTACAAAAACCTTCGGCGAACTACAGGTTTTGAAGGGTATAGACCTTACGATTCACGAAAATGAATTTCTGACGCTGCTCGGCCCTTCAGGCTGTGGCAAGACTACAACTCTCAGGATCATCGCAGGCTTTGAGGAGCCATCGAGCGGGGAGGTTCTTTTTGGCGGAGTTGATATATCGAAAGTGCCTTCATATAAGAGAGAGGTAAATACGGTCTTTCAGAAGTATGCGCTTTTTCCATTTTTAAATGTATTTGATAACGTTGCTTTCGGTCTTAAGATAAAGAAGATGGATAAATCCATAATAGATCATAAGGTAAAGGAAATGCTTCAGCTGGTAGGTCTTGCGGGATTTGAGGAAAGAGATGTGACCAGTCTTTCCGGCGGACAGCAGCAGCGAGTTGCCATAGCAAGGGCGCTGGTAAATGAGCCGAAGGTGCTCCTTTTGGACGAACCTCTCGGTGCTCTGGATGCAAAGCTCAGAAAAGGCATGCAGACCGAGCTTAAAAGAATTCAGAAAGAAGTCGGCATTACATTTATCTTTGTCACACATGATCAGGAAGAGGCTCTCTCCATGTCTGATACCGTCGTTGTAATGAATGAAGGTGTCATACAGCAGGTAGGAACTCCCGAAGATATCTATAACGAGCCTGAAAACCGTTTTGTTGCAGAATTTATAGGTGAGTCGAATATCATCGAAGCAGTTATGAAGAAAGATCTTCTTGTCAGTTTCGACGGTTTTGATTTCGAATGTGTTGATAAGGGCTTTAAGGATAATGAAGATGTTGAAGTAGTTATTCGGCCTGAGGATATTGAAATAGTCAAGAAGAAAAATGTAAAGCTCCGCGGTGTTGTCAAGTCAGTTGTCTTCCGCGGCGTTCATCATGAGATAGTAGTAGGAACGGAACATCGTGACTATCTCGTGCATACTACTGATTATTTCGAACCGGGTCTTGAAGTAGGACTGACATTTGGCCCTGACGATATTCACGTTATGTATCGAATGGACTGGGAGTAAATGTTCAGTATGAATACGAATCTGGAGTAACAAAATGAAACACTTTACCAAACTTACACGGCCATATCTTATATGGTCCATTGCAATCGTAATACTGCCTCTCATCCTTATAGTTCTCTACGCCTTCACAACAGGCGGAAATCATCTGGTGAACATCCAGTTTACTCTGGAGAATTTTAAGAGGATAGGAGAGCCTATATATCTGGAAGTTCTGAGAAAGTCATTCGTTCTCGGATTCAGTTCCGTGCTGATATGTTTTCTGGTGGGATATCCTCTTGCATATTTCATCAGTACATATAAAGACAGGACTCAGGACCTGCTCATTCTTTTCGTAACAATTCCTATGTGGATCAATACACTTCTCCGTACATATGCATGGATAAGCATTCTTTCGGATAACGGTCTTGTCAACCGTTTGCTCTCGGCTATGGGCATTCATAATGCGACTCTCATGTATACGGATTTTGCTGTGCTCATAGGTCTTGTCAGTGACATGCTTCCTTTCATGGTCATTCCGATTCATACGTCGATCAGAAAGATAGATCCGTCACTTATAGAGGCATCTCACGATCTCGGTGCCAACCATTTTCAGACTTTCTGGAGAGTGATCTTCAAGATGTCCATACCGGGTGTTATAAACGGAGTCATGATGACATTCCTTCTTTCAATCTCGACCTTCGTCATACCGAAGCTTCTCGGAGGCGGACAGTTTACACTTATCGGTAACCTGATCGAGACACAGTTCATTTCAGTAGGAAACTGGAATTTCGGTAGTGCCATTTCCATAATCCTTACTGTAATCATCATGATCGGACTCATGCTCATGCGTAAGTTTGACCACGAGAAGAAGGAGGAGGAGTAGATGAAGAAGAAGGTTATTTCAATACTGTACATTTCCATCTGCTTCATTTTCTTCTATTTCCCGATAGCTGTAATGATGTTCTATTCATTTAACAGCTCAAAGTCACTTACGAACTTTACGGGATTCTCGCTGCAGTGGTATCAGAAACTCATCACGGACAGCGGAATAATGAAAGCAGTATACGTTTCGGTTTCCATAGCGCTTTTTGCAACTATCATTTCCACAGTTCTGGGAACCATAACAGCCATAGGACTTTCCAGGTCCAAGAAGATCATAAAGGGTGTCATCCTGAATTTTAATGATATTCCGATCATGAACCCTGATATAGTTACCGCCATAGGTCTTATGATATTCTTCTCGTCAATCATGATGGCAAAGGGATATCTCACTATGCTTCTCGCACACGTGGCATTTTGTACACCTTATGTACTGACTTCGGTATATCCAAAAGTAAGGCGTCTCGATCCTGCCATAGCCGATGCAGCACTGGATCTCGGAGCTACGCCTTTTGAAGCGCTTACGAAGGTCATAATACCTATGCTGAAGGATGGTATCTACGCCGGAATACTTCTTGCATTCACCATGTCATTTGACGATTTTGTTATTTCATATTTCGTGACAGGCAGGGGAGTTCAGAACATTTCCATAATAGTTTACAACATGACTAAGCGTACGAACCCGACCATCAATGCTCTTTCTACAATAGTTATACTTGTCATCGCGGTTATGCTCATCGTTTCGAATATAATTCCGGATATGGTGAAGAATACCATGAAGAAGCTGCTGGCAGTATTTATGGCAATCCTTATAGGAGTAACCATTTTTACAGGTGTTAAGAGTTCAAAGAGAACTATCAGAATCTTCAATTGCGGTGAGTATATAGATACATCGGTGCTGGATGATTTTGAGAAACAGTACAACTGCAATGTAGTATATGAGACATTTGATTCAAATGAAACGATGTATACCAAGATCATGAGCGGCGCTGAGTTTGATATACTTGTACCGTCGGATTATATGATCGAGCGCCTCATCAAGGAGGATTACCTTCAGGAGGTAGACTGGTCGAAGATAACGAATAAGGATGCCATAAATCCTGAGTGCATGGGCTTTGAATTTGATCCTGAGAATAAGTATTCGGTACCGTATTTCTATGGCACAGTAGGCATACTTTATAATAAAAATGTAGTCGATGAAAAGGATCTTGAGGAAGGCTGGGAGCTTCTCAGAAATCCTAAATACAAGGGCGACATCTATATGTATGATTCCGAAAGGGATTCATTCATGATAGCTCTTAAGGCTCTGGGGTATTCGATGAATACTGACAATACCAAAGAGATAGACGAGGCTTATGAGTGGCTCATCGAACAGCGTAATACCATGGATGTGGTATATGCGGGCGACGACGTTATCGACAACATGATATCAGGCAACAAGAGTATAGCAGTTGTTTATTCCGGAGATGCCGCACTTATAATGAGTGAAAATGAGGAACTGGCATATTTCGAGCCTGATCAGGGTACGAACGAATGGTGCGATGCCATGGTCATCACCAATGACTGTACTGATACCGATCTTGCTCATGACTATATCAATTTCATGCTCGATTATGATATAGCATACAGAAATACAGAGTATGTAGGATATACATCTTCGGTACAGAAGGTTGTTGAGGATCTTTCTGAAGAGGACTACGAAGGCATAAATGCATTTACACCTGAATTCGGAAAGAAGAACAATGAAGTCTTCAGATATCAGGAATTGAAGATAAAACAGTACTTCGCAGATATGTGGACAAAGGTTAAAGCATACTAAAAATATAGGCTGTTAGTTTTAGACTAAGGTCAGTTATGAGAAAAAAGGGTGGCGCTTCCGGCTGTTTAAGATGAGTGTGACAGTTGGAAGCGTCACCTTTGTCTGCCCTTACTTTACTTGACATAAATCCTGTTTAAATCTATAATATGATTATCTATCTGTATCTAATTGAGGGGGCAGTATGCTGCCCGGGTTTAAGAAGAGTAATCAGCGTATGGAAACACTCGTAGGAGGCCTTAGGGCTGTTGAACTTCAGTTCCGGGGTATTAGAGAATTTGAAACAGGTGAGACTGCGTTCTACCAGTCGAGGACAAGGCTCAATACACCAAAGCTCGGTACGCTTATGCCGGAGAATTTTCGTGGCGTGGCAGAGATGAGCGACCAGTGTATGTCATTGTTTGAGCTTGAGATCACTCAGATGCTGGAGGCGGCGATCAAGCTCCGTGAGAGAGAAATATTCTACAGGTGGGTTTCCGTATATATGCCTATGAGATTCCTCGGCAGCAGCGGCGCCGAGAAATGGCTCATGCAGATGATGGATACGGCAGAGATGGATACCAACAGACTCTGCTTTGAACTTTCTCCGGATATCCTTCTGGAGGGAAATGTAAGTCACAGCAAAGCAGTTACACAGCTCAGGAACAGAGGCTTTCATTTTATGATAACCCAGTTCGGAGGAACCAGCAGTCCGCTGATGAAGCTGTCACTATTCCCGGTTGACTTTGTTATGATGAGTCAGGAGATTATCGGTTATCTCGGAAAGAGTGAGAGAGCGGGACTTGCAGTTAACTCTATCGTAGATTTTATTGCGGGAATGGGCGCAACGGCCATAGCTGACGGAGTATCTACCGTGGCACAGGCCGAAGCACTTTATCAATCTCAGTGCCACTTCGGTGCCGGAAGTCTTGCCGGCAGGTATGTGGGTGAGAGATATATAAGAAGAAAGAAAGAAGAGTAAATCTTCAACGAGGGAAAAGTTTTGGCTGAGAAAACTAAGGAAACATTAGAGCTCCGAAGAACAGCCGGCGAAGTCAAACGACACGTGATACTCACAAGGATACTTGCATTACTTATAGGCGTTCTTGTAGCAATCATAGCAGTAGCCTATGCGATATCTTATTTTTATGATAAGTTCGGAAGCTTTACGGTAAAAGTAAATAAGTACGATATGGCAAAACAGGGATTATGCTTATCCGAAACTCCCGAGTATGAGCATACGATATCATCACTGAATGCCGGCATCGTTTATGATATGACGAATATAAGCGGAAATGATCTTCCGGCAAATATCGATAAGATAAACGGAAGTCATAACGGGCAGAATTATATCGCATATACATTTTATCTTATAAATGCAGGAGATGACACTCTTTCATATGAAGGTGAAATGTATATGGAGAATGTCACAAACGGCGTTGATGAGGCCATAAGAGTCGCCATTTATCAGAATGGTGAAAAGACGGTTTATGGCAAGACCAAATCAACGGGGGCAGGCAAAGAAAGTGACTGTGACGAAGAATTTCTTGCATCGACCGTAGTAATGCGTACACAGAAGGAAGGGTTTGAACCTAAGGACAGAGACAAATACACGGTTGTTATCTGGCTTGAAGGAAATGATCCTGAGTGTCTGGATGATATAATCGGGGGAACTATTAAGTTCGGCATGAAGTTCAAGATCATAGAATCAACGTAAACCCGGAGCTTACCAGCATTAAAAGGTTTACGATATATGATATGAAAAAAAACAGGGTGTGAGGTTTAAAATGAAAAAAGTAATTCAGGTTATTGTGGATATACTGGCGTGGGTGCTGCTTATCATAGCATTTCTCATAACGCTTATGGTATTTGCATCAGGACGTAACAACGGTATTCCGAGTCTTTTGGGCTATATGTTCATGAGTGTTCAGACAGACTCCATGGCGCCGACATTTGAGTCAGGTGATGTAATAATCGTTAAGGGCGTAGATGATTTCTACAAACTGCAGGAGAAGGATGTAATCACATTCTATACATTTGTAGAAGGCAAAAGAATCATCAATACCCATAGAATCGTAGGTGTAAATGAGGAGGGAAATTCAAGGAGTTTCATTACCCGAGGTGATAATAACTATGTAGATGATGATCTTCCTGTAGGCGCTTCCGAGATAATCGGTAAATGGACAGGTAAGAGATTTAAAGGTCTGGGAAGGATTCTTGATTTCCTTCAGACCAAGACAGGTTTCTTCGTATGTATCGTAGTTCCGCTCGCTATATTCTTTATCTTCGAGCTTTACAAATTCGTAGTTGCTCTTATCGAGGCCAAGAAGCCTGAGATATCCGAGGAAGAGGCAGAAGAGATCAAGCGTAAGGCGGTTGAAGAATATCTTGCAAGCCAGAAGAAGGATGCTGAGAAGGATGCGGATAAAGATGAATCCGATGCCGATTCAGGTGGGGATAAAGAAGAGTCCGGGGATGATGCCGGGACTGATAAGGCAGAATGATTATGATTTGACAACATAGGTGTAGATGATCAGGTGATAGATATTGTGCCTGATATGTATTTTAAGATGTTAGGGGAGAGTTCTGTATGAACGGATTTCTCAAATGGTTTTTTGCATTCATGTCGGAGATGCTTCAGGGCTATGCCATGATGTTCTCCGGAATCGGAAACGGTTTTCTGAAAGTATTTAATATTAAAATGTATATACAGCTTTTCAAGGAGTACAGCCCTGAATTTACAACGGCGTCATGGATACTTTCCATACTTGCCATTATTCTTGTGGTTGCGGTTTACCTGCTGTTCTTTATGCTCATTTTCATGGGCATCAGAAAGTACCTTAGATTCAGGCATTCCATCGTAAGTAATGAGGATCTTCTTGAAGAGATCACAGTCCTTCAGAGACGTGTCATGAAGATGGCAAAGGAGAAGGATGAGATCATGGCCATGAAGGTTGCCCAGATGGGCGGAGGTTCTCTTGCGGTTCCGGGGCTCAGTCTTACAGCTGATGAGCTTGAAGGTGAAGGTGCTGAGAGCATCCAGCAGGCTGCCGGTGAGGATGGTATGGTCATCACCAATGACAGACGTTTCTCCAAGCTGTATGAGGTTGATATGTTCTACAAGAATTATCAGCCACCGGAATATGATAACGAGATAACGTTAGAGGGCATATGCGAACGCTACAGATATTTCGCATGCTACAAGATGCATCTTTTCTATGACATTAAGACTATAAGGCTTTTCATAGCGGGTATGGCATCCACGAAGCTCATCATACTTCAGGGTATTTCCGGTACAGGTAAAACATCCCTTCCATACTCATTTGGTAAGTTCCTTCAGGTTGATACGACCATAGCTTCTGTTCAGCCGTCATGGCGTGACAGGACCGAGCTTTTCGGTTACTTCAATGAATTCACGAAGAACTTCAACGAGACTGAAGTTCTCAGACGTATATATGATTCGAGTTACAATGACAATGTAAACCTCATCCTTCTCGACGAGATGAATATCGCCCGTATCGAGTACTATTTCGCAGAAATGCTCTCCATACTTGAAATGCCTAACGCTGACGAGTGGGAGCTTGACCTTGTTCCGAATGTATGGAGCACGGACCCTCAGAACCTCGATCACGGACGACTCAGAATACCTCAGAATATATGGTATATCGGAACAGCTAATAACGATGATTCTACATATGCCATCTCTGATAAGGTTTACGACCGTGCTCAGCCTATCAACCTTGATGCAAAGGGTGTTGCATTCGAGGCTCCTGAGACAGCGCCGCTCAACTTAAGCTACAGTCATCTCAATGCACTCTTCCAGGAGGCATTTGAGAAATATCCTATATCACAGGAAAACCTGCAGAAGATACAGCAGCTTGACCTTTGGGTTATCGACAAGCTCCGTGTTGCATTTGGTAACCGTATCATAAAGCAGATGGGACTCTTCGTTCCTGTATACGTTGCCTGTGGTGGTGAAGAGCTTGACGGTATCGATTATGTACTTGCTACAAAGATATTCCGTAAGTTTGAGTCTCTCAACCTTGCAATGCTGAGAGATGAGCTTAAAGAGCTTTGCGTATACATCAACAAGTCATTTGGTAAGAATAAGATGAATGAGTCGATTGCTTATCTTGAGAGGTTGCAGAAGCTGTTCTAGAATTGCAGTTCCAGTGACGATTGCGCACTCCGAATAAGTGCTGCTCAAAACGCGCTTTCGCTCAATTCCGACGCAGCGGACACTAAACTCATAGACACAGGGTGTCTATTCGTTAAGTGCCGGCGTCTCCATATGGTTTTGAATCAGCACTTTCCGGTGCACAATCTGTGACAGGAGGCCGAGATTCAAAGAGCATGGTTCATGTGACGATTGCGCACTCAAATAATTGTGTCAATCTGTGACAGGATGGATGTGTGATTGCACTCCGAATTTTTGTTTATGAATATAATAGGTTGGCAATGTATCAAATGAAATGGCTGCGATGCCTATTATGAGTATTGTTAATGAATACAGAAGGTTAGTTATAGACCAAGAATAAATCAAGTGATTCAATTCTTTATAGTCGTAATGATTATATTGAATGGAAAGGGATTTTGTGAACGAGACTTACGGGGAATGGTATCATGAATTAAAGGATGCTCTAGGCTCCATGCAGGACAACTTCATCTTTGACGATATGACCAGACTCGTAAACTCAGGCAAGTCTACGGTTTCTCTCAACAGGAAACTGATGGAGAAGAGTATCGATGTTTCATGGGTTGAGGCTATTGAGAATGGTCTTATCCATGTGGATAACGTAGTCAGGAATCCAAGTCGTACGATTATCGATGTTGAAGAGGTTGTTCCGATAGCGCTTTCGAAGAAGATTACCGTGGATTCTGTCAAGCATCTGGCTCAGCATACTGATCTGATTCAGAGTATTGATAAGAAAACAGGAAAGATAACTCCTTCGAAGATTTTGAATGTCCATAAAGAGGAGAGCCTTGCTACTTACGAGAACAGGTTCGTAAATACTCTTATCGACCGTCTTTACATTTTCATAATGAAAAGATATGAGAAGCTGTCTCAGATCGATAAGGACGAAGAAGTTTTCGTTATGGATTTTACAAATGAGCTTGATGATAAGCAGGGTAACGTACTTGCAGTCAAGTTTTCCATAGATGCGAAAAGAAGTCTGGAAACTACTAATGACAGTGGTTATACCATTTGGCAGCGTGTTGAAAAGCTGAAGAAGACTATCGAGGGCTATAAGGGCTCTGATCTCTGTGTTACCCTCGGTAATAATTTTGTTCGTCCTCCTATCATGAGAACGAACGCTATCATGAAAAATGTAGATCTTAAGGCGTGTCTTGCCCTATGGCAGTACATCCTGAGTTACGATAAAGTGGGTTATGAGATTAATGTAGAGGATACCGCTCTAAATCCTGAAGAGGAATATGTTACCGATATGCAGTCCCTCATGGCTTGTAACCTGCTGCTTTTCCGCTCATTTACGGATGATGGCTTGTCAAATTATAAGCCTCTGGAGAAGAAAAAGCTTAAACCGATTCAACCTAAGGTTGTGAAAAGATACAGGGATGAACTTCTTTCGGGGCATTATAATCTTCATGCTGATGAAGAGGTAGGATTTGTCACCGGAGAGGGCGGCCATTCATTTATAAATAAAGTGCCTGAAGAATCGGATGATATTTTCGAGGCAATCAACTCTGCTATTGAGCTCGATAGGGAATACTATATTGAGCGTGACAAAAAACACAGAGAAGAGATGGCCATTCAGGAAGAGGCTGAGAGAAGACGTCAGGAGCGTCAGGCCAGACTTGAAGAGAAGCGACGTATCGAGGAAGCCCGTCGCGAAGAGCGTGAGAGAGCCCGCCGTGAACGTGAGGAAGAAGAGAAACGTCGTCAGGAGATGCTGGCAAGACGTCAGGCGGAAATCGAAGCCGAGCAGCGTGAGAGAGAACGTATCGAGGCTGAAAGACAGGCCAAGAGAGAAGAAGAAAGAAGGCTGGCTGAGGAAGAAGCTCGTATTGCAGCTGAGAAAGCCAAGCTTGAATCTGATAAGAAAGCAATCAGAAATGAACTCGGTGATGCCGAGGGTATTAATACTGATATCATAGATAAGAAGAAAGCGTCCAGAGATGTCAGGACTGCATACAGTACCATTACAGCAAATGATATGGACGAGGCAGCTCAGAAAATCGAGGACGATGCTCAGGCAAGAGAAGATGCCGCAGCTGCTGTTGAGGAAGCTAAGGCATCCGGCGATGAGTATGCCATAGAAGAAGCTGAGAAGGCTCAGGAAAAGGTAAATAAGGAAGAGGTTATCGAGGATCCGCGTGAAGTTGCCGCAAGAATGAAACTTGAGCAGCAGAAGCGTGAGAAGGAGAACCGTGAGAAGGCAAGAGCCGAAAGACTCCGTGCTCTCAGAAAGTCCTATGAGGAAAAGCCGTTCAAGGAAATCCGAAAAGACTATTCCTGGAATCCTGTTTATTCTATACCGCGATTCTTCAAATGGCTGTTCTTCGTACTGTTTGGAATCATTCCGAAGGATACAGATAATCCGGATCAGAAGAGAATACTTGCCCAGCGAGAAGAACTCCGAAAGAAGGAAGAATACGAAAGAGGCGAGAGAGAGAAGTTCGAGGTTTACTACAAGAAATACGCATCGAATTTCCCTTACAATATAGAAAGGTTTATCGACGATCAGAAGTTCAAGGCGAAGAAGAGAAAACAGGCGAAGGAAAATCCAAAGCCGAAGCCGAAGTTTACGCCGCCTGAGAGAACTCCTGAAGAGCAGAAGGCACTTGATCTTGAGATGAAGAACCTTTACAAGACGTATCATGTAGGTCTGGTGGAGAAGATTAAGAGACGTATAGAAGAATACCAGAACAGAAAGATACAGATCTGAGGAAGTGACAACTGATAGAGTGACCATGAAGGATAAAGAAATAGATAATAGAGAAGTGGCTGTAGAAGAAAAGGCTGTAGAAGAAAAGACTTCTGCAGATGCAGTCAAAGAGGCCAAAAAAAGAGTAAAAAAAACAAAGAAGAAAAAAAAGAAATCAAAGTTTAGTAAAATAATAAATGCTTTTGAATGGATCATTCTTATAGCATGTATAGGACTCTTTGTTTATACATTTACCTGCACGGCCAGGGGCAAGGCGGTAAAAATCTTTGGAAAATCTCTTCTCTATGTTGTAACAGGAAGTATGGAGCCCACCATACATGTGGGCGAATATGTAATAGTTCAGAGTGTGCCGACTGAGAAACTGCAGTATGGCGATATCATTGCATTTTATACTGAAAATGAAGAGATAAAAGGCAAGCTGGTAATCCACAGAATCATCGAAGTTAGAGATGACGGCACATTTATAGTAATGGGAGATGCAAATCCTGTGCCGGATGAAATTCCGATAAAACCTGAGAATATCATAGGCAAATTTGAGAGAAAATCGATTCTCTTTAACTGGATGGCTTCATTTGCAGACCCGAGAAAGCTTTTGCTGCTCCTGGTTGTAATTCCTGTATTCCTGCTTTCTATTTACGAAGCAACCACAGTTGTAAATGTAATGAAGAAGGTAAGGAAAGAGAAAGAGGAAGAGGACAGAGCCGAGGGCAAGGTTGAAGAGAAGGCCGGTAAGGTAGTCGGACTGATAGACGAAACTCAGGAGCAGATGATTGAGAGACTGAAGAAAGAAGCAGTTGAAGCTTACCTCAAGGGCGAAGAGGCTGATGGCAGTAAGGCTTTGGATGAAGGATCAGAGGCTGAGGAAAACCCTGTAAAGACGGAATCTGATGAAGGTAATGAAACCGAATAAGGTGTCAGGGCGCGCTGTCAGTTATACGGAAGGTAAATGGCAAAAATACA
This sequence comes from Eubacterium sp., assembly GCA_017477505.1. GTDB lineage: Bacteria > Bacillota > Clostridia > Lachnospirales > Lachnospiraceae > Eubacterium_Q. The sequence continues at coordinate 14,601 of JAFUVQ010000003.1, forward strand.
TTTTTAGATTAAATATTGTAGTTTGTAAATATTAAAAGATTCAGTTAGGATTAATAAGCGGTGAGTAGAAAGAAAAAGGCTGAAGAAGCAGAGAAAACTGAAAAAGGAAAAAAGAAGGGTCCGGAGATTCATTATACTGCCAGAGATCTGGGGCAGGACTATATAATGAAAAATAAGATGGTCACTGCCATTGTTATATCACTCCTTCTTGCAGTGGGATTGGTAGTATTTATTGCACTCTACGTGGAGGAAACACAGAAGATCCAGGCTACTTACAGGCAGATGTATCAGAATTCCATCACTGCGGTACTGGATGATATAGACTCATATCAGAATGCTGATGGTGACCTTGATCTTAGATACAGGATGCTTGTAGCTGATATGTCAAACATGAATTCTTATGCATTTCTGATCGATGATTTTACTGAAGAACAGAAGAGCGTTAACGGCCTCTATACAGTCATTATCAAATATCCGCAGCAGACCGCAAAGAGGATGGATGAAATAACAACCGTACTTGAAGAGGTTATGGACGGTCTTGATAAAGGCTATGAGGACATGGATGCATTTATAGAATCCATAGATCTGAAAGGATTCTAGATGCATGTACAGATAAAAGGATTGAATACAGAAAGGAAGAGATTCCCATGAGTAGAAAAAGTCAGTTAAAAAGAGAAATCAAAACCTGTCAGAAAACAATAGTGGAGATTGAACGTCGTCGTTCACGTTCACAGTCTGCTCTCGTGCAGGCAATCCTTCTCCAGGAGGAACCGAATGAGGCCGATGTAGAGTGGTTCAACAAGTACACAGGAGAGATTACTGCCTGCCGTAACCACATGATAGAGCTTAGAAAAGAACTTGAGTCACTGTAGAAAAATCTATGACTCCGGTTACATACATCTAACGATTTTGTGCATTTGTCACAAAAAACTTTGTGAAAATTTACAGAAATGATATTAATTCATGATTGACACCGAAATAGTGTGTTTGAAATTGTGAAAATACTGAGAACACCGCATAAATGCTAAAAAATTGCTTGATTTTTTGGACATTTTAGGGTTTAATTATGAATAAGATATGAACAAGAAATTTTAAGATATCTAAAAACGTTTATCTAACAATTACAGTCTCCTTCGTGATGAGGGTGATAAGAGAGTTACAGCGATCGAAGAGGTTGAATCGTAAGTAATAGAATCTGAAGTGCGGAACTGTAGAGTTGGGATAACAACAGAAAGGAAAGGTGATTTTATGAAGAAGAGTAAAACAAATAAGAAACTTGCCAGTGCGGCTGCCATGCTTCTCCTTTCAGCTGCTATGCTGGGAACCTCTACATATGCTTGGTTTACCATGAATAAGGAAGTTCAGGTAGTAGGCATGGAAGTTAAGGCACACGCTGAAGAGGGACTTCTGATTAACGAGGTAAAAACCGCAAATGATAAGAACTGGGACGAGCAGGCACAGGGTGATGCAACAGCTACACTTATCAGCCTTAGACCTGCATCATCATCGAATTTGACTACGTTCTGGCATGCAAATTCCAAAAAGTCTTCAGATGAGGCCGGACTTGGTGATGATAAGACTAATACTGTAGTTATATCGGGTGAAGGCGAAAACGCTGTTCTTTACAAGGATGTAACAAATATCGCACATAATGATATTGTTGCAGCAGCTGATGCAGTTGGCGGTTCAAAGGCTGAAACTACCGTTTACTATGAGGATGCAAGTTTCGGTGGAAGCACAGGCTATCAAGATGGCGAAGGCTACTATGTGAAGTACACCTATTATCTTAAGTCTTCAAAGAGCGATGTTGCACTGACAGTAGCTAACCTTCAGGCACAGGTTAAGGCTGTTAAAACCGATGGAAGCGAAGATAAGGCACTCGACAATGCACTTCGTGTTGGCGTAAAATATGGTTCATCAAGTATGAAGATATTTGCTCCAGTAAAAAATGCTGTTGCTAGCCCGAATGGTTCAGCAACAACCGGTCCCACCACATCCTATAAAGTTACTGATGATGAAAAAGGTAGCGCAGGTACTACTGTTGAGCCTATAGTTGCGTCTGCATCTGGTGAGTTCACAGCATATACTCAGATTAATACATCTGATGAAACAATTCCGGCAGTAGGATCAAACGGCGAGCCTGTTTACGTATATGTTTGGTTTGAGGGCGAAGATGCAAACTGTATGTCTGATAACATCACCGCAGCTCTTGCAGCATATGATATCACTGTAAACTTCAAGGATGCTGACCTTGACTAATCCACAGTCTGAATTTAACAACTAACTAACCAACCACTTCCCCCGATTGGAGAAATCCTTTCGGGGGATTTTTTTGTGCCACGGTGAGGGTGGGAGAGATAAAAAGAACGGCAACGGGAGATTATTCTGGGAAATCTCTTGTTGCCGTTTTTTTATTGTTTACATATGAAATAGTCGTGGTCTATTGACTTTGGACTGAAAATAGTTTATAATTAGACTAATGACAGGCTGAAAGGAGACAAAGCATGAATGATGCGTTGATATATCTTGATACTTACGTTTTGCAACAGGATATGCGTGTAAGAATGCCTAAGGCAATTTTATCTAATATGGGCGTTGAAAAAGGAAATACTAAGTTTGATATTTACCTCGATTCAAGAGATAATTCATTGGTTTTCCGTATCCATAACGATAAAAATGAAGGAGATAAAGATAATGACAAATGAATTGACAGCGGTATCCTTATTCACCGGTGCGGGTGGAATGGATATAGGATTTGAGCGGGCTGGAATTAAGGTGGTCTTTGCTAATGAACTTATGAGCGAGGCTGCAGCAACTTACAATGCTAATCACGAAGAAGGAATTATGGTCAACGATGACATAAATAATGTTCTCGTAAATTGCAATAACAAGTTGGACATTTCTATCTAGGCTGCATCTTGTTGGTAGATGATATCCAGCTCTTCCTCAAATATCTCATCAGGAGTTCGATATCCTAGGATCTTACGAGGAAGACTGTTGCACCATGTTTCAA
>JAFUVQ010000033.1 GCA_017477505.1 Eubacterium sp.
AAATGCCTTCTGAGTCTTCTCCAGCATATTTTTTAAGCTGATGTGATGTGAACGATAAGGCGCCTCTGAACGTGCATCTATCTTACTGAATGTACCATCTATTCTTACAACATGCATGCTGTTAAGACCGAAATGTTCTTCAATCCTTCTGGTAAGTTCCACACGCAATGCTTCAACATTTGAATACTCTGACAGTTCAAAGGTTCTTCCTCTCAATAGCTTTCCGACGGCAGCAAAAGGAATCCCTAAATCCGGAGCAGCTTCGACTACATTTCCATCTTCCATAGCGCGATAGCAATGCCCATCCAAAACTATCATCTCCCCGTCAACATTTTCAAATGTTCCCAGACCGGTATCGCCCTCTTTCTTCAGATCATCAACCGTAATAACACCCCTGGTATATCCGAGAGCTAAAGCCTGAAGTGTAGAAACCTGATACATTATATTCTGCATTATAATACCTCCTTGTAGAAATTTATTAGAGTATTCCTATATTAAATCCTCCAGTGTTTTGAATAATACATCCGGTTCTACCGGTTTACTTAGATGTGCATTCATCCCAGCCTGGAGACTCCTTTGAACATCTTCATCAAATGCGTTAGCTGTTAGCGCTATGATAGGAATTGTTTTTGCATCGTCTCTCTCCAGTGCACGTATAGCTTTAGTAGCTTCCAGACCATCCATTTCCGGCATTCTCATATCCATGAGTATTGCGTCGTAATAACCTGCCGGTTTTGATATAAACTTATCTACAGCAACCCTTCCATTTTCAGCTATATCAACTGATATATCCTTCATCTCAAGAACCATCGACATTATTTCTGCATTAACATCCACATCCTCAGCAAGTAACACTCTTCTGCCTGCAAGTTCTTTTTTCTGTTTGATTTCAGATTCATTCTTTTTTCTAAATGCCTCTTTGAATTCATCCATCACATTTCCGGCAAAGAGTGGTTTAGAAACAAATGTATCTACTCCTGCCTTTCTTGCCACTTCAGCTATTTCATCGCAATTATAAGAGGTTAGAATAATAATTGGTGTATGATAACCGACTATGTCACGTATCCTTTTCGTAGTTTCTATTCCATCCATCTCAGGCATCTTCCAATCCACCAGTATCAGGTCATAGTCTTCTCTTCTTCCATGCTTAACTCTGACCATTTCTATGGCTTCCTGACCGGATGTAACTGTTTCACACTTTATTCCGACCTGACCCATGACTACATTTGCATGCTCGCAGGCAATTGCATCATCATCGATAACAAGAACACTTATATCATGTGCGTCTATCTCTCCTTTAGTCAGTTCATCCTTTTCTTTCTCTGACTCGTGAAGAGTTACTGTAACTATGAATGTCGTCCCAACATTCTTCCTGCTTTCAACATCAATATGACCATTCATCAGTTCCACTACGCTCTTGGTTATAGGCATGCCAAGCCCCGTACTTCCATACTTGTTTGCCACCAGAGCATCTTCCTGAGTAAATGGTTCAAACAAATGTGGCAGATATTCCTCACTCATCCCACAACCATTATCTATCATGGTAAATCGAAGAGTGACATTTTTATCATAGTGATTTATATTCTCAACCAGAAGAGAAATTCTTCCTCCTTCCGGTGTAAACTTTACTGAATTTCCAAGAATATTTAAGAGTACCTGTCGAAGCTTTACATCGTCTCCAACGTAGTAGTCATCTACATCACCTTTCATATGGCACTCATACTCAAGTCCTTTATCCTTACACTGTCCTCCGATTATGGTATTAACCTGTTCCAGCATTTTAGAAAACGAAAACTCTTCTTTTTTTACCACCATTCTGCCTGATTCTATACGAGACATATCAAGTATGTCATTAATAATTCCAAGAAGATGATTTGCACTGGTACCGATTTTCTCAGAATGCTCACGTACCTTATCACTTATTTCAGAATCATTGAGTATTATACTGTTCAAACCAATGATAGCATTCATCGGTGTACGTATCTCATGACTCATATTTGAAAGGAATGTTGTTTTTGCCTTATTGGCCTGTTCGGCTGCGGAAAGTGCTTCTTGTAAAGCCCTGCTCTGTTCCATGGTTTTTCTTGTTTCACTGTCTACATTTACAAAGCATGCACCTACAGCATGAACTATATGATCCTCTCTGTCCTCCGGATGTCTGACTCCTGCAAAACGTATTTCCTCATATGAATCCACTCCATGGCGATGAGCCATATAACGATAAGCTATTACTCTCTGAGTTTTAAGTCCTTCACGTATGCTATCCGGCTGAACAAAATCTATAAATTCCTGCTTATATTCATCCTTTATAGTGCTACTGGCATACTTCTCCAATTCATACAGATAATCAAACCTGTCACCAGCCTTTAGGCCATTCTTTATAGCCGAATGCTGCTGGTAGCAAACCCCTTCACCTGTATCAAGCTCCAGATAATAAACACTCCAATAGTCCGATGCCAGTGCAGTAATAAGTCTATCCTGCTCTTCTCCCAGCTTTTTCTGATTAAGCAATTCTTCCTGAAGAGAAAGTCTGTTTTCCAGTTCTGCCTGCTTAATACGGTTCTCTGTCTCAGCAGTTTCCTTTTCAAGAACAAGATTTGCATTACTGCGCATCTGCCTTGCTATTATATAAAACATAATAAGTAGAATCGCCGTAGCCAGGCATGACTGAATGATACTTCTAAGTATCGTAGCATCCGATATGGACTTTATACGTTCACTGATTACATTTTCCCTTATAAGATATGTCAGCATCCAGTCTGTCCCTTCAATCGGGACATATGTAAGGGTTTCCTGTATACCATTATAATTAAATGTGATTACACCTCTCTTATGATCTGCAAAATCTTTTTTTACCTGTTTCAGAGAATAATCCTTATCAAACTTTGCTATCTCCAGTGCTTTAAAAAGATTATTAACATTTGCCTGTCCACTAAGGACTTTGTTACTCAGAGCTATTCCTTCAGAAGAATACAGATTACAATATGTGGTATTTGACTCGTCAGATGCTACAGAAACACCCTGCAGCATTTCATCCATCTCTATCTCCATAAAACAGACCATAAGCTCGTGATTTTTAAAAGAAACAGAGTTAACAGGTACCGCAATAATTACCGTCTTATTTTCTTCATTTATATCCTTAACATATATCTCTGCTTCTGAAAGCGTTTCATGATTAAAAGGATACTTGTCGATATCAGTTTTAGTTCCGGTAGAAGTATATATCAGTCCACTCTCGTCAACAAAAGCAAACTTATCTAACTGAAAGAGGTTCTTCATTCTGCGTTGAAATGCCTGCAAATGCTCATCATCACTAAGATCCTCTTCAGAAAGGGAATCGATTGCCGTGTTGATAACCTCTATATTATCATTCAGATTCTTCTCTACAATTTCTTCGCGTCTTCCTGCCAGCTCATCTAAATAAAAGAGGCTTACTGATTGAACAGCCTGTTTTGTTCCATCTGATGCGCTATGTCCCATCCACAGAGTACCCACTATCATAATGAGCGCAACGAGAATGCCTCCAATTATTCCAACACGTATATTCATTTTACTGGAATGACTAATCATTTATACTTTCTTCCCTTCCCATTGCTCTAACAAATATGTCTCTGTTTTCCCTCATTTCATTTATCAGATCAGTATAATCCATATCCGTCCTGCTTCTAAGAAACTCCGTCATTTCATTAACTGGTTTTAATATAGGCTCAAGAGATAAATTCGCCAAAATCCCCTTTAGGGCATGTGCTTCTTCAAAGGCTTTATCCATATCCTTTTCCCTGATTTTTTCCTCAAGCTTATTATATCTTTCTGCTTCCAAAGCCTTTGATATCATTTTTAGATAAAATGCTTCATTGCCGGCGCATCTTTTTACACCTTCTTCTACATTTGCTCCCAATTCAGCTAACATTTCGATTGTCATACCGTACCCCCTATCACTAAACATTAAAGTCATTATTTCCCAATTTTAACCTTTAATCTACACTATCTTCACTGACAGGGAACGTAAAATATGTATCAGGATATGGCTCATTCTCAAGAGTGAAATGCCACCACTCTTCTTCAAGTGGTTTAAATCCATGATTCATCATAGCTTCTCTTAGCATCATTCTATTGTTATACTGTTCCTCTGTTATGTCTTTATAATCAGGATGAGACAGCTCTCCGAAGTAATCAAATGTACCACCCATATCCACTTCTTTCTCTGTTCTCATATCGAACAAAGTAAGATCAATGGTACTTCCTCTGCTATGTCCCGAATGTTCAGCTATATATCCCTGATCGAATAAAACTGACTTGTCAAGTTCAGGATAGAAGTAATCCTTCATCCTTGTATCATCAACATCTTCAGCCCACTTTACGAAGTTTGTAACTGCCATCTGAGGACGATATGCATCATAAATCTTGAGCCTGTAACCCTTTTCCTGAAGTTCCTTACTGACTTCCTCAAGCTTCTCTGCCGCTTCAGAAGTAAGAAGCGCAACCGGCTCTTCATATCCATCTATCCTATCACCGACAAAGTTATAGGTTGAATAGTAACGAATTTCCAGAATAGCATCAGGAACTGCTTCACTCAGAAGCACAAAATCAGAAGCATCATTTGACAATTTAGTTCCATCCTCTGCATAGGTTATTTCAACCTTATCAGCATCTGTGTTCGATTCAGCTTTTTCTTCAACCTCAGTATCTTCATTCTTCTCAACTTTCTTGATATCTTCTGATTGATCAACCGCCAAATCAAAGCCTTCAAAATTCTCATTATCCGGAAGTATCATATCAAAACCATCTGTGTAGTCCCAGGCTACATCAGCAGAGTCAACACTCAGTCCCAGAACATGCCCGCCCTTGGTCTTATCTTCAGATACAAAATGAAGATGCCATCCGGTAGCATTCATTTTATCCATATATGGCGGGCAATAAAGACCAACAACTGTTCCCTTTATATTTTCATAATCATAGAAAGTTTGATCTGTTTCTAAAACCTCTGCCAGTGGCTTGTATGGTTCAGTCTGTGAGTATTCACTTCTGACATTCATTTCTTTGAATGTTCCATCTATTCTAATAAAATAGAATCTATTCTCACCCAGTTCTTCCACTTTGGCATTTAGTTTTTCCTGAAGCCCGGTAACATCGCCTATTCCTTCGACCTTAACTTCATCATCCTTATCGAAAAAGGTCACATTAGAGAAAGGAATAGTTTCATCATCCGGAACCTTTTCAACACTACCATCTGCAGCAGCCCGGTAGACATCTCCATCTACCATAATAAGTTCGCCATTTAATTTATCAAATGTACCGATTCCAATGTCTCCACGTTTTTTTAGTTCACCCACTGAAAGACTTCCTTTGTAGTCTCCCAAAGTAAGTCCTTGAAGAAGTGATACCTGATAAACAGTTTCTCTGTCATACTCACTACTTTCCACCGTCTCTGTGTCTACAGTACCTGCCTCATCATTTTCGACATTCCCGGTCCCACATGATGTAAGCATCATTAACATAGATAATATAAACGCAGTATTCCTTATCTTTGATTTTTTAAAACTCATCTTACACCTCCTGTTTTATACCCAGTATTTCAATTATCTCAATCCCTGTTCTATATATCAACCTTTCTTTCAAGAATATTTATATATATTTCCAAATATGTTGCTGAACACTCTTGACAGACTCTTCGAATCTGCCTTTATATAGATTGATTTCTCCGGCTGTCGGCGGGATCCGGCTGACTCTAACTTAAGATTTTTCTGATAATCAAGGTTTTCATTTATTTCGACAGCAAGCTTTTCAACATCCCTGTCATTAAGTGTAGTTCTTACCTGGCGATTATAGTTTTCCTCTTTAGTTTTAGCTAATTCTCTTCTGATATTCCGTATGCTTCTCTTCATTGTAATTACTTTTACAAGAAGATATATAACCAGAAGACTCAGAATAACCAGCCCGGCAGTCATTATCTTCATATATCACCCTATGCTCTTCAGCTTATATCCGATACCCCATACTGTCTCTATAAACTCTGTT
>JAFUVQ010000034.1 GCA_017477505.1 Eubacterium sp.
AAAACTTTTAATTATTTAAAAAGAATTTTCGGGGTTGTCATGTTATTAAGTTGTCAAACTTCATATTCATTCAAGCCCTTTTGAGAGGCTTTCGTGTCTGCCGTTTTCCGCGACAGCTTGTTTATATTACCACTATGATTTGGGTATGTCAACCACATTTTTAACCTTTTTTTTAGTTTGTAGGTTTTAGCCAAAAGCATCCCGATATTACGCGATTCAATTAGCTACTTTTCTGATTTGTCATACTATTTAAGTATAATAACTCTTCTTTTACCCGATTATTTCCAGAAATCAAGGTCATCTACATCAAGTCCTATATCCGACGCCTTAAAATTTGGCTTTTTACCTTCTTTTTTCTGTTTTTCATAATCTTTAAGCGTCTTTACAGCTACATTTCCAAGTATCATACAAACCGGAAGGTTTATCAGTGTCATTCCACCCATTGTGATATCTGCCGCTGCCCAGGCTGCATTCATAGGTATTATCGCTCCTACAAATATTATCAAAGCACTTGCAATATAAAAGCAGTTCATAAACAGCTTTGACGGCTGTTTCTTTCGATTGAGGAATATAAGTGCATTATCCACATAAAAGAGATTTCCGAGTAGTGTTGTAAATGCAAAAAGTATCATTGCAATAGTTATAAATGTAGGTCCGACTTTTCCAAATACTGTGGATATGGCATTCTGTACATAAGGTGCACCCGAAACCGCTTCCGATCTCTCCACTCCGCTTGACAGGCACATAAGTGCAGTAGCCGTACAGAGTAAAAGTGTATCTATATATACTGAGAGTGTCTGTACCAGTCCCTGCTTTGCAGGATGTGATACTCTTGCAGAAGCAGATGCATTCGGTGCCGAACCGACACCTGCCTCATTTGAATATAAACCTCGCTTAACACCATAGATAAGACATGAGCCGGCCATTCCACCGAAGATAGCTTTAAAATCAAAAGCATCCTTGAAAATCATAGCGAACATGGATGGTATACTCATTATATTCCTTAATATTACAACAAGAGAGATTACAACATAAGCTATACCCATCACCGGAACTATAACACTGGTCAGCTTAACGATTCTCTTCCCACCACCCAGCAGACAGTATCCGGTAATCACTGCCAGTATGGCTCCGATTATAAATGGAGTTGTCTTTTCATTGTAAAATGAATATACAGCAAATGTGGACTGAAGATTATATGAGCAGAGAAGGTTAAATCCAACAGCATAGGTCGCTATAAGAAATACACAGAATACCGCTGCCGCTATAGGAGCATGAAGTGCCTTTTCTATATAATATGCAGGCCCGCCGTAGCACTCTCCGTCCGGCTTCTTTCTCTTATAAATCTGTGCAAGTGTACTCTCAATAAATGCAGATGACGCACCTACAATACACATGATCCACATCCAGAAGCAGGCTCCCGGTCCTCCGAGACATATCGCCGTAGAAACTCCTACTATATTACCCGTACCGACACGTGAGGCAGTTGATACCAGCATAGCCTGAAGAGACGAAACATTTTTCTTATCTTCCGGCGGCTCCATAAGAAGCTTCACCGACTCCGGAAAAAGTCTGACCTGGACTCCCTTCGTCCGTATTGTAAAATACAGTCCGGCTATGGTCATCACTATGATCAGTATCGGATAATACATTACACTATCTATCTTATCGAGTATCGCTGTTATCATTTGAACCTCATATTTATTTCATTTCTTATACCTTAAAACCATCTTACAATGCAGCTTCGTACACACTTATTCGACTGCTTCTGAATCTCTCTCGTTCCGGATTTATTCACCGCTGATATGTCCCCGGTTTCCGGAATCTACTCACCACTGACATATGTCCCGGGCTCCGGATCTATTCACCGCTGACATATGTCCCGGGCTCCGTAACCATGTCATATACATAGTAAGCCGAAGGATTCTTATCTTTGTTCCTGTCTATTCCCATAGCAGCCACTTCATCAGGTGTAAGCGTACATGCATCTATAAAATCAGGATCATCACAGAAATGGGTTTCGTAACCATCCCTGTACCATATGGAACGAAGATGCCTTGCTACCCAGTTTCCACTTCCGGAATCATAGGTATATGTAGTAAATCCACCCCAGACTCCGGTTTCAGGATTATAATTCTCAGGAAGATCACCACCATTATATAGATACTTCTTCCCATCATCAGGAAGCTTTATCTTTCTATCAAGAAATACAATTGACGCCTTGGATGTATCCACCCCATTATAGCTGGTGTCTCCAAAGGATAGTCCTTTTTCAAAGACTTCATTTCTATTAAAGAATCTGCCATCGAACCACGCGTTACTTATATAACCTATGCTGGCAAAACCGGCACTTCCTTCGGAAGAGTTTCCATTATGATAAAGATATGAATAGCCTACACGATCCGAGCTCTGGAAGCTGTAGAGCTTTACATATGCCCCTCTTTCGGTAACCGTCTTTTTAACCATGGCCCATGTAAGGCGTCCTTCTTCAGGTATATCATCAGGAACAGTGAGACTTCCATAGTACTTCAGCTGACTGCTTATGGCTTCGAGTGAGGCACTCATATAGGCATCACTCTTTGAGCCGTTAAATGAATATCTGCTGTTTATAAGTTCCCCGGTAATCTGCTGTCCGCCGCCATAGCCCTGGCCGCCGTAGCTTTTCGTTTCGCCGTTATAAGTAAAATCAACAAGATAATGAGCCCCGCTGTTCCATACATATGTTGCATCAGGCTGTATCCTCTTTGAGATACTTATCATCATACTCGGAAATCCGATAGAATCATATCTATACGGATAAAGGTCAGACACGAAAAGCTTCCTGCCGCTCTTTCTGCTGTATGGATCCTGAATATAGAAATTCTGATCCACATGTGGAGAATTGGAAAGTCCATAATAAGGACTGGCTGTACTTTTCACCAGTTCACCTCTTATGGATGCACCGCTGTATAGACATATCTTACTGAAGCCCGACTGTATCGAAGACATATTTTCAAAGTATCCCTTTGATGTGTCACCGTAATTTTGGATAAGATAGTCAACTTCATCAACGAGCGGTTTCACATTTACCGCGACATCCGTATCTTCAGTCTTATAATCCTTCATGTAAGTCACTTCACCTGTAGAAAGATTATATACAGGAGTTTCACCCGTAACAGTTCTTATCTGCAGGTAAAGGGTACCGCCATCTGTATAAGACCCGTGCGCTATATATCCGCCGCTTACCCTTCTCGTCAAGCCATTCTGATATACCACATCGGAATAGTTGGTATCTGATGGTGATATACTTCCTTCACCTTCCGAATACCTGGTAACCTTATCAATAAAACAGAAAGAATCCGGATCGGGATTTTCGGTCTTAATATAAAAATACTCATTAAACGGAGGAAGTATCGGTATTATCTCATAGCTGTAATTATCCGCGTTTTCTCCGGTCACATGATATGCTCTGTAAAGGAACATAACCACCTGAGCACGGGTAACGATATCATTAACACCGAAACGGTCCGCTGTCTTTCCTCCCGTTATCCCCTTTTCATTTGCCCACAGTATCGGATCCGTATAGAATTTTCCCGACTCAACATCCTTAAATGGACATGTTTTATTTACAGGATCCGGTTGTCCCGCTGCTCTCCAGAGAAATGTAACGAACTGTGCTCTGGTACATGAAGTATACGGTCCGAATTCATTTTTATTTATTCCGAGTGTGATCTGGTTTTCGTAAGCCCAGAGAACAGGCTTATAAAAGAAATCGGATGTTTTGACATCCACGAATGGATTGCTTCCGGTCTTCGGTTCAGGTGAACCTGAAACTCTCCATAAAAAGGTAACCGTCTGCGCTCTGTTGCAGATTTTGGACGGTTTAAACTTGGTAGCGGTAACACCTTCAACAATCTTTGGATTTGAACTTACAGCCCACATTACCGCTTCATAGAAATTATCTTTTTCATTTACATCTGTAAAAGAATTCGGACTTGCGTAGTAAGCGTCGATATCAACGTCCTTTACCTCAACTGCATCCTCACCCTCTTCAGAATCATACAGCATATCTTCGGCATCTTCATTTATCTCTATAAATGAATCCCGATTATCTGCCGTCATCACTTCATCCGCCTCATCTGCACATACAGAGAAAGACGGAACAAGCATAACCAACCCCATAAATAATGCCAAAAATCTCTTCTTCATATAAAAATCCCCCGCCAATACATTATTTAATTGTTGTCTCTTTTCTGACCGAAAGTCAACTACCCATCACCTAAAGGTAATGGGCTTGTAACTGCCCTGTGGTATAGCGGATTACTCCTTCCACATTTAGCCGTTTGGCATTGCTACCAAAAGTGGCGTTACATCGTAGGCACGTTGACACGTACCTGTACTACAGAGATTTACTCCGTAGTAACTGCATCAGGTACTAAAAGTTCTATTCCCATACGATGCAGATTCATAGCTCCTATACGGTCATCATTGGATTTGTAACCGCAATTTTTGCAACAGAAAAGATGCATCTTCTTGTTGCGATTACCTCGCTCGGTATGACCACATTTCGGACAAGTTTGGCTTGTGTAAGCAGGATTAACTTTTTCTACAAGCTGATGGTGTTTTAAAGCTTTGTAAGACAATTTCTGTTCTAAGTCGTAGTAAGACCATGATACAGATACATAACGGTCTTTAACCTTGACCCTTTCAGTAGCGGAACGAATACCTGTCAAATCTTCGATAACGAATAAAGTACCATCGGGGTTGGTTTCAACGAGTGCCTTAGAGATGCAATGGTTTACATCCTGCATCCAACGGTTTTCTCGCTGACCGATATCTTTAATTCGTCTACGGGATGACGGAGTACCGACCTGCTGTAACTGTTTACGTAAAGCCTTATAATGAGCACGTTTCTGCTTGACATTATTACCGTCATAGAATACAGATTTACCTTTACTGTCGTATGTTGCAGCAAGAAATCTGATCCCACGGTCTATACCAACAACATTAGAAACTTCTGATTTATCAAGTTCAGAAATTTCATAAGTTACAGGTATATGCAGAAAAAACTTACCGTGTTTATTAACAAGTTTAGCCGTACCAAACTTGCAGTTATCAGAAAAATATTGTTCAAACCCATTTTTATAAAAGGACACCTTAATTCGACCAAATAATGTATTAACAGAAAATATACCGTTTTGGGAATTAAGCGAATAATCTCTATTCCAAACGAGGTCTAATTGATGAAGTCTAAATACAGGCTTTATCCACTCCTTTTGATTTTCGAGAATGGTTTTGTATTTAGCAATAACGGTACGTACACAGGAAACTGCCATCTGAGAACGGAGATTATAAGTCTCTCGTACTTGATAATAAGTATCTTCCTGTACACTGTAACGGCTGAGGTTATGAGATCCGTATATGTATTCAGACACATAGTTACAGGCATCAGAATAAGCCTTCATTGTATCGCAGAGAATCTGCTTATCAGAAGAATTAACTAAAATCTGAAGTTTTGCTGTAATTGTCTGTTCCATATATAATACCTACTTTCTTCACCAAAAATATTATATTATATATTTTGGCGAAGAACAATAATATTTAGAAAATAAATGCGTCGCTAAAACGGGCATTCCCCCCACCACTCAAGAGTAGTGGGCTTCCTGCCCTGCGACGCTTGTGAAATCTCCCCCAAGATTATGCACTTTCCTCTACACTTGCAAGCTTTGCAGCCTGGTCAGCAGCCGTAAGACTGTCTATAATTTCCTGAAGATCACCATTCATGACTTCGTTCAATCTATAGAGTGTAAGCTTAATTCTGTGATCGGTAACACGGCTCTGCGGGAAGTTATAGGTTCTGATTTTCTCCGAGCGGTCACCTGAACCTATCTGGCTTCTTCTCGCTTCTGCCTCAGCATCATGAGCCTTCTGCTGTTCAAGGTCATAAAGCTTGGTCTTCAGAAGCGCAAATGCCTTTGCTTTGTTCTGAATCTGAGACTTCTCTGTCTGGCTGTAGATAACGATTCCTGTAGGAATATGTGTGAGTCTTACTGCAGAGTCGGTAGTATTGACGCACTGTCCGCCATTTCCCGATGCACGCATTACATCTATACGAATATCCTTTTCATCGATATTTACTTCCACATCCTCAGCCTCCGGCATGATGGCAACCGATGCGGATGAGGTATGTATACGTCCGCCTGACTCAGTTTCAGGTACACGCTGTACACGGTGAACACCGCTCTCATACTTAAGCTTAGAATAGGCTCCCTTACCGATAATGGTAAATACTATTTCCTTGAATCCGCCTATACCTGTCTCCGTACTTGATATTATCTCAATCTTCCAGCGGTTTGCTTCAGCATAATGCTGATACATTCTGTATAATTCACCGGCAAAAAGAGCAGCCTCATCTCCACCTACGCCGGCACGGATTTCAACAACTACATTCTTGTCATCGTTAGGGTCCTTTGGAAGAAGCAGTATCTTAAGCTCCTGTTCACAGGTTTCAATCCTCTTCTTTGCATCAGCAAGCTCTTCCTTGGCCATTTCCTTCATCTCTTCATCTGTCTCCTCGTCAAGGATTTCAAGAGAATCAGCCACATCCTGCTTAGCCTGCTTATATTCATTATACTTATCAACTACAGGAGTTATATCACTCTGCTCCTTCATGAGCTTTCTGTAACGTTCCTGATCATTGACTATCTCCGGAGACTCAAGCTCCTTCAGGATTTCATTTAACTTTTCTACAAGATCATCTAACTTATCAAACATTTTATCTCTCCATCTTATTAATCAATTAATCATGACATCTGTGACAAATACTGTAAGTTAAGCCATATCCCAACTGCAGCATTCCGACAGGTTTTATTGAACTATGGCAGTCACAATTCTGTCACGCCCGTTAATATCCTTCATTACATTTATATCATCAAATGAATTATCTACAAGAAGTCTCCTAACGGCTTCCCCTTCATCTGAACCGATTTCAAAACAGATCTTTCCATTTTTATTCAAAACCTTCGAAGCGTCTTTTATAATCTTTTCGTAAAATGTAAGGCCGTCTGTATTCTCCGCCACTCCATCCAGGGCAAGCCGCGGCTCATATACCTTCACCTCAGGCATGAGTCCCGGGATATCGCCCGACTTTATGTATGGCGGGTTGGAAATAATGATATCATATCTCTCATGAAT
This sequence comes from Eubacterium sp., assembly GCA_017477505.1. Lineage (GTDB taxonomy): Bacteria > Bacillota > Clostridia > Lachnospirales > Lachnospiraceae > Eubacterium_Q. The sequence goes on from JAFUVQ010000034.1 coordinate 7,174, forward strand.
ATTCGAGAAGATATCTGAGTTTATAATACTGACATTTTGTTCCCGAAGCATTGCGGAAATATCACCGGCTACGCTTTTGGACTTGGCTTCAAAATCTGTATGCTGTCCACAGATAAGGGACGCGGCATTCTCACCTGCAACCTCCAGTGCCTCTTCTGAAATATCAGCCATACCGAGTTCGGTTTTAAGTCCATCCTTCTTTCTTTCAAGATAAAAGCTGATTCCCATGCAGCCCGATCCCGTACAGAGATCCAGTGCCCTCACAAAAGATTCATTTTCCACCATCTTAAGCGCAGCAAGAACTACTTCCTCTGTTTCAGGTCTCGGTATGAGCACTCTCTCATCCACCGAAAACTTATATCCAAAGAAGTACGCATAACCCATAATATACTGGAGCGGATATCTTCTGCTCCTGAGGTCGATATAAAGCCTATAGAGGGACTCCGTTTTCTCCGGAACCATGTCTCTGTACATTACAAGAAGCAACTCGAGAGATTTTTCCGACGCAAAGCTGAGGAGTTCACGGGCGTCATATTCAGCAGTCTCAATCCCTGCCTTTTCCAACCTGGCTTTTCCAAAATTCAGAAGTTCAAAATATTTCATCTTTCAAATGTATTGTTTCTTACACAGCTTACATATTCACGCCAATTGATAACGCCTTCAACTGACTTTATAGCAACTTCAATCATATCATCGTCAGGCTCCCTGGTAGTAAGCCTCTGAAGTAGGAGTCCCGGAGCAGACAGAAACTTTGCAAATCCATTTTCATGTCTTCCGGCATATCTTATAACTTCATATGAAAGTCCTGCGATCACAGGAATGAAAACTATCCTTATAAGAAGTCGGAGCCACAGAATATCGGTATTAACAAACATGAATACGATAATACTGATGAGGATTACCAGAAACAGAAAACTTGTTCCGCAGCGACGATGAAATCTGGTATGCTTTTTTACATTTTCAACAGTAAGATCATCCCCTGCTTCCATGCAGTTAATGGTCTTATGTTCAGCGCCATGATACATATAGGTTCTGCGAATATCCTTCATTGCAGAAATAACATAAATATATGTAAGGAAAATGACAAGCCTCAGGGCTCCCTCCGCAAGATTCACCAAAAGGTTACTGCTGGTAACCTTATATAAAAGAGTTGAAACAAATGTAGGGAGGAGCACAAAAAGTCCTATAGCAAAAGCGATGGAAAGTATCAGGGTACCAACCATGTAAAGCTTGTCACCGGCACTTTCTTTGTCATCTTTATCCTTATTTGTGCTATCGGTTTTGTTTGATGAATCTCCCGATTTAGATTTACCGGATTTCGAATCATCTTCCTCCTCATCCTCAAAATACTCAGCTGAAGCCATAAGGGTTTTCATTCCTATATAGAGTGATTCTATGAAATTAACAACTCCTCTTACTATAGGTATCTTAGCAGCCTTATGAACCTCACCAAATGATTTATATTTAGTTACATCCACCTGAATCTCGTTATCAGGTTTTCTCACGGCTATGGCATAACTGTCAGGCCCCTTCATCATGACACCTTCAAGTATGGCCTGGCCGCCGATATTACAGTATTTCAATTATATATCTCCCCTTATAATACCAAAGTGCGAAAACACATAATATACATTTCATGCATACTTCTTATATGAAATAAACATATTTACATAACGCAAAGAACAGGTTGAGACATAATCCCAACCTGTCCATAATTAGCAAACTATTTTGTGCCGTATTTCTTGTTGAACTTATCAATACGTCCACGAGCCTGTACAGCCTTCTGCTGACCGGTATAGAATGAATGACACTTTGAACAAATTTCAACGTGAATTTCTTTCTTTGTTGAACCTGTAACGAATTCGTTACCACAGTTACATACTACCTTAGCCTGATAGTAATCCGGATGTATTCCCTCTCTCATCTCTCTCACTCCTTTTTATTAAACTATATAAGACACAAAGCAGCATAGCTGCCCCTCGATCTCATACCAGCAACGCAAGCTATAATAGCATATAAGAAATATGTTTTCAAGAGGAAAATTTAGAAATATCTTTATTCCGGTAATAATTCTACATTATCAAAATATTTTATCATGAATATAGCACACTGTGTACGCACTGCATTTCCGTTAGGTTTAACCATCTTCTGTCCGTTCTTGGTAATTCCGGACATGATACCTTCTGCGGATGCCCACTCAATACTTGTTACAAATGCTGGCTGTATTTCATTTGCATCAGCATATGTAAGAACACTTTCATCTCTTGCAGATGTATCAAAGCCATACTTCTGGGCATATCTCATAAGCATAAGGGTTATCTGTGCTCTAGTGATATTGTTAGCCGGTTTGAAGTTACCATTGGAATAACCTGTAACGATACCATTTTCATCCGCCCAGACGATGGCATCATAACCTGTAGAATTCTTTGTTATGTCTTTAAGCTTTGTTGATGTAGGTTTATAATCTGCAGGAACTTTTCCCTGATACTTAGCCAGATTGAAAAGCATAATTGCAAACTGGTCTCTTCTTACAAATCTGGTAGGATTGAACTTCATAAGTCCGGTTTCTTTGTCAATAGAACCGCTTGTAATTCCCATCTCAGCTGCTTTTGCAATTTCCTTTGCTCCAACCTCACCGTTTTCAACATCCATAAACGGAACTTCATCACCTATTCTGATAGCTAATCTATGGAATACAGGAGTCGGATCAACACCATCAGCATAAGAATTATTATTTTTACGTGTCCCCTCTTTAAGAATCTTATAGATAGAGTTTTTATTATTTACAAATCTATCTATTGAAGAATCTGCCCATTTAGAAAGCACTGTTTCATTACATGTTGTTTCCTCAAGAACTTTTACAGCATCATCTGTATTATGACCTTTATCTATAATACCAATGTAGCATCCGCCCCATACTTCATTCAGAGGTCCTTCACAATTTTTGTATTTTGTTTCATTATGTTCCATGCAAAAAGGATTGAACCATGGTGAAGTGAAGAATCCGAAGACCTTGTCATTCCCCATATTGTCTCTCCAGTCCTTACTCCAGGCGTAATTTCCGAGATCATAACCACCGGCAGCCAGGCTAAGCCTAAGAGCTTTAGCCTCATCTGATGTACCAACTGCATGATTATTCTTAAAGCCATCAGTCATATAATAGCCGGCTTCCTTCATCCTAGAAGCCACTTCGAGGAATTTTTCAGGTGTCGAGAGCATCTCCCCGACTTTATTCTGATCATCTGTTCCCAAAACCTTCTTTGCGATTTCAGCATTATATGAGAAGTCCAGCGGGCATAGATAATAAGTTGCCCCCTTTAGCTTTCCGTCAAATGTCGCCGTATCTCTTGTAAGCTTATAGGATTTTGAATACTTTTCTGCACTGAATCCTATATCATACAGTGATGCTGCAGCTTCATTACCAAGAAGATCTTTTACATAATTTGCATCAGCTATAAAAACAATAGATGCGCAGTCATAAGAGTCCTTGTAAACTTCAAGTCCTTTAACTATTCTGGAATATTCATTCGTAGATGTTCCAAGATTTACGATATTCATATCAGGAATGTCTGATGATACTTTCTTTGCAGTTTTGATCAAACCTTCGTATTCATCATTATAGATTATGACATTAACTTTATCCTTCGACAGAGTTTTATTTACAAAAGCCACTGTGTTTGCTTCTGTCTCCGGCTCAGCCACATAATTTGGATCATATGAATCATCCGGTTCATACGGGGACTCATCAGTAAAATATATATCTTCTGCTATTGAATCAGCGGGGATAAAAATATACCAATCCGTACTATCCTTCTCCTCGTTATATGACCTAAGTTCCAACGAAGCCACGCCAACTCCGTATGCCTGAGCATTAGGAGAATTATCACCCAGGCTGAATGTATCGCCATAATCATACCATGCATACGCCTTGCTTCCACACCGAAGCCATATGTTCTCACATTCCTTAGGGACACTTGTCTTTACAAGATATCCTTTAATCTTTTCAGTCATGTCTACATTCCATACCCACATATCTTCCACTGCAGCTGTGGCTTCAATCTGCTCAAAATCAGCGGGTGTATATTTTTTATCCAGTTCGATTTCCGTAGCAGTATCTATGAAGGATTTTAAATCCGGTATTCCATCACCCAGATAGAAATAATGCAGATTTCCGTATTTATCATATACAGGAGTCCCATCAGTTTCAACTACTGTAAGATCCATATCACATCCTTCAGGAATAAGAATTATAAATTCATTCTGATAATATTCAGTAACATCTTGCCCATTAAAGGATATTTTCCCACGTACCGGAACACCTGCATTTATTCCTGTATATCCCTGATTAGGATATGTAATAGTCGGATATGTTCCCACACCTTCATCGTACCACTTCATCTCACCATTGTTATAGCTTGAATTATGTTCAAACGCGAGAAATATGAAGTCATCTTCAGGAACATTAGTTAAGCTTATATTTTCAGCCTTAAACTGTATAAATTTTTCCAACGGCAAAGAAAACCTGAAAAGCTTATATTTTCCGGTCTTGGTATAAAGATCATAATCATAATTGCCTTTTTCAGCACGTTTATAAGGATAAACTCCACTGATCGGTTCATAGTCTGAAGTATTGATAGTTTCCCCGGCCTTAAGCCAGATTGCATCATTTATATGCGCTGCTACATCCGGAGCATCACCTACAATGTCATAACCTGCTCCTCCTCCAAGATTATCCTCATCATTCTTAACATACTCACTGTTAAATGATGTATCGGAAGGATCACCTCCCAGTTCTCCTTCTGCCACGTCTGCCGTCTCATAAACAGCACCTTCCGTCACATTCATAGGTGCGGCATAGGCATTAAACTGACCCAATGGAGCAATCAACGATAATCCAAGTACCCCACCCACAAAAAGCGACGTAAGTTTTTTTCCAAACTTTTTCATTCCACATCCTCCTCGTAGTAAATTTTAGGGCGGTTAACACCGCCCTAACTATGTGTAAGCCATATGAAATTATATCACTGCATGAATTATATCACAAATGCCTTTTTTTAATACTGTTTTATTCATGTGATAATTCTACATTATCAAAATATTTTATCATGAATATAGCACACTGTGTACGCACTGCATTTCCGTTAGGATTAACCATCTTCTGTCCGTTCTTGGTAATACCGGACATGATTCCTTCCGCGGAAGCCCACTCTATACTTGAAACAAATGCCTCCTGGATATTGTCTGCATCAGCATATGTAAGTATACTTTCATCTCTTGCAGATGTATCAAAACCATACTTCTGGGCATATCTCATAAGCATAAGGGTTATCTGGGCTCTGGAAATATTATTTCCCGGTTTGAAATTACCATTCGCAAATCCGGTAACGATACCATTTTCATCTGCCCATACGATTGCTTCATAACCCGTACTGTCTTTTGATATATCCTTAAGTTTTGTAGATGTAGGCTTATAATCCTTATCAACTACTCCCTGAATCTTTGCAAGGTTAAAGAGCATGATCGCAAACTGATCTCTCTGAACCGGCTTTACAGGATTGAACTTTGTAGATCCCGTCCTGGTATTAGGAATACCACTGATTATTCCAAGATCGGATGCCCTTTCTACAAATGGATACATTGAATTTGTAACAGGGAGATCAGTAAATTCTGATTCTCCGCCGGCTCTAAGTGCTGCCTTATGCAATGTTTTGGTATAATCCTCACCATTTGCATAAATTTTATTACCATCAAATTTCTTTTCCTTAATAAGATTAAGATTTACTATTTTGTTATTCTCAAATTCTGCACCACTTGCAGCATATTTATACTGAACATCATAATCAGTGCAAATTGCATTAAGGATTGCAGCAGCGTCTTCAGTATTCTTCTTCTTATCTATGACGCCAAGCCATGTGCCACCCCAATAATCTCCGATTGGACCGGGACAGTGGTTAAAATTAAGCTGGTAATTGCCATTTACAATATCATCAGGATGATCATAATCATTATACATACAAAATGAATTGAACCAGAGTGTTGTGAAATATCCGAAGGCTTTACCATACTTCGTCATATTATTGTTCCATCCTTCACTCCACTTATTATTTCCAGCATCATAACCCTTTTCAGTAAGTGTCTTGATAAGTTCAAGTCTCTCAGGCGAGTATGTTACAAATGCTCCTGATTGTTCAAGATCCTGTGAATAGTGTTCACCATCTGTCATAAAGTAACCGGCAGCCTTCATCTTCTCAGCTACAGCAAGGAACTTCTCAGGTGTACTGATCATATCCTGTACCTTGGCAGGGTCGGAAGTACCGAGAACTTCTTCAGCGATATCAACCTTAAATGAAAAATCAAGCGGACATGCAGCCCATGCAGCCGTTTTGAGTTTGCCGTCATAAGTGCCGAGATCCTTTACATATTTATAAGATGTCGAATTATATTTATCTACATCAAAACCTATATCCGCAAGAGCCGATGCGTTAGATAGGTCTATATTGTTATATCCTGCCTCATTAGCATATATTATAGTACCGCAGTCATATTCATCCTTATACTCTAAGAGTCCTGCAAGAGTCTGTATATAAGCATTGTCCGCATTCGGAATGCATACCCAGTTAACCTTATCCTTAAGCTCCGGCTTAATCTCACAGGCGGTCTCATATCTTCTCAGAACTTCATCATTCCAAGTATAAAGATTCACCTTGTCTTTCGCAAAGCCCTTCTCAACGAAGCTAAGCAATTCATCCTTTGACTTAGGATATTCTACAGGAGTCGGATCATATGGTTCTATACCCGGATCCGGTTCATTCGGATCATATTCAGTGAGACTTACTTCACCTTTTACATCCGTAACAAGGATATATATAAATCTATCCTCTTCGCTAACAGGGAATTTATAATTCCTCCAATCGCCATAACCATACGAACCTGTTTCATTAAGATTTAAGCTGTCGCCGTTATAAGAATTGACCTTTCCCCATACTGTTGAAAATCCCGGGGTAATCTTTATATATTTACCGGCTTCCAATGTAGTTTTGAAAAGGAAACCTTCAATGCTTTTAACCTTATATGTTCTTGAAGGAAGGTTCCATTCATCATAAAGTATATTTGCCTTGATCGGTGTACGGTCTGATAGATCTATCGGCTGATCCAGCTTCAATTCTATAGCCTGATCTTTATAATCCTCAAGATCAGGAGTTCCTTCTCCAACGAGATATATATATCCGCCACTTGAATTTGGAACTTTCCTCACATCTTCCTGAGTCAAAGAAAGCTCAAGTCTAACTTCATCAGGAACAACGATATAATAATCAGTCAGATATTTATCTGTTACATCTTCCCCATTAAATACAGTCTTTTCTCTTATATCGAATGAAAATGAATATGTCGACCCAGTATAATAACTACCGATTATCTTTCTAGAGTAAGGACTCTTCGGGAAGTATTCCTTGTCATGGCTCCACTCTATCTCATCATTCAGTTCGAAAGAGTTATCCTGATAACAGTAAACCATAACATCTTCGGTAGTGCTTTTGCTTATTACATTCATATTAAGGACAGTCATCTTCTCTACCGGAAGTGAAACTTTATAAATGCTTACATTTCCATTTTTAGTATATAAAGTATAACTATAATCTGCATCATTATAACCCGTCTTTCTGCGAAAGACACCGATGGGGTTATGAAACCCTCTCTTCTTTCGCTATCTAATCTATTTTCCTTCTGTTATTATCTTCTTATAAGACTGACACACTACAGAACACGTGGAGGTGAGTGGCG
>JAFUVQ010000035.1 GCA_017477505.1 Eubacterium sp.
ATACGGATGGTATCGCTATAATTCAAGGTTTGCGCTGCCAGTATTTTCGGAGGACGGGAGTGTGGAACGGTACAATGTTTTTCATGCATCTTTGCTAATCAGACACGACAATAACGGTAAGATGTACCTCTACGATATCATAGACATAAAAAAAGAAACGAGCAACCCTTTGGAAGTCGTGAGCCTCCTGCAACGAATGAGCAACACCCGGGAAAGAACGTTCACTCTTGATGTTGAGATGGAGGACTATCATAGGATCAAGAACGGAGGTGAATAAGAATGTCGTGGAATGATCATGAAAAATGGCAGATGGATCTTGAAGAATATATCAGACAGGGAGAACCTGAGCAGTCAGAGAAATCCACTGCTTGGAAAACAGCGATTGGTCTTCAGGATGTTGATGGATTAAAGACCTCTGAGTATCTGTTAGAAACGGCCAAAGAGCATATTGAAGGCCGGATAGATATAAAGACAGCGCAGAAACGTATTCAGTCGTACTATGAACAAAGGCAGATCCGAACCGAAATCGAAGAGGGGACAAAAGAAGCTGACATTGTTTCTGCCAGAATCGCTGAATTGCTGGGAGAAAGAACCTTTCAGTTTTCACCGGCAGAGTGGAAGACTATTCACAAACGGCTTTTCAAAGATATTTTCCCCCATGCTGGAGAATACAGAACTTATAACATTACGAAAGGTGAATGGGTTCTTAACGGGGAGACCGTTCTGTATGCTTCGGCTGACAGTATAAGGGATACCTTGGATTATGATTTCGGTCAGGAAAAGCAATTTTCTTATGAAGGTCTTTCTGCCGGTGATGTGGTGAAACATATAGCGAAGTTTACCTCAGATATATGGCAGATTCATCCGTTTTGTGAAGGCAATACAAGATCTACGGCGGTTTTCATTATTAAGTATCTGAAGACGTTTGGCTTTTCGGTTAATAATGAGATATTTGCCGAGAACTCGTGGTATTTCAGGAACTCACTTGCCAGAGCCAATTATAATGATCTGGGAAAGAGAATCAATGCTACTACAATATACTTGGAGCGCTTTTTTGAAAATCTTCTGCTGGGTTATCAGAATGAGTTAAAGAACAGATTTATTCATGTAGATTACAGGGAGCAGAGTGCCAAAGTGCCAAGCTCAAAGAGCCAAAATGGCACTATGAAGATGACGCTGGAGGAAATGGCAATAATAAAAGTGTTACAGGCAGAGCCTACAGCAACTCAAAAGAGAATTGCGGAGCTTACGGGAAAATCCGAAAGAACGATCAAAAGAAGAACTGTCGAGATGCAGGAAAAAGGGCTGATCCGCAGAGAGAACGGCAAGCGTAATGGCAGATGGGAGGTCCTGATATAACTATGATGGATACTCATGTTGATGAAAGAGACTATAAACTTTTAGAAAGAGACAAATACACATTCTTTGTTCTAAAGCGAATCATGGGTGGAGAATGTAATCTGTTGCTGTCTGACCATGAGCGGCTGATCCTTTGCTTTACAAGGAATCCGTTCCCGGTTTGGATATGGACAGCAGATGATGCCTCAGAAGAGGAAATGGAAAAGGCATATCAGCTGGCCAAAGAAAATAAGCTACTCGCCGGAAAACATCACTTTAATCTCAAGTATTCTCTTGCGGAGTATTTCATAAGACGCGCTTCGGAGGATGGATCAGAGTTGAAAATCTCCACAAATATGTATGCATATGACTGCCTTAACCCTGTTAAACCGAAAAATGAAGCAGAGGGAACAATCTACCGTTGTGAGATGAAAGACTTAGAAGAGGTAGTTGAGTTTCTGGTGGTGTTCCACGAGGAAATTGGCATTGATCAAAAGGATATTAATGGCTACAGGAAAGATGCAGAAGCATTTATCAACACAGGGAATATGTATCTTTGGAAGGATGAACAGGGGCATAGCGTAGCAAGCTGTAAATATGCTCCCGCCGGAGATATGGCATCGATAAACCTTGTATTTACCAAGCCTGAGTCTCGCAGAAAGCATTATGCAGAAAATCTTGTTTATCAGGTTTCGATGAAAGCAAAAGAAGAAGGATATGTACCGATGCTTTATACCGATGCAGATTATGTGGCGTCAAATGCCTGTTATGAGAAGATAGGGTATGTTCTGCGAGGCAAGCTGTGTACAATTGGTTAAGCATTTTGCAGTGAGTCAGATTTGGAATTCCAGATAGATTATGAAGCTGGATAAGGTGACAAGGTGTTGCTCAACGAAAACGACGTCGAAACGGTTGTCTTGTTGGGTTGGAACGGCAACCGAGATGATTATATGTATATTGACTACGAGCCAGACCATAGTGTTGTAGAGCATGGGAAGGCTACTTACCGTGAGATTACTGATTATATTCAGCAGAAGTATGGATTCCATGTCACGAATCTGAATATTGCACAGGTGAAGGATAAGCTTGGATTCGAAAAGCGTGAAAATTACAATAAAGGTGCTGAGGGACATAAAGTACCACAGGTGACTCCTGAGAAAGAAAAGGCAATCATGGAAGCGTTCAGGCATTTTAAGATGCTGTGAGCGGTCGCCTGACGGCTCCCTTGACGGGTTTACAAAAGAAGACGATGGGTGGACTGTAAAGTAAAATTACTTGACATACGAGCCAATTCGTGATAATTTAAGGGTGATTTAAACTTGACCAAAAAGAGATGAGATTTGTGCTGAGATGCACGGTCTCATCTCTTTTTTTGCATAAAAAGATATTTGGTACACGATGAGTACATGATATGTACATCATCTAAAATCAATCGTGTACCATGAAAAACCTTGATAAATCAATATTTTCTGAAGAAAATCGGAAATCTGGTACACGAGTACACGATTGCTTTGCAAAATATATAATATAGTACACTAAGTATATGAAAAATAACTGTATTTAAGCGGGCGGAAGCATAATATCATTATATACATCTCTTTATGTATAATGTTTTTATGATTAGATGATGTACTCGTGTACCAAATCATACGATATTTAGAATATTTCCTTGTAAATGAGCATTTTCTTTAGTACATCATCATTTTATTATCGTGTACAGATGGCATACTTATCGTGTACCACTTTTTTCTTGTAAAAAAGAATTGACTTAAATTGTTATAAATGTTAGTATAGTAAAGTAAATTGAATATTACGAGTCCACAAGGGTAAGCTCTTATGAGCGAGAACCGTTCACTCTCGTCTGAAATAAAACGATGATAATGTAAAGCAGTGGCAGAACTTAAATGTTCTGTGCTGCTTTTTTCTTTTGGCAGCGACTCCCGAATTCTAAGAAGAAAGGAGCGTGGTTTTATGCCATATAATCAAAATATTCCCATTCATGAAAAACTAATACTTACTCAAAAAGAAGCCGCAGCATATGCAGGTATTGGTCTCAATAGGCTTGCTGAACTTCTAAAAGAGCCTGACTGCCCATTCGCCGTTCGTAAAGGAAAGAAGACAGCTGTTAAGCGTCAGCCATTTGAAGAATATATCCGAAATGTTAAGGATATCGGATAGGCGGTGATGATATGACAAGGTCAAGTTTAATCCTAAGTGAAACTTTAAATGTGATAGATGATTATAGACAGCAAATGGGTGGAGATGACGCAAAGCTGTCAATTCATGATTCTCTTGCGGCATATGATATAGCTTCGATATTGCTTAATAAAGTTAATACGGCTATATCTGAACATAATCAGCATATTGACAAAGATAAGGGTGAAAAGGGATGGGCACTTATCACAGACCTTCCTGTTTATGTCGTAGCTGAGGTGATGTTGGGATTATATCCAATCTGTAATATCTGCTATGTAAACTCAAAGTCTGATAAGACGAATTCTATTCTCTCGATATATGAAGACGAAGGTCTTAAGCAGGGTTTGTATGTTGCAGATGAAGGTGTGTTCCTTGAACTGGCACAGCAATATCGTCCAGAGATTGCAGATAATGCAGGATTCGAGAAACTGATGAAGATACTTCATCTCAAAGCTGTGGTTAAGAATCCGAATCATGATGCTGATTTAGCGGCGGCGAACAACGGAATAGTAGATATTCCGAATAAAAAGCTGTTTCCGTTCTCATACGAATATGTATTCGTGGCGAAATCTGCAGGTAATTACATCGAAGATAAATCACAGCTTAAGTGTCCAGTTTTTGCAAATCCAGATGGAACAACATGGGACTTTGACGATTGGCTTGATGATTTGACGGATGATGTTGATGTAAGACCGTTGTTCCGTGAAATAATCGGGGCATCTTTAAGACCAAATGTCAGCTATACCTCTATGATATATGCTCTGTTGGCAAGCTGTTCCTCTGGTGCAACCTGAGCATCATTGACTTCCCTGACCATAGCGGTGAACATATCAATATCCATATCTTCTGAGTATGGGATAAGAATCCATTCATGGACTGATGAAGGAATGGCTATGATTCGGTGAGTGCCGTACTTTTCCCCATATGACTTTAGAGCATCTTTATTGAGGATGGCAGACGCACCTTTAGTCTGACACTCGTTTGTGATGCAAGTGAAGCCAATCACCTCTTCAGGGATTCCAAGCATATCTGCAAGATTCACGAACTTGGTCTCTTTGAAGGTGTTCTCTTTAGCATGGCGAAGGATGGAACTGCCTGAAACATTTGCACGTTTTAAGATATCAGGAGTTATCTTGATGCTTCCTTTGCCATCTCCGATGTCAATACGAACATATACATAGGCTTCAATACCCTCATATTCAGTTGCTTCTTTAGTGATATTTTCATCCGAAGTCTTCTGAAGTCCGAGATAGCAGTTCTTCCATAAGAAAGTTCTACTGAGAAGCTGATTTACATCAAAGCTGATGCTGTTGTTGGATTCAAAAATACGGATACAGGCATCGGCTGCTTCGGATGCTGAGAGACCTCGCTTGATAAAGTCATCGACATATACGGTGGGAGCGATGTTTGATGATGTACGGAGTATGATTCCTTCTTTTAAGACTCCGTTCTTCACAACATCTTGTGGTTCGGCATGATAGCCACGGTTTTTGAGTTCCTGAATGATATCATTTCTGTTCATATGCGTACCTCCATTTTTCGCATAATGTTTATAAGTTGCGGAAAATGGTTTAGTGGTCGGACAGACCACTTTTGAGAGTGGAAAAAATAGAAAAAGTACACGAAAGCACATTGACGGATTTATGGAAAAATTATATAATTTTTAATGAGTTTTTATTGAATTGTATTTTCCGAAAAGGAGCAAAAATATGAACAAGAAGAAAGATGCAGTAGAAAGGACTGTAATGTCCGTATCTCTAAGCGTAAACGATAAGGAGAAGCTTAAGGAACTTGCTGTAAAGCATGAAGTGACTTCATCTGCTCTTTTATCCCAGTGGATAAAGGAGAAGTATGAGGAAGAGATGAAAGGCGGTGACAAGTAATGGCGAAAGCAAAGAATTCAAGCCTGAATGCTGCCAGTGTAGCAAAGCAGGATGAATTTTACACTCGATATGAGGATATACAAGAAGAACTGAACCATTATGAGAAGCATTTCAAAGGTAAAACGATTCTCTGTAATTGCGATGACCCTTTTGAATCAAATTTTTGTAAGTTCTTCTTAAGAAATTTCAACTATCTCGGTCTTAAACGTCTGATATGTACTTCGTATGTATCGTCATCTGTGGTCGGTACGCAGATGACGATATTCGATTACATGGACGAGCCTGTTAGAAGGGGGCATGGATATGTAATGGATATCACAGAAGTGCCGATGGCGAACGGCAGAGGTGTTTCTGATGATGACATTGAAAAGTTACTAAAATCAAAGAAGCGTGGCGTTAAGAAACTTGAAGGTGATGGAGACTTTCGCTCTGAGGAATGCATTGAGTACCTTAAGCAAGCTGATGTTGTGGTAACGAATCCACCTTTTAGCTTATTCAGAGAATATGTTGCGCTGCTGATGGAATATGAAAAGCAGTTCCTGATTATTGGGAATCAGAATAATATAACATATAAAGAGATATTCCCTCTGATTCAGCAGAACAAGATATGGCTCGGATGCAAGTTCGGAGATATGGCATTCAGAGTGCCAGATTACTATGAACCGAGAGAAACAAGATTCTGGATAGATGAGACTGGTCAGAAATGGCGTAGTTTTGGAACGATATGTTGGTACACAAACTTAGACCATGAGAAACGTCATGAAGAGCTTGTTTTATATCGTCATTATTACGGTCATGAAGAAGACTATCCGAAATATGATAATTATGACGCTATCAACGTAAACAAGGTATCGGAGATTCCTTGTGATTACTTTGAAAATATGGCTGTTCCGATTACATATGTTGATAAGCATAATCCTGAGCAGTTCGATATCGTGGATGCAAATACTATCAGAACGAATGATGAGACACCGCTCAAAGGTCATGGACTTATCAAGGATAAGGATGCTGTAATTACAACATATGAGAGCGATGAAGAGTCCGAAAAAACGCTTGACATGGTTGCTGAGGAGCAGCAGACTTACTTAGCAAGCAAGCAAGCAAGCAAGCGGATTACCTATGCTCGAATCGTCATCAGACGGAAGCAGATGTAGCGGAATCATGGGAGTGCCAATCACATTCATTGACAAGTACAACCCAGACCAGTTCGAGATTGTCGGACTCGACAGATACGTTCCAGACAATCCAAAGTACGGACATAGATTCACAATCAATGGACGAGAGACCTACGCAAGAGTGCTTATCAAGCATAGAAGAAAGGTGTGACGGAGTTATGGGTGTTCCGATTACTTTTCTTGATAAGTATAATCCAGACCAGTTTGAAATACTGGGACTTGCCAATAGTGCAAGATATATAGGTGATTATCCTTGCTATACGGTGATTGATGGAAAGAAGATTTATAATCGAATACTCATTCGTAGAAGGAGAAAGAATCATGAAAATAACGCAAAATAATATCAAAATCAAAGATGTATTCAGCGGATTCAAGGATGATGGCGAGGATGGTGTCTTCGCTTACGATGGCAAGCTTACAATCAGACCGCCATATCAGCGTGAATTCGTATATGACCCTAAGCAGCAGGAAGCTGTTCTTCATACTATCTTGAAAGGATTTCCGCTCAATACGATGTATTGGGTGAAGACTGACGATGATGAGTATGAAGTGCTTGACGGACAGCAGAGAACGCTCTCTGCTATGTATTTCTTAAGTCATAAGCTGCAAATTACGCTGAATGGTAAGTCATATTATAACGATTCGCTTCCAGATGACCTTTACGATGCCCTGATGAACTATGAGTTCATGGTTTACATCTGTGAAGGAACGGAATCTGAGAAGCTTGAATGGTTCGAGGTCGTAAATGTAGCAGGTGAAGAGCTGACTCCGCAGGAGCTTAGGAATTCAGTTTACACTGGAACATGGCTCTCGGATGCAAAGAGACATTTCTCGAAGCGTACATGTGCTGCTAAAGGTCTGAGCGATAAGTACATCACTGGTGACCCGAACCGTCAGGAGCTTTTGGAAAAGGCTCTGAAGGGTATCTGTGAGTTCCAGGGGCTTGGTGATGTTACGGATTATATGGCTGTTCATAAGTCAGATGCGGATGCAGATGAGTTATGGCAGTATTTTCAAGATGTGATTCACTGGGTTGAGAAGATATTCCCTAAGTATTATTCCGATATGAAGGGGCTTGACTGGTGTCATCTGTATAATAAATATCACAGCAAGTCATATAATTCTACTCAGATGGATGCTGAGGTTAAGCGCCTTCATGAGGACGAGGAAGTACAGAAGAATAAAGGTATTTATGAGTATCTTCTGAGCCGAGATGAAGACCCGTTTGCAGCGAAGCTGTTAAGTCTCCGTGCGTTCACGGAGAGGGATAAGCAAGCTGCATATTCGAAGCAAGGCGGAGCGTGTGCACTTTGCAAGCGTTTATTTGCTTATGCAGAGATGGCAGGTGACCATATCAAGCCTTGGTCTAAAGGTGGTCAGACGGTGGCTGATAACTGCCAGATGCTCTGTAAGGAGTGTAACAGCAAGAAGTCTGATATGTATTGATGTATCATGTACAGTTTTATGTGTACAGTGTACATATGAAACTGTACATTTTACGGATAAAATTACGTACCAACATATGGAAGGAGAATTTGGATTATGGTGGATTTATTAAGCATTTCAACAGAAAACGTAAAATTGGAGTTTTATCTTCAAAAAGTTGTTTATAGCAAATCCGAGATTGAGGAATTTGCGGATAATCTTACGGAAGTGCTTGAAGAAGAGACGGGAGAATGCCCTGATATTTGCTTTTATGTAGCAATACGACTCTCTGATAAAGAGGAGTTTGATGATTATGCCGAAGAGTGGAGCGATGACGAAGACTATTCTGGAAACGATGGTGTGGAATATGAAGCTGAGTACAAAGTATTCTTCTATCAGATAGATGACTTGGATAAAATCAAGGAAATAATCAAGGATTATGATGATTTTGTAACAATAAGTCTTGACTGATGATATTTGGAACTAACATATGGAATAACATTTGGAGATGATATAAGTTATGGGTTCAAAAAATAAGAACCAGAAGACTTGCTATATCTACACACGTGTATCGACAGCGATACAAATAGATGGATATAGCTTGGATGCTCAGCGAGATAGGTTGCTCAAAGAAGCAAAGCATAGAGGATATAAAGTCATCGGAGAGTATTCCGATGAAGGACACAGCGGAAAAAACATAAAAGGCAGACCTTAGTTTCAGCGGATGCTTGAAGACATCCGTACTGCGAAGGAAAAGCCTGATTATGTTTACGTGTTCAAACTGTCAAGATTCGGACGTAATACGGCTGATACACTAAGTGCTCTTCAGTACCTTGAAGACTTCGGTGTCAGCCTTCTTTGCGTTGAGGATGGCATTGATAGTGCAGGTGCCGCAGGTAAGCTGCTAATTGCAGTTTACGCTGCAGTAGCTGAAGCCGAGCGTGAGAATATTCATACTCAAACGATGGCTGGACGATGGCAGAAGGCTCGTGAAGGTGGATGGAACGGTGGATTCGCTCCGTATGGATATAAGCTGGTGGAAGGGGAACTGCAGATAGCGGATGATGAAGCCGACCTGATTCGTGAGATATTCAAGATGTATTTAATGCCGAATATGGGTATAAATACGGTTGCGAGAAGGCTGAATCAGCAAGGGTTCAAGAAAAAGGTACGAAACAATGCTAATACCGATAGAATCGGAAGTTCATTCGTAAAATCTGTTTTGGACAATCCTGTGTATGCAGGATATCTGCCTTATGGTAGGCGGAAAACAGAGAAGATTGAAGGAACGAGGAACGAAACTCATGTCGTGAAGCAGGATGAATATGAGTTATTTGACGGAAGGCATGAAGCTATTATTCCTAAAGAGATATGGGAGAAAGCAAAAGCTAAGCGTGAAGAGACAGGGTATGCTCACGAGAAGCGGTTCTCGCTTGAACATGCTCATATTCTGTCTGGAATACTTAAGTGCCCGAAATGCGGTGCACGGATGTATGGTAATGTAAATCGCAAAAAGAAGCGAGACGGCTCAGGATACTATCCAGATACTTGGTACTATGTTTGCAAACATAGGACGAAAGTAGATGGTGTTACTTGTGATTTCAAGAAGTATGTTAGGCAGAGCGATGTAAATAAAGAGATGTACTCTATCATAGAGAAGCTGTTCAATAATGATGCAGCGAATGAGTTTTATGCTAAGGATTTCTTATCGGAGAGCATCGACATTGAGAACCTCACCAGACAGCGTGAGAGCCTCATAGAGCGGCGAAAAGAGGTTGAAGGCAAGAAAGTACGTCTTCTGTCTAAAATCGCCGAAATGGACTCAAATGACCCTCATTATGATGACATGTATGATGGCTATAATGGTCTGATACGAGGGTTCATGTCGGAGATATCAGACCTTGATTCACAGATAGCAGATTTATCATCCAGTATTGAGACTAACGGAGCGAGGAAAGAGTCACTTGATAATATGAAAGCGACTGTCGCTGAAGTTTGGTCGCATCTGGATGAACTCTCAGAAGAGTATGTGAAGATGTTTATGAATGAGTTCGTGGAAGATGTTCAAATATTGGAAGAGCCTGATGTTGTGAACGGTCAGAATCTTTGGATTAAGAGCGTAAGATTCAAGATATTATTTAAGCACGGAGATGATGTAGGAAGGGATTTCGATATCAATCATGTGCTCCAACCCAAATCGGAAACCGACGAGACGGTATGTTTGCTTTCCAAGGGGTCCACGATGTCCGGGGGACGATTGCTCTGCGCCGACCGAAGTGGAACGGAGAGAGTAGGAGGAGATCTATATGCGGTAATTCTGTGTAGTCAAAGATCTCTACAAGCTTTAAAGTCCGGTCAGAAAAATAGGCCTTCTTCTGAAGATTGATCATAAGCTTTTCATTATCCGAAGGAAGCATCGGGAGAGTTTCTCCGGGCTCGTAAGGATTATCCTTGCATATCGAGTTGATCGGTATGTTGAGGATGTGAGATATTTTTAGAGCCGTGTCGAATCTGACAGCGGTATCCCTCTGAATAATAGAGTAAAGAGTAGTCGGTGCAATACCGACTTTTTTTGCGAGTTCTTTTACGGTCATTCCTTTTTCATCAAGTATATTCTTAAGATTCTGTCCATATCCCATGATCAGTACCTGCCTTTCTGAGATAGTATAACATTTTACCTGGCGATACGCAATCCGTAATTTAGTAAAAAAATATAAAAATATCGTATTGACATATTACGAAATGCGTATTATCATCAAAAATGCGCGTAGTACGAAATGAGTATCGGATAACACAAAGCACGAAAACAAGAAAGGAGGAGCCGAACATGTATCAGATGATCAGAAAAGGCGGGATCGGTGAACGGGCAGAGCCCATCTATTGGCGAAGACAATAGCGCACTTCTATATTCAACCTGCCGGTTGAATATGAACCGCGGTCTCCGCTTCGCTCCGGTCCGTCCAAAGCCGACGTCCACTGGACGTCGTGGACCATGCCGGGAGCTTGCGCGTACATTGCCGGAGCAATGATACGCTTTCGGTGCTTCGCACCGTCAAGGGCCGTTTCCGCTCCGCTTCGGTCCGCGCTAAACAACCGTCCACTGGACGGTTGCTTAGCGCCCCTTGCGCTGCCTTTGGCAGCTATCCCAATCAATGTGTTTTCACAGGAAGGAGAAAATCTATGGAACAACAAGGAAAGATCGACAAAGCTAAAGAAGAGTATCAGCAGGGAGAGAACAAGCTGATGCAGGAAAGGCGCAGGCTTAACAGAGAACTGAACAAGCAGAACTATCAGAAGAAACGCAGGCGCAGTGAGTATGATCCCGAGTATGCATCAAGGACACATAGGCTGGTCGTTAAGGGTGGGGTGTTTGAACATTTTTATCCTGAGACATCCGATATGACAGAGCCGGAGTTCTATCAGCTGATAGATGGTCTTAACGCAAATGCTGGGGTTCGTAACCAGATTTTATCACAGATCACGATAGTTCATTCGGAAAGGGGGAGTGATGGATAATGGCTCTTTTCCATTTTAGTCTCGGTCATATTAAGCGTACTGCCGGACATACGGCGATCGCGGCAGCGGCATACCGGTCAGGCGAGAAACTCTATGATGCCTACTATGGTGAGACGCAAGATTACAGTAGGAAAAAGGGTGTGGTCGCAACGAAGATCTATGCACCGGACTATGTACCGGAAAGGCTGCGTGACCGTCAGACACTGTGGACAGAGATTGAGTTTAACGAGCACAGGAAGGATGCCCAGCTTGCTTACAGCATGGATATCGCACTACAGAACGAGCTAACCATGGAAGAGAACATTGAACTTCTTGAAAGGCTGGTTATGGAAGAGATGGTTCCTATCGGAATGATCGTGGATGTCGCGATCCATAATCCCGATAAGGGTAAGCGAGGGATCCCTAATCCGCACGATCATCTGTCAGCTCCGATGATTCGTCGGATGACGACAGTTCTGAAGAGGAGTATGAGGAAGATTTTTCAGATGAAGAGAGTGATGAGGAATAAGGATCACGGACAGCCGCTTTTCATTACATCGGCGGCATGTATGAGCAGATCCATGAGCGGCATGGGATCTGAGCTTATCGGTGG
>JAFUVQ010000036.1 GCA_017477505.1 Eubacterium sp.
ATGTGCGGATTATCTCTTCTCTTTCTTCTCTTGTGGTATCTTTTATTAGAATCGATTTCATGGGCATCACTCCATTTCTATTCTTCTGCAGCCATTTCAGAGTTGATCATATCTTCATTTGCTGCCATGGCCTGTAATGTCATGGTGAGCAACTTATCGAGTTCCCATCCGAGCTGCTCGGCTCCGCGTTCTATAACTGCTCTGGAGCATCCGGCGGCAAAGCCTTTGCTCTTGTATTTCTTCTTGAGGGACTTAAGTTCCATGTCCTTAGTGCTTTTGGATGGTCTCATGAGTGCCGCTGCCCAAATGAGGCCTGTAAGTTCGTCTGCTGCGAAGAGAACCTTCTCCATCTCACGTTCCGGCTCTACATCTATGGTAACTCCATTTCCAACTGTTATTCCGTAACCATGCGAACACACTGCATGGATAATATCCTCACTTACTCCGCCTTCCCTGAGAAGCTCCGGAGCTTTGAGGCAGTGCTCGTCAGGATATAGTTCGAAATCTATATCGTGTAACAGACCGACTATGCCCCAGTATTCGGCTTCGTCTGCATAACCAAGTTCATTTGCGTACCATTTCATTACAGCCTCGACTGTAAGGGCGTGCTGAATGTGGAATGGGTCTTTGTTGTATTTCTTTAATAGAGCAAATGCTTCTTCTCTGGTGATCATGATTTGGTTGGTTCCTTTCGTGGTGTGATTCTTTGGAGGAGATTGTATCATATTTGTGGGGAATGAAATAGAAAAATTTTGAGTCACGGAAGCCGCATGGATACTGGGGATGCTACACCTAATAGCATTTTTTTCCTTGAAATAAATTCATTTGTTGTTATAGAATCCTCTTGTAAAGCTTTACAAAATGTAACAAATAATATTATAAATAGCATTGACAAATCCCCTTTTTTTGCTAGTATATAAGTAGATGTAGCGTGCTACATCGGTGGGCTAACACTACAATCTGAACTTCTTGCGGACGTATGTGCCGAGTGTTGGCAGGCAACGCAATAACCTGAACTTTATGCGGACGTATGTGCCGGGTGGTTGGCAGACAACCTAAAAATTAGCCATTAAGAGGGAACGACCAATGTCGAGGCATTGGCGTTCCCTTTTTAAATTGTTTGAGGACTAACTATATGACAATTTCTAAAGAAAAAGCAGTAACTACTGCAATTAAAGAAGGAAAAGTATATAAAGAAAAACTCTCAAATACAATTATTCTCATTATATATAGAGACCGAGTTGATAACATTTTAAAACATCTTGAGATTGAGTTTCGCCCACATAATTATCAACATCTCACCGGACTTCTTTTGTCCCACCGAGATTCAAAAACCGGAGAGTTAATAGTAAGAGAGCATACAGCTATGGAATTCTATCGCAGGTGTACAGACATTCCGTATATTACTCCCGATGAGATAGTTTTTAATGATGAAGGAACAATCGATCTTAAAATGGCTGCTTTACCATATATAACACAGATTACTAGAATAACAAGAATGACTGGATCTTACGATAATCGAACTAAAATCAAATTATCTGCGGATTATATTGTTGGTGGTGTAAATAGTTGTATTGGCGTTTCAAAAAACTCTGATAATGATAGATACTACCCTTGTTCCTGCCTCAGCGAGAACATAATGAATATAACAAAATATACATCACAAGTATTGACCATTTTTCAAAAAGAAATATCATCTAAAGACGTATATAAAGATATAAAATATGTAGCCAAGGGATTGAATCTAAATAAACTCATTTTCCCTGAATACATCCGAGAAATGATTTCACTAGAAAACTATATGGCAGAGAGTGGTACACCCCGATAATTGATTTGAGACTTACTCAAAAAAGAGCAATGGTCAAAATGATCATTGCTTTTTCATTTCCTATAATCCGCAGATACTTCCATAAATGTCCTTCTGCCTTTGATGTAGTCGTCGTATGCATTTTCGGGATCTTTTCCGTGGAAGACCTTGCACAATCCGCACATATCGCAGTCTGATATGCAGGGGTAGCGGTTTTTTATGTAGGCTCTGCGTTCTTCGATTGTCGATTCATTTATCTCAGGTGCTGTGTTCATGATCATCCCTTTATCTGCCTGTCCTGGCGATATTCTTCCATGTAGCTCATGTTTATCTCGCTGATTTCCCGTTTTCCATCTATGTAATCTTGGTAGATTCCCCAGGGATTGCCGCCGCCGAGCCAGCAGGATGAACAGTTCTCGCAGCTGCTGCCGCCGCAATCCAGGGATGTGCGGATTATCTCTTCTCTTTCTTCTCTTGTGGTATCTTTTATTAGAATCGATTTCATGGGCATCACTCCATTTCTATTCTTCTGCAGCCATTTCAGAGTTGATCATATCTTCATTTGCTGCCATGGCCTGTAATGTCATGGTGAGCAACTTATCGAGTTCCCATCCGAGCTGCTCGGCTCCGCGTTCTATAACTGCTCTGGAGCATCCGGCGGCAAAGCCTTTGCTCTTGTATTTCTTCTTGAGGGACTTAAGTTCCATGTCCTTAGTGCTTTTGGATGGTCTCATGAGTGCCGCTGCCCAAATGAGGCCTGTAAGTTCGTCTGCTGCGAAGAGAACCTTCTCCATCTCACGTTCCGGCTCTACATCTATGGTAACTCCATTTCCAACTGTTATTCCGTAACCATGCGAACACACTGCATGGATAATATCCTCACTTACTCCGCCTTCCCTGAGAAGCTCCGGAGCTTTGAGGCAGTGCTCGTCAGGATATAGTTCGAAATCTATATCGTGTAACAGACCGACTATGCCCCAGTATTCGGCTTCGTCTGCATAACCAAGTTCATTTGCGTACCATTTCATTACAGCCTCGACTGTAAGGGCGTGCTGAATGTGGAATGGGTCTTTGTTGTATTTCTTTAATAGAGCAAATGCTTCTTCTCTGGTGATCATGATTTGGTTGGTTCCTTTCGTGGTGTGATTCTTTGGAGGAGATTGTATCATATTTGTGGGGAATGAAATAGAAAAATTTTGAGTCACGGAAGCCGCATGGATACTGGGGATGCTACACCTAATAGCATTTTTTTCCTTGAAATAAATTCATTTGTTGTTATAGAATCCTCTTGTAAAGCTTTACAAAATGTAACAAATAATATTATAAATAGCATTGACAAATCCCCTTTTTTTGCTAGTATATAAGTAGATGTAGCGTGCTACATCGGTGGGCTAACACTACAATCTGAACTTCTTGCGGACGTATGTGCCGAGTGTTGGCAGGCAACGCAATAACCTGAACTTTATGCGGACGTATGTGCCGGGTGGTTGGCAGACAACCTAAAAATTAGCCATTAAGAGGGAACGACCAATGTCGAGGCATTGGCGTTCCCTTTTTAAATTGTTTGAGGACTAACTATATGACAATTTCTAAAGAAAAAGCAGTAACTACTGCAATTAAAGAAGGAAAAGTATATAAAGAAAAACTCTCAAATACAATTATTCTCATTATATATAGAGACCGAGTTGATAACATTTTAAAACATCTTGAGATTGAGTTTCGCCCACATAATTATCAACATCTCACCGGACTTCTTTTGTCCCACCGAGATTCAAAAACCGGAGAGTTAATAGTAAGAGAGCATACAGCTATGGAATTCTATCGCAGGTGTACAGACATTCCGTATATTACTCCCGATGAGATAGTTTTTAATGATGAAGGAACAATCGATCTTAAAATGGCTGCTTTACCATATATAACACAGATTACTAGAATAACAAGAATGACTGGATCTTACGATAATCGAACTAAAATCAAATTATCTGCGGATTATATTGTTGGTGGTGTAAATAGTTGTATTGGCGTTTCAAAAAACTCTGATAATGATAGATACTACCCTTGTTCCTGCCTCAGCGAGAACATAATGAATATAACAAAATATACATCACAAGTATTGACCATTTTTCAAAAAGAAATATCATCTAAAGACGTATATAAAGATATAAAATATGTAGCCAAGGGATTGAATCTAAATAAACTCATTTTCCCTGAATACATCCGAGAAATGATTTCACTAGAAAACTATATGGCAGAGAGTGGTACACCCCGATAATTGATTTGAGACTTACTCAAAAAAGAGCAATGGTCAAAATGATCATTGCTTTTTCATTTCCTATAATCCGCAGATACTTCCATAAATGTCCTTCTGCCTTTGATGTAGTCGTCGTATGCATTTTCGGGATCTTTTCCGTGGAAGACCTTGCACAATCCGCACATATCGCAGTCTGATATGCAGGGGTAGCGGTTTTTTATGTAGGCTCTGCGTTCTTCGATTGTCGATTCATTTATCTCAGGTGCTGTGTTCATGATCATCCCTTTATCTGCCTGTCCTGGCGATATTCTTCCATGTAGCTCATGTTTATCTCGCTGATTTCCCGTTTTCCATCTATGTAATCTTGGTAGATTCCCCAGGGATTGCCGCCGCCGAGCCAGCAGGATGAACAGTTCTCGCAGCTGCTGCCGCCGCAATCCAGGGATGTGCGGATTATCTCTTCTCTTTCTTCTCTTGTGGTATCTTTTATTAGAATCGATTTCATGGGCATCACTCCATTTCTATTCTTCTGCTCTTAGAGTTTCAATTTTAAACATACTTTTATACCTTCCTGACTATACTTTATATCTTTTCCAGGCTCACCAATTCCTCACTGAACTTATATAGTTTTTCGCAAGTCCCTTGTCCATAAAATGCTAAAATTGCACTTGCATACAATGCTGTTTCGTAGCATATTGTTAGTATCACTTCTGAAAGGAATCAATGTTTTGAAAAAAATAGACTACAAGGAAATTATATCGATTCTTATGATCATGGCCGGAGCTCTCATAGCGGCATTTTCGGTTGCGTGCATATTGCTCCCGAATGATGCCATCGATTACGGAACTGCCGGTATAGCCATAATTGTAAGCAAACTGACCGGCTTAAACCTGTCACTGTGCGTTCTGATCATATTCATGCCCTTCCTGATAATCGGCGGTTTTACACTGGGAAAGCGTTTCCTGATCAAAGCTGTATTCGGCTCTGCTGCTTATATGATAGGTCTTGAAGTTTTCGAACGGGTACCATTTGTTCTTAATACAGAACACTTTATAGCCGTTGCATTCGGCGGTGCCATTCTGGGAGCCGGTCTCTCACTTATACTGAGACTCGGAGGATGTATCGACGGTTCGGAAATCCTCGCAACCATGATAGTAAAGAAGTTAAATGAAAAACGTGGTGCAAATGTAAGCATGACCGGCATTCTCATCGCTTTCAATGCCTGTGTTTATATAGCTGCATTCCTTCTGATAAACAGAAACAGTGCGCTGCTGAGCCTTCTTGTTTACGTGGTTGCCACAACGATCATCGATCATTTCACAGACAGATTCGAGGCTATTAAGCAGGTGACCATAATCACAAAGAATCCGGAACCTATAATCAAATGGATAAAAAATGATATGAAAAAAACCTGCACTGTGATGAATTCATCGGGAGCAGTTGCAGGCGAAAATAAGACTGTTATCTGTTATGTGACCTATTTCGAGCTTCAGAAAATAAGAGAAGCTGTGAAGCTGCTGGAAGAGAATTCATTTGTCACTGTATCTACGATCGACGAAATCATTCGATAAGCGGGATCCCGGGGACTGTCCCCGATGTCTCATTATTCAACCTTCATATAGGTCTTTACCCATCCGGATGTATTATTGTTATCGTAATATATATTGAGGTCGGATCGTGTATCTCCGTATTCCAGTTCAAACAGTTCACTGCAGCATGCTATGAGCTCCTCGGAGAATGCAACGATATAATCTATCTCATCAGGAAGATTCTCCATTCCCATCTCGCTGAAGCTGAGTCGCGTTGAAGAATGCAGGGAATCTACCCTATAGGTCAGCCTTGTGGTATGTGTATCAAGGATGATGAAACTCCCATCGTGTACCGAGCGGGTTGCTTTCCTGACCAGTTCCTGTATGGCAGATTTACGAACTCCGAGCCTCACTTTCAGGTCATTATAAATCTTCGATGAATAGCTTTCCGGAACCCTGATGGTATAAACATCCCTGGAAGCATAAAAGTACGAAGCACCATTTGTCTTATAAAATGAATTATCGCTGACTTTTGGATTGTCTCCGATTTCTCCTGTCAGTTCAAACTCCTCCGGATACTTATGTTCTGAAAAGAATTTCTCAACCGAATCATGCTTCGCCTTCTCCGCAGGTTTGAAGCCGAAAAGCCCCTTCTTAAAGATAATGTCATAGCTATTTTCAAAGTTTATGGTGATATCCTGGCCTTTGTTAATAAAACAAAGCGCATTGATAACCGGCAGGCGCTTGAATAGTTCATCACCGGAAGAAAACGTATACGTATTCGTATTAAGTCCGATTACCGGGATGTCCTGTGACTTAAAATAATAGTATTCGACAAACATAAACCCTTAACCCCTTGAATTAATACATTTTATACAAACTATATCAACCCTCTGATCAGCACAAACAGTGCCAGCGCAGGAAGCACATACTTGAAGTACGGTACCAGATAAGCAGATACCTTTATGCCTTTTCCGGTATTGGCTTCCTCCAGATAGTTCTCTGCACCCCAGCCAAAACGCCAGGTACAGAATATTGTATATACTATAGAACCGAGAGGAAGCAAGAGATTACTTACTATAAAATCCTCCGATTCAAGTACACCCCTGTTCCCTATAAGATGGAGATCCTTCCATACATTGAACCCCAATATACAAGGAATACTGCTTATTAAAACCAGTACAAAATTGAATACAACTGATTTCATTCTCTGCCATCCCAGGTTATCAGTGATTGCGGTTATAAGTCCCTCACAGACAGCTGTAACCGTTGAGAAACTGGCAAATACCATGAACAGGAAGAACAGTGTTCCCCATATTCTGCCTCCCGACATGTTCATGAATATTCTTGGTAATGTAACGAATATAAGCGACGGTCCCTGATCCGGCTCAACATTATAGGAAAAGCATGCAGGAAATATGATAAGTCCCGACAATATCGCAACAAATGTATCAAGAGCGATAATCTGCACCGATTCATTTATCAGTGTGCACTCCTTTGACATGTAGCTTCCGAATATTTCCATGGAACCGATTCCGACGCTTATGGTAAAGAATGCCTGAGTCATCGCCCCGGAAATCAGGTCCGACCACCCTACTGCCTTAGCTCTTGAGATATCCGGCTTCAGATAGAAAGAGATTCCGGCTCCCGCATTCTTAAGGCAAAGGCTGTTCACCACCAGAACCACGATCAGTAGAATGAGTCCTATCATCATGACTTTCGTGACTCTTTCCAGGCCATTCTGTACTCCGAAACTAAGCACGAGAAAGCCGAGAACTACGATGGCGACCGTAAATATGAGCATCTCTTTGGGATTTGCAAGAAGAGCATTGTAAACAGCCTCTGCATCATCCTGTTTTACATTTTCAAAGCTTCCCGTAAGGAACTTCCAGAAATATGCCAGCATCCATCCGGCCACTGTCGTATAATACATCATCAGTATGACGGCGCCGGCATAGCCTACCCAGCCATGCAGATGCCATATGTGGCCCGGCTTCTCAAGCTTCTTCATAGCCTTCATCGTGGTCATCCCGCTGGCACGTCCGACAGCAAGTTCCATAGAAAGCACCGGAACTCCCATTATTATTAAAAATATAAGATAAAACAGTACGAATATAGCTCCTCCGCACTGTCCTACCATAAATGGAAAACGCCATACATTTCCGATTCCTATCGCACATCCGGCACTTACCAGTATAAAACCAAGGCGGCTCTTAAACCCCTCTCTTTTTGTCAGTTCAGTACTAATTCTGATCAACCTCCAAGTACACCGAGAGCTGCTGCTATCCCGTAAATAATACTGATAATATATTATCATTTTCCATATTCTTTTAAAAGTTTTTTTTGGCGCCCTCTACCGTTTTCTGCATATCTGAAATATTATTATCATTCGCCTTCAGACTCTTCCGGATACAAATAAAGATGCCGGAAGTCTCCCTCCGGCATCTGCTTCTTTGATTAAACAATTATTCAGTTGTAGTTTCCTCATTATTTCTTCCCTTGCCGCCGCGGTCCGGCTTAAAATTACTTTCATCTCCTTCCGGCGGCTGCATATTGCCGCCCTTGCCACCGCGGCCCGGCCTAAAATTTGAGTCATCTCCTTCAGGTGGCTGCATGCCGTCTCCGGGCTGGAAATTCCCGTCACCGCCGGGCTGGAAATTCTCATCACCACCCTGCTGGAAGTTTCCATCACCGCCACGGCCCTTACCGCCGGGGCCCATGCCGCCGAACTGATTTGATATCTCATCAGTCTCCGTACCGTTAACGATTATAGTTCCTCCGTTATGCTCTGCCTTGCCATCATAGTCGAAGCCTGACTGTCCTGTAATATCTATGGTTCCGCCATTTACGTAAATATCGCCGTTGGAGTCTACTCCATCTGTATCTCCCTGTCCCATCTTTATTACAACATTACCGTCGTTCATGATAAATGTAGGAGTATAGGAACCTGACTTTGCAGCTGCATTTATACCATCATCACTTGCTTCAACGTTTATATCACCTCCGTTTATCTCGATATATGTTGCCTCCAGTCCCTCAGCGGCATTTATGTTAAATGTACCGCCGTCGACGGTCAGAGTCGTAGTCCCGTGCACAGCGTCATCCGCTGCTGTTATATCTATATTGCCTCCCGCTATATATACAGCTCCTATAGTGTCATCATCATTATCCTCGGCATGGAGGCCGTCGTTACATTTGCTTATATTAATATTTCCGTCCGCTACTTCGATAGCATCATGTGCCTCAAATGCATTGCCTTCACAGCTTACATTTACAGTACTGCCGGTAATCTTCAGAGTATCCTTACAGCTTACTGCATTGTCCGATGAAGTGATATTCAGAGTTCCCGTTCCCTTTATAACCAGATCATCTTTTGAGAAAATGACTGCATCCACATTTGTATCGCCATCTGCTTCAAATGTACCTGTAACTGTAAGTGTATTCTCGGAATCCGTTGTGGTAACAAATACCTTATCTGCGCTCTTTACATATATTGCCGGTGCTGTCTCATTCGTGATCTCTGCCCCGTCCAAAACTATCTCAACCTTATCCTCGTCACCCGCCTCCACGATAACAGTCGCTTCGCTTACCTTGCCGGACAGGACATAAACTCCTTCTGTTGATATAACGAAATCCTCGCCGTCCTTTAATTCAAGCAGAGTTGCATCTGATGTATCCGCGGTCTGCTCCAGATCCCTATCGGTAAAATGTTCCGTATCTACTGAACTGCTGTCAGTCTCCCCCTTACTGTCTGTATCAGAAGCATCCGACACATTATCGTCAGTCTCATCCGCCTGGCTCTCAGTCACAACGGTATTACCACCGTCTCCTCCCGAAGAAGCCGCTGAGCAGCCTGCCAGAAGTCCTGCCATCATGATAGTTACTATGCTTATATTCAAAATCCTGCGTAAATTCTTCTTTCTCATATCCGTTGCTCCTTTCCATTCATTTAGCGTATTTGATATTAAAGTGTTTCCATATTATCAATCTCTCTTCCGAGACTTATATCCAGATTTCCGTTTCTTGTCCTGAGATCATCCAGAAATGCCTTTGTTGAAACTCCGGGTTTTGTCACCACACTGAGTGTCAGTTTATACAGGCTGCCCATGTTGCTGGTCTTTACCTCTTCGTAAGTATAGCTGCTGAGGTATTTATCAAAAATATCCTCGAACTTTCCTTCGTAATCAAGGTTTTCGGGAACCATGATCTTAAGAGTTCTGTGATTCTCATTTCCTGCTCCTACCTTAAGCACATTCAGGAGAAGATTTATAAAAGAAATGACAAATGTAAAGAGAATCGCTACTCCCACATATCCCATTCCGGTTGCAAGTCCAACTGCCATCGCGAGGAATATGCTCGTTATCTCCTGGCCGCGACCGGGTGCCGATCTGAATCTTACCAGACTGAAGGCTCCTGCCACCGCAACTCCGGCTCCTATATTTCCGTTTACCAGAAGTATTACCAGTTCGACTATTGCCGGGAGAAGTATCAGAGTTACGATAAAGCTCCTGGAGCATTTATTCTTTACTGAGTAAGCTACGGCGATCACAATCCCGCATAAAAGAGATACCAGAGTTACCACTCCGAACTGGGCTGCTGTAAATTGTCCTGAAGTTATAATAGATGTAAAAATATTACTAAACATATCTTGTCACTCCTTTCAGATTTCTTATATATGTATGGCTCTGCATCTCTGTCTCCTGTACTTCCATATCCGGTTTTTCATAAGATTCCGCTGCTGCCATCTTCACCATATCCACATATCCTCTTCCGTATTTTGAAAATGAAACCGGAAAGATTCCGAACTCACTGAGTTTCTCCGAGAGTTCCTTCGGCATTGCATTTGCAACCTTGATCTCCATCATGTAACGTCCTTCTTCAAGTATCGTATGCTCACATTTATCACTCGTAAGATCAAGAGATTCGGTGTCCCACTGTATATTTGTATCAAATGTAACTCTGAAGTCCGGATCCTCTATTCCTGCAAGTGCTATCCTGTCGTAGCATATCTTCATCTTTGGACGAAGGCCGTCATAAACATATTTCAGGCCTTCTATCTCTCTTGAAATCTGAGAATCATCCAGCGGCTTTGCTCCGTTTACCAGATAGTCAAATGCTCTTCTGTAGCTTCCGCTCACTCTCCTCTTGTAAACGATCCCGTCGAATTTCTTCTTGATCTCGATGAAGGAATTTGTGTTTTCTCCGGTCCGTCCGTAGGTCCTCAGTCGAAGCTTCTCTTTATATAGAGGCTTCTCCAGGGAAGTCCTTATCATACTGAAATCCGGTGTATCGAAATATATATTGTTTATCCTGGTCTTACCGTACTGGTCTATCCTGGCGATATTTGAAAGGTAAGATAGGAGCTTTCTGTACTGATCATAAGTAAGGAGGTATTTGATTTCCGTCCTTTTGAAAACTTCTTTGTATTCACTCATATCCATCACTCCGTTTCTTTATGGCGTTGATTTATCTTATGGTCACATATTAAGGTGTCAATATTAAACCGAGATTAAAAAATGAAAAAAAATAAAAAATGCTGTAAGTCATTTCTGACAAACAGCATTTTTATTCATGATCCACACATTATTGCGTACACTTTAAGTTTAAACTTTATTTGTGAACTCAACCTTGAAGGTTGTCTCTTCGTTCTCCGAATAGGCCTTTATGGTTCCTCCGTGTCCTTCCACTATGCCTTTTGCAATGGCAAGTCCAAGGCCGTATCGGTTATCGCTCCGGTGACGGGATTTATCCGCACGATAGAAACGTTCGAATATCCTCTCTTCATCGCCTTCCTGAATAGGCTCACCCTTATTGATGACTTTCATTATTATATGATTCTTCTGCTTATAGAGCTTAACCTTTACGGCTGTTTCTTTAAAACTGTGCTTCACTGCATTATCGAGAAGTGTTGATGCCAGCTTCTCAATCTCTTCTTTACTGCATTTAAATGTAATGCCTTCTTCTACTTCAGTCTCTATCTCCACACCCTGTTCAAAGGCAACTCCTTCGAAGACAAGGCAGGTCTTCTCAACAATCCTGGAGATATTCTCTTCTTTATAGCTATCTCTGGAAACCCCTTCTTCTATCTTCGAGAGATCCAGAAGTCCCGAGATAAGTCTGCTCATCCTGTCGGATTCATATTTGATATTATCGACATATTTCTGATTGTCCTCATCAACCGACATCTCGTCGGAGGATGCCATGATCACGGCAAGTGGTGTCTTAAGCTCATGTGATGCATCCGCTATGAATTCTCTCTGCTTGTCAAAGGCTGCCTTGGCCGGCTTTGTAACCCATATCGTGATCAGCTTTGCCAAAAGAGCAAGAATGATTCCGAGTCCCACCAGAAGCCCAAGACTCTCGAGGAGCAGCAGTCTCTGCTGCCCTGCAATGCTTTCATCATTTATGATGACTATGAAACGGTCCTGCTTATAGTTAAATGAATAATCGGAAGTGTACAGGTTACCGATTTTTGTAGTATCAGAATCATAATCCGCAAGTATCTCTGTCGCTGCGGCCTCCGGGTCAAAATCCGACTCAGTATTATTATGATAAATGACCTGCTTTATGGAACCGTCCTTTAACTCTACAGTATAAACCTCCATATCCACTATCATCATATTCCTGATATCATCATAATCCTCATTTCTATCATCACCCGGGAAATCCGCCGGCTTAATGTCATTTCCGCCCGGCCCTCCGGGTGTACGTTGTCCGAATCTCCTGCTCTGATCTTCGATTATGAAAAGACTTCTCTCGACACTTTCATAATCTCTCCGGTAACTCCTGAAATTCAGAAGCACGAGGCTGATGATGAGAAACAGCATCAATATTGAATATATAGTGAGAAATGTTTTTCTCGATAATTCTTTCATTCCGCAATTTCCATCCTGTATCCCATATTTCTGATCGACTTGATAGTAACCGATGACTCCAGCATCTTAAGCTTCTTTCTGACAAATGAGATATAAGCTTCAAGATTATTGGACATCGAATCATTTTCCATGCCCCATACTCTGTCAAATATCATTTCCCTTGAAAGCACCTGATTACTGTTCAGCATGAAATATTCCAGAAGCTGGAATTCCTTGTTGTTGATCTTTATGCTCTCTCCGGTATTTTTGTTCTCGACTGCCGGCTTCTTATAATCGAGCACTATATCACCGAATTCCAGTGAATCCGAAACCGCAACTTCAACTCTCAGCTGTGCATTTACTCTTGCAATAAGCTCGTCTATATGGAAAGGCTTCGGCACATAATCATTTGCCCCTTCACTGAAGCCCTTCAGCTTATCAGGAAGCTCGCCCTTCGCTGTCATCATGATAACCTTGGACTTGATGCCTTCCTGACGGAGTTCACGAAGTACAGAAAAACCATCCTTCTTCGGAAGCATTATATCCAGGAGTATCAGGTCATAGATTCCGGTAAGTGCATTATACAGACCATCCTCTCCGTCATAGGAAATATCAACCAAATATCGTTCTTTCTTTAAACGCTCAGAAACCAGTTCCGCAAGCGCATATTCATCTTCAACAAGCAGTATTCTCATAACCGTCGCCCTCCATACTGTTTAGATGATTAGGCGTTTGCGAAACGCCGCAAGCCGCATAAATACGGCATTTTTTATTGCATAAAAAGAAGCAACCCCTCACAAAATATGGTATACTTAGAAGAGACCAATCAACCAAATATCCAACCTGAAAGGAGTTGCTATATGA
>JAFUVQ010000037.1 GCA_017477505.1 Eubacterium sp.
ATGAGCATTGGCTCCTTTCTGGATGTCGGTTTGGCGATTGACATTATACCAAAAAAGGGAGGTCAATGCTCTTTTTATTTAAACCTCCCGAAAATAAAGGATTTAGGAACAAAAAAGGAGTGTCAGGCTTGACACTACCGATTTCTGACCGAGGGTAATTTCTATGAAATATCAGGGAATAAGACTAAGGCACTTGAGTGCTATCTTCATGCCATGGAGATGTGTGATGATGATGCCGAGCTGAATGCCGCAATTGACGAATTAAGCAGTGAGGACTGATTTTGGTTCGTAAGTCCATAGAAGTTCATTTATATTATAACAACGATAATAAAAAGTAGCAGAGGAAACAAAATGATTATAGGTATCGACCTTGGAACTACAAACAGCCTTGCGGCTGTATATACGGATGACGGTCCAAAGATTATACCCAACAGACTGGGCGAGAATCTGACACCGTCAGTGGTCAGCATTGATGAAGAGGGAAATGTATTTGTAGGGCGTACTGCAAAGGAAAGAAAACAGCTCTATCCTGAAAGCTGCGCTGCTACATTTAAGAGAAATATGGGAAGTGACAGAAAATATGAGCTTTCCGGAAAAGAGTATACTGCAGAGGAATTATCAAGCTTCATACTCCGTTCTCTTAAGGAAGACGCAGAGGAGTATCTGGGAGAAGCTGTAGAGGAGGCTGTGATCAGTGTTCCTGCATATTTCAATGATATGAGACGTAAGGCCACCAAGAGAGCCGGTGAACTCGCCGGGCTTAAGGTTGAAAGAATCATCAGTGAGCCTACGGCGGCTGCCATAGCTTACGGTCTTTACAATGATGATAAGCCTGCGAAGAATCTCGTTTTCGACCTCGGCGGAGGTACGCTTGATGTTTCCATACTTGATTATTTTCCACCTATACTTGAAGTAAGAGCCGTTGCGGGAGATAACTTCCTCGGTGGTGAAGATTTTACAAAGGTAATTGAGGAAATTTTCTTCAAGAAGAATAAGGATATCAGGAAAGAAGAGTTAAGCTTTAAAGAACTGGCAATGGTGAATAAAGAGGCCGAAAAGGTCAAGCTTGCATTCACCGATGACGGAAAAGCTGCTATGGCTCCCAAGATAGGGGACAGGCTGGTTGAAACAGAGATAACCATAGATGAATATGAGAAAGGCTGCGAGGATCTTTATGAGAGAATAAGGATTCCGGTCAAGAGAGCACTTGCGGATGCGATGCTGAAGATTTCAGATATTGACAAGATAGTTCTCGTGGGCGGTTCTACAAAATCCCCGAGCCTCAGAACATTTGTAAGCAAGCTCTTCAAGACCTTCCCCGACACATCCATCAACCCTGATGAAGCAGTGGCTCTCGGAGCGGCTATCCAGGGCGCAATAAAGGAAAGGAAGGAATCAATCCGCGAAGTAATACTTACGGATGTATGTTCATTTACCCTCGGAACCGAGGTTACGGTTGACTTTGGTGAGAGACATATGGAAGGCGGACATTTCTGTCCGATACTTGAGAGAAATACAATCATACCTGCCAGCCGTACAGAGAGGTTCTATACGGTTCATGACAACCAGAGCAAGATTAAGATAGATGTCCTTCAGGGCGAGAGCAGGATCGCAAAGAATAACCTTCTGCTCGGTACTCTCGAGATAGAAGTGCCTAAGGCTAAAGCCGGCGAGGAAGCTGTAGATGTAACTTACACCTACGATATCAATTCGATTCTTGAGGTTGAAGTAAAATCCCTTTCCACCGGAAAGAAGGAACGCTGTATCATTAAGGGACAGTATGTGGAAATGACCGACGAAGAGATTGAAGCAAGGCTGAAGGAACTGGCTTATCTCAAAATACCGCCAAGAGAGCAGGAAGAGAACAATCTTGTACTTCTCAGAAGTGAGAGACTTTATGAAGAAAGCCTCGGTCAGGACAGAGATGTGCTCGAGGCAGAGATCAGAAAGTTTGAACTTGCGCTTTCAACCCAGGATAAACGTATCATCGAGAAGGAACGTAAGAGACTAACCGAGTTCCTTGATCAATGGGAGGATGAGATTTAGATGATAATAGTATATATGGGAACTCCTGAATTTGCAGTTCCGCCCCTTAAGAAAATCATTGAAGCAGGCTATGAGGTTGCTGCAGTATTTACCCAGCCGGATAAACCGAAGGGAAGAAGCGGTAAGCCTTCTCCGTCACCGGTTAAGGAGGCGGCTCTTGAAGCAGGGCTTACCATATATCAGCCGGAGAGATTAAGAGATGAAGAAAATGTAAAGCTTCTTCAGGATATCAACCCGGACATGATAGTGGTTGCCGCATATGGTCAGATACTGCCGGAAAGCATTCTTAATATTCCGGAATATGGATGTATCAATATCCATGCATCGCTGCTTCCGAAATACAGGGGAGCGGCTCCGATCGAGAGAAGCATACTTGACGGGGAAACCGTTACAGGCGTAACCACCATGTATATGGCAAAGGGACTCGATACTGGAGATATCATCGAGCAGGTAAGTACCGATATAGACAGAAATGATACGGGAGCATCACTCCGTGAGAGACTGTCTCATATGGGAGCGGAGCTTATCATAAGTACCATGAAGAAGCTTGAGGATGGGACTGCCGAGAGGACAGTTCAGGATGATTCAAAGTCAAATTATGCCAAAATGCTCAGTAAAGAGATGGGAATCATTGATTTCAACAAGAGTTCTGATGAAATAGAGAGACAGATACGTGCACTTAATCCATGGCCTATGTCATATACTAAGATTGCCGGGAAGACAGCAAAGATATATCTTGCGGATTCCATAAGCAGTGAGGAACTTGCTTCGGATTTTCCGGAGACTGCCGGAACCGTGCATTCACCGGGAGAGATAATAGTAGTGACCAGAAAAAGCTTTGTTATAGCCTGCGGAGAAGGCGCACTTAGGATCAGAAGACTTCAGCCGGAGGGCAAGAAGGAGATGGATGCAGCTGCTTATCTTAATGGAAATAAACTCAGCGTCGGCATGAAGGCGGAATTTTAGCGCACTAAAGCAGAAAAGTATTGACAAGTATGGTTTTCACGTGTTATAGTGATGAACGTAAATTAAACAGAACCAAACCGTAGATGAAGAGTAAGTAAGTAAATCCTCCTTTTTTACAGAGAGCTGCAGGTGGTGCGATTGCAGTATTAAGTGTTTTACTGAATGGACTTCAGAGGGCGACCTGAAATGAATCTTCGAGAAGTTGGGGATACAGAGTATGGGAGACGGAGTAAGAACCTCCGTTATAAAAGTTCGGCATATGATAGTATGCGCTAAGCGGGTGATATTTTCACCAAGCCGGGTGGCACCGCAGGAATTATAATGATTATCCTGTCCCAGCAATCGATTTTTCGATTGCTGGGATTTTTTAATATAATAGGAAACTGCGTTCCCTATTATATTAAAAACGCTCCGCGCAGTACATGTCGCGAGCGACATGCTTTATTCAGGATCGAAGGAGGTAGAGAAATGATCGATCAGTTATCAGTTTATGCAGAAAATACAAGAGGAGCGATGCTTAAGGTTTCGAAAGCGATCTCCGATTCAGGTATTGATATCCTGAATGTAGTAACAAATGACAGCGCGGAATTCGGTATCGTAAGGATGATAGTCGATGAACCGGAAAAGGCGGAGACTATGCTGGCTTCAATGGGCTATATGTGCAAGATCGATAAGGTCATAGGAGTTGAGATACCCGACGAGGTCGGAAGTCTTACAGCACTTCTCGATGTAGTGAACACCTGTAAGATGATAATAGACTATATATTTGTTTCATACAGCAGAGACACGAAGACGCCTCTCGCAATCATGAAGGTGACGGAAGCCAAGGAGGTTGAGACAAAGCTCAGGGACAATGGTTATAAGACCTTGTAGAAAGGAAAGGTAGAAGTTATGAAAATAAGACCGTCACTTGAAGAGCTGAGAGCTCTGGAAACGGGTATATATACCGTTGCTCCTGTCAGTTGCGAGATCCTTTCGGATTTTATAACGCCGATAGAAGCACTCCGGATATTAAAGAAGGCATCCTCACATACCTATATGCTGGAATCGGCGCAGGCAAATGAGATGTGGGGAAGATACACATTTCTGGGTTTTGACCCTAAAAAAGAGATAACCTGTATTGACGGGGAGATGAAGGTCGGTGATAAGACATTCAAAGTGGATAATCCTACGCCTTATCTCCGTGAGATACTTGCAGGATATAAGAGCCCGAGATTTGATTTCCTGCCGCCTTTCACTGGCGGGCTTGTGGGCTACTTCTCATTCGACTATCTGAAGTACAGTGAACCGGTTCTCAGAACTTCGGTTAAAGATGAGGAGGAATTTAAGGATGTCGACCTGATGCTGTTTGATAAAGTCATAGCATTTGATAATGTAAGGCAGAAGATAATCCTTATAGTAAATATAAAACTGAATGATATTGAAAATGAATACCAAAGAGCTCTTAAGGATCTTGACGGGCTTGCCGGTCTTCTAAAGACAGGTGAGAAGTTCACGGATGAGGAAGGTACCGCCATAGGCGAATTTAAGCCTTTGTTCAGCAAGGAAGAATACTGCAGCATGGTAGAACGCGGAAAGCATTATATCTTCGAAGGCGATATCTTCCAGATAGTTCTTTCCAACAGGCTTGAGGCCGAGTTTAAAGGAAGCCTGCTGAATACCTACAGAGCCCTCAGGACCATCAACCCTTCACCCTATATGTTTTATTTCTCGGGTACGGATGTAGAGGTTGCGGGTGCTTCACCTGAAACACTGGTAAAGCTTAAGGACGGAGTCCTGCATACATTTCCACTGGCAGGTTCAAGACCGAGAGGAAAGAACAAGGAAGAGGATGAGAGACTTGAGGCTGAGCTTCTTCAGGATGAAAAGGAACTGGCAGAACACAATATGCTTGTGGATCTTGGAAGAAATGACCTGGGACGTGTGAGCCGCTTCGGAACAGTTGAAGTTGAAAAGTATATGGAAGTTTTGAAGTTCTCACATATCATGCATATAGGTTCAACTGTAAGAGGCGAGATCAGAGAGGATAAAGATGCTCTTGATGCCATCGAGGCCGTACTTCCTGCAGGAACCCTTTCGGGAGCACCGAAGATAAGAGCCTGCCAGCTTATAGACGAACTTGAGAATAATAAGAGAGGCATCTACGGAGGTGCCATCGGTTATATAGACTTCACTGGAAATATGGATACCTGTATCGCAATCCGTATCGCATATAAGAAAAACGGCAGGGTATTCGTAAGAAGTGGAGCCGGCATTGTGGCAGATTCGGTTCCTGAGAAGGAATTTGAGGAATCTCTGAATAAAGCCCGTGCAGTGGTGAATGCACTGAACGCAAAGCTGTAATTCATTTACGGATTCAGAACCGGCATAATGTTTTTTATATATGCCGATGGACAGGCATTTGTAAACAGGTGTTTTAGATAGATAAGTGAGGGTGACGGGATGATATTATTGATTGATAATTATGACAGCTTCTCATACAACCTTTATCAGCTGACAGGAAGTATCAATCCTGATATTAAGGTTATCAGAAATGATGAGCTGACTGTAAAAGAAATAGAAGAACTGAAACCTGCACATATAATACTTTCACCGGGTCCGGGAAAGCCCGCTGATGCAGGAGTATGTGAGGATGTAGTAAGAGAACTCGGAGGAAAGATTCCTATACTGGGTGTGTGCCTCGGACATCAGTCGATCTGTGAGGTGTACGGAGCAACAGTAACATATGCGTCGAGACTGATGCACGGAAAGCAGTCGGTATGCACAGTGACGGATGATCCTATATTTGATTTATGTGCAGGCCGTGATGAAACGGGAGGAAGTACCGAAGGCAGGGGAAGAAAGCTTAAGGTTGCAAGATACCATTCACTGGCTGCAAAAAAGGAAACAATCCCGGACGTGCTTAAGGTAATAGCTGTTGCGGATGATGACGGCGAGGTCATGGCTGTAAGGCACAGGGATTACGAAGTGTACGGACTTCAGTTCCATCCGGAGTCGATACTTACACCGGAAGGAAAAAAGATACTTGAAAAATTTCTAATGTAACATAATTAGTAGATGGAGGATAAAAAAATGATTAAAGAAGCAATTGAAAAAATCGTAAACAAGGAAGATCTTACATATGATGAGGCATACACAGTAATGAATGAGATAATGAGCGGCGAAACAAGCGCAACCCAGAACGCTGCATTTCTTTCTGCTCTTTCAACAAAGAGTGCCAAGGCTGAAACCAAGGATGAGATTGCCGGCTGCGCAGCTGCCATGAGAGACCATGCTATACCTGTAAATACGGGAATGGATGTTTTCGAGATAGTAGGAACAGGCGGAGATAATGCACACAGCTTCAACATTTCCACAACCTCGGCGCTTATCGCGGCTGCAGGCGGAATGAAGGTGGCAAAGCACGGTAACAGGGCTGCTTCTTCAAAGTGCGGAACCGCTGATTGTCTTGAAGCACTCGGTGTAAACATAGCACAGGATCCGGAAAAATGTGTCGAGCTTCTTAATGAAGTCGGAATGTGCTTTTTCTTCGCACAGAAGTATCATACTTCGATGAAATATGTAGGACCGATCAGAAAGGAACTGGGATTCAGAACCGTGTTCAATATTCTCGGACCGCTTACCAATCCGTCAAAGCCATCACAGATGCTTCTCGGTGTATATGATGAATATCTTGTTGAGCCTCTGGCACAGGTACTTGCAGACCTCGGTGTAAAGAGAGGAATGGTAGTTTTCGGACAGGATAAGCTTGATGAGATATCACTCAGTTCACCGACAACAGTATGCGAGATTAAAGACGGATGGTATAAGACAAGAGTCATCCGCCCTGAGGATTTCGGTTTTGAAAGCTGCAGGAAAGAAGAACTGGTCGGAGGAGCACCTGCGGAAAATGCAGAGATCACCCGAAGAATATTAAACGGAACCGAACAGGGACCAAAGAGAAATGCAACACTTCTGAATGCAGGCGCATCATTATATATCGGTGGAAAAGCAGCTTCTATGAAGGACGGTATAGAGCTTGCAAAAGAAATCATAGCTTCGGGTAAGGCTACAGAAACACTGGAGAAATTCATAGAAGTAAGTAACCGCCAGTAACTGCATTTTTCAAAATAGGAATGAGCTAAGAAAAGGTATAAAAATGATATTAGACGAACTTGCAGATATCACAAGAAAAAGAATTGAAAGAGAAAAGAACGGTTATTCATTTGAAGATATAAAAAGAGACGCAGAGCTTATGGCTATGAGGGAAATGGAAGTCCAGGAATTTGATTATCCCTTTGAAAGGGCACTGTCCCGGAATGAACTTTCTATTATTTCCGAGGTGAAGAAAGCTTCTCCTTCAAAAGGTGTGATAGCTGAGGATTTCCCGTTTATTGAAATCGCAAAAGAATATGAGACGGCAGGTGCCGATGCCATATCCTGTCTAACAGAACCTGAGAGATTTAAGGGAAGTGACGAATACCTCAGGGCAATTGCC
The DNA here is from genome assembly GCA_017477505.1 of Eubacterium sp. Classification (GTDB taxonomy): domain Bacteria; phylum Bacillota; class Clostridia; order Lachnospirales; family Lachnospiraceae; genus Eubacterium_Q. The sequence continues at coordinate 7,490 of JAFUVQ010000037.1, forward strand.
GGGGAGGTCAGTATTCCAATACTGAGGAAGGATTTTACAGTCGATCCCTACATGATATATCAGGCAAAGCTGATGGGGGCATCCGCGGTACTTCTCATAGCTGCGATTCTTTCGGATGAGGAGCTGAAAAGCTGTTTTGAAATAGCGGATACACTCGGGCTTTCAAGTCTCTTTGAAGCTCATGACAGTGAAGAGGTAAAAAGATGTCTTGCGGCAGGAGCCAGGATTGTGGGTGTAAATAACAGAAATCTGAAGGATTTTACCGTAGATATACATAACAGCGTCAGACTTCGTGAACTGGTGCCTGAGGATGTGATATTTGTTTCGGAGAGCGGAATCGAAAAGCCGGAAGACGTGAAAGTGCTTAAGGAAAACGGTACTGACGCGGTCCTAATCGGAGAGATGCTGATGCGGAGCAACGATAAAACAGAGTTGATCAGGAAGATGAAGAGTATATAACATTAGTGGTCATGGAGATAAAGAGTATATAACAGTGGTGGTCATGGAGAATAAAACTAAGATCAAGATATGCGGGCTTACCAGGGCTGAGGATATTGAAAATGTGAATAAGCTGCTTCCGGATTATATAGGTTTTGTTTTCTGGGATAAAAGCAAGAGAAATGTATCTAAGGAAAAAGCGGCTGAATTAAAAGCGTTGCTTGCTTCGGGAATAAAAGCTGTAGGGGTTTTTGTTGATGCAGATCCTGAATTTGTTGCCGATCTTGTAAAGGATGGTATAATTGACATCGCGCAGCTTCACGGAACGGAGGATGCGTCTTACATTGAAAGGCTTAGAGAATCCGTAAATATAAGGCTGCAGGAGAGAATTGACAGTTCACGGGATAAAGGTGATACCACTCCGGAATTTGAGATTATCAAAGCATTCAACGTAAATAGACTTGATTCACTTGAAGAGGCAGAGAGATCTGCCGCGGATTATATAATGGTGGATTCGGGCAAGGGCTCCGGCGTTACATTTGACTGGTCAAAGCTGGAAGGACTTGAGAGGCCTTACTTTCTTGCCGGAGGGCTTAATCCCGACAATGTGAAAGAAGTAATGGAAAAACTTCATCCCTATGGTGTGGATGTCAGCTCCGGAGTTGAGACTGACGGAGTGAAGGATGCTGCAAAGATGGTCAGATTTATGAAAGCTTTACGCTAACAGATAATACAGAAAAGGAAAAGAAAAACATGAGTAACGAAAAAGGAAGATTTGGTGAGTTTGGCGGACAGTATGTTCCTGAAACTCTGATGAATGAGATTCATAAGCTTGAGGATGCATATGAGCATTATAAGAGTGATCCCGGGTTTGTGGCTGAACTTGATAAACTTATGAGAGAATATGCAGGAAGACCTTCTCTTCTCTATTATGCGGAGAAGATGACCAAAGATCTTGGCGGAGCAAAGATATATCTTAAGAGAGAAGATCTGAATCATACGGGATCACACAAGATCAATAATGTTCTCGGTCAGGTTCTTCTTGCAAAGAAAATGGGAAAGACCAGAGTGATCGCTGAGACAGGTGCAGGGCAGCATGGTGTTGCAACGGCAACTGCAGCGGCTCTTATGGGACTTGAATGTGAGATATTTATGGGAGAAGAGGATACTGTAAGGCAGGCTCTTAATGTATACCGTATGGAACTTCTCGGAGCAAAGGTTCATCCTGTCAGGACCGGAACAAGAGTTCTTAAGGATGCTGTAAATGAGGCTATGCGTGAATGGACAACCAGAGTGGACGATACTCTGTATGTCCTTGGTTCGGTTATGGGACCTCATCCGTTTCCGACTATAGTTCGCGATTTCCAGTCTGTTATCAGCAAGGAGAGCCGTGCTCAGATACTTGAGGCCGAGGGAAGGCTTCCTGATGTGGTTATCGCATGCGTAGGCGGTGGCAGCAATGCTATCGGATCATTTTACGAATATATTAAAGATGATGGAGTAAGACTTATAGGATGTGAAGCAGCAGGCCTCGGAGTGGACAATCCGAAGAATGCCGCAACCATGGCAAACGGCACAAAGGGCATCTTCCATGGTATGAAATCACTTTTCTGTCAGGATGAATATGGACAGATTGCACCTGTATATTCTATTTCGGCCGGGCTTGATTACCCGGGTATCGGACCTGAACACGCCCACCTTGCCGAGACAGGAAGAGCAGAGTATGTTCCGGTTACTGACGAAGAAGCTGTAAGAGCTTTTGAATATCTTTCCAGAACAGAGGGAATAATACCTGCTATTGAGAGCAGTCACGCTGTTGCACATGTATTGAAGATAGCACCGGATATGCCAAAGGACAGTATCATCGTGTGTACCATTTCCGGAAGAGGTGACAAGGACGTTGCTGCTATAGCACGTTATCGCGGTGTGAACCTTTATGAGTAGTAGTGATTACTTTTCATACTGATGACAAATTAGGTTAATAATGGAGAAAAAAACAAATGAGCAGAATATATAAAGCATTTGAGAATAAGAAAGCTTTTATAGCTTTTCTTACAGCCGGTGACCCGGATTATGAGGCAAGCCTTGCGAATTTCCGTGCGGTGATAGAAGCAGGAGCAGATCTGATCGAGGTAGGTATTCCGTTTTCAGATCCTATAGCTGAAGGTCCTGTTATACAGGAGGCAGATATAAGAGCTCTTTCAAACGGTATGACAACCGATAAGGCATTTCAGCTTGTAAGTGACCTGAGAAAGGATTATGACATTCCTATAGTATTTATGACTTATGCAAATCCGGTATATCATTACGGGGCAGAAAAATTCTTTGCGAAAGCAGCGGCAGCAGGTGCAGATGGAATCATAATTCCTGACTGTCCGTATGAGGAACGTCATGAGTTTGATGAGACTGCAGCAAAACACGGTATGGATTTCATTTCCATGATAGCGCCTACAAGCGCTGACAGGATCAGGACAATAGCTTCAGGGGCTAAGGGCTTCATTTATGTTGTATCATCACTGGGTGTTACCGGTGTCAGGAGTGAGATAAACACAGATCTGAGTACTATAATGAGTCTCATAAAAGAAGCATCGGATACTCCGGCGGCTATAGGGTTCGGAATCAGTAAACCTGAGCAGGCGATGAAGATGTCTGAAATTGCTGATGGAGTTATTGTCGGTTCAGCAATGGTAAGGATTGTAGCGGAGTATGGCAAGGATGCACCTCAAAAACTGGCTGAATTCGTTCGTTCGATGACTGTCATAAATGATTGACACGATTACTCTTGACATGGTTTTTAAGTAGGGTATTATTATAATCAGGCTTTAATTCAGACAATACATTTATTTGGAGAAATGCTATGTCAGAGATGTATATTTCAGGTTATAAAAAGATACATAAAGGAATCATTCTGGATATGATCTGGTTTGGGGTATCAATCGTTTACTTTTTTACCAGTGGATCTATTGCCTCATCCGGTGCGGTTAAGAATGCAACTATCCTGTATAAGTTCCTCCTTCCGGCGTCAAATGTCTTTCCAATTATCGCTGGTATGCTTATTGTAGATGGAATATTTGACGTTGAATCAAAAACAATATCACTGAAAAAATCAATGTATGTATTTGTCGTTCGAATAATGCTGGATCTTACGACGATACTGACTTCGCTGATTGCTTCAGGAGAAACAAGCCATTTGTTGGAAATGGGAATTCTGGACCGTGTTACAATAATGATATCTATGGTAGTAACCACCATAAATATGGGGATTGTACACTATATGGCACTTCATTTTCTGCTAAAGGATTATGGAGAATTAGTTGATGAATACAGTTTAGATTCCAAAATAAAAGATAAAATAAAAAGTATATATAAGGTTCTGATACCTACTGCTATACTTTCATTTTTGTCACTGGGCGGATATACTCTTATTGTTTCTATAATATTTACCGACAGTGATATCAGTACATTTTTATCCAAAGCTGTCGGCTCTGAGACTATATCCCTGGATGTAGCAAATTTTCCGCCGGTTCTTGTAGTGATAGGTGCAGGTGCAATAATGCTGGCACTCATCGGAGTAGCGGCTTTGATACTCAGACTGATATGCATTATCGATATTATGAATCTTTCAAAAAAAGTTATAGTAGAAATGGAAAAGAAGAATACCGATGCCTGAGATTTATATCGCCCGTACCTGTAAAGGTGCGGGCGTTCATATGAAAGTTTTTTTGTTTGGGATATGAAAATGAATGAAAGAGAAACCGTACTGGATATACTGCTTGATATAGATAAGAATAAAGCATTTTCAAATATTGCCATAGGCAAGGCTTTAAAGAAAAATCAGTTCGAGGAAAAACAGAAAAGGGCTTTTGTGACGAGACTTGCTGAAGGCGTGATTGAGACCCGCATACAACTGGATTATATCATAGACAGTTATTCAAAGACTAAAGTTTCAAAGATGAAGCCCCTCATAAGAAATTCACTACGTATGGGAGTGTATCAGCTTCTTTATATGGATTCGGTGCCGGACAGGGCAGCTATATTTGAAACCGTGAAGCTTGTAAAATCTCATGGCTTCAGCAGCCTTTCGGGGTTTGTAAATGCTGTTCTGAGGAGCATTGAAAGGGATAAGGAAAAAGTCAGGGAAAAGGTTTCGGCTGTTCCTTATATAAAGTATTCTGTTCCCCAATGGTTGTATGATTTCCTGAAGGAGACCTTTGGTGCTGATGATACAGATAAGATACTTAAGTCTGCGTCGGCTGAAAGACCAACTACGATCAGAGTAAATACATCAAAGAAAGAAAAGTCTGAGCTTCGCGGGATGATTGAAGAGAAGGGGATAGAGGTAAGAGACGGCTTCTATGCGCCGGATGCTCTTCTTATAAATGGTTATGATTTCATAAAGAGGGTTCCGGGGTACAGAGAGGGATTCTTTACAGTGCAGGACGAGAGCTCACAGGTGGCTGTAAAGTCCGCATTTGATCATTATCGCAGGACTCATGCAGATGGTGATAATGATTTAACGATACTCGATCTCTGTGCCGCACCCGGAGGTAAGACGACTTATGCAGCCGAACTTATATCCGGAAAGAATACGGATTCTCAAAAAAAAGGAATCGTATATTCATTTGATATCTCAACCGATAAGACTGATCTCATAGAAGAGAATACTGAAAGACTCGGGCTTACAAATGTCAAAGTGTCGGTTTCAGATGCGACAGAGAATAGGGAAGAACTGCATGAAACTGCAGATCTGGTCATAGCGGATGTACCATGTTCCGGACTTGGTATCATGGGACGGAAAAACGATATCAAATATCGTGTGGTTAAGGAAGATTTCGAAACCCTCCGTAAAATGGCGGATATCATACTGGATAATGCAGTGTCATACTTAAAACCGGGCGGGATACTGCTTTTCTCAACCTGCACCATCAACCCTTACGAAAACGGTGATGCTGCAGAAGCTCTTCTATCGCGTAACGCTGAAATGGCTAAACTCGAAGAACGTACTTTTCTTCAGGGGATTGACAATTGTGATGGTTTTTATTTCTGCGTACTGCAAAAAAAGAATTGATAACAAAAGGTGACAGAATATATGAATGATCTAAGGTCGATGTATCTCGACGAGCTATCAGAATATATGAAACAGATCGGCGAACCGGCATTTCGCGCAAAGCAGGTCTATGAATGGCTGCATAAAAAATATGCAGCTACGGCAGATGATATGACGAACATAAGTAAGTCCCTACGGGAGAAGATAAGCGGTGATATCGTAACTCTTGTTGAAGAAACCCGTCTTACTTCCAAAGATGACGGCACTATCAAATTCCTGTACAGGCTTTCGGACGGTCAGATGATAGAAACGGTTTTCATGAGGTATCATCATGGCAATTCCCTATGTATTTCATCTCAGGCAGGCTGCCGCATGGGATGTGATTTCTGTGCATCGGGAATAGGGGGACTGATCAGAAATCTGACAGCATCTGAAATGCTGGAACAGGTATATGCATCCATGAGGCTGACGGGAGAGAGGATTTCCAATATCGTTGTCATGGGGACAGGAGAGGCTCTGGATAATTATGATAACTTCATAAGATTTCTTGATCTGATAACCGATGAGAAGGGTTATAACCTTTCAGAGAGGAGTATAACCGTAAGCAGCTGCGTTCTGGTTCCTATGATAAGAAAACTGGCACAGGCCGGGAGGACAGTTACGCTGGCACTTTCACTTCACGCCTCAACAGATGAAACAAGAAGAAAGATCATGCCTATAGCAAGGAGTTATACCCTTGCCGAAACTCTTGATGCCTGCAGTTATTATTTCGAGAAAACCGGAAGACGCGTTACATTTGAATATGCTCTTATACACGGAGTTAATGATAATGAAGAGGAAGCGATGAAGCTTTCAAAACTCATTCATGGTATGAACTGTCATGTAAATCTTATTCCGGTTAATCCTGTAATGGAAAAAGGATATACAAGGGGAAGCAGAGACGAAATCGATGCATTTAAGAAAATACTTGAAAAAAATCAAATAAATGTTACTATTAGGAGAGGTATGGGCAGGGATATTGATGCTGCCTGTGGACAGTTACGTAGAAGGTATAGCTTATGATATCAGCGGGGAAAACAGATACCGGTAAAAAGAGGGAGAGTAATCAGGACAGTATATTTATCTCTGATACTCCGATAGGTCCTCTTCCGAATCTATATATTGTAGCCGACGGTATGGGCGGACATGCGGCAGGTGACTTTGCATCCAGGTATGCCATAGAAGTGGCAGTGGATTATATCAAGGCATCCAAAGTAAGGAATCCTATATCGCTTCTCAGACGTGCTATGATCTATGCAAACAGCGAGGTCTATAAGGCGGCTGAGAAAGACAGAGATAAGGCCGGCATGGGTACAACCATGGTTGCCTGTGTTCTGGTGGAGAATGAACTCTATGTTGCCAATATAGGTGACAGCAGGCTCTATGTTATCAATGATGAGATAGAGCAGCTCACGATGGATCATTCCCTTGTTGAAGAACTCATAAGGACAGGTCAGCTTAACCGCAGCAAAGGCAGGAATCATCCTGAGAAGAATATCATTACGAGAGCCATGGGCTCAAGAGAAGAGGCTATGCCTGATTTCTTTGAGAAAACCCTTACAGAAGGGGACAGAATTCTTATATGCTCTGACGGTCTTTCAAATATGGTAGAGAATGACGAAATCAGAGAGATAATATTGGAAAATGAAAATGTTGAGAATGCAGTTGATTCTCTTATAGATAGAGCTAATTACTATGGCGGCGTTGATAATGTATCCGTCATAGTTATTGCTGTTTGATTTACGAGGTGTATAGAAAAATGTTAGAACCGGGATTTATCCTAGAGAATAGATATGAGATTGTAGAAGTTGTCGGTACCGGCGGAATGTCTACAGTTTATAAAGCAAAAGACAAGAGACTTAAGAGATTTGTAGCGCTTAAGGTTCTTAAGAGTGAATACAGCGACGACATGAATTTTGTTTCCAAGTTCAGGGTTGAAGCTCAGGCATCAGCAGGTATCACTCATCCTAATATCGTAAGTGTATATGATGTTGGGGAAGACAGTGGTAAGTATTACATTGTCATGGAGCTTGTAGAGGGTATCACACTTAAAGAGTATATTGGGATCAACGGCCGTCTCTCCATGGATCAGGCTATAGATTTCTCTATACAGATTGCTTCAGGTCTTGAGGTGGCTCATGAGAACCACATTATCCATAGAGATATCAAACCTCAGAATATCATAGTTTCCAAGAACGGAAGCCTCAAGGTTACTGACTTCGGTATTGCGAAGGCTGCAACTTCCAATACCATGTCCACGCTTGGAATGGGCTCGGTGCATTATATATCACCTGAACAGGCCAGAGGCGGTTATTCAGACGAGCGAAGTGATATCTATTCCCTCGGTATAACAATGTATGAGATGGTTACAGGTAAGGTTCCTTTTGAAGGAGAGACAAATGTAGCCATAGCACTTAAGCATATAAATAATGATATAGTACCTCCGCGTGAGGTTTATCCTGATATTTATTCAAGTCTTGAGAAGGTTATCATCAAGGCTACACAGAAGAAGCCTGAGAGAAGATACCTTACGGCAGCAGCTCTTATAGCAGATCTCCGCCGTGTTAAGGCTAATCCGAATATAGATATAGTTGTTGCGGGAGCAGCTGTTACAAATGCTCCTACCCAGAAGTTCTCTACTCAGGACTTAGAAGAGATCAAGCAGTCTTCCAAGAACGCACCTCTTGACGGAAACAGAACAGAGAAGGTTCCTCAGAATGAGCTTAAGGAGTCATCTAAACTCAGCAAGCTTCTTGATGAAGAAGATGATTATGACTTTGATGAGGAATACGAAAGAGAACAGGAACTCCGCGCCGAGAGAAGGCGTAGGGAACAGGAAGCCCAGAGAAGGAATGTCAAGAGGGTTCCCGATGATGAAGAAGATTATTATGATGAGCCGAGAAACCCGAGAGACAGGGGTGGCAGAGACCGTTATGATGATCGCTACGATGACAGATATGATGAAAGATATGAAGATGACTACGATGATGACGATGAGGAAGTAGATCCAAGACTCGAGAAAGTAGTAATGATAGCAGGTGTTGCTGCAGCAATCATTATTGCTGTGATCATATTCGTAGTTCTCGGAAGCATACTCGGATGGTTCCATTTCGGAAAGGATGATAAGACTACTGAAGCCGGCTCCACAACAGTTACGGAAAGTACTGATACAACCGAAGAAGCAGTTAAGGAAGAGAAGATGCCTGACCTTGTAGGAGTAACAAAGGAAGCAGCTGAGAAGAAGCTTAAGTCAGCAGGCTTCAAGAACTTCAAGTTTACAGACAAGGCCAGCACAGATGTTCCGGCCGGTTATGTTATAAGCCAGAGTGTTGAAAAGGATACTGTGACTCCGGTTGATAAGGAGATCGAAGTATTTGTCAGCATAGGTCCTGACAGCAAAGTTGTTCCTATAGTTAAGGACAAGCCTGAGGAAGAGGCGGCAAAGATACTTACGGATATGGGCTTCAAGGTTACCAGATCCTATAAGTTCGATGATGAAGTTGAAAAAGGAAATGCAATCGGAACTGAACCTGAAGGCGGCAAGGAAGCTCCTGAAGGCAGTGAGATCAAGCTGAATATCAGTAACGGTAAAGAGGTTAAGACTGTTCAGGTACCTAACCTTGCAGGAAAGACTGAAGCAGAAGCTAAAACAGAACTTCAGAATCTTAAGCTTACACCGGGTAACCTTACCCAGGAATACAGTGATTCCGTTGAGGCAGGCCGTGTTGTTAAGCAGAGTATTCCTGCCGGAACTGAAGTGAAGGAAGGCTCAGCCATAGATATAGTTATAAGTCTCGGTAGAAAGACTGTAACCTATACAGCAACTGTATCCGGTGATATAACCGTCCAGTCAGGTTTTGCAGAGACTGTTGCCGAGAAGAACATTGTCAAGATAAATGTTTATATCGTGACAAATGGTGAGCAGAAGAGTATCTACTCCAAGGAGATATCCGGAACCATGGCAGGAGCTATGAGTATTTCCGGTACGAGCAGCGGACTTACGGCTAACAATGGTACGGTAGGTTATACTATTATTGCTGATGATGGTACCGATCTTACTTCGTATTATTCTAATTCACTTGCGATAAGCTATAGCGAGGAGTAGGATGAAAGGCAGGATAGTAAGAGGTATTGGCGGCTTCTACTATGTTGAAGCCCAGGATGGAAATGAATATGAGTGTAAGGCAAGAGGCGTTTTCCGTTACAATTCGGAAAAGCCTCTGCCCGGAGATTACTGCGATATAGAGATTATTGATGCTGCCGGAAAGACAGGAAACATAGTCTCTATATTGCCACGTAAATCTTTTTTGATTCGCCCGGCAGCAGCTAATTTTGACCGGGCGTTTATCTGTTTTGCCGCTAAAGATCCGGATCCCAATCTGGGACTTCTGGACAGATTTCTCGTGAATACCATGGAGAAAGATATAGATACGGTTATCATCCTCAACAAGGTCGATCTTGTCAGTGATGAGGCTGCAGAGTCTCTGAAAAAGATTTATTCCGATGCAGGCTATGAGGTTATACTCACGTCTACAAAGCAGGGTATCGGCATGGATACACTGAGAGAGATGATAAAGGATACTACGAGTATTCTTTCGGGGCCATCCGGAGTAGGCAAAAGCTCTATCGTAAACAGTCTTTACGGCAGCAAGGTTGCTGAATCGGGCAAAATAAGCGAGAAGATCAAACGGGGAAAGAATACTACAAGAAGCAGTACGCTGCTCTGTCTTAAGAGCATTTCTGAAGAAACATATATTATGGATACACCGGGTTTTTCGTCTCTATACAACGAACTGGAGCCCGCGGAGCTTGCGTTACATTTTAAAGAAATGCAGCAGTACTTCGGCAGGTGCCGTTTTACAGGCTGTGTTCATATGGAGGAGCCCGATTGCGCTGTGAAGGATGCTGTTCAGGCAGGGCTTATCCACAGAGAAAGATATGACAGCTATAGAAATATATACGAGGAACTGATGAAAAGGAGGAAATGGTAGTATGAATATACTGGCACCATCAATACTATCCATAGATTTTAATAACATGGGCAGAGATATCGGAAGGCTTCTTGAATCCGGTATAGAGTATATTCATGTGGATGTAATGGACGGAATGTTCGTTCCCAACATTTCATTCGGCCCTCCTGTCATAAAATGCGTGAGAGAGGCTGCAGGCGATGCAAAGCTGGATGTGCACCTTATGATAGAGGAGCCTATCAGATATATAGATACATTTAAAAAATGCGGCGCGGATATGTTAACGGTACATGCTGAGGCGGCGGTTCATCTTGACAGGACGGTAAATGCCATAAGAGAGGCGGGTATGAGACCGGCTGTGGCAATTAATCCGGCTACTTCCATTCATGTACTGGATGATATACTTCCGCTTCTTGATATGGTGCTTATCATGACGGTAAATCCGGGATATGGCGGACAGGAGCTTATACCATATACTCTTGATAAGGTACGTGCACTTAAGAAAGAGATTGACAGTAGAGGCCTTAGTACAGATATAGAGGTTGACGGCGGAGTGACGGCTGACAATATCAGTGATGTCGTAGATGCCGGGGCAAATGTGATAGTTGCAGGCTCAGCAGTCTTTAAGGGCGGCAATATTGAAGAAAACGTTAAGGAACTTAAAGCAAAGATTTAAGAATCGGAGGATATAATTTGAGTCATAAGAAGAGCAGACAATTCCATAGAGTTTTAGTGTGTTTTATGGTTTCGCTGCTTCTTCTTACATCCTGCGGAAGTACGGCGAAGAAGCAGGCAACAGCCACGGACGCTTCTGCTGCCGGCCATAATCACAGAGAGGATTTTACAGTCAGGAGTGATTATGTGAAAACCTCTTCCGATGAGGTTAAGGTTTATACACTTCCTGATGAAAAATCAGAGGTTTATATTAATCTGGTTAAGGGAGTGGATCTTTCGAGGACAGGATATACTCCTGAATGGACAGAGGTTTTGATAAACGGAGGATATTATTATATCCCCAGCAGTCAGTTGGAAAAGACTGAGATAAAATGGGCTACGGAGACAGATTCCGAGAAGGTGAATTATACTATATTCATTGATCCTGCAAAGCAGCTTATCATAGATACCGAAAGGGAGAATCTCTCTCCTGCGGCAGATCTCGGTACTAAAATGAAGATGGCTCAGGGCGGGGCCGGAACAGTTACCGGTTCATTTGAATATGCAGTCAATCTTGAGGTCGCAGAGGTTCTCGAGGATGAACTTACGAAGAGGGGCTACAATGTAATTCTTTCGAGAGAAACCAATAATGTAAATATAAGCAATGCCCAGCGTGCGGTAATGGCAAACAAGGCTGAGGCGGATATCTTTATACGTATCGACACGCCGGTTCTTCAGAATCCTGAAATATCAGGGGTACTGGGATTTGTTACTACATCTACAAATCCTTATACAGGTAATAATTATCATAACAGTTACCTGCTCAGTTATTCGATTCTGGAGTCGATATGCAGTAAGACTAATCTTACTCTTATGGGGGTTTATGAAACAGATAATATGACAGCACTCAATTATTGTGATATGCCTGCAACTGTGATAGATGTAGGATTTCTGTCAAATATAAATGATGATGCCAACCTTTCATCTGCGGAGTATAAGAGCCTTCTGGCTGTAAAGATCGCGGATGGCATAGATAAGTATTTCAGCGAAAAGAGATAGGTTTTCGGATGTTATAACAGGGGTACCGGGCTTATGGATAAGAGTAAAAAGGTATATAAGAAAATCAATAAAACAGGAATTGTCGGAACTATCATTACATTTCTTATTTTCGGAGCATTTTCAGCATTTCTTCTGATAACTCTATATTTATTCTTTACCACATATGCTATTGAATCGAAGATTCAGGGAGACTACTGGCAGCTTGCGGATATAGCTGACGATATGGCAGATGACAGCATAACAGATACCCAGATGAAAGAACGGCTTGATAGGATGGGTGGCAGCTATGTAATTCTTGACGGCAACAGAAATATCATTCAAAAGAAGGGTGAGGCATCTTTCAGGACCGATGACAAGGGCATAATCAACAGAATAGGAACCAGGAATATCAAGGGATACATTGACAAAAGCGACAGTCTGGTACAGAGATCTTTCTATGGCGGTATCTCCCTTAGCTGGAAAAAACTTTTGACCAGTAACCTGGAAATACCGGGGTTAAGTGACCTTGAAATAAATCTGGAAACAAAAGAAAATGATGATGATGATGAAGACGAGGTTGGTTTTACATACAATACAGAATTTCAGGAAAAGTATAATGAACTGATGGATGAAAGATATAAGAACGACCATGATGTTGGATTCCTCGAGGTACCTCTGTGGCTGGAATATCCGGTTGAACAGAAGGATGAATTTATAGTATACAGAACAGTATTTGATATTAAATTGAGAGATGCCGATCTGGCTATAGAAATCTTTTTACTCACGGCAGTTTTCGTATCTGTTGTCCTGCATGTTCTGCTGATAATGGGAATCGTAAATTTCGTAAGGCAGAGACGTATACTGAATATGTTCCTTACCGATACGGTTACGGGAGGCCATAACTGGATGTGGTTCCTGATAAAGGGTGAGCATCTTCTTAAGAAAAGGTCTGTTTCAAAGATTCCTTATGCCATGGTCAGCATGTCCATGGTCAATTACAGAAGCTATACACTGTGTCATTCGGTGAGAGATGGTGAGAGATTACTAAAGAAACTGAATTACAGCCTGTCAAGAGAACTGAGACCTCGTGAACTCATGGCGCATGCAGCTACGGGCGAATTTTCACTTATCCTGCGTGCTGAAAATGATGATGATCTGAAGCAAAGACTTAATACCATAATCGGGAAGCTGTCGACAATTGAAAGTCCGCATGTGTTCCATTTCCACGCGGGTGTAAACGTTATGAAGCCGGCCATGGATGAGAACGGCCGCATCCATAGAAGAAAGAATGTAAATATTGAGGATGAATACAATAAAGCCTGCGCTGCTAAAAACAGGCTTTTGGACAATGACGATTCAGCAGTTTCCTTCTTTGATACAAATCTTGTTGAAGAAGAAAAGTGGGTTGATACCGTAAATGAAAAGCAGCTCGAAGCACTTAAGAATGAGGAATACAAGGTTTATTATCAGCCGAAATACGATCCGAGAACAAATGAGCTTAAGGGCGCGGAAGCACTTATCAGGTGGGAATCACCGGAATTCGGATTTGTTACTCCGAACCGTATAATTCCAATATTTGAGAAAAACGGATTCATCGTTAATATAGATAATTACATGATCACCCACGTTGCGAGAGATCAGAAGATGTGGCTTGATAAAGGCTTAAAATGCGTTCCGGTTTCAGTAAACGTATCAAGAGCACATTTTGTAGATGCGGATCTTGCAGAACAGATAAGAGACATGGTCGACAGAGAAGGAGCGCCGCATAACCTTATAGAGATAGAGCTTACGGAAAGCGCTTTCTTTGATGATAAGAAAGCAATGATAACAACAATAAAGAAGCTGAAGAATTATGGTTTCCAGGTATCCATGGATGATTTCGGGGCAGGATATTCATCGCTGAATTCACTTAAAGATATGCCGCTTGACGTATTGAAGCTGGATGCAGATTTCTTCAGAGGAGAAAACGCCGGCGAGAGAGGCGACATAGTAGTCAAAGAAGCTATAAAACTTGCCAAGAGCCTCAACATGAGAACCGTTGCAGAAGGCGTCGAGGAGAAAGAACAGGTCGACTTCCTCGCGGAGCAGGGCTGCGATATGATCCAGGGCTATTATTACGCAAAGCCAATGCCCAAGACCGATTACGAAACCAGAATGCACTAAATATGAACAAACTATTAAGTGCCTGTCACCGTGATAACTGTTAATCGCCTGTCACCGCAAAAAAAAATATGAACAAACTGTTAAGTGCCTGTCACCGTAATAAAGTTCTTGACAGTCAATCTCTTTTGTGTTAGCTTAAGGGAACAATCTAATATGTTAAATGCATTGAAGAGGACTAGTAGGATGCAGGGAGCTACGGAGAGATCTGCCGGGTGGTGCGAGGCAGCTGTGAAGTGTATCTGAACTCACCTTGGAGCAGCCGGATGAATGAGCATATGCTCGTAGTAGTTTAGGACGGAGCCCAACCGTTACAGTGGGAGGATATAAGATTCGTTGAATCCGTATCCGCAGAGTGCATATCTTTTTGATATGAAGTAGAGTGGTACCGCGCGATATAGCGTCTCTATAGTAGTTGATACTGTAGAGACGTTTTTTTACGTTTTAGAAAACTCAGTTTCTGACGGCGCCGGGAAACTAAATTAAGTATTGTTGAAAAAACATGGTAATCATAGTACAATATAATTTTGGAGGACGAGAATATGAAGAATTACGAACATTACAGAAGAGGTTATTATATGCCACCGGTGGACTCCACCGAATGGGTAAAGAAAGAGTATGTCGATAAAGCTCCTATCTGGTGCAGTGTCGACCTTAGAGACGGAAATCAGGCACTCATAGTACCTATGAGCCTGGATGAAAAAATCGAGTTTTATAAAGAACTCATCAGAGTAGGTTTTAAGGAGATAGAGGTAGGATTCCCTGCTGCAAGTGATACTGAGTATGAATTCTGCAGAAGACTTATAGAGGATGATCTTATACCTGATGACGTTACTATACAGGTACTTACTCAGGCCAGAGAGCATATCATCAAGAAAACATTTGATGCCGTTAAGGGAGCTAATCCTAAAAATGTAATCGTGCATCTTTATAATTCAACCAGCGTTGCTCAGCGTGAGCAGGTGTTCAAAAAATCCAAAGAGGAGATAAAGCAGCTTGCTATCGACGGAGCTGAACTTCTTAAGCAACTTGCGGATGAAGCAGGTGCTCCATACAGATTCGAGTATTCTCCTGAAAGTTTCACAGGTACAGAACCTGAATATGCACTTGAGGTTTGTAATGCGGTTCTTGATGTATGGAAGCCAACAGCTGACAGAACAGCTATAATAAACCTTCCGGCAACGGTTGAACTGTCACTTCCTCATGTATATGCAAGCCAGATTGAGTACTTAAGTAAAAATCTTAAGTACAGAGAAAATGTTGTGCTTTCACTTCATCCGCACAATGACCGTGGATGTGGTGTCGCAGATGCAGAGCTCGGACTTCTTGCGGGAGCTGACAGAATCGAAGGAACTCTTTTCGGAAATGGTGAGAGAACGGGAAATGTTGATATAATAACACTCGCTCTCAATATGTATACCCACGGAGTTGATCCTTGCCTTGACTTTACAGATATGCCGCATATTCAGGAGAGATATGAGACTCTTACAGGTATGCAGGTTCATATGAGACAGCCTTATTGCGGCAAACTTGTATTTGCTGCTTTCTCAGGTTCTCATCAGGATGCCATAGCCAAGGGAATGAAGTTCAGGGAAAA
This sequence comes from Eubacterium sp., assembly GCA_017477505.1. GTDB lineage: Bacteria > Bacillota > Clostridia > Lachnospirales > Lachnospiraceae > Eubacterium_Q. The sequence continues at coordinate 23,433 of JAFUVQ010000037.1, forward strand.
TGATCCGAAGAGTATGTGGACCGTTCCTTACCTTCCGCTTAATCCTGAAGATATCGGCCGTACTTATGACGGTGACGTTATCCGTATCAACAGTCAGTCCGGTAAGGGTGGTATAGGTTTCATACTTGAGACCAAGTACGGATTCGATCTTCCTAAGTCAATGAAGGAAGATGTGGGATATACAGTAAAGGGTATTTCCGATCATCAGCATAAAGAGCTTGAAAGTGACGAAGTGCTTGATGTATTTAAAAATGAATATATCAATGTTGAAGGTCCTATTAAGTATATTGAGTGCCACTTCAAGCAGGAAGACGGTATTAAGTGTGAGCTTACTATTGAGAGAGACGGAATTAAAAAGGTTTACCATGGTCAGGGTAACGGACGTCTTGACGCGGTCAGCAATGCTCTTATGAGACATTTCAAGATTTCATTTAATATAAACAGCTATGAGGAACATGCTCTTAACAGAGGTTCCAATTCCAAGGCATGTTCATATGTAGCTATTCAGATGGATGGTCAGGAAAAGGAATTCTGGGGAGCAGGTATTGATGATGATATCATCGTATCATCAGTATATGCACTTATAAGTGCTGTTAACCGTGCCATAGCGGAGGGTTAAAGTATGGGGGCACTTTCGGAAGGTAGAGAGTATCTTTCAACTATGCAGGAAGAGCTGGCGGAGGTTGAAAGGCTTAAAAGAGAACTGGACGGCCTAAAGTCCGATCAGAAAAAACTTGAGAAGGATATAGTTTCAACCGAAAAATCCATAAAGAATGAGATAGCTTCTACCATTAAGAGAAAAAGAAATGACCTTAAGGATGAATATGCCCAGAAGACTCACGAAGTAAACAATGAAAAGAAGGGGATAGAACAGCAGAAAAGCAGGAAGCGTTCCAGAGAGGTCGCAGCCCGTGTGGGTGACGAGACAAGTATGCTTGTCAATGAAAATAAAGAGATACGTAAGGATATCATGAGATATCTCAGGGAAAATCGTGTTCCGAAGATATTCCGGAATCGTGTTTTTGAAGTACTCTTTGATCCCGTCGGACTGGTCGACTGGGGCGAATTCCTGGCTGCCGGCTTTGTGGCATTTCTGTTGATTCCGTGGCTGATCTATCAGCTGGGGCAGTTCACCGGAATTTATAATGAACTGAATACTGCCAACAAAAAAGTATTTCTTGTTATTCTTGTGGCAGTATGGATAATTCTGGTTCTGGTGGTTTATTTCCTTATCTATGCAAATGTAAAGATGAAGTATAAGGATGTCTTTACGCAGACCAGGGAGCTCCGCAGGGAGATAAATGTAAATGATAAGAAGATAAATGATATAAAGAGAAATATCCATCGTGACAAGGATGATTCCAAGTATGATCTGGATGAGTTCAACGTGAAGATACAACTTGCTGAAGAAAAACAGGAAGCTATCAACTTTGACAGAAATAATGCTCTTAAAGATTTTGATGAAAATGTAACGAAGAGCATTACTGACGAGATAACTGAAAAGAGAACTCCCGAGCTTGAAGAAAAGAAGAAGGCTCTGGAAGAATTAATAGAGAAAACAGAAGAGATAAATGCTGAATATGATTCTGCTTCAGCGGATATTGATTCTAAGTACATAAGCGAACTGGGTGCGGATATAGTCCGCCCTGATGTCATAGACAAACTGGCGAAGATCATGGATGAAGGTAAAGCTTCTACCATAGGAGACGCTATAGAAGTTCTGAAGGGAAAGAATAGTGCAGACTGAAAACCTCAGAGAATTGCATAAGAAAGAAGATAATGTTATCGATGGCGGCGGAAGTGAAGAGCTGAGGAGAGAAAACCGTGAGATACATGAGAGAAGAAGAATAGGAAACAGGAAGTTAAAGCTTCTGGTACTATTAATTCTGTTTGTGGCTCTCATAGTTTCGGGCATAGTATTTTTCATTTCCAGCAGAAGAAGCTATAAAAGCTATAAGGTTGTGAGCAGTGTTGATACCGCATTTGATTCTGATTCGGAATATCTTGAATTTGCGGGTAATCTTCTTAAGTACAGCCCGGCGGGTGTTTCATACATTAACCAGAGTGGTGAAACTGTATGGACTGCCGGCGTAAACATGAATTCACCTATAGCTGAGATCAGCGGCGGCTATGCCGTTGTAGCTGATAAGGGCGGTAACAGTGTTGCAGTCTACAATGTGGACGGAGAGGTTACCAGCGAGACCATGCCATATAAGATATGCGACGTGGATATTTCTTCTTCAGGCGCTTTTGTGGTTGTTCTGGAGAGTGATTCCGCAAATTATACCAGCATGTACAGCAGGGTCGGAGATAAGATATATGAGATAAAGACATCTATCAAGAACAGCGGTTATCCTGTGGATGTAACACTTTCTGATGACGGACAGAAGCTTTTCACAAGCTATCTGTATCTTTCGGGAGTTACCCCGAAGATAAATCTTACAGCCTATAACTTCGGAGACGTAGGTCAGAATGAAAATGCCGACCGTATGGTGGGTGGATATTCATTTGAGGAAGAAATGATACCCAAGGTGGAATTTGTGTCGAATGATACAGTTGCGGCTTTCGCTGATTCCGAGATAATTATCTATGCCATGAAGGAAAAACCCAGCGAGAAGGTCAGAATTCCTTATGAGACCAATATACTCAGCATCTTCTATGGCAAAGATTACGTAGGCATCATAGAGAAAAATGCCAGCGTGGTTCTTACGGGAACTGCAACTGACAGTAAAAGAAAAGCATCAGATTCCGTTTATCGTATGAAAGTTTATGATTTTTCCGGAAATGAAAGATTCAGCTATGATTTTGACATGGATTATGAAAGAGTCATTGCCAGCGATAAAGAGATTATCATTTCCGGCGGATCGGCTATCGATATTGTAAGCATGAACGGCAGAAGCAGATTCATTTATAATTTCAGCGCTCCTGTAAGGAATATTATTCCGACTTCAGGAAGGAACAAATACATTATTACATTTGATGACAGAACAGAAACCATAAAACTCAGTAAAAAGGAAGAAGAATGATGAATTATCTGGAAATCATACTTCTCGTTGTTATTCTGGTTTTTGCTGTAGTAGGTACCGTCAGAGGACTTTTCAAGAGCCTTATAGGTGTGCTTGCAACAGTACTGGCTATAATCGCAACTTATATTCTGGCACCATATACAGGAGCATTCCTCATCGAAAATACAGGGTTTGACGATTATGTATATGAGAAGACCGTAAAAAATATAGATGAATATGTGAGAGAAAAAGCATTTCCGGAAGTTACAGACAGCATGAAGAGACAGGAAGTGCTGGACGATATGAGCCGTGCCAATCAGATAAGGCTGATAGATGAGATGAATCTTCCCGGACCTGTTAAGAAGGTTCTTGAGGAGAATAACAATGAGAGTGTATATGAAAGACTTGGAGTAAATACTATTACTGCCTATATTGCAAGATCTATTACCTGTATGGTGGTGAATGCAGTCAGTATGATTCTGGTATTTCTGGTACTCTGGATAGGGCTCATGCTTCTTTCCATATTTGCCATTAAAGCTTCGGAAGTCCTTCCTATTGTGGGAAGTATTAACAGAGTTGGTGGATTTCTGCTGGGACTTGCGGCAGGCGTTCTTGTTGCATGGCTTGTCTTTACAGTTTATTCATTTATATTTACAAAAACTGCTGTGGAACTGACCAAAGACAGCAGGTTTCTTACTGTGTTGAGTGATCACAATTTCATTACCAATATAATTACCAATATTAAAATGCTTATATCATAATATGTGAGCCAATGGTACAATAAAGAAAAGACGGTATTATTATGGATACTTCGGACCAAAAAGCATCATATAGATTTTTTGAAAACCGGGACTGTGAATTTTATCCATGCCATCAGGGCATGGATGAGATTAACTGTCTTTTTTGCTTTTGTCCTTTTTACAGACTTACCGACTGTCCGGGAAATCCGGCGTATAAGATTAAGGATGACGGCAGGCGAATTAAGGTATGCACCGGCTGTACATTTCCTCATAAAAGAGATAATTATGATGTGATCATGAAACTGCTTAAGGATGAAGCCAGATCAGAAAAGTGAAGTAAACCCTGTCAGCGTGGCTGAGGGAAATGATAAGGATGATAACAAGATATGATACATGAATATCCAAAATACGTAGAAGTGTTTAAATGTATAGGCGGTGAATGTCCCGACAGCTGCTGCATAGGCTGGGAAGTGGATATTGACGAGGAGACATATTATTATTACAGGACCGTTCAGGGAGACTTCGGGAAGAGGCTGGAGGCCTCCATCCGTGAAGAGGACGGTGATAGATTCTTCCCTCTGGTGGAGAAGAAAAGATGCCCGTTTCTGAATGACAGAAATCTCTGTGATATCTATACAAATCTCGGAGAAGAGCATCTCTGCACCGTATGTACCGAATACCCCCGATATTATGAGGTGGTGGGTGACTACGAGCAGATAGATATGAGTCTTTCCTGTATGGAATACGGAAGGATATATTTCGGAGACACGGAATCGGTTAAGTATATAAAAAAGGATGACGGCTTCGGTGGTGACGGGCTTTCTAAAAGGCTCAGCAGGAGGCTGGAAAGAGTAACCGAACTTCGTGATGATACCATAAGGTTTATAGAGAACTATGATGTTGAAGACGGCAGTCTTAAAGAATTCTTCCGGGAAGTTTCCGACTTCATGAAAAACAAAGCTCATTCACTCCGCCTGAACTGCTATAAGAGCATAGCGGCATACGGCTGGGTTTATGGTACGGACAGGGATGAAAAAGACGTGGTAAGTGAACTTAACAGGCAGATGGCATCTCTTGAAATACTGGATGAAAGGTGGAATGCAGTACTTTCCGATACGGAGGAATCACTTAAATCCTGGGCAGAATCGGAACAGTTTTTTGCGGAGAATTTCAGCTATGCGTCATACTATCTTTTTAAAAAGCTGATGACATATTTTGTGTTTAGATATACAATCGAAGCATATTTTGACAAGAATGCCAATTTTGATATAGGACTTATAGAGAAGTCGGTTCTTTATATTTATGTTATGTTTGTAAATGAATACAGAAAGAAGTCTTCCGGGACAAACGGTATCTCTGCTGATGAGGACAGGCTTTTAATGATTGATCTGGCACATATTTATTCCAGAGAGGTTGAGCATTCTGACGATAATCTGTTAATACTGAAAGGAATCGAGGCATGAATATTATCATAGCGGGCTGTGGAAGAGTAGGTTATACTCTTGCAGATCAGCTGAGCAGAGAAGGAAATGAGATAACTGTAATAGATACTAATTATAAGGCACTTGAGTCCGTTACCAGCGAGTGTGACGTTATAGGATATGAAGGTGACTGTACTTCTTTCCGTGTTCTTAAGAAGATAGATGCGGATAAGGCGGATCTTCTTATAGCAGCCACCGATCAGGATGAGAAAAACATGCTTGCCTGCCTAATCGCCAGAAAGGTAGGAAAGTGCAGGACCATAGCCAGAGTCAGGAGTCCGCAGTATTCAGAGGAGATAAGCTATCTGAAGGAGGAACTCGGGCTTTCCATGTCCGTTAATCCCGAGTATGCGGCGGCAGCCGAAATGGTAAGACTTATACAGGTTCCTTCGGCCTTCGAGGTCGATACATTTGCAAAAGGAAATGTAAATCTTATCAGCTTTGTAATTCCTGAAGGATCACCTGTGTCAGGCAGGGCTATCATGGATATAAGACAGAAGCTGGGAATCAATACTCTTATCTGCGTAGTTCAGCGTGGCAGCAAGATTACCATTCCGGGTGGTGATTTTGTACTGAAGGAAAATGATAAGATATCCGTATCTCTTTCTCTGAAGGATGCGAATACAGTATTTGAAGCTTTTGGTGTAAAAGTCAAGAAGATCAGAAATGTGCTTATAGCAGGTGGTGGTACCGTAGGATATTACCTTGCGTCCATGCTTCTGAAGCTTCGTATAAATGTAAAGATCATTGAGAAGGACCCTGAACGATGTGAAGAGCTTTCCGAGTTGCTTCCGGGTGCTATGATCATAAACGGTGATGCAACGGATACGACTATACTCAATGAGGAATCCATAGAAAATATGGATGCAGTCTGCTCCCTTACCAATAAGGATGAGGAGAATATACTTCTGTCTCTTTATGCAAACCGTGTTGCAAAAGCTAAACTTATGACAAGGATTCACAGGAATTCTTATGAGGATATAATCATGGATGTTCCTGTAGGAACGATCATTTCTACAAAAAAGATTACTGCTGAATACATAACAAGATATGTAAGATCAATGCAGAATGCATTTGAAAATGATGTTGAGGCTCTTTATCGTATCATGGATGATAAGGTAGAGGCTCTTGAATTCAAGGTCGGTCAGAGAACTGATCTTGCCGGTAAGAAACTGAAGAATCTTTCAATCATACCTAATACTCTGATAAGCGCCATCTTCCGACATGGCCAGGTCATAAGACCCGGTGGAAATGATGAGATCATGGCAGGTGACAGCGTTGTAGTGGTTACAACAAAAGAGGGACTTGGTAAGATAGAAGATATACTCGGATAAAGACATTTTAGTAAAGGCAGTTTATATGAATTATTCTGTAGTTGCAAAAAATCTGGGCAGCCTTCTTATAGTGGAGGCTGCACTGCTATTAATTCCGGCACTGACCGGAAATTTATATGGTGAGAAGGTAGGAATATGGTTCCTGACTGTTGCTGCTGTGGCAGGGGCGGCAGGAGCTGCACTTCGTTTTCTGATCAAGACCAACGGAAGAAAAGTCAGATCACGTGAGGGCTTCACTATAGCAGCTCTAAGCTGGGTAATACTCAGTCTTCTGGGAGCGGTTCCGTTTGTATTGACGGGAGCAATCCCTTCATATACGGATGCTGTATTTGAAACCGCATCAGGATTTACCACCACAGGGGCAAGTATTCTTACAGATGTTGAGGCCATGCCAAAGTGTGTCTTGATGTGGAGGAGCCTTACCCACTGGATAGGCGGTATGGGAATACTTGTTTTCATTCTCATTTTCACACCTTCCGAAGCTGACAACATGCACATCATGAAGGCGGAAAGCCCGGGATATTCGGTTGATAAGCTTGTTCCCAAGGTTAAACAGACGGCAAGGATGCTTTATCTCATTTATATAGGACTTACTCTTCTGGAGATAATCCTGCTCCTTTTGGGAGGAATGCCTCTTTTTGATACCATTTGTCATGCATTTGGTACTGCCGGTACCGGTGGTTTTGGTATCAAGGCTGACAGTATAGGTGGTTATAATACCTATTGCCAGGTGGTTATAACTATCTTCATGCTTCTTTTCGGAACTAATTTCAAGCTTTATTTCCTTCTGATCACAAAAAAGTTTAAGTCGGCATTTACCCAGCAGGAGGTTATCTGGTATTACGGAATTTATGCAGTTCTCTCGGCAGTGATAACTATAAGTATAATCAAGGATGTCGGATCAGTATGGCAGAGTATAAATCTTGCGACCTTCCAGGCGGCATCGGTTATGACTACAACAGGATATGCAACAGCTGATTTTGACCAATGGAATACCCTGGCCAAATCATCCATGCTGCTCCTGATGATCATAGGAGCCTGTGCAGGCAGTACAGGCGGTGGTATAAAGGTATCGAGATTTTTGATATATCTGAAGCAGATTAAGAGAGAAATGCAGTCGCTGGTGCACCCGAGGAGTGTCAAGAAAATCAAGATTGACGGTACATCCATAGATGAAGGAGTGCTCAAGGCAACAAACGTATTCCTGATGGTATATGTTATGATACTTGCATTTTCCATTCTTATTGTAAGTATTGACGGTTTCGACATGACATCGACAATTACGGCAATCGTGGCAACCATCAACAATATCGGGCCGGGACTCGGTATCGTCGGACCGACGGGAAGTTATCATGATTTCAGCAATCTTTCCAAATGGGTAATGATATTTGATATGATAGCCGGAAGACTGGAACTTTTCCCTATGCTGGTGCTCTTTATGCCGGATACATGGAAGAAACGTTGATGGAGTACATATTACACGTTGACAGAAGATGGACGGAGGTATCAAATGAAAAGATTAATAGTACTTGTTTTGGCAGCATTTTTGATCCTGAGTCCTGCACTTAAATCAAGTGCGGCAGGAAATAAGAATCCCTTCACGGATGTGGCTGAAGGACAGAATTACTATGAGGCGGTAGTGTGGGCTTACAATGCCGAGCCAAGAGTTCTTGAAGGTATCACACCGACAAAGTTCAAGCCTTTTAATCAATGCAACAGAGCTCAGGTTGTTACTTTTTTATGGAGAATGAAAGGATGTCCGGAACCCGGGATTGCTGAGGAAGCATTTGAAGATGTTTCCGAAAAAGACTTTTTCTATAAGCCGGTTTTATGGGCGCTTGAAAATGAGATAGTGGCAGGCAAGACAGCTACAAGATTCGGAGCAACCGACGTATGTACAAGAGCACAGTTTGTTACATTCCTCTGGAGAGCAGAAGGAAAGCAGGAACCAAAGCTTACTGTCAGTCCATTCACGGATATTGACAGCAGTAAAGGATACTGCAATGCGGTGCTGTGGGCTTACGAACACGGTATAACCATGGGAAAGGATGCATTACATTTTGCTCCCAATACTACTATAAACCGTGCACAGACTGTGATGTTCCTGTACCGTTACAGCAGCTACGAAGAGCAGGGCGGGGATGTGACCGTTGACCCGAACCTTATCATTACATGTGTACCTGATTATACGGCAGAAGAGATAGTAAAGGTGTCTCTTACGGACGGTAATAACGACGTTGACGGAATACAGTATGATGCGGCAAATAATATGCTCATCTTTAACGGTTACAATGGCGGACCTGTTTTTGTTAACTATAATAAGAAAGATGTTTCAACAGCTGCACTTTATGGACTTGAGATAAGAGTGATCGGTGAGAATAAAATACATGCCACGCCGAATTACAGAAGCGTTGAATTTGTTAACACAGCTTTTGACATGTACAGACTGGATGCTAAGATCGACGGTGATGGAAGTCTTGAAGTAGAGAACAGGTTTAAGGATGATACAGACGGTCACACCATCAGTATACTTGGTAATCTTACAATTGACGGACCTGCTGTTATTCTGAAGGATACAGCCTGCGGTATTACGGTTGAGGAAGCTTATTACAGCGGATTTGATGCAGAGAAGCTTGATTATGTTACCAAGACTCTCGGTGGAAATCTTACTATAAAGAACAGCAGAATCAATATTATGATGCGGCCTCATATGTATGAAACACCGGGTGTTAAGAAGACAATTAATTATATATCAAATGCGGCAATTTATGCGAAGAATGATATTAATATATCAGGCGGTGAGTTTGTATTTGATATGAAATGGATGCCGTATGAAGAAGGTACTGACTCGATCAAGTTCCCTGAAGCTGCAATCTATGCGGAAAATACACTTTCGGTAGATAATGCGGCTATCGATCTCACCATGGACCGTATTATGGAAGATGTTCCGTGCTTTATGGCAAAAGATAATGATCATATTAAGGCCGGTGGAAGTTTAGTGCGTATTTTCTTAAGATAGCATACCTGCTTGCAATATATATCATCGTATATTAAAATATATCGTTGTAGGCATTTATCCTAACATAATAAAAGGGAGGTAATCATTATGCATGATTCTTTTAAGATTAATTCTCCGTACAACAACCTTATTAAATTGAATGTAACACCGGGACATTTTGCAACTTCATCATCTCATATCAATTATCTTATTGATCTGACGACTCTTAAGGCCAGAAGCAGTGAGGCCAAGGTTGCTGCAAAGTCTCTTTCACAGGAGTATATGGCGAATACAGTAGTGGATACTATAGTCTGTATGGATGGAACGGATGTTATCGGTGCATATCTTGCCGATGAGCTCACGAATTCGGGTATTATGTGTATGAATGCACATGGTTCCATATATGTTACCACACCTGACCAGAACTCAATCGGACAGCTTACATTCAAGGACAATGTAGTTCCTATGGTTAAGGGTAAGCATATATTGCTTCTTCTTGCAACTGCTACTACAGGCCGTACAGTTGAGAAGGCACTGGAGTGTATCGAATACTATGGTGGTATGATAGCAGGTATATCCGCTATATTCAGTGGAGCCGATACGATTCACGGCCACGAGATTCATAGTATATTCCATGCAAAGGATATCGAAGGATATACATCATATAATTCAGGCAACTGCCCGCTCTGCCAGAGTGGAATGAAGCTTGACGGAATTATATCAACTACAGGATTTTCGAAGATATAAAGAAAATGAAAAAAGTAAGAGGGTTGACTTCAATTTTGGAGTCAACCCTCTTACTTTTTAATTGATTTTGTTTATAAATGGTGTGCCATCCAGGAGCTTGACAAACTCCTCCTTTGGCATCGGTTTTGCAAAGTAGAATCCCTGTGCTATAAGGCAGTTATTCTTCCTGAGAAGATCAACCTGCTTTTTAGTTTCAACACCTTCGGAGATACACTGTATACCCATGTCACGTGCTATAGATACCACATGTTCATAGAGGCTTGTGACACCGATGGAATGCTCATCATCCGTTGGAAGCAGTGACCGGTCAATCTTGAGTACATCCCACGGGACTGAACGAATAAGATTAAGAGATGAGAAACCATTTCCGAAGTCATCAACAGATGAATGGATTCCTGCATTTCTAAGGCCGCTTACAACGTAGCTCAGTTCTTTAAATTCAACATCAGTTGTGGTTTCGGTAAGTTCTATCTCTATATACTCATGGGGAACATTATACTTATCTATTATCCCGATAATCCTGTCAAGCAGGTCAGTATCCGAAAGATGTTTTCTGGACAGGTTTACCGATATTCTCGGTACAGACAGACCTTCATCAAGCCATTCTCTTATATCTGAACATACCACTTTCAGCATATGGAAATCGAGTCTGCATATATCCTTGTTCATTTCAAGAATCGGAATAAACTCCATAGGCATGACCATACGGTCATCACGGAACCATCTGCAGAGTGCTTCGGCTCCGACAACCTTTCCGGTTGTAATATCAACTTTTGGCTGATAAAATGCCCGGAATTCACTCTTCTCCATACCTTCGACAAATCGCTGACGGACTTTCTGAATATGGTCTTTGGCACTATCAAACTCTTCATCATAATATGCGACGTTGACACCACGCTGTTTAGCCATCTGTATGGCCGGGAATACTTTATCCATTATCTGTCCGGGTGTATCAAGTGGGAATTTCTCCGATACTTTAAATACACCGGCTCTTGCAGAAAGACTTATATGCTTTTCGGGATCATTATCATCGTAATTAATCTGAACGCCGCTAAAAAGATTCAGAAAACGGTCGGTCAATTCATTTTTAATGAAAAGAACGAAATTGTCACCGCCAAGACGGCAGACAATACCATTTTCGCCGATTTCATCTTCGAGAAGTTTAAAATAGATTCTGAGTACTTTGTCACCGATAAATCTCCCCAGATCCTGATTAATAAGAGAGAAGTGACGAAGATTGATACAGATGGCTGTATAATTATACTGCTCATTTTTCATGAGCGATTCAGCAATATAACGATTAAAAGCACGGCGGTTTGGATAGTTGTCCTCATCAAAAAATGCAAATTGATACAATTTCTTCTGAAGACGGTTTCTGGCGATAAAGCTCATTACAATACGATAAACAAGATCGACTTTTGCAAATTCTTCCTCAGTAAGCGGCTCATCGTCCTTTGACATGTATAGCTTGCCCACCATTATAACGCCGGTTTTCGGTGCTATGCGCCGATGGAGTATCTCTATATCTCCATGACCGTTATCACGGTCAATCATGATTTCACCCTGTCCGATCTGTTCGGAATGGGCATTCAGATAAAAGGCAGTTTCGCCTTTGGCAATCCGGAAAAGATCACAAAACTCATTCAGACTTGCTATAAATTCATCACGGCTAAAGTAGTCAGGGTTGCAGGTCGTATCTGTGATTTTTTCCATTATTTCATAGTATTTTTGCTGTTTTTCCCACTCCATACGTCTTACCTCAAAATGTAACACCCAAACTCTATAAAACAAAATACCCACTTGTAATAATATCATAAATCGTGCTTGATTTCAAAGAATATTAATCCGGATTTACAGATGCGGCATCCGTGTTATAATAATTGAATAAACAGCTTGCTGCATAAATTGCGGCATTTTCAGTAAAGAGGATTAAGAAATGATAGAACCGGAATTAACAACTTTATGTTATATAGAAAAAGACGGGTGTTATCTGATGATGCATCGTGTCAAAAAAGACAAGGACATCAATAAGGATAAATATATAGGTGTCGGAGGACATTTTGAATACGGAGAGAGCCCTGATGAATGCCTGAAGAGGGAAGTCATGGAGGAAACCGGCCTTACACTCCTTAATTATAAGCCCCGGGGGATAGTGACATTCATTTACGGAAATGCCGAAAGGCCTGAAGACAGAATAGTAGAATATATGCATCTTTATACAGCCACCGAATTTGAGGGTAAGATTATTGAATGTAATGAAGGTGACCTTGAGTGGATTCCCAGGGCTGAAGTATATAATCTCCCGATCTGGGAAGGAGATAAGATATTCTTCAGACTCCTGGAAGAAAGAAAAGATTATTTCTCGCTAAAGCTGATATATTCCGAGACAGATGAGCTGACAGAATATGAGATAATATAAACCTGACAGGCCTTCTCCGGTTTGGCTTTTATTACAAATGGAAATTTGATATAATAACCGGGTTGCAGGAAAAAACCGGCAGCCGATAAAATGTTGATTTTGAAATGATTCGCGTGGAGGAGAATACCGCAATGAATGAAAGAGAGCAGGAAGGACTTAAGCTTCTTGGGAATAAAGTAAATGAATATAAATCCGATTATGCGCCGGAAGTGCTGGAGACTTTTGAGAATAAGCATCCTGAAAATGATTATTTTGTAAAGTTCAATTGTCCGGAGTTTACTTCACTCTGTCCTATCACAGGACAGCCTGATTTTGCCACAATCTACATTTCCTATGTTCCGGATGTAAAAATGGTAGAAAGTAAGTCTCTGAAGCTGTATCTTTTCAGCTTCCGTAACCATGGAGATTTTCATGAGGATTGTGTAAATAAAATCATGAAAGATCTGATAAAGCTTATGGATCCAAAGTATATAGAGGTTTGGGGTAAGTTCACTCCCAGGGGCGGAATATCCATCGATCCTTATGCTAACTATGGAAAGCCGGGGACAAAGTGGGAGGAAGTTGCTTGGGACAGACTGACTCACCATGACATGTATCCCGAGACTGTAGACAATCGCTAGACTGAAGGTAAAAAATGACCGGATTCAAAGATAAAGACGAAGCAGAAAAATATATACTCGGTATTCCAAAATTCGCGGCTAAAACAGGACCGGAAAATCTCAGGAAACTTCTGGATAAGTTAGGAAATCCGGAGCTTGATTTTCGTACTATCCATATAGCAGGAACCAACGGTAAGGGTTCGGTGGCGAAGCTTATATCGGACACTCTGATAAATATGGGATTTGTGACCGGAGTTTTCACATCACCGCATATGCTCAGGATAAATGAAAGAATATCAGTAAGCGGTTCCGATATTCCGGATGAGGATTTCTGCAGGATAGCAAATTTAATTATTGAGAAGATAGAGAACTTTGAATCGGAGGGTGGAACACACCCTTCATTCTTTGAGTTTGTTTTTATAATGTCATGCGTATACTTTTCGGAAAAAGGTGTATCCTATGCCGTAATGGAAACAGGACTGGGCGGAAGGCTTGATGCAACGAATATTCTTGACCCCGTTATTTCGGTCATAACTTCCATAGGTATGGATCACATGCAGTATCTCGGTGATACTATCGAGCAGATTGCATTTGAAAAAGCGGGCATCATAAAAAAGGGCATACCTGTTGTATATAATATTCCCGATAAGGCTGCGGAAAAAGTTATAGAAAAAAGAGCATCGGAACTGGGTTCACCTGCCTATAACGCGGGAAATGCCGGGATTATATTAAAAAATATTAAAGCCGATGCCGGCATGATTGATTTTTCTGTTCATTGCGGTTATTATAGTGTGGATAATCTGGAACTAAGGAGTCTTGCTTCCTATGAGATCGAGAATACAGTGACTGCTCTTACAGCGCTTTTTGTATTATTTGAAGGGAAGAATGATTCTGACTACAGAGATGCATTCCGAGGGGCGGCAAAGAGTTTCAGCTGGACCGGCCGTATGGAATTCATAAGACCGAATGTGCTTCTGGACGGAGCTCACAATGTACCCGCAGCAGAAAGACTTCTTGATTCTATTGACAGGATACGTCCTATACTTAAGCCGGGACGTATAAGACTTCTTTTTGCGGTTGCAAATGATAAGGACTATAATGGTATTATCAGGCTCATTATGGAAAGACTCAGACCCGATGCTGTTTATATAACAGGTATCAGAGGAGACAGGCAGACTGAGCTTGAAAGAGTAGGAAAAGCATTTGATGGATGCGAAACAATCAGATTAGTTCCCGGTATTAGTGCAGCCTTCCGGGAGGCATCTTATAACCTTGAATCTGACGAGCTCCTTATATGTATGGGCTCGCTGTACCTTATAGCTGACATTATCGCGTCATGCCGGGGTTAGGAGGATAAAAATGATAAGTTTTGATGAAGAGATTAAGAATTACAAACCGAGTATTCTCATAGATGATACCGAAGATGCTATCTTTAATAATGATTTAAAAGACATAACAGATATAGTTCTGGAGATGACACAGGATCTGAGAGGTAGAAGTTAATGGCAGTAAGAGACAAATGTCTTTTTTGCGGTGAACCTGTCAGCATAACCGGATACTGCACAAGCTGTAAGCTGAAGCAGGATCATCTCAAAAAAGCATTTAATACATCTATATATCATTATAATCTTGCTCTTGGCAAAGCCAGGAACAGGGATCTTTCGGGTGCCTTAAAGTGTCTTCAGGATTCCCTTAGATACAACAAGCAGAATATCAATTCCAGAAATCTGATAGGTCTTATCTATTTTGAAATGGGTGAACTTGTGCTTGCCATGAATCACTGGGTCATGAGCATCAATTACAAGTCAAAGAATAATCCGGCTACGGAGTACCTGAAGCAGATCAGAGATGACAAAAAGTATATGGATGATGTGAATCAGTCATATATTGCATTCAATCAGGCATATGAACATGCCAAGACCAGGGATTTTGACCTGGCTATATTGCAGCTCAGGAAAAGCCTTACATTTAACAAAAATTTTGTAAAGGCCTACCTTCTTCTTTCTGTGCTTTATGTGGAAAAGGGCAGGAAGGGACTTGCCAAGAAGGCTCTGTCCAGAGTCATAGCCATAGACAGGAGAAATGATACTGCCATGAGATACCTTGAGGCTCTCGGGGTTAAGGGCAGCGGAATGAGCAAAATGGTTGATGAGAACAGCGGAAGAGATGAACTGTTTGATTACTATGGTCTTGAAAGCGAGAATCACGTTTCCGAGGACAGGGCTCCAAAGAAGATAATTCCTGTCAGCAGTGACGGCGCCACAAGGCGGCAGATGCTGAAACGTTACAGGGAGAAGAATCTTGCGAGATATTCAAACCTTTATGTAATACTTGGAATAGTCGTTGGCGTTGCGGTGCTTTATCTTTTGATAGTGCCTGCTGCCAACAAGGAAAAATCTCTGGAGATAAGTCAGCTCCGGACCAGCTACAGCAAGGATATTTCTGCAAAGAATACAGAGATAGATAATCTTACTTCGGAAAATGATATTCTTTCGGGCAAGATATCCGACTATGCAACTGAAACCGACGCACTTAATAAAAAGATAACCGACTTGGAAGAGACAGTTGAAGCCCTGAATAAGAGGCTTATCGATGCAGGTGTAACGGCAGGAACTACCGATAATATAGATCAGAGCCCTGCGGACACTCAGGGACAGAGTCCGGACGGCGGTAATAATCCTGAGGGTACCGACAATACTGATGCTGCGGATGATGGTCAGGAGGATGCTGCAGA
The DNA here is from genome assembly GCA_017477505.1 of Eubacterium sp. Lineage (GTDB taxonomy): Bacteria > Bacillota > Clostridia > Lachnospirales > Lachnospiraceae > Eubacterium_Q. Next base: position 39,490 of record JAFUVQ010000037.1, read on the forward strand.
GGGAAGTCTTATGCCGGGTGATACCACTCTGTCCGGTGGAAATGAAAATATTACAGGGATCTCGGTTCCCGAGATAAATACTATAATCAATGGTGAGTAATCTGATTAAATGTTTTAGGAGTAGAAATGGCAGATAACGTTTTGTTTATTGCAAAGCAATACATGAAATCATATATGAATTTATCTTATCTGCCGCGCATTTATGACAGATATTGCAAGAACAGTACTGTTAACTACAATAAGGTGATTTTTGCCGATGCACACAGTGACAGGCTTACAGCGAATATGCTTCCGATATACAAGAGGCTTTCGGAACAGGGCTATGATATAAAGAATATGTGCATCGATACTTCGAAGCTTTCATCCATGGAGCTTATGAAGTATATGAAGACTTTCATGAAGGAATATGCAACGGCAAGATATGTATTTCTGTCCAGCTATTTTCTTCCGGCTGCTTCCTGCAATAAACGTAAGGAAACCAAGGTTATAGAACTCTGGCATGCAGGTGGTATGCTGAAGAAGATGGGATATGATGCAAAGGATGACATACCGTCATATTTTAAAGGTAATCCGGCTGCTAATTTTGATCTCGTTACAGTAAGCGCCGATTTCTGCATACCCGCATACGAATCGGCATTCAAGCTTGATAAAGGGGTGGCCGCGGCAACAGGTATAGCCAGGACGGATCTTTACTACGATGATGAGTTCAACAAAAAGTGTGTGGACAGATTTTATAATATGTATCCCAATGCCATAGGAAAGAAGATATGCCTTTTTGCACCTTCATTCTCGGGAAATGCAGCCCGGCCTGTATGCAGGAGTTATACTCCTGAGATTACCAAATGCTTTGACAGGCTTTCCGATGAGTGGTTCTTCGTTACCAAACTTCATCCCCATGTGGAAAAAAGATATCCGGGGGTAAGCTGTCCACTGAATACAGAAGAACTCTATGCTCCATGCGACCTTCTGATAACAGATTATTCATCCGTAGTTTTTGATTTTATGATATATAATAAGCCATTTATCCTTTATGCACCTGATATCAAGAGGTATATGAAGGAAAGAGGCTTCTATATAGAAATAAGCATGCTTCCCGCTCCTGTAGTCAAGACTGCCGAAGGTCTTGAAAAACTTATGAGAAGTGATAACTGGAAGCGTGACCCGGCAGAGATAGAGAAATGCCGCGGGATATATATGGAAAAATGCGACGGCCACGCAGTGGACAGGATACTGAAAACTGTGGGCATAGATGTAAAGGAGACATAATGAACAGAGGATTCAAACATTTTTTTAAGACAAAGTATAAGGACCTGATCGTTCCTTCTGCCATGCTTATCTTCGGACTGATATTTGCAATAGCTCCCGGAGTTTCAATGGCGACGATAGTAAGATTCCTGGGTGTATTCATGCTTATATCGGCAGCAGTGCTCGGAGCTATCAGTTATTACAACAGGACATATCTGCTTCTCGGTATATCCATAGCAATATTCCTGACAGGCGCCATCTGTGCGCTTACGCCGGGATTTGTTGCCAGCTTTACCATCAGCCTGGTAGGCTTCATCATTCTTTTTAATGCGGTACTGAGAATATATACGACCATTCAGCTCAGGAAAGATGAGAAGAATATCGTTCCGTTTCTGATAAATGATATCATAACCGGCGTCATCGGTATAATCATGATCATTAATCCGTTCGGAGCAGCTGCCGGCGTTATCAGAATTCTTGGAATAATAATAGTGATCTTCGGTATAACCAATCTCATAGAGGTTATCAGGGTATACAGAAACGGCAAATACGTAGATGACGGGTCAGACGTTGTCTGGGAGGAATAAAAGTGGCGGCTTATCAGAGCTTTGCGTCAGTCTATGACAGACTCATGGATAATATACCATATGACCGGTGGACTGATTATATAGAAGGTCTTCTAAATGAATTCGGAGAGGTTCCGAAGGGCTCTCTTGTTCTTGATCTTGCCTGCGGGACAGGTAATATCACTGAGAGGCTTGCGTCACGTGGTTTTGACATGATAGGGGTGGATAATTCCTCCGATATGCTTGATATCGCAAATGAAAAGAAGACAGAGAATGATTCGAATTCTCTCTATCTTCTTCAGGATATGACTGAGTTCGAGCTGTATGGCACTGTTGCGGCCGCAGTTTCAATATGTGATTCCATAAACTATCTTCTTTCCGGAGAAGAAGTGGTGCAGTGCATGAAGCTTGTGAATAATTATCTTGATCCTGAAGGAATATTCGTATTTGATTTCAATACAGATTATTATTATAAAAATGTAGTGGGTGACAGCAGTATCTCCGAAGTAAGGGATGACGTTGCATTTATCTGGGAAAATGAATATGATCCCGAAGAAAGGATCAACTCCCTCTATCTTACGCTTTTCCTCAGGGAAGATAAGGACGAGTACTATAGAAGATATGACGAGCTTCACCTTCAGAGAGGCTATGATCTTTCTGAAATTAAAAAATGTATAGAACTGTCAGGACTTGTGTTTGAGGCTGCTTTTGATGCCTTCACCAGAGAAGAACCTAAAAGTGATTCCGAGAGGATTTATGTGGTTGCCCGCGAGGCGGGAAAGAAGGCTCTAAAACCTTGACATTCATATTGAGTCTGTTAAAATAGTTTTTGTAAATGCAGGATTAGTCTATCGGTAGGGCGCCAGCTTCCCAAGCTGGATAGGCGGGTTCGACTCCCGTATCCTGCTTTATTTGCATTTAAATTACTTAAATTCACTGAATATAGGAGATTGATTAGAAATTGAATAGCATTATGAATAAGATCAGATGGTTTGCTATGCTCGGCATAGTATTGATGGGACTGTGTTTTTCGCTGACTGAGCCGCTTGTATCCAGGGCAGATGAAGGCGAAGTGATAGATGTCTCGGATGTTCCGCAGGAATCCGGTGGCGGAGGAGATGATTATACTCCGGAGCAGAAGGCCCAGGCCAAAGCGTGGCTTTCAGCCCATGGATATCCGCCTACCCGGGCAGGAGCTAATCAGGCATATGCTGATTTTATGGCAGGTAAGTTCAATAATGACCCTGCTGTTATGGCTCAGGCGAGGGCATATGGTCTCATACCTCCTGAGGATCCGGCAGAAAACAGCGCTGATAATAATGAATGGGCACAGATAGTGGTTGATGAGTCTGAGGAGGAAGTTGAAGAAGCAACTCCGGAAGAACCTGAAATTGCAACTCCTGAAAAGCCCGAGAAAACAGAAAAAGCTACTCCGGCCGAGGCAACTCCCGGGGATACTGACGATCAGATAACAAGAAAAGCAGAAGAAGACAGTACATTCGTTAAAGTAATGAGGATTGTTTACATAGCAATAGTTGCGATCCTTGCAATTATAGGTATTACGGCAATCGTCCTCAGATTTAGAAACAGGGTATAGATTTAATCGGGGGAAGGCTATTATATGAAAAAGAAGTTTAGAAATATAATAGTAGCGGCAGTAATAACGGCATTGGCTGTGCCGCTTTCATTTATGAGCCTGAGGACTGTACAGGCTGAGACTATCTCAGGCGGTGAGAATGATGAACTTGAAGTTGATCCTACAGGTCAGGGAGACGGTTATGCAGCAATCCTTTATGACGGTACCAGCGGACTTCCGACTTCGGAGACAAATGCCATAGCTGAGACAGATGAAGGCTTTATATGGGTAGGCGGATACAGCGGACTTCTCAGGTATGATGGACATTCATTTGAAAGATTTGATTCATCAACCGGAATCTCCAGTGTTGTAAGTCTTTATGTTGATGATGAGAACAGGCTTTGGATAGGTACCAACGAGAATGGCGTTGCCGTAATGGAAAACGGTGAGCTTACCTTCTTCAATCAGGTTGAAGGTCTGAAGTCATCGTCAATTCGTTCCATAGTTGAAGATAAGGACGGCAATATCATAATAGCTACGACCCACGGACTCGCCGAAGTAGATAATGATATGGTCCTTCACGTTGTTGATGCGCCTCAGTTAAATGAGAAGTATATCTGCGAGCTGAGAATAGATGATCAGAATATCATCTATGGTGAGACTCTTGACGGCGGTATGTTTACTTATGAAAATGGCAGTGTTACCAGCTATTTCGATGGCAATAAACTTGAGTGCGGAAGCATAAGAACCATACTTCCCGATACTGATAATCCGGGATATGTTTATCTCGGCTCTGAGGAGTCTTATATTTATTACGGAAGCCTTTCCGGGAATCTTAAGAATCTAAAAAAGATAGATGTAAGCCCACTTTCCGGTATCAATTCCATAGAGCATATTGCAGGAATACTGTGGATATGCGCTGATAATGGTATAGGAATGTTAGTCGGGGATGATTTCATCAAGATTGAGAATCTTCCGATGACCCAGTCAATAGATAAGATGATGCCGGATTATGAAGGAAACCTCTGGTTCACATCTTCACGCCAGGGTCTCATGAAGATAGTTCCAAACCAGTTCATAGACATCAATCAGAGGTACGGACTTCCGGACATGGTAGTCAATACTACATGCAGATATGGTGATACACTTCTTATCGGTACCGATTCCGGATTGTACAAGATAAATGTAAATGGCAAGAAGGGAGCGTCCAGCCTCCTTATCAAAGAATGCCTTGATGAAAATACCAGGCAAATGGTCGGAAACCGTAATACTCTGACAGAATTGTTGGGCGGAATCAGAATCCGTTCCATCATAAAGGACAGTCAGGGCCGGGTATGGATCGCAACATTTGGCGATACAGGGCTTCTTAGATATGAAGACGGCAGGCTCCTCTGCTTCAATAAAGAATCAGGGCTTCCTACCAACAGAGTCAGAAGCGTATACGAGAGAAAAGACGGAAAAATGATGGTTGCCGTCAGCGGAGGCCTTGCGATAATAGATGATGACAAGGTTGAAAAAATATATGACAGTGGCAGCGGCATAAGTAATCCTGAGATACTTACTCTTGAAGAAGATTCTTCAGGAAAGATGTATGTCGGATCGGACGGTGACGGCATATATATTATTGATGGTGATAATGTAACGAATCTTGGCCTTTCATCAGGACTTACTTCTGAGGTTGTCCTCAGGATAAAGAGAGATGACAAGAGAAACCTTTTCTGGGTAATAACCAGTAATTCCATCGGTTATCTCAAGGATGACAAATATACTGATTTCCATTTCCCATATTCAAATAATTTTGATCTTTATGAGAATAAAGATGGAGATATGTGGATCATAAGCAGTAACGGTATCTATGTAGCGAATGCAGATGATCTTATAAAGGGAGATTATGACTATTCATTCTATGATGCCGACTGCGGACTTCCTACGGTAGCTACTGCAAATTCCTATAGTGAATATGACAGTGACGGTTCACTCTATGTGTCAGGTTCATCAGGTGTATTCAAGGTAAATATTGATGAGTTTGACGAGAGTATAAATGAGATCAAACTGGCACTTCCTTTTGTACAGACGGAAGACGGGATATTCTATCCCGATGAAGACGGAGAGATAATCATTTCTGAGTCTACAAAGGAACTGACGATTTATCCTTATGTCTTTACTTATTCGCTGAAGAATCCCAAGGTATCCTATAAGATGGAGGGATTTGATAAGACAGAGACAACAGTAAGCAGAAAGAATCTTGAACCTGTGAGATATACAAATCTGGATGGCGGAAGCTACAGATTTGATATGAAGGTCAAAAGTAATATGACTGAAGAGGAGAGAAGTATCTCCCTTACGATAGAGAAAAGAATGGCCATATATGAGAATATATGGTTCAAGATATTCCTTATACTTCTTGGTATGGCGATAATTGCCGGAGGTATTATCCTTTACTTCAGGAGAAAAGAAGCTGTTCTCATTGAAAAAGAAGAAACCAGCCGGATCTTCATCAGAGAAATGATCGAAGCTTTTGCGAAGGTCATAGATATGAAGGATACATATACTAACGGCCACTCTACCAGAGTTGCCGAGTATACGGCTTTGCTTGCAAAAGAACTGGGTTATGACGATGAGACGGTTGAGAAGTATTACAATATAGCACTTCTGCATGATATAGGTAAGATAGGTATACCGGCTGAGGTTCTCAACAAGCCGGGAAAACTTACCGATGAGGAATTCAAGATTATCAAGTCTCATTCCGCACAGGGATTCAAGGTTCTTAAGGATATAAGTATCATGCCTGAACTTGCCATAGGAGCAGGAGCTCACCATGAGAGACCGGATGGCAAGGGCTACCCTAAGGGGCTTTCCGGAGATGAGGTTCCGAGAGTTGCTCAGATTATCGGTGTTGCGGATACTTTTGATGCTATGTACTCAGACAGACCGTACCGTAAGAGAATGAACTTTGATAAGGCTGTTTCCATTATTAAGGAAGTATCGGGAACCCAGCTTTATCCTGACGTAGTTGATGCATTTGTAAGGCTTGTGGAAAAAGGATATTTCAAGGATCCTAATGATACAGGCGGCGGTACATTTGATGATATTAAGAATATAAAATAGGTTGATATATGGAACTTGCTCATGAATTACAATCAGGGCGTGCAGCTATAGCGGTAGTCGGACTCGGTTATGTGGGGATGCCTATCGCTGTTGCATTTGCTGAAAAAGGTATACGTGTTATAGGATATGATCTGAATGAGGAGAAGATTGCGAAGTACAGATCAGGTGTAGATCCCACAGAGGAAGTGGGGGATGAGGCTATCGCCAAAACTTCAGTGGACTTTACTTCAGATGAGACAAGACTAAAGGAGGCTTCATTTATAATAGTGGCTGTTCCGACTCCTGTAAATCTGGATCATACGCCGGATCTTTCTCCTGTTGAAGGCGCAAGCCGTATAGTCGGAAGGAATCTTTCTGAAGGGACCATAGTCGTATTTGAGTCCACGGTATATCCGGGGGTGACTGAAGATGTATGTGTTCCGATACTTGAAAAGGAATCCGGTCTTAAATGCGGAGCTGACTTTAAAGTAGGCTACAGTCCGGAAAGAATCAATCCGGGGGATAAGCAGCACAGACTTTCAAATATCAGAAAGATCGTGTCAGGTATGGACAGGGAAACCTGTGATGCCGTGAAAGATGTTTATGACATTGTTATTGAGGTGGGGACCTATCCCGTCAGCAGTATAAAGACGGCCGAAGCCATAAAGGTGGTTGAGAATTCTCAGCGTGATGTCAATATCGCATTCATGAATGAGCTTGCCATGGTTTTTGACCGTATGGGTATAGATACAAATGAAGTCGTCGACGGTATGAATACAAAATGGAATGCCCTCGGCTTCAGACCTGGTCTTGTAGGCGGTCACTGCATAGGTGTGGATCCGTATTATTTTACGTATGAAGCGGAAAAACTCGGTTATCACAGTCAGATAATTCTCAGTGGAAGAATGATAAATGACGGTATGGGCCGTTTCATAGCCGAGGCTGCTGTTAAGAAGATGGTGCTGGCGGGAAAGACTGTCAAGGATTCAAAGGTGGTCATCCTCGGCATTACATTTAAAGAAAACTGTCCTGATATAAGAAACAGCAAAGTAATAGATATTATTGACGGACTTAAGGAATATGGGATTACTCCCGTTGTTACCGATCCTATGGCGGATCCGGCTGATACGGAGAGGGAATACGGTATCAGACTTGTTCCGTTATCGGAAGTAAAGGATGCCGACTGCATTATATTTGCGGTCATGCATGATGAATTTAGGAGACTCGGTCTCGGTGATATAGAGAAACTTTATGTGAATGATATTCCTATGTCAGAGAGAGTTTTGATAGATGTGAAGGGAATCTTCAGTGTTGAGGAACTTGAAGAGTCCGGTATCGCATATTGGAGACTATAGATCATATGCTGAACTATGGTATTATTCAGATAGTCATATGGAATTTAATAATGCTGCTGCTGGTATCACTTCTGATCATATTCAGAGTTAAGGAGAAGGAGACTCCTCTGACTGTGGTGAGAATACTGGCGGTGGCTTTTTCTGCACCTCTGTTAACGGCATTGCTGGAGGTGATCCTGAGAGGCAGTATTAAGGATACCCTTACATGGATAGCTGAAAGAACGATATTTTTCCGTATCGATTCAGCTGTTGTCATGATAATACTGCTTCTTTTTTATTTTCTCACTGACAGCGCAGGGGTGGCATATATTATTTCCGGAGTTATAACGTTGTTCCTTACTCTTGTAGAGGTCAATTATTATAATATCCGCGGAGATGCGTTCAGATTATCGGAATTTGCCGTGGCCGGTGAAGCAGGCTCGGTTATTTCGGGATACAGGATAAGCATACCGTTTCTGACGCTCCTCTTTGTTGTTGCAGCGGTAATACTTACTGCGGCCCTGGGATTTAAAAGGGATAAGCTTCGTTTCTTTATACGTATACCGGCTTTTATAATTCTTTTGGCCTGCCTTATCTTAATAAATACACATATTTCAGATATAATACTCCATTATGGCGGCTTTGCCACTGTTACCATAGCAAAAAGCTTCTATGACAAGCATGGCTATGCCATAGGCCTTATGGCGACCGAACCAAGAAAGATGAAGAAACCGGAAGGGTATTCTGAGACCAGGGTAAATGAGATAAAAGCCAAGATAAAAGAAACCAGTGATGAAGGAAATTATCCGAATATCATTTTCATTCAGAATGAATCTTTCTATGATACAAAGTATTTCGGGGATTTTCAGGCTTCCGGGGATCCTATTGAAGGGCTTTACAGTCTTCAGGAAGAGTGCATAGGAGGAGAGTTTGTATCTCCTACCGCAGGCGGCGGAACCTGCAATGCGGAATATGAAGCTATTACCGGTTATCCATATGCCAATACGGGCGGTACACCTTATACTGAGTTGATAAGACCCGGGACAAAGTCGGTGGCATCCATCCTTGGTGACAGAGGCTATGAGACAGTAGCACTTCATCCGAATACCGGAAAGTTCTACAACAGAGAAAAGGTCTATAAAAATCTGGGATTTGAAAGGACTGTTTTCCTTGATGATATGAACTATACCGAGGAAGATATGATACATGGCTGGATGGATGACAGGGCGGCAATGAGAAATCTTATCTCGGATTACGAGAACCGTGATACATCGAAGCCTTATTTCGCTTTTCTCGTTACGGTTCAGAATCACGGGGGATATGACTTCCCGTATGATGAAGGCGGAATAACCGCTAAAGACAGACAGATAACAACATTTCTGAATATGGAGAAGAATTCCGTCCGGGCACTCGAAGAACTAACGGATTATTTCAGGGAACAGGAAAATACAATAATAGTTTTCTGGGGGGATCACTGCCCGAGCTATCATTATTTCGGTGTTGAAATGGATGACAGCAGGACTGAGGTATGGGCTGATCTTCACAAGACACCGCTCCTTATCTGGAATAATTACGGACTTCCGAAGGATGATCTCGGAGATTTTGCCGCATACAGAGTTCCCGGATATGTTATGGGACTTGCCGGTATACATTCCGATCCCTATATGGAATATATGAATGAGAACCCCGTGCCTGATATAACGGGAATGACAGGCGATATCATAATCCGGGATGACGGAAGTTTTGTGGAAAGAAATGAATGGACTGAAGAGGAGAGGACCTGCCTGGATGATATAAAAGTCATGCAATATGACAGATTCTTCGGAAAGGACTATATGGATAAGTAGCGCCGTATGCGAATGCTTGAAGCGTTCATATAACTGTGTTATACTGTTTATAACTGTGCGAACTGATTTTAAAGGAGGTTCTGATGAATAAAAGAAAGAAACTGTGGCTTACAGCATTTACTGCAATGTCCATGGGTATGCTGATTCTTGCACCTAAAGGAGAGGCGTTTGCGGCAGAGGATGCTACACCATCCGATGCGGATATTATTTATGAGAATATTGCAGCTGAGCCGGAAAACGGAAACAATCTGACTGAAAATGATATGACCGGAAATGATGATACTGAAGTTATTGAAGATACCGGGGTTAATACCGGTGATATCAGTATTTTGGATCCTGAGGCTGTCGTATATGAAGAAGCGGAAGATCTGGAGAATATAGCTGAACCCGGAAAGACTTATACAACGGTTCTTGACGGCAAGGATTATTCTGCTGTTTATGACTATTATTATTATCTGAATAAGTATCCTGATCTTAAAACTGCTTTTGAAAATAATGAAGCAGGAGCTCTCAGGCATTTTGTTAATTTCGGTATGACAGAAGGCCGCCAGGCATCAGCGGATTTTGATCTTAATTCATATAAGAAAGCAAACCTTGACCTTAGAAATGCTTTCGGTATCGACAATGCAAAATACTATATGCATTATATTAATTCAGGTAAGAGAGAAGGAAGGGCTGCGGTCAATGTCACTGAGAGAGTCGGTTCGGTAACGGCTTATGAGGGTGTTGATTATAAGCCTGTATATAACTTTAATTATTACAGATCAAAGTATCCTGATATGAAGACGGTGTTTGGTGATGATGATATTCTGACCATACGCCATTTTGTCTTGTTTGGAATGAAGGAAGGAAGACAGGGCAAGGTTACATTTGATGTTCAGTCTTATGCATATGCAAATGCAGATCTCAGAAAAGCATATAAAAATGATTATACGAAGTATTATAACCATTATATAAAGTTCGGTTATGCCGAAGGAAGAACCAGCCGGGATGTTACTGAGATGCAGAATGCTGCGGTAGTTAAGGATAAGGTCGATTACAGCGCTGTATATGACTATAACTACTATACGAAGAAATATCCGACTGTTAAGGATAAGTACGGTCTTGACGACGAGAAGGTTCTGGATGATTTCGTAAATGAAGGAATTAAGCTCGGAAAGCAGGGTTCGGAAGATTTTGAGGTTGAATCCTACATTTTCGCCCATGCGGACATCCGCCATATATATAAGAATGCCGTTGAGAAGTATTATTATCATTTTATTAACTTCGGTAAGAAGGAAGGCAGAGTTGCAACAGGCGTAGACGAGATGAAGAATTATGCGACTGTATATGACGGCATCGATTATGCACCGGTTTATGATTTCAACTATTATGCGGAAAGATATCCTGATACGGCTGAGAAGTACGGTTACGATGATGAAGGACTTCTTGATTACTTTGTAAATAAAGGAATATATGCTCTGGACCGTGCAAGTGAGAATTTCGATCCTTATTCATATGCATTTGCGAATCCTGAACTCAGGGCATATTACAAGAATAATCTTTATAAGTATTATCTCCATTATATAAAGATAGGTTCCAAGAAGGGCTATACAGCAAAAGATGTTGGCCATGTCGTAGATGAAGTAAAGGTATATGACGGCGTTAATTACAAAGACGTTTATGACTATATCTATTATGTAAGTAAGTATCCGCAGGTTTGGAGACAGTTTTACTTTGATGATGCCGGAGTACTTGAGTATTTCGTAACAACAGGCGTTAAGAAATATCATCAGGCATATGACAGATTCGATATTCTTTCTTATGCTTATGCTCATGCGGACCTCCGCCGTGCATATAAAAATGATATTCTTAAATATGTAACTCATTATATCAATTACGGTAAAGCCGAAGGCAGAATTGCAACAGGCGTGACCGATATGAAAAATTGTACTACTGTTATCAATGACGTAGATTACAAGGATGTTTACGATTATTCCTACTATACAAAGAAGTATGCTGATGTAAAGCAGGCTTACGGCTTTGATGATCAGGCTGTTCTTCTTCATTTCGTTACCTTTGGTATGAAAGAAGGAAGAAGAGGCTGTAAGGAATTCGATGTTTATTCATATGCTTATGCAAATGTAGACTTAAGACGTGCCTACAAGGATAATATAGCATCATATTATACTCATTATATGAGAGACGGCAAGCGTGAAGGCAGAAAAGCCTGGGGTTACTCATATATGAGAAACTTTGAGACAAAATATAAAGATATAGATTATGCGGCAGTTTATGATTTCAATTATTATTGGAAGAATAATGCACAAGCAAGAAAGGTGACAACCTTTGATGACCTCGCTCTTTTGGAGTATTTTGCAAAGGTTGATGTTTATACTGAGACTTATGCCATAGAATGGGATGGTACGCTCAAGGATTATATGGCTACAAAGAACTTCCTTGCAGCATCCACTACAACGGCTCTCAGAGAAGCGGTAGTAGAGTATGCTATGCAGTTCCTCGGAAAGCCATACGTTCACGGCGGTCACGGTCCTGACGTATTTGACTGTTCAGGATTCACATATTATGTATATAAGCATTTTGGTATCTATGCATCACCAAGCTCTGATGAGCAGCAGACACAGGGCGTTGAGATAATAGGAATTGAGAACGCTCTTCCGGGTGACATCATATGCAGAGGAACTTATGATCAGGACAGAGCCGGTCATGTGGGACTCTATATAGGAAACGGAAAGATGATACATGCGGCTGACGAGTCGACAGGCGTTGTTATCGGAGATGCAATAGTAGCCAGCAGAAAGCTCTTTACAATAAGACGTCTGATATACTGATAAAACTTATGACTAAGTGCAGGCTTAAATGATATGACATATTCGGATTGAAAGGAATCAGAAATGGAAGTAAAAGAAAGAATCATAGACCTCAAGCAGTTCTTCCTCTATCTCTGGGAGAATGTGATAGCTATCCTCATAGTAGCAGCCATTTTCGGATGCATATTCATGGGATACAGTTATAAGTCACAGAAGAAGGATATAGCAGGTGGAGGAACCACTATTCATACTATAATCAAGGCAAATCATGATGCTTATTTCAGCCTGAATACTGCCAAATATACTGACGCGGTCATTCCGGACGGAGTATATAACTCATATGCAAGGGTTTATGTTGATTTTAACTTTGATAAGATAGAAGGCAGTGATGAGAAGGATTTCTCTCAGCTTATGAATAAGCTTGCCAAGGATGTATATCTTATAGTTGTAAGTGATGAGACCATGGAGGAAATCATAAATGAGCTTAACCTCAGAAGTTATCCGGATATGGCAAATATCACAGCCAGAGACCTTTCATTTATGGTTAATAAGAATCTTGAAGGTGTTCATATCGTAAATATAATTGTTTCCGATGTGAATCCCGAAAGAGCAGAGCTTATAGAGAATGCGGTTGTCAATAAGTTCGTTCAGAAGGCAGGAGATTATCTCGGTATAGATGAGATAAGAGTAATGGATAATGCGTCAAAGCCTTCGGGAAGTGCAGCGGCAGCCAGAAGAGTCAGCAGAAAGACCATGGTCAAATTCGGTATCCTCGGCGGATTCGCTGGAATAATCGTGGTTGCACTTATACTGCTGGTTGTCTTCCTTGCAAAGGATTCAGTAAGAACTGAAATGGATCTGATGTTTGCAGGCACAAGAGGATTTGGTGCGATTCCGAGAAAGAATCGTGAAGAGGCATATAAGAAGGTTGCTTATTCAATAATGATGGATGATTCGGTAAACAAAGTAGTTGTTGCCGCGGCAGATAAGAAGACTGATACAAGTGAGCTTGCTGAAAAGCTGGCAGCTGCACTTAAGGATGCAAAATCTGACAAGCAGGTTATTCAGGCTGAAAATGTAGAGAAGAGTGCGGATGCTCTTTCAAAACTTATGAATGCCGATTCCATAATACTTGTTGCAAGCTACGGCAAGACAGGTATGAAGAAGCTTCTTGATGCAAAGAGAACAGTTCAGCCGGCAGGAGACAAGCTTCTCGGAGTAATTATGACTGGAGTGAGATATATATGATTTATACTGATCCTGACTACTCAAGAAAAGCAAAGGTATGGGTAGTAGTTGCGACTCATAAGAAATATCCTATGCCCAAGGATAAGATGTATATACCGCTCCATGTAGGGGCCGAGGGTAAGAAGGATGAAAATGGAATGCCTCTTGATCTTGGCTTTCAGACTGATAATACGGGAGACAATATCAGTTCGATGAATGATCAGTTCTGTGAGCTTACAGGTCTTTACTGGGCCTGGAAGAATCTGAAGAGTGATTATCTCGGACTTGTACATTACAGAAGGCATTTTAAAGGACTTTCCCCAAAGGCTTCAGGAAAGAAGAAAAACGGAAATACAGATACAGAAGAATACAAAGATGCAAATAATGCCATAGATATGGATAGTTTCGACAGAGTTCTTAAATATAAAGAACTGAGACCGCTTCTTGATAAATATAAGATTTTTGTTCCGAAGAAGAGGCATTATTATATCGAAACACTTCAGCAGCATTATGCCCATAATCACAGGATTATTGAGCTTGATACAGCAAGGGATATAATCAAAGAGAAGTATCCTGAGTATATGCCTGCTTATGATATAGCTATCAATCGTACCTGGGGATATATGTTCAATATGATGATCATGAGAAGAGACCTGATGGAGGAATATCTGACATGGCTCTTTGATATTCTTTTTGAATTGAAGTCCAGGCTTGAATCAGAAGACGGTCTTTCTTCATTTGAGAATCGTTATCCGGGAAGGGTAAGTGAGAGAATATTCAATGTATGGCTTACCTACCAGATGCAGGAAGGGAAAATCAGGGAAGATGATATCTGTGAGATTCCTTTCATGTATATGGAGAAGATAAATATACTGAATAAAGGAATAACATTCCTTAAAGCCAAATTTATAGGTAAGAAGCCTGAGAAAAGCTTCTGATAAAAACTGAGGAGACAGCGATGGCAGACAAAGAGCTGAGAGAGATACAGCTTAAAGAGCTGGATATATTAAAGGATTTTATACGTGTATGTAAGGAGTATAATCTCCGTTATTATGCAGTAGGCGGAACACTTCTGGGTGCTGTCAGACATGGAGGCTTCATTCCATGGGATGATGATATGGATGTGGCTATGCCGAGAAAGGATTATGACCTTTTCCTTGAAAAGTACAGACATATGCTGTCGCCTCGCTATGATGTAGAGCATTTTACAATACAGGAGGATGTATATTTCTATCCTCTTAAGCTGAGAGATCTTAGGACAAGGGTGAAGGAACAGCGACTGTCGGAGGATAGTGTGAGCTATCTCAGCATAGACGTATTCCCTATAGATGGTTATCCGGACAAGCGACCGAAGCAGTTTTTCTATAAGCTCGGATATTATTATTACAAGATGCGTATAGGTTTCTGTAATATTGACAGACTCAGGTCAAATGTAAAAAGACCTGCTCATGAGAAACTCCTTATTGCATTCGCAAAGGCCTTCAGGCTGAATGAGAAGCTGAACTTAAAGAAGGAACAGGAGAAGTTCGATAAGGTATTTAAGAGTACCAAGGGCAAAAAATGTATGCTGGTAGGAGATATCTCCGGCAGATACGGTTTCAGGGAATTTGTTCCAAGGGGATATTTCGGAAAACCGAGACAGAGAAGATTCGAGGACATTATGATAAATGTTCCGAATAAATATGACAGATATCTTACAAGAATTTACGGTGACTATATGGAACTGCCGCCTGAATCTGAAAGACAGGCAGGGCATATAGAGATAGTGGAGTGATATGGTAAAGGTAAGCATTATAATTCCATTTTATAATGGAGCAAAAGACAGGCTTTTTGAATGCGTTGACAGTATAGAAAGAGCCACTGCGGTTTCTCATGAAATCTTACTTGTAAATGATGGAAGTGATCCTGAGTATGATGAGATACTGGGTGAAATCGTTAAGCAGTACCCTGTAGTCAGGATTATTTCACAGGAGAACGGAGGAGTTTCTTCGGCCAGAAATCTGGGAGTGTCAAACGCTGAAGGAGAGTATGTTGCTTTTGTGGATTCGGATGATACGATACTTAACAGCTTTGTTGATAAGGCATATCGTATAGCAAAGAAGCTGGATGCCGATTTCCTGATAGGAAAGCTTTACAGAGGTTCTGATATCTCGGGACTGGAGTCCGGAAGCGGTAAAGTAGTAAGGATAGAAGATAAGCGTGACCTTATGTCACATCTTATAGACTATGGCACCTTGTATCATTTCAGAGATAAGACCTATGTGGGACGAGGCTGCGTCTCGAGACTGATAAAAAGGGAACTTGCCGCCGATACACCTTTTGATACAGATCTTAAGGTGGGTGAGGATATACTCTGGAACATGCAGCTCATTGAGAAATCCGAGAAGATATATCTTACCAACAGACTTTGGTATTTTTATCATGAAAATGCAGAGTCTGTTTCAAATGCGGTTAATCGTGAGACAGCCGATAATTATTATAAGTGTTTGAGAAGGATTATGGACAGCGTTGACATGACTGATCCGAGAGTCTACAGGGCTGTTGTGGGATTATTCATAGAGGCCTTGAAGACCATTCACAGACTTGGACTGTATAAGGGAACTCCGGACATAGACAGGCAGGAGATAAAAGAACGAAGGACTGCGGTATATGAAGAATTTGAGTTTGAGGAAATATATGGTTCGGTGCTGCTGAATACGCTTTCAGCAGGAGACAGGGCACAGTTACTCCTGTTCCAGGGAAAGAAGCTGTTCAATATGTATGACGGTTTCAGAGATTTAAGAAAAGTAGTGAGGAAAGTGCATAAATGATTCTTGCTTCATTTAATATACTTCATTATAAAAACTATGAAGAGACCATGAGATGTGTGGATTCGCTTTTAAAGCTCCGCGGTATTGATAAGTGTCTTATACTTATTTATGACAATGGTTCCGGTGACGGAAGCGATGACATTTTATGGAATAAATATAAGAAATATAAGAATATCAAGGTTATCGTCAATACTGAAGCAGACGGCTTCAGCCGAGGTAACAATAAGGCTTATGCCATAGCAAAGAAGTATGATCCGCGCTTTATAATAGCTGCGAATAATGACATAGTTATAAAACAGAAGGATTTTCTGTATCGTCTGCTTCAGGTAAGCAAGAGGGACAGATATTATATCATAGGCCCTGATATATATGCTCCTACGGTGGCGGAACATCAGTCCCCTCTCTATGCTGAATATCCGACAGCGGCTCATGTCGAAGCCGATATGGCTGTGGTAAGAGGCAGGATTGAGGATATAGATGAGGGCGTGAAATGGGAGACCAACCGTCTGAAGAAGAACAGGATCAAAAAATATTTTCCCAAGCAGGCTATAGAGGCAGTAAGATATTTCACCGGCAATAAAAAGACGGAAGACTGGAAGAAAGAAATTGTAAATCCTGTCTTTTCCGGTTCATTTCTGATAGTGACAAATCATTTTATCAGGGAAAATGATATCCTGTTCCAGCCCGAGACCAGATTTTATTTTGAAGAACTGCTTCTTGCCGGAAGGTGCAGGGAAAAAGGTTATAAGACCCTGTATACTCCGAAATTGAAAATATATCATATGCATGGGGCATCGACTCTTAAAGCATATGATGATATAAGGAATTATCTGGAATTCAAATATACCAATATGCTTGATTCTTATGAGATATATAAGAAGGAAGAAGAGAGAAGAAATGATAGCAGTTCTGATGGCAACATATAACGGAGAGACATATCTGAGGGAGCAGCTGGACTCTATTCTGAGTCAGACCCTGCAGGATATAAAAATATATATACATGATGACGGCTCAAAAGATGCAACCGTAGATATTGTAAAAGAATACATGGCTGCATTTCCAAACAGGATTTTTCTTGTGGAAGGTGAGCCGACGGGATCCGGAAGAATGAATTTCCTGTATCTTCTGGGACAAGTTGAAGCTGATTATTATATGTTTTCCGATCAGGATGATGTATGGCTTCCTGAAAAGGCGGAAAAATGTATGGAAGCTCTTTCCCGTATGGAAAAAGAAAATGGTGATATACCGCTTCTTACTTTCTCGGACATGAAGGTTGTAAACGAGGATCTGTCGGTTATTGATAATTCTTTCATGTATTACAATCAGCTTGATCCCTATCATCTTACATTTAACAGACTGGTGGTTCAGAATACTGCCGCAGGCTGTACCATGCTCTTTAACCGCAGACTCAGGGATGAGGCTGTCAGGTATAAGAAAGCTGAGCATATTGAACATATTCTGGCTCATGACTGGTGGATGATCCTTACGGCATCTGCTCTTGGAGAGGTAAGATATGTGGACGAACCTCTTTCACTTTACAGGCAGCACAGTGGTAATCTTGTAGGTGCTGTAAAGGAAACAGGAATTAAGAAAAAACTTAAGCTGGTTTACTGGCTCGTCACATTTACACATGTGAAACTCACAAAAGAAAGAATTGAGCACTTTGTCCTTCAGGGACAGGAACTGGCGGTTCTTCCTCTTAAAGGTGAGCCTGCCAAGATAGTCAAGGGACTGCGTAAGTTTTATGATATGAACAAGATAGAAAGAGTGAGATTCGTAAGACGTTTCAAACTCTTCAGGAATAAGAGAAATCTCTGGCAGGAGATATGCCTGTAGCAGAGAGCACCTGTAGCAGAGAGCACCTGTGGCAGAGAGGATGCCCGGTGACATATCCGGATACGAGGAGAACAAAGGATGAGTAAAATTCTTACTATATCAGTGGCAGCATATAATATTGAAAAATACATAGATAAGCTTATGAGTACCTTTGACGGACTTGATGACAGCGTTATGAATAAGATGGAAGTTATAGTGGAGAATGATGGCTCATCAGATGCTACAGCAGCCCGTGTTAATGAGTATGTGGAAATGTGGCCCGGAACCATAAGGCTTAACAATAAGGAGAACGGAGGATATGGTTCCACTATAAATGCAAGTATTAAGCTTGCAAAAGGAAAGTATTTCAAGCAGCTTGACGGAGATGACTGGTATGTGAAGGAGAATCTTCCGGAATTTCTGGAATTCCTGGAGCATCACGAAGCAGACCTTATAATCTCTCCTTATAATGAATGTTATGAGGAAGAAGACGGAAGCATTAAGGTTTATGAGAAGGTATCTCATACCCAGATACCCGAGGAAGATACTGATATTGAAAATGTAAAGATAACACAGAATCTTCTGATGCATGAACTGGCTGTAAAAACTGAGCTTCTTCAGAAAAACAGTATACATATTACCGAAAGATGCTTTTATACAGATAATGAATATACATGTCTGCCCCTGCTTAAGGCCCACAGTATAGCAAGGTTTGGAAAGCCTATATACTGTTACAGGCTGGGACTCGGAGAGCAGAGTGTAAGTCTTTCGGGACTCAGGAAGCATTACAGGGATAATATTCGTATGACTGCCCGTATATGCAAGGAATTCAGCAGGGATAAGGGCAGGATGGCTGCTTCCGTTGAGGACTATATGCTGAATCTGAAGCTTAAGTCCATTGTCAAGAATACATATACTGCATATATGGTTCTTGAACATCCGGAAGACGGCAGGAAAGAACTTATGAAGTTTGACAGATACCTGAGGATAAAATATCCGGAAATTTATGCAAAGTCCGGAGAATCAAAGAGAGTCAGGATACCGCGTGTACTTGGCTTTGTAGGATATAATGCTTTTGCGGCATATGTTCTTAAAGATTTTGAGAAGAGTCTTAAGAAGAGGTAATAATGTTTAAATTACTTATACTGCTTATATGTCTTGTTATACTCTTAATATTGTGTCTTGCTCTTTCTCCGAAGAAACTTTTGACACCACAGAGCATGTTTCTTGTGGGATTTGTCATGTCGGCCGGTTATGCCATTTTCTTCGTAGATAAGATGCAGCTTGATTTTGCTGAAGAGACCCTGCTTACGCTTGTGGGAGGGGCTCTTATCTTTGTGCTCGTTTCTCTGGCGGTTGACTATATCTGTAACAGGGATAAGTATATGCCGGTGGATCCTGTGCCTGTTGAAAAGAAGAAAGAACAGGATAATGTAATAGATGTAGAGCTTTGGAAGCTGGTTATATTTATGGCAGTAGAAGCTCTTGCAAACCTGCTCACTCTGAAATTCATTATCGGACTCGGAGCGTCAGGGTCTCTCGGTGACCAGATTTATTATTTCAGAAATGTAAATATGTTCACTACAGATACTATAGATATGCCTACGATAGTATCTCTTTTCAGACTTGCGGCTTTTTCCATAACTTCAGTTATGGTCTATCTTTTTATACATCAGCTGGTATTCAGATATTCCAAGCACAGGCTTGTCATTTTTATAAATATAGTTCTGGGAATGACAGCTTCTCTTATCACCGGTGGAAGAGGAGGTCTTATCGGTTACCTCTTTGATATGGTCGTGATCTTTTATTTCCTTACAGGTGCAAAAACCGACTGGAACATTAAACTCAGTATGAGAAAGATCATTCTGCTGGTAGCTCTGGCTCTGGGATTCCTGGTTCTTTTCTACTTTTCGGCGGAGCTTCTCGGAAGAGGAAAGCAGAGGAACTTTGTAGATTATGTATGTGTTTATCTTTCCGCAGAGCTTAAGAATCTCGATACATTTATAAGAGCCGGAAAGTTTGGAACACCTTTCTCTAACAGCCAGACATGGGGAGTCGGAAGAGCTTATCTTGCCAAAAGATTCAGTATGGGAGCATGGGGAGCAAAGCTGGATCTTCCATATCAGGCTGTGGGCAATTATACTCTCGGAAATGTATATACTATTTATTATGCATTTCTTTATGATGGCGGATATCTGGCCATGGTCATCTATACATTTATCATGGCTGTATTTAATCAGTTTTCTTATCAGTATACACTTAAAGGACTTAAAAAGAATGGCGGAAGCCGTGTTAAGGTATCTTTGCTCTTTACTTCAAAGATGCTCTTTGTTCTGCTGTTCTCATTTTTCTCTGATAAATTCTATGAAACTATTGCTGACATAGGTTTTATCAGGACTATGATCATCTGGTTACTTCTGTCATGGTTCATATCTGATTTCAAATTCCTTGGATATGAAGACAGAGTGTCGGAAATGAAGATTACAGCGCCGAAATTTGGAAGAGTAAGGCGCAGTGTAGCTAAGAGCAGTGTGGGCAGTGATGAAAGATAGACAAAGAATAAAATGGATAGATATCGCAAAGGGTATAGCCATACTGTCTGTCATCCTTGGACATGTAGTTACGAACGACCATATCAAGGAGATAGTATTTCTCTATCATCTTCCGATATTCTTCGTTCTTGCAGGTTACAATATCGGTGAGGGAAAGATTGACTGCGCATATATTGCGAAAAAGTTTGACAGGCTGATGAAGCCTTATTTTCTGACGTCTCTTTTTGTTTTTTTATTTGATATTCTGAATAAATGCATTACAGGCCCGACAGATACGGTGCAGGTTACTGCCGTTATATGGGCAAGTCTTAAGAAGATATTCTTTGCATCGGGAACCATAAATGCTATGGGACCGGTGGATATGGGAGGACGTATAGGAGCTATATGGTTTCTGCCGGCCATGTTCTTCGGAATTGTTCTTGCAAGGCTTATACTTTCCGGAGGTTTTCCTACATGGGTCAAGTGGGCATTTTCGGTTTCTCTGTTTGTTCTCTCTACTGTTATGGCGGCCTTTCTGTGGCTTCCTTTCAGTATTCTTTCGGGACTTTTTTCACTCCCGTTTATCATGCTGGGACACGAACTGTGTAAAAAAAATATAGTTGAAAAACTCAGGATTTATCATGCCATACCGCTTCTTCTGTTTGCCTTTGCAGGAGTTTTTCTCACACCCTATGCAGTAATCTCATTTGCAAGAGCTTCTATCTATGATTATTTCCTTACGACGGCACTGATCATCGCAGCCTGTCTTTTTGTAATCTACATATCGAAGAAGCTGGAAAAGATATCAGTGGTATTTGCATTTTTCGGAAGGAATTCTCTTCTTTTATTATGCATACATCTGGTAATTCTGGAATGCGGCGGGCTGCTGATCAGCCTCATGCTGAAAGGTTTTACTCCGGAAAAGGCTGACCTTATATCAAGATTTATTCAGTTTTTCCTGCCGCTGATACTCATGTCCGTCTGGGTGCTGATAAAGAGGTTCGTTAAAAATGGAAGAGCTGCCGATAAGCCGGCACAGAAGACAGAACCTGAAAAAACTGTTACTGAGCATCCGGGTTCTGTAAAAGGAAAGAGGGACAGATCTGTAGATGTTATGAGATTCATACTCATAATCATGATGCTTATGGGACACAGCAGTCTCGATACAGGACTCAGAACTCTGATCTACAGCTTCCATATGCCTGCATTTATTATTCTCAGTGGATATTTCCATAAGGACAGTACGAAAGAGAGTTTTGGAAAAGATATACTGAAGGCTGTTAAGGGTATTCTGCTTCCTTACGCGATATTTGCTGTTATATATGTAATAAAGAATAAAGAACATCTGAAGGCTTTAAAGGAAGCAATACTATCCATAAGCTTTACGAAAAGAATACTTACAGGAACGGATATGATAGGACCTGTATGGTTTCTTACCATGTTATTCATGACTAAACTCATTTACATGGTGATCGCGAGATTCACTAAAGATAACCTGCGTCACGCAGTTGTTCTGATCACAGGTCTTCTGGGAATCGCTCTGGCTGGCTTCGGGTTCTGGCTTCCATGGAGTATTGACGTTGCGCTTTATGCGGTATGGTTATATCATATCGGATTCATTATTAAGAAATATTCTGTATTCGACCTGATAAAGAATGCAAGGTGGATCTATTTCATTCTTTCGGCTGTACTTGCATTTTTTATTCATACAGGAATAGGAGAACTGGCCATAAGACAGTATAAGCCTTATGGAGGAGTAGTGATAGCTGCAGTTGCGGGAACACTTTTCTGTTACCTTTTCTCGGAATGGATAACAAAGGATAATTCGCCGGTGACCGGAGTAGCTGCTCTCGGGGGCCAGGGAACTTTGTACATACTAATTGTACATGCACTTTTCAGAAAAGAAATATATGCATTTCTCAGCAGTAAGACTGGAATCATAGAGGGAAGCTTGTATAATCTTATGGCAGGGATTCTTATACAGGTAGTAGCGGGTATACTGATATGCTGGATAGTAGAGAAGATAAAAAGAATAATTTCAAAAAAGCAGGAAGCATAGTATCTTTATGCATCTTTCTTCTGCTTGTGGCTGTTATATCCGTTCTGTCGGTTAATTACAGACGGACTGTCAGGGTTATTAGCTATGATACAGCCGGAATCAATGTGATTCATGCGGATGAGCCCGGAGATTACAGATGGTTCTTTGATAATCTTGATGTAAGATTCTTCGGTGAGGGAAAACAGCTTTTCTATATTTCCGGATGGGCTGTCAAGGAGTATGTCGATTCAGATGATGTGAAACTCAGTATAGTCCTAAAAGATGAAGAAAGCAGTGAGTATTTCCTCGTCCCCACTTATAATGGCTATCGCCCCGACGTCTCACATATGACGGATGATGAATATGATTATGATATATCAGGTTTTTCTCTGCATACAAGAGGAGATGGGGTTCTTAAGATAAATGAGCATAGCTACAGAGTCTGTATACTTTATGATACAGCCGATGGCAGTGAGCTTGTTGAGACCGGTGAGATACTGCAGAAAAGATAGCCCGGGATATGATGAATTATAGATTGACCGGTGAATTATGGATTGACCGATGAATTATTGAGGAACAGATGTTGAAGAAAAATGCAATTGAAAACAGAATAATTGAGATCATATATCTGGTATTTCTCGGGATTTATGCGGGGATAGCTTTTTCTTCGTCTACTACATTTTTCATCAGATGGAATCCGACTTTCCTGCTTGTAACGCGTATCCTTCTTATATGCTTTACATTTTATAAGATTCTCAGAGAAGACAGATGGAAGGTCCATGAGGTGGTTTTGGTATTTCTTATCGGCGTTTCATTAATGCTTTCATATTACCTGAACGGATGGACCTATATGGGAGATTCCGCTCTTATATTTGAGCTGGTGTTACTTGTTATAGCGGCCAGAGGGTTGGATGGTGACAGGATCATAAAGGTATATATGTGCGTGATTCTGGCACTGCTTCTCGTGACAGCTTTTGCGGCACTGACAGGACATATCAATAATTATGTCTATACAAAGGCTTCTCATGACTATAAACCCAGGATGTCTTACGGCACTGTTTATCCTACGGATTTTGCCGCTCATATAATGTCACTGGTTCTCTGTTATCTCTGGACAAGGAAGGAGAGGAAACCGTGGCAGGCGATAATTCCGTTTACTATGGCTGTATTCTGTCTTGTTTTTTGCGATACGAGGCTGACTTCCTTATGCCTTCTTCTGCTTGCAGTCGGGGCACTGATCCCTGCCGGTATACTGACCGGACTGGGTGACAGAATACCTGAATCCGTGAAGAAGGTTACATCAGGTATAGCAGTTTACTCTGTTCCTGTTATGGCATTTATCATGCTGCTCATATCGAGGTTTTACAGTGATTCAAATCCTGTCCTCAGACTTGTCAATAATGCTCTTAATAATCGACTGTATTATGGACGAATGGGATTTGAGAATTACGATACAAACCTTTTCGGTCAGAGAGTTATTCAGATCGGGTCGGGCGGATTTGCCAGTGTGGGAAAGGAATATTTTTTCATTGACTGTTCTTATGAGAGCGTACTTCTTCGTTACGGTGTATTTGTACTTATAGCACTGCTTGCAGCATATACTTATATAGCTTTTACGGAGAAGAAGAAGGGGAATTATTTCAGGCTTTTCCTCGTAGCAGTTATGGCAGTCCTGTTCTCCATAGAACATCATATGCCGGAACTTGGCTACATGCCTTTCATTCTTCTTATGCTTTCGGCAAATTCAACTAATAAAGACAGTAAAACCGGAGAAGTTTCAGAGTAAAACATAATTCATTTGTGATATCCTTTGTGGTATACTCGGTCTTAAGTTTACATATAACTTATAAGGATAGGTAATAATATAGAATGGCACCTGTAAATATCCTGAATTTAATACTGTGTACGGTCAATATGATACTTCTTCCGTATCTGGCAGGATATGGGTTTCTTCATGTGCTGGGGATAAAGCCGGATAAAGATGCAAAGCTGTTATCCGATAAGTATGTATATATGACACGTTACGGACTCAGCCTCTTTACCGGAATGCTGCTTTCCATGACAGTACTTTATGTCATAACAGTTCCCGTCACATGGTTCAGAGGCACATTAAAACCGGTTATCATCATAACTCTGGCAGTTACAGTTATATTTGCGGCGGCAGGGCTTTTCTTTATAATCAGGAATTTCAAATCCTCAAAAACGGATGAAAGGACTGCTGAAAAAAATGTAAAAAAGAATATAAACCCCGAGTTCATATTCTTCTCAGCAGTTGCCGTACTTATCATAGCTTATTATATCTACTGCATGATAACCCTTATGCATGTGGATCATGATGATTCAAGATATGTGGTGCTGAGTGTGGATACTTTCCGTACCGGAACCCTTCTTACGATCGATCCTACCATGGGTGTAAATCTGGATGGAAGCTATGCGGATTTCCTCAAGGACTTCCTTTCACCCTGGTATGTATATATGGCATATCTTTCCAGACTGAGCCTTACCCATCCGGCGGTTATGGCACACAGTATGATGCCTGTCATTTATACATTTGTCATAGCGCTTCTCATGCTTGATATAGGGCTGGTATTTTTTAACGGGGATAAGCTGAAGGCAGTGATACTTGTATCATTTGTCCATCTTATATATATCTTTGCCGCTTATACGGTGAAGTCGGCAAATGCTTTCAGGAGCTTTCGTATATGGCAGGGCAAGGCCATGGTGGCGTGCTTCGGAATACCGCTTCTCCTGATGCTGTTTTTACTTATATACGAAGCGAAGAGTGTCTGGAGATTTTACGTTCTTGTGCTTATGGCGGACATCAGTATGTGCCTTATGTCGGGAAATGGAATTATTCTGGCCGGCATACTTACTTTCTGTTTCGGCATGGTTTACAGCATCATGAAGAAGTCATGGAAGATGGCTGTATTGACATTTATAGCAGTTATTCCGAATGCGGTTCTTTTCCTGGCAAATCATTTTCTTACGATAGAGATGTACCTTTCGTAGATCATAACCTTAACTGCAAGGTTATGAATGCAAGTTTATGAGCGCAGTGTCATGAATGCAAGTTTATGAGCGCAGTGTCATGAAGGCAGATTTGGAAATCAAACAAGTTGTTTCGGTGTTAGATATGGCAAAAATTGAAATGTTGAAGAATCTGTTTCTACAGGTTCTGGAACAACTGAATATTTATTACGGAAGCGGGATATTCCTGGCATTTACAATAGTAGCTGCCATTTATCTGACTGTATCCGGAAAGGAAACCAGGAAGAAGCTTATATATCCTCTTTTGGCAGTTCTTCTGGTTATCCTTAATCCTGTGGTTTATTATCTTGCAGGCGAAGATTTTGTTTATTGGAGAATGTTCTGGCTTATACCGGACGCTCTTCTTATGGGACTTGCCGCAACCAGGTTTGTGAGCGGATTTAACAGCACTCTTAAAAAATGTGTGGCATATGCTGTTCTTACCGTGATGCTGATCTTCTTCGGAACGAATATATTCACGGCAGGTGAATTCTCTGAGAGAGCCAATGCATATGGAATATGGGGCTCCTGCAAGGATGTGGCTGATACAGTGCTTAAGGACGATCCCAAACCTCGTTGTATATGCCCGTATACACTCACTATGTTTCTCAGAGAGTATAACGGTGATATAGAGACTATGTATGGCAGAGATATTGAAGGATATATAACTGCTTCAAATCAGAAAAAGAAGGAAGTAAGCCATGAGATAGAAGCGGATGAGCCGGATTATGATTTCCTGCTTTCTGTTGCTGTTTATTATGGCTATGACCATATAATCACATATGACAGAAGTCCTATAAGAGAGGAGACCCTTACCAGATTCGGATATGAATACCTTGATTCAACGGGCGGTTATACGATATACCGCAGTATGAACCGTGAATGAGTATTCGAAGCATGAGTGATTAATATATATGAGCAGCGATGACATTAAAAAGATTTCTGTAAAGAAGAATATGATAATGAATGCGATACTTACGCTGTCGCAGATCATTTTTCCAATAATTACATTTCCCTACGTATCCCGTATACTGCTCAAGGAAGGAACGGGACGTGTAGATTTCGTGGCTTCGGTTATAAGCTATTTCGCTATGTTTGCCCAGCTGGGAATACCGACCTACGGAATCAGAGCCTGCAGTAAGGCGAGAGATGACAAAGAGGAGCTTTCAAGAACTGTTCATGAGCTTCTTTTTATAAATATAGTGATGTGTGTTCTGGTTTATGCAGCATTTTTCGTAGCTGTTTTTACGGTTCCGAGGCTCAGGGAAGATATACCCCTTTACATGATAATGGGAACTACAATTTTCCTGAATGCCATAGGTGTGGAATGGCTATACAGGGGGCTGGAAAAATATCAGTATATTACAATCAGATCCCTGATATTTAAGGCCATCGGAGTTGCAGCCATGCTGCTTCTGATAAATGACGTCGGTGATTATGTTATATACGGAGCCATCACCATATTTGCGACCTCGGCATCAAATATTCTTAATTTCATCAATCTCAGGAAATATGTTTCATTCAGGCCGGTAGGCGGATACAGCATAAAAAGGCATATGAAGATGGTACTTACCTTCTTTGCAATGTCTGTTGCAACTGTCATTTATACCAATCTTGATAAGTCCATGCTGGGATTCATGAAGGACAATGGAGAAGTCGGACTCTACGGGGCAGCAGTCAAGATAAAGAATATATTGATTTCTCTGGTCACATCCATAAGTGCCGTGCTTCTTCCGAGAGCGTCTTATTATGTTGATAAGGGACTCATGGATGAGTTTTACAGAATACTCAGAAAAGCCATGCACTTTATGTTTATACTGGCTACGCCAATCAGCATATATTTCATGATCTTCGGAAAAGAAGGAATGCTGCTGCTTTCGGGAGACGACTTTCTGGGGGCGGTTCCGGCTACGGTTATAATAACACCTACAGTCCTTTTGATAGGAATTACAAATGTAATAGGAATTCAGATGCTTGTACCCCTCGGCAGAGAGATGCAAGTTCTCTATTCGGAGATAGTGGGTGCAGTCATCGATATTGTACTGAATGCCCTGTTCATACCAAAGTTCGGTGCGGCAGGAGCAGCAGCGGGAACCCTTGCTGCAGAGCTGGGAGTTCTTATATTCCAGCTTTATATTTCAAGAGATTTAAAAGCAGAACTGACAAAGGATGTAAAACTTCTTCGTATAGTTCTCATATCAATGATCGGAATTATAATAACTGTCTGGCTGAAACTCATTACTTTCAGCCGGGTTACGGAACCGGATTGTTTTATAAAGCTTGCCATATCGGCTGTTATCTTCTTTGGCTTTTATCTTGCAGCCATGCTGGTGACCAAAGAGGAAATGGTTTTAGAGATTACGGATCAGGTGCTTCGAAAGCTGCATATCCGTAAATAGAGTAAGATACTAATAATAGATTGGAGGATTTTGGAAATGAAGGGAATCATACTTGCCGGAGGAAGCGGCACAAGACTTTATCCACTTACAAAGGCTGTATCAAAGCAGATCATGCCTGTATATGATAAGCCTATGATATATTATCCGCTGTCAACACTGATGCTGGCGGGAATAAGGGAGATACTTATAATATCCACGCCAAGAGACCTTCCGTGCTTTAAGGAACTTTTCGGTACCGGTGAGCAGCTTGGAATGAGCTTTTCCTATGCTGTTCAGGAAAGCCCGAAAGGACTTGCCGATGCCTTCATCATAGGTGAGGAGTTTATAGGAAATGACAGCGTTGCCCTTGTACTCGGCGACAATATCTTTTATGGACAGAGCTTCTCAAAGGTTCTTGCAAGAGCTGCTGCAAGAGAGAAGGGAGCTACTATCTTCGGTTATTATGTAAGAGATCCGAGAGAGTACGGCGTAGTGGAATTTGATGAAAACGGAAAGGCTATATCCATAGAGGAAAAGCCGGAGAATCCAAAGTCAAATTATGCGGTTCCGGGGCTTTATTTCTATGATAACGATGTAGTTGAGATTGCTAAAAATGTAAAACCGTCGGCAAGAGGCGAGATAGAGATCACATCAGTCAATAATGCTTATCTTGACAGAGGAGACCTTATGGTAGAAACTCTCGGAAGAGGTTTTGCATGGCTTGATACGGGAAATCATGATATGCTCCTGGATGCAGCTGATTTCGTTGCGGCATTCCAGAAGAGACAGGGACTTTACATTTCCTGTATAGAAGAAATTGCT
Organism: Eubacterium sp.; assembly: GCA_017477505.1. Lineage (GTDB taxonomy): Bacteria > Bacillota > Clostridia > Lachnospirales > Lachnospiraceae > Eubacterium_Q. The sequence continues at coordinate 68,603 of JAFUVQ010000037.1, forward strand.
TATAAGAGAGGTTTTATAGACAGAGAACAGCTTCTTAAGCTGGCCGAGCCTCTTATGAAGACCCGTTACGGTGAGTATCTTGTTGATGTTGCAAATGGACTTTAATAGAAATGAGTTTTTAATATGAGTAACAAGCTGACCAGAGTATGGAAGTTCTTCAGGGCTCATGGATTTAAGGAGACTGTAAGTACAACCCTAAGATATTTTGTGATACACAGAAGATTTCTTCTTCCCAGAGACAGAAAGTATGAGATATACTTTGATACCGTACGACCGGGGGAGGAGATACTGGAGGAACAGAGAAAGACAGATTTTAAGTATAAACCTCTGCTTAGTATTCTGGTTCCTCTCTATGAAACAGATTTTATATTCCTGGATGAACTGATCAAGTCCATTCAGGCACAGACCTACAGTAACTGGCAGATATGCTTTTCCGACGGAAGCCGGGATAAGTCCCGACTTCGTGACAAGGTGGCATGGTATCAGAAGGATGATGACCGTATACTTTATATAGGTGAAGGCGAAGATACCCTCGGTATTTCTTCAAATACCAATCAGGCATATACACTTGCTACCGGTGATTATATTGTACTTGGAGATCATGACGATCTTTTTATGCCGGATGCATTCTATGAGGTTGTAAAAGCCATAAATGAGGACCGCAGTATAGATGTCATTTATACTGATGAAGATAAGACAGATGAAGGCGGAATAAGGCATTTTGAACCCAGCATGAAGCCGGCGTTTAATCCTGACCTGCTTCAAAGCTGTAATTATATAACACATATGTTTGTGGCCAAAAAGTCACTGGTTGAAAAAGCAGGACTTTTTGATGATATTTATAACGGCGCTCAGGATTATGATTTTATCTTAAGATGCACCGAGCTGGCGGAAAAGATACATCATATTCCTAAGATTCTTTACAGCTGGCGTGTGAATGCAACTTCCACAGCCGGAAATGTAGAAGCAAAGCTTTATGCATATGATGCAGGCGTAAAAGCGGTTCAGGCTCATTATGACAGGATAGGTATTAAAGCCACGGTCAGCCAGGACGAAAGGCTTTACGGTCATTATATAACTACCTATCCCTTACCAGAGGGAGAGAGCCTGACGGTTCTGGTAATTACAGATGGCTTTGATGATAATCTCAAGAAATGTATAGAAAGCTTTAATTCAGTATCTGACTTTAAAGAAATGTCATTTATCCCTGTTAATCCCGGTAACAGAGGTGATGCACCAATGGGAGAGATACTTGATGCCCAGATCAACAGACTGAGCTCAGAGTATTTCATGATAGTAAACTGTGATGTAAGGCTTTACAGTCCTCACGGTGTCCGTGATATGATAAGCCTTCTTAGTGCAAGACCAGATGTCGGGATAGCAGCCACTCAGTTTGCAATGCCTTTCTACAGAACAAGGCATGCTGCCATAATTTATGGACATGATAAGATATATGGTCATGAATATCTTATGCATGAGGATTATGACGAAGAATACAATCAGTATATAGACTGCATGGCTCTGAGAGAGGGCTGTGTAATGTCAAGAAAGAAGGCATATAAAGCCGCAGGTGGCTTCAGTAAAGAGATGAGGACCATGGGACCTATCATCGAGGATTACTGTATGAAGCTCAGAGAGGCAGGCTTAAAGTCTGTGTACGCCGGAAGATCTATATGTAAATTCCGTGGAAAAGCCATACTTCCGGATAATTATAAAGAGATGGAGAAAAAGGACAAAAAGGTTTTGGCTGACAGGTGGAAGGCGTATATACCGGATGGTGACGTTTATTACTCTGAGAGGCTTAAAAAAGAAAACGATGAGTAAACCAATGAGTAAAAAGCTCACACTGTTCTGGTGATTATAATGATAAAAAGTATAAAAGCACTGTATGAAAAATACAGAGAGATAGTTAATTATGTGATCGCAGGAGGTCTTACTACTCTTGTATCACTGGGGATATACTGGGGACTTACACTGACGGTTTTTGACCCCGGAAATCCTCTGCTTCTTCAGGCTGCAAATGTAGCTTCATGGATAGGAGCTGTCATATTTGCTTACTTCATAAACAGAAGCTTTGTCTTCAGAAGTGAGAACAGGAATATGGTCAAGGAATTTACTTCATTTGTCCTTGGAAGGGTCGGTACGCTTCTTATGGACATGGGCTCAATGTTTGTGATGGTAACATGGCTTAAGTGGAATGACAGGCTTGCAAAAATAATTGTACAGTTTATAGTTCTTATAGGAAATTATGTAATAAGCAAGTTTTTGGTATTCAGAAAGAAGAAAGATGCATGAAAGATTATCATAGGATTCTTATAGTTTCGAATATGATACCTGACAAAAAGCATCCGAGTTACGGAGTGTTCGTAAAGAACTTCATCGAACAGATGGAACATCTGCATCTTCCCTTTGATGTGTCAGCAATGTATATGTCTGACGGAAAGCTTTCCAAGTTACTCGGTTATATCAGGTTTTATATGAAGACCTATAAAAGTATTCTGTCCGGAAAGTATGATCTGGTTTATGTTCATTATCCATCCTTCAGCTTTATTCCCGTAAATGCGGCGAGGCTTGTAAGACGTTTTGACATAATGACAAATCTGCATGGTTCGGATGTAATACCTCTGAAGAGGATTCATAAGATCATGAATCTGAATACCGCAGCGGCTGTGAAGAAAAGCGTCAAGGTGGTTGTTCCCTCGGAATACTACAAAAGTGTTGTAGTAAAAAAGTATGGGATTCCCCAAAACAGGATATGTGTATATCCTTCTGCCGGAATAGATACAGACGTGTTTCATCCGCTTCCTGAAGACGGGCTTCAAAAGCTGAGAGAAGAGTATGGTATTGATAAGGATTCATTTGTTATAGGATTTGCAGGAAGACTGGTAACAACTAAAGGTTGGAAAGTACTCCTGAAGGCACTGGTTCGTTCGGATAAACTTAAGAATACCGGCTTCCGGGTTCTCATTGTAGGTGACGGAGTTGACGGCGATAAACTGGACAATGCTATAGAGAAAATGCCCGCCTATATCAGAGAGAATATAATACGTTATCCGTTTCTTGATCAGAAAAAACTTGCAGAAGTATATAATCTGATGGATGTTCTGGCATTTCCTACATTGGCAAACGAAAGCCTTGGACTGGTTGCCCTTGAAGCTATGACCACAGGGGTTCCGGTTATATCAAGTGATATAGCAGCTCCCTCATATTATATAAAAGATGGAGTGAACGGATATAAATTTGAAGTGGGAAATGCTGACAGATTAGCGGAATGTATAGATAGATGTATATCAGATCCCGAAAAGCATAAATCGTTAAAGACAGGGGCACTGGGTACAGCCCAAAAGTATTCATCAACAGAAGCTGAAAATATACTTGGAAAACTCTTTATACCGGGGAGATAGGATATGAAGCTGAGAGAATTAAAGATTGAAGATGCGCCGCTTATGCTAGAGTGGATGCATGATGAAGAAGTTGTGAGAGACCTTAAAAAGGATTTCAGGAGCATGACTCTTGATGACTGTGTAAGGTTTATAGAGATGAGCAGGATAGCTTCAGGACTCATTAAGAGTAATATAGGAGTCAATATCGGCGGGGCCATGCATCTTGCCATAGCAGGTGACGGTGACAAATATATGGGAACCGTAAGCCTTAAAGAAATTGACAGGAAGAAAGGCTGTGCGGAATTTGGCATAACCCTCAGGCGTGAAGCCATGGGTAAGGGCTTCGCTTCCTATGCGATGCAGGAAATTCTTAAGCTGGGTACTGAGGAAATGGGGCTTAATCTCATTTACTGGTGCGTAGATCCGGAGAATGAGAGAGCCATAAGATTTTATGAAAAAAATGAGTATAAAAGAATAGATTGTGATGAACTTGATGTAAAACTGGAGTATACTGATAAAGAGAAAGAAAGATATATCTGGTATGCCTACAGGAAGTAATTTCATGTAGCACTGCTAAAAGACAGAGGATAAAATATGGACATAAGAATTCCATTTGTATCATTTGATAAGATGCATGGTGAGATAAGGGAAGACCTGGACAAGGCCTATGCCCGTACCATGGATAGAGAATGGTTCATACAGGGAAAGGAATGCGAAGAGTTTGAGAAGGAGTTTGCAGCATACTGTGGAGCAAAGTATGCGGTAGGATGCGGCAACGGACTGGATGCTCTGTATCTGATACTTCGTGCATATGATATAGGTTCCGGAGACGAGGTTATAGTTCCTTCAAATACATTTATAGCAACGGCACTTGCCGTTACATATACCGGTGCCAAAGTGGTTTTTGTGGAACCTGAGGAAGGATATTATGATATAGATCCTTCACTTATAGAAGAGAAGATCACCGGAAAGACAAAAGCCATAATGGCGGTTCATCTTTACGGACAGCCGGCCAGAATGGATGAGATAAAGAGCATTGCGGATCGTTACGGGCTTAAAGTGATAGAGGACGCGGCTCAGGCTCACGGTGCATTGTATAAGGGCGTGAAGACCGGTAATCTTGCAGATGCGGCAGGCTTCTCACTATATCCGGGAAAGAATCTCGGGGCACTTGGTGATGGAGGAATCGTAGTAAGTAATGACAGGGAGCTGATCGATAAGATAAGGGCTCTAGCTAATTATGGTTCCGATTATAAATATCATCACATTTATCAGGGTAATAATTCAAGACTTGATGAGATGCAGGCGGCTTTTCTAAGAGTAAAGCTTCCAAAACTTGATAAATGGAATCAGGAAAGACGAAGGATAGCAGACAGGTATCGTAAAGAGATAGATAATCCTCTGATAGGTCTGCCTGAAGTTTATCCTGATGTGGAGCATGTATATCATATATTTGCAATAACCGCTCCGGAAGGAAAGCGGGATGAACTTGCTGACTACCTTAAAGCTGCAGGAATAGGAACCAATATGCATTATCCTACACCTATGCATCTTCAGGGAGCATATATGGATATGGGTCTTCCGAAGGGAAGTCTTCCCATAGCCGAAAAAATATCAGAGACAGAGCTCAGCATACCTATGTTCTATGGGCTCTCTGATGAAGAAGTAACATATGTAATTGCAACTGTTAACCAATGGAAACCCCAGAATTAGAGAACAGGATGGTAGAAAACATGAGAAAAAAGGGATTTTTAAGAAGAGCTGCGCTCACTGCCGGTATTGCCGCGCTGGTCGCCGGGGGGATGCTGATTCCGAAGGCTGATGCATTTGCTGCAGAAGATACCGCCACGGTTACGGATGCTGTCCCGGATAGTGTTTCAGAGGACAAAGATGATACTCCATACGTTTCTGAAACCGATGAAGGAAAGAACAGTGAAGAGAAGAACAGTGAAGAGAAGAACAGTGATGCTGTTCCGGCAGAGGATACTGATCAGGATTTGAATGAAGGTTCTGATACGGTACTCGATGAGCCGGATGACAAGGGCGTAACGGTTCTGAACGGTGTTGACTACAGTGCAGTCTATGACTGGCATTATTACACGTCAAAATATCCGGACATCAAGAAAGTATACGGAGATGACCAGACGAGAGCACTGTGGCACTTTGTTAATTTCGGTATGAAGGAGAAAAGACAGGGATGCGCTTCATTTGATGTAAATTCATACATCAAAGCCTACCCGGATCTGCGTTCTGCATACAGAAATAATTATGAGAGATACTATGAACACTATATCAGATATGGTTACAATGAGAACAGAGTATCTCAGGGTATAGAGGAGATGATCAATCCTGTATATACCTATAAAGGAACTGATTACAGCAAAGTGTATTCTTACAAGGAGTACATAAAGTACAATGCGGCTGTAAGTGATAAGCTCGGTGTTGATAATGATTACGGACTTATCGAAGACTTCGTTCAGAACGGAATGAAGGCTAAGAGAAGAGGAAATGAGAACTTTGATGTTCAGTCCTATATCTATCAGTATCCGGACCTCAGAAATGCATACAGGAATAATTATGAGAAGTTCTATGAGCATTATATGAAATTCGGATTCGATGAAGGAAGAATCTCAAGCGGTGTGACTGAACTTCAGAATCCTGTAACATTTTATAATAACTTCGAGTATAAGACTGTATATGATCCTGCATACTATGCAGCCATGAATAAGGACATAAGAAAAGTAATCGGTGCCGATAATGATTACGGTCTCATCGAGCATTTTGTAAAGAACGGAATCAATGAGAAGAGACCATCATCGGAAAACTTTAACCTTAGATCATATATAAATGCAAATATTGACCTGAGAAAAGCATATGGCAGTAACTGGAGAGCTTATCTTGAGCACTATGTTAAGTATGGCAGAAAGGAAGGCCGTACAGCAGTAGGTGTTCCGGAGATAGTAAATCCGCGTGTAAAGTATAAGGGCGTTGATTACAGTAAGGTATATGATTTCAAGTTCTATATAGCACATAATCCTGAACTTAAATATCTTTATGACTGTAATGATATAGGTGCCATTCAGCACTTTGTTGAGCAGGGAATACCTGCAAGGAAGCAGGCTAAGGAAACATTTGATGTAAGATCCTATATCAATGCGCATAAGGACCTTCGTCAGGCCTTTGGTGGTGATATAGCTGCATATGTAAAGCATTATATGGAATATGGCCAGAAGGAAGGCCGTATGGCAACCGGAATGCCACGTATGCTCAATTTTGCTACAGATCATATACTTGGAGACTATGCAGGAATATATGATTTCAATGATTACACAGATAAGTATTCCGACATGATCAGAACTTACGGTTTCGATGATGTTGCTATTCTGAATCATTTCGTAAGATTCGGTATCAAGGAAGGCAGAACAGCTAAGGCTTCATATGACAGTGCGCTTTACAATGAGAAGCAGAAGCTTTCAAAGGATCTCTACAAGGAACAGTACAGAAATGGCTGGCTTAAGTACAGCAACAGATGGTTCAAATATGATAACTACGGAACTATCATAAGAGCCCAGAAAGATGCACCTACACTGGTTACTCTTTCCGGATATTATGTAAGTCCGATGAAGACAGGTAATCTTAATTCCCGTGAAGAGAGGATTGAGGCTATGATAGAGAGAGCCTATGAATATATGGGAACTACCTATCAGATATGTAAGTCTACACAGCCTGGAAATGCGGTTGACTGCAGCGGACTTGTTATGCAGTGCCTCTATGCGGCAGGCTTTGATCCGTATCCGGCAACACCTGCACATCATGCACTTCCTGAAAATGAATATGATTCACGTACACTTTATAATCAGACACCGATGCAGCATGTAAGCTACAGTAATATCAAGAGGGGTGACCTTATATATTATAAGAGCGGAAGAGGAAATATCATCATCCATGTTGCTATCTATCTCGGAAACGGAAGAGTTATAGAGGCCTGGCCTCCGGCTGTTACAGACAGCTATGGAGTTGCTTCATGGCCACATCCATACATTTACGGAGTGACAAGACCATTCCCGTAAAATATGGAATATCATTTACATTGATTGACGCTGCCATTGTCTTAAGGCATGGGCAGCGTCAACCGGTTGTAAACCGGAAAGAAGATAAGGCTTGGCATTTGTTCAGTGCATTTATATCTACGTAAGATATCAGTTCAGTGAAAGAATACCAAGGGGGATAAAAATATAATATGAGTAAATATGATTTTTTAGTAGTAGGGGCAGGACTTTACGGTGCGGTTTTTGCCAGAAGCATGGCCGAAACAGGCAGAAAAGTTCTGGTAATTGAGAAAAGACCTCACATCGCAGGTAATATTTATACGGAAAATGTTGAGGGAATCGAAGTACATAAGTATGGTGCACATATATTCCATACAAACAATAAGGAAGTATGGGATTATGTACAGAGATTTGCAACATTTAACAGATATACAAATTCACCTGTTGCGAATTATAAAGGGGAACTTTATTCACTTCCGTTCAATATGTATACCTTCAATAAGATGTGGGGTGTCGTAACACCTGAGGAGGCAGAGCAGAAGATAGCCGAGCAGCGAAGGGAAGCGATGGAAGGCTTTGCCGCAGCTTATAAGGAAAGAACAGGAAAGGATATCTCACCGGATGAATATGAGCCGGAGAATCTTGAGGAACAGGCCATATCTCTTGTAGGCGTTGATATCTATGAAAAGCTTATCAAAGGATATACCGAGAAGCAGTGGGGAAGACCGTGTAATGAGCTTCCGAGCTTTATCATAAAGAGACTTCCGGTAAGACTTACATTTGACAATAATTATTTTAATGCTCTTTATCAGGGTATCCCTATGGGCGGCTATACTGCCATGATAGGAAATATGCTGGATCATGACGGAATCACTGTGATGACGGATACAGACTTCTTTGATGTAAAGAAAAATGGTCTCAGTATCAGCGGTGAAACAGTGGCTCTGTCGGAACTCGCCGATAAGATTCTTTATACAGGACCTGTCGATGCTTATTTTGATTTCAGACTCGGTACGCTTGAATATCGTTCCGTAAGGTTTGAAACCGAACTTCTTGATAAAGAAAGCTTCCAGGGAAACGCGGTATTTAATTATACCGACGCGGAAACTCCTTATACAAGAATAATCGAGCATAAATGGTTCGAATTCGGTAAGGATAAAGACGGAAATATGCTTCCTAAGACTGTCATCAGTAAGGAGTACAGCAGTGAATGGAAGCCGGGAGATGAACCGTACTATCCTGTAAATGATGAGAAGAACGGCAGACTCCATGAGGAGTATAAAAAGCTGGCCGACGCCGAGGAAAATGTTATCTTTGGCGGAAGACTCGGTGAGTACAAGTACTATGATATGGATAAGGTTATAGAAGTAGCACTTGATACTTTCCGTAACGTACAGAAATAAGACCTGAATATAAACTGTTAAACAGACAAAAAGGAGTGACGGAAATATGAAGCAGAAAGTTGGATTTAAACGGTTTATCACATTTTTCTTTGCATTATTAATAGCGGTATCGATTTTGAATATACCCGTAATTCCGGTAAAGGCAGCGGCACCGAAGCTGGTTGCCTTTACCTTTGATGACGGACCTTATAAGACTACGGGACCACTCCTGGACGGACTCGCAGCAAGAGGTGCCAAAGCCACATTCTTTATGGTTGGACAGAGCGGTGCCTGCGGTGTGGCCGGAAAGCAGGAGATAATCAATCGTATGGTTAGAGAAGGTCATCAGGTTGCGAATCATACCTGGAGTCATGTTGCTCCTTTTGCCAGGCTTTCCGCATCTGAGATGAGATCGGAGATTGACAGTGTTTATCCTTATCTGAAGACTGCCATGGGCGGTGATTTCAAGCAGTTGGTCAGGATACCCGGCGGTGATATGTCCAGAAACACATCGGCAACGGTAGCTTATCCTATGATCAGATTTGACTTTAATCCTCAGGATTATATATATATGAATGTGGATAAGACATATCAGGCTATCATTTCAGGAGTGCAGGACGGAAGCATTGTATGCCTTCATGACAGAATCAAGGAGTCATGTGATGCGGCACTCCGTGCTATAGATTATCTTCAGGCCAGAGGATATGAATGTGTTACGATATCAGAACTTTTCAGAAGAAGAGGTATAGATCTCGAAGCATATCATACATATAATTCCGCTTATAATAACGGAATCAATCTTCCGGCGTACAAAAAACCGGTTCTCACTAAGTCGGTTTCAAAATTTGGCAAGGTTACTATTTCGGTAAGTACGCCCGATAAAGGAATCACTCTCCGTTATACTACAGACGGAAGCATTCCCAATCTTTCCAGCAGGGCATATCAGAGCCCTATAAATGTGGAAGGAGCACTTCACCTCAGGGTTGCCGGCTTTGATAAGTACGGAACCAGGACTGAAATAGCTGAATACTCGGTTGATGGGGCACCCAGCGAAGCTGTCTTTAATTCCGATTATTATGCATCTGTTTATCCGGATATGAAGCAGCATTTCGGTTCTGACTCAACTAAGCTTTACGATCATTATATGAGATGCGGTCTTTCGGAGGGACGTGCGGGAAGCCCTACATTTAACGTTACATTTTATAAAAAATCATATACTGACCTGAATAAGGCATATGGAAATGACAATGCCAGATATCTTGAGCATTTCATAAATTTCGGTATGAAGGAAGGCAGACAGGGCTCATCAATCTTTGATGTCTACTCATACAAGAATTATCATCAGGATCTTCGTCTGGCCTACGGAAATGATCTTCCTAAGTATTATGAGCATTATAACAAATACGGATATGCCGAGGGACGTGTGGCTACCGGCGCAAAAACCGTAATGAACGCGGTTACAAAGCAGGGCGGTATGGATTACAGTCTTGTATATGATTATTATTACTATACAAGCAGGTATCCTGATGTTAAGAGAACATATGGAAATGATGATATAGCCGCGCTCCGCCATTTCATAAACTTCGGTATGAAAGAGGGCAGACAGGGTAAGGCTTCATTTGATGTATGGTCATATAAGAATGCTCATCCTGATATAAGAGCGGCATATGGAAATGATATGAAGAGCTATTATATCCATTATATTAAATATGGTTACAGAGAGAACAGAGTCTGCACTAACCGTCCTAAGGTTGTAGGTGCGACAACGGTTTATAACGGCGTGGATTATAAGTCTGTTTACAGCTATTATTATTACACAAATAAATATCCTGATATTCTTAAGGCATACGGAAATGATGATGTGGCAGTTCTCCGTCATTTTGTAAACTTTGGTATGAAGGAAGAAAGACAGGGTTCTGCAGAGTTTAATCCTAAGCTTTATAAGTCAAGATACGACGACCTCAGAAGTGCATATGGTGATAATAATTCTAAATACTATTATCATTACATAAATGCAGGTAAGGCCGAAGGCAGAAGCGGAAGATAATACATAATATACTTTCGTAATGAAGACCGGACAAAAGTCATTTCAGTGAAGGGCAAGGTCATGAAAGCAGCAAAACGGATAATAAGCTTTATATTATGTATAGCGGTTTTTCTCGGTACCGTGATGTTGCCTTCTGATGATACTGTTATGGCTGCCGGTGTCAGGTATATATTCATAGGTGATTCAAGATTCTGCGGAATGGCCAATGCCTTTGGAGTTCAGGACTCCCTGACAAAGAATAACGGCGGCAGGGGAACCGAGGTTATCAGAATCAGTAATGATATACACTGGTGTTCCATGGTGGGTACTTTTATCAGCGAGTTTCAAAGCCGCGTCGATTCCGTACTCAGTGCTTATAAAACCGGAAGCGCTGTCATCATATATGAGCTGGGAGCCAATGATACCAAAAACATCAGTAAGGATATAGCTTATTGTAATTCTCTTGCTGATAAGGGATGGACGGTATATTACTGCGACCTTCTTCCTATAAATGACAGCGGCACTGGGACCATCAAAGAAAAGGATATACTTTCTGCCAACAGCAGGATATATTCCGGCGAAGGAAAGTATAAGGTTATCAGGTTTCATGACAAGGCAGATTCCCGTAAAACCGACAGTCTGGGATATCACTATGATGATGCGACCTATAAAGCATGGTTCGATGTCATTATGAATTCTGTTAAGGGAGATATCACTCCCGAAAAATATGCAGCTGTTTTTAATGCGGATTATTATCTTTCAAGATATGCAGATCTAAGGAAGGCATACGGGAACAACAGAGATAAAGCATTTAATCATTTTATAAATTATGGTATTAAGGAAGGACGCTGTGCCTCTCCTGCCTTTGATGTGAACTATTATAAGAATACCTATGCGGATTTAAGGAGCGTATATGGTAATGACAATATGAAATACGTTAGTCATTTCCTTAAGTTCGGCAGTCTTGAGGGAAGGCGGGCATCGGCTCTCTTTGATGTTTATTCATATAAGAATTATCATGCGGACTTAAGGACAGCCTTCGGGAACAGTCTTCCCCGGTATTATGAGCATTATAATAATTACGGTTACAAAGAAGGAAGAGCAGCACTTGGAGCGGCAACCGTCAGAAATGCGGTTACTGTATCCGGTACTACAGACTACAGAGCCGTATATGATTATTACTACTATACGGAAAGGTATCCTGACATAAAGGCGGCCTACGGAAATGATGATATAGCGGTCCTTAATCATTTCATAAAATATGGAATGAAAGAGGGAAGGCAGGGAAATTCAGAGTTCAATCTCTCTAAATATAAGTCGGCTTATGCCGATCTGCGGAATGCATACGGAAATGATAATAAAGGATATTATCTGCATTATATAAAATTCGGAAAAAGTGAAGGCAGAAATGCAACGCGATGAATTATACAGGCGGTGAAAGAATGGAGATTATAAAATATACATTTGATATACACGGGGATGACAGGGGACAGCTTGTAGCCTTAGAGGAACTAAAGAATATTCCCTTTGACGTTAAACGTGTTTATTATATGTGGAATACAACAGAAGGGGTCAGAAGAGGATTTCATGCCCACAAAAAGCTGAAGCAGATACTGATAGCCATCCACGGAAGCTGCAGGATACATCTTGATAACGGAAATGAGACAGAAGAGGTACTGCTCGATAAGCCTTATGAGGGACTTTATATCGAAGGACTTATCTGGAGAGAGATGTATGATTTTTCTGAAGATGCGGTGCTTATGGTTCTTGCATCCGAATACTATGATGAGAGCGATTATATAAGAAATTATGAAGAATTCAGTAAGAGGGTTAAGTTTGAAACAAAGAGGTAGCGGTTAGAGAAGAAAAAAAGGCATTACAAATAAGCCATCAATTGGTGGCTTCATAGAGGAAATATAGACACGACACTTAATTAGGATGTGACAACAGACTCATCTGTTATGATATA
>JAFUVQ010000038.1 GCA_017477505.1 Eubacterium sp.
TGTCATCGACATCTTCTTCATCATCGTATTCATCATCGTAATCATCTGCAGGTGCCGGCTGGCTGCTCTGAACAGGCTTAGCCATAGGTTCTCCTGTTATATAGCTTATACTGCTGTCCACATCTGCCATATTATTCTCAAGCGAGAATACCTGATCTTCGAGAGTCTCAACAAGATTACGATAATTCTCTCTGTCAGCCTCGAGAGATGCAGCAAGGAATGCTCTCATCTCATCAATCTTATCTTTTGTATAATTGAGTGCACCGAGCCTTACTTCGGTTGCCTCTGCATTCGCATCATTTACAATACGGTCAGCTTCGTCTCTTGCACTTGCAAGAATCTCCTCTGCCCTGTCATTTGCCATCTGTGTGATTCTGTTTTCTTCAACAAGTCTGTTAGCTTCATTTACTGATTCACTTATGATAGCATCTGAACGAGTTCTCGCTGCAGCAAGGATAGATTCCTTATTACGCATTATCTTCTTGGACCTTTCGAACTCACTCGGAAGTCTGAGCTTAAGCTCATTCAGCATTCTTTCAAGTTCATCTCTGGGGACTATGATATTATTCGATGAGAACGGCTGATATTTACATTTATCAATAAATATACCGATCTCCGAGATCATTTCCTCAACGCCCTTTTTTCCCATTTTAACTTTCCTCCTAGTTTACTTTCATAAGTTGAATCTTTTCTTCGATTTTCGGAAGAACATTTGCAGGTACAAAGTCCTTCACACTCGCACCATATAATGCATATTCCTTGACCATACTTGAAGAAAGATATGAATACTCAACACTGGTTGAAAGGAATACAGTATCAACATCAGGTGCAACTATATGATTACTCTGTGCCATCTGAAGTTCTATATCAAAATCAGCAAGTGCACGGAGTCCTCTTATTATTATATGTGAACCCTGCTCTCTCGCAAAATCCACAACAAGACCATCAAAGGATTCAACAACTACGTTGTCTAAGCCCGAGACAGCCTCCTTTAACATGATAACACGTTCTTCTTTAGAAAACAATGGACTTTTTTTTGAAGAATTGTTTAAAATGCCTATCACCACCCTGTCGAACAGGAAAGATGCTCTCTTTATAATGTCAAAATGTCCGAGTGTAAGTGGATCAAAACTTCCGGGATATACTGCTACTGTCATTTCTTCATCCTTAAAAATACATGTTTATTTGTTTTATAATTCTTTACCTTATATATCTCAAAAGGAGTTTCTTCCTCAATGTAGGAGAAATCCTCCTCAAGTATCGCTTCCACGATTATGATGGAATTGTCCGAATCCGCGAAATCCTTTCTTCCCAGTTCCAGAAGAACTGCTTTTTCAAGCCCCTGGCTGTATGGCGGATCGATATATATAATATCGAAATCTACCTTTGTGAGATTCCTCACGTATGTTACTGCGTCCCGCTGCACTATGTCAGCCTCGTTCTCAAACTTAGTAAAATGAATATTGTCCTTAATGACCTGCACCGCCGCCCTGCTGTTCTCCACAAGCACAGCATGCTTCGCGCCCCTCGAAAGAGCTTCAATAGCGATATTGCCGCTCCCGCTGAAAAGGTCCAGGAATCTTGAGTCCTGCACATAGGGTTGTATGATATTGAAAAGAGTTTCCTTATATCTGTCCAGAGTCGGTCTTGTATCCGTACCCGGCAGAGTCTTCAGTGGAAGACTTCTTCTTGAACCCGCAACTACTCTCATATTCACCTCGGTTATATGCAAAAAATTTGAATATTATGAATACACATACCTTAAAGTTTATATCACAGATACAGTGATTCGGCAACAATTAATTACTGATGGTATCTCTCAGCCACTTTCCCGTCTCGGAAAGCTCATCCTCCTTCCAGTCAGATGTCTTCTTGCATGAAGAATCTATAAGGCTTGATGCCTCATCCTTATTTGAAAGATTCCATCCACAGTAGGAAAGATTGTATTTATTGATAAGTTCGAACCAGGTATCTGCAGAATCGTAGTCGATCTCACCATTTCCTGATGCCTCACATATACTGAACTCTGTTACGAATATCGGAAGGCCTGCGCCGTGAGCCGTCTCAAGCTTACTCCTGATATTGTCCTTATGAGTAGCAGCATAGAAATGAATGGCATACATTACATTTTCAGAATTCTTAACCGGATCCTTAGCCGCAAGGTCAACGTCCTGTGACCATGTAGGTGTACCTACAACGATTATTACATCCTTGTCATACTTTCTGATGATAGGAATTATAGTATCCGCATATTCCTTAACGTCGCTCCATGTTGTGCTTCCGTTAGGTTCGTTACATATCTCAAATATCACATTTTCATAATCAGCATACTTCTGTGCCATCTCTGCCCAGAAAAGCTCTGCCTCATCCTGATTGTCAAGCGGGCTTGTATCGTGAAGTATATGCCAGTCGATTATTACATACATACCGAGCTCGGTAGCATATGTAACGCCGTCATCAACCAGTTTCTTAAGTTTGTCCTGATCACCGTCAGTACAGTAACCGCCGGATTCTGCGGTATACATGGCAAGACGTATTATATTTGCGCCCCAGTCATCACGAAGTGTCTTGAAGGCTTCTTTATTTACATAGTCAGGGAACCATGCAAGTCCATGAGTACTTATACCCTTAAGCTGGTATGGCTTACCGTTCTTATCAACTATATCTGTACCCTTCAGACTGAGCTTTCCGTGATTGTCAAACGGGGTACCGCTCTCAGTCTCGACCTTTTCCTTCTTAGGAGTTTCCTTAGGCTGTTCCTTTTCAGGCATTGGTTCTGTATATTCCTTGCCGCCTACAAAGAGAACCGCATTCTTGGAAACCTTCTTCGTGGCAGCCTCATCCTTGAACTTAATCTGAAATCCGACATTTGTGCTTCCCTTGGCTGCTACGGTTTCATTATAGCTTTCAGGAGTGATGCTGAGTGTATCACCCTTGATCTTGAATTTTCCGTTCCATCCGGAAACAAACTCCGCACCTGTAAAGCCGTCGATTTTGATCTCCCATCCTGAGATATCAGCCTTCGACTTATTCATAAGATCGGCACTGTACTGAACTACAGGCTTTCCTCCATCTTCCCATGAGTCACCGCTTGAAAGCTTTACATAGCAGGCATATTTCTTGTCAGTACTATCATTTTTCTTCTCAGCTTCGGTGGTATCTTCTTCAGGCTCATTTGTATCTTCTTCGGTAGAAACTTCTGTTTCCTTTTCGGTATCCTTTTCCGGAGCCTCAGTAGCTTCTGTCGTCTTCACTGCCTCAGTTACATCCTCATTTTCCTTCTTCTTTGTACCCAGTATATAACCCAGGAGAAGTGCGATAATGATAACAGCCACCGCAAGCACGGCTATAAGTATCTTGGTTGTCTTGTTCATAAGATTTACCTCTCTAAATAGTTGCTGTAAGCTCTGAATCCTTTGGAACCGGAATATCTATGTCATCTCCGTATTTCAGCACCAGTTCCTGCGCCGCCTTCAGCATATCAGCGTGATTATAAATGTCAGCGATCATAAAAGGCATATCGCCGCTCTGCCTTATTCCGAAGAAATCCCCGGGTCCACGGAGTCTCAGGTCTTCCTTTGCAATGAAGAATCCGTCATTTGAATTCTCCAGAACCGAAAGCCTTTCTTTGGATTCAGGACTCTCCTTACTGTCTATGAAAATGGCATAGCTCTGGGCATCGCCTCTTCCGACTCTTCCCCGGAGCTGATGAAGCTGGGCAAGCCCGAACCTTTCGGCATTTTCGATCATCATTACAGTCGCATTAGGATTGTTGATGCCAACTTCTATAACGGTAGTAGAAACAAGGATATCGATGCTTCCTTCGGAGAAACGTTCAAGGATATCCCTCTTCTCTTCCTCACTCTGCCTGCCATGAAGATACTCGATCCGGACATTCCTGCCGAAATGCTCCGAAATGCCATAAGAATAATCTATGACATTTTCAATATCCTCATTTTCACCCTCTTCAATCATAGGACAGATAATATATACCTGATGTTTTTTATCTATCTCTCCCTGCATGAATTTATATGCAGTCGGTCTGTAGGACGTTCCCACAACACAGTTCAAAATGCGTTTCCTGCCCTTCGGCATTTCATTTATAATGGAAATGTCAAGATCGGCATAGATTATGATCGCCAGTGTTCTCGGTATAGGGGTCGCACTCATTATAAGAGTATGAGGCGATTCACCCTTTTCGGAAAGCTTCTTCCTCTGATTTACACCGAAACGGTGCTGCTCATCTATCACGATAAGTCCAAGGTCTTTATATACCGTCTTATCCTGAATAAGCGCCTGAGTTCCCACCAGTATATCGATCTCACCGTCTATAAGTCTCTTATATATATCTCTCTTCTCAGCAGCCGTCCTGCTGCCTGTAAGAAGTTCAACTCTTATGCCGTAACTCCCGAAACGCTGTTCAAGCTCCTTCTTATGCTGGACAGCCAGGACTTCTGTCGGTACCATGATGGCGCCCTGATGTCCCGACTTCACCGTAAGAAAAAGCGCAGCTTCGGCTACTGCTGTTTTTCCGGAGCCCACGTCACCCTGTATCAGGCGGTTCATGGTAAACGGTCCGGACATATCCTGCATGATATCATTTACGGCTTCAAGCTGTCCTTTCGTCATTTCAAACGGAAGGATGCTCTTAAACTCCTCGAGCCACGCCTCTCTGTCCTCACCCAGGGGATGAAGATTATCTTTTCTTACATTTGATTCCCGGAGAATCTTTATATCATAAAGAAAGCTTGCAAATTCATCGAAAGCAAGCCTCTTTACCGCTTTTTCAAGCTCTTCCCGGTCTCTCGGGAAATGAACGTTTATAAGGGATTCCGAGAGTGGCATGAGTCCGTACTCATCCCTTATCCCGGGTGTCAGATAATCTTCAGCAGACTGCATCAGCGGTTCTGCTTCTTTCATAGCCTTCTTGTAGGCATTATTGCTAAGTCCCGATGTAAGTGAATATACAGGCTGCATGGAGCTTCTCATGACACTGTATCGGTTCACGGGATAATACTCCGGCATTTCCATTACAATGAAGTGACCGCTTATCTTCGGTGTCCCGACAAATACGTAAATATCGCCCTTTCTGATGGTACTTTTCAGATATGGACTGTTAAAGAATACCATCCTTACAGCTCCGGTTCCGTCACTTACGGAAAATGAAACTATGGTGAACCTTTTCGGTTTCTTCACCTCTACTGCAGTCACTACCTTGCCCTTAATGGCGCATCTTACGCCCGGGCGGAGGCTGCTGACCGTTGCAGGTTCGGCATATTCAATATAATTCCTCGGATAGGTATGTATCAGATCATTTATAGTCCTGATACCCAGCTTTCCAAAGAGTTTTGCCGTCTTATCACCGACTCCCTTTATACAGCTGATACTGTCCTGTAGTTGCATAGAACTTCCTCTTATTCTGCAGAGATCAGATAATAATATATAGGCTGGCCGCCCATCTGCAGTTCAACATCTATATCGGGATTTTTCTCCTCGAGTCTGGCCACCAGTGCTTCTGCAGTTTCCTTATCTATATCGGATCCATAGTAGATACTTATAAGCTCAGGATCGTCTCCCTGTTCTATCATGGAATCTATAAGTTCGAGAGCTACTGTCTCAACATCACTTCCCACCGAGCTTATACCCTTGTCGCTGATTCCCATGATATCATCCTTTTTGATCTCTGTTCCGTTTATGGATGTATCACGTACCGCATATGTAACTTCACCGGATATTATGCTCTCAGCCGCCTCAGACATAGCCTGAAGATTTTCCTCAGCTGTGGCTGTAAGGGAAAAAGCAAGCATTGCACTTATGCCCTGTGGAACTGATTTTGTAGGAACAACGTAAAGTCTCTTGTCCTTGGAAAGATTTGCTGCCTGATTTGCAGCAAGTATTATATTCTTATTGTTTGGCAGAAGGAATATAACCTCTGCATTTATCTCTTCAGCAGCCTTAAGGAAATCATCCGTGGAAGGATTCATGGTCTGTCCACCTGAAATGACATAATCGACAGCTGCCCCCTTAAATATCTCGGCAATTCCGTCACCTGAAGCAACAGCAACAAAACCGAACTGTTTCTTAGGTCCGGTATATGTCTTCTTTTCTTCCGGTGCCTCGGGCTTTGCTTCTGAGAAAGCCTGAAGACGGCTCTGTTCAAGCATGACTCTCTCACTGTGTTCCTCTTTCATATTGTCGATCTTCATATTTGTCAGGAAACCGTATTCGATAGCCTTTTCGAAAGCCTGACCGGGATGATTGGTATGAACATGTATCTTGACTATCTCATCGTCGCTTACAAATACCAGAGAGTCACCTATGGAAAGAAGGTAATCCCTGAAGGTATCTGAATCAGCATCTGTAAGTGGTTTCTTGAGATTACATATAAATTCAGTACAGTATGTGAATTTGATATCCGCGGTAGAGATATCCTCCCTGCTGCTGCCGCGCATCTCCTCAATACTCTTCTTCGGTCCCTCTATAAGACGTACCGGCGCATCATTGTCCGAAACCGGCTGACCTATGATCGCAAGGTAGATTCCGCGAATGAATTCCATAAGTCCCTGTCCGCCGGAATCCACAACACCTGCCTCTTTAAGAACAGGCAGCTGATTTGGAGTATTTGCAAGAACCTCGTCACCATGCTTAACTACCTCAGCCAGGAACTCTGCGATATCATCTTCTGTGTCGATAAGAAGATATGCCTTTTCAGCGATACCCTTGGCAACCGTAAGAATGGTTCCTTCCTTCGGCTTCATTACAGCCTTATATGCAGTTTCAACCGCACGAGAAAAAGCCGAGGCAAGGTCTTCTGCTGTAAGAACCTTCTTGCCCTTTATATCTTTACAGAAACCTCTCAGTATCTGTGACAGGATAACGCCGGAGTTACCTCTGGCACCGCGAAGTGATCCTGATGCTATGGCTTTACCCATATCATCCATATCAGGATTCTCAAGAGCTCTAACCTCCTGGGCTGCTGACATGATGGTAAGTGTCATATTGGTTCCCGTATCACCGTCAGGAACAGGAAATACATTCAGTTCATTTATGATCTCTTTATGATTACTCAGATTATTGGCTCCCGATATAAATGCGACACGGAAGCTTTTTGCGTCTATCTCTTTAAGCGGCACAGCACCGTTCCTCCTAATCTATAACTCTTACTCCTTCTACGAAGACATTTATCTCTTTAACCTTCATGCTTGTATAATCTTCAACCTGATATTTAACAGTCTTCTTAAGATTATCCACAACTGCTCTGATATTAACGCCATAGGAAATGATAATATGAAAATCAATGATTATGGCATTGTCGTCATCTATCTTAACATTTACACCCTTGCTGATATTGCTTCCCTTAAGAAGCTTGGCAAGTCCGTCAGTCATACTGATTGTAGCCATACCTACGATACCGAAGCAGTCAAGAGCTGCATGTCCGGCATACTGGGCAATAGCCTCACTATCAATGATGATCCTGCCGTTTTCATTACTAACCATACCCGTCATACATGTACCTCCATTATAAAAAAGGATATCACCTTAAACATACGTAACATCATGCATAAACGCACATCAAAGGCATTATAACCTTTTTATAGATAAAAATAAAGAGAATTACAACTTTTTTAAATTTCTGCTTGATTTTTAAAAAAGCATTTGATAGAATGTCACTGTTGCGAATTTGACAGAATACATTTCGTAAGGAGGTGCTGAGATGGCAAAGTGCTTTTACTGTGATAAGTCAGTTCATTTTGGAAACAATGTGAGCCATTCTCATAGAAGATCTAACAGAATTATGAAGTCTAACATCAAGAAGGTAAAGGCTAACGTTGGCGGTTCTACAAAGTCAATCTATGTTTGTACCAGATGTTTACGTTCAGGCGCTGTAGAGAGAGCTTAGTTCTTTCCACAATTCGAGCGATATAAGAAGAAGCCGGTTCCAAGGAACCGGCTTCTTCTTGTGTCTTTCAGACCGATCAATAAATGTTCTGTTAAAAAAATGAGTGTCTCCACTGACCGGAAAGACACTCACTGATTTCATATTAATATTAGCTCATGGAGATATATCCGTAACCTGAAACCTTTTCACCCTGATATACTCCTGCTATTCTTGTAAATCTCTCATGAAGAACATAGTCTTCATTGTCCCTTGAAAGTTCTTCTCTTTTAAGCGGCAATACCTTAAACTTAAGCCTAACACTGTCATCATCCGACCTTATCACAAATAATGTCGGTTCCGTGATATTATCGGCATTCTCAATGAACCTGTTGATATCCTGCTTTATAGGAAGGAATTTCACCTGGTCAAATCCACCGTTCGTAAGAATAACCTTGACCCATTCATTTGACTGTTCGCCCATCTCACCGGTGAAAAGTACTATGTTGTTCGTATTAGAAAGATGGAAAACTCCCCTGCTGAGGAACAGTTTCTTCTCATTTTCATTCTTACGTGAAAGTCGTCTTGTAAGTATAGTAGTCCAGTCAACTTTCTCCTGGAATGAGCGAAGGTATATAGCCCTTCCTCTCACTTCATAATAATTATTGGCAAATGTACAGGAACCATATGTAAAACATGATGGACATGAATATGATGTAAGCTTGATATTATCAAACTTTACATTCGGATCACCTACATTTACATTCTTACAATCCTTGCTTACTATAAAATCTATAGTAATGGCATCAATATCAACAAACATCCTGAGACCTCTGTTGGTCTCGGATATCTCGATATTATTCTTTCTGATAAGAAGCTTATGTTCCCCCACAACAGCTTCTGAAGCCGGTCCGTTACTGTCGGCCTCTACAAATTCTCTCTTCGTATCATCCAGCATTGCAAAATAAGCACTGATATTTGCATTTGCGGGCCTTTTTGCCGATCCATAGTTCGATAGCCGGAGAAGGTACTGCATATCATGCCCGGCAACATTAAACTCACCTAAGAGCATGAGTGTATCTTCGAAGAATTCTTTTTTAATAGCGTTTTCTGCTTCCACCCTCATAAACTAAAATTCCTCTTCTTTTAAATCTGAAATAACATTATCAATTTCCTGTTTTTCCTGTGCAACCGAGCTGTCCTTTCTTGATTTTATCACATCTGTTACCTTATCTACAAGCCCCGGAATCTTATTCATGACGCTTGCAAGTGAACTGTCATCATGAACCGGAAGTATCTGTACAAAACCGTTCTTGATGACCATTACAGCCGTAGGGCTCATCTTTCCGCCAAGACCGCCGAAGGCGTTGTCACTCCTTGTTTTTCCTATAGCTCCGGCACCTATACCAAAGCTTACATCTACAAGTGGGATAAGTGTTGTGTCATTAACCTTTATTGGTTCACCGACAACAGTCTTTGCTGACAGAAAACCATCCATTCCGTCAAAAAGATTATTAACTGTCTTAACTACACTTACTCCTGTATTTTTGTCTGCCATAACAATATATCCTCCAAAAACACTATATTTTCTTTGCTAATTTATATGTCTTCCAGAAATCTCTGCTTATCGCTATCCTTATCAAAGGACCTGCAATAATACCGAGTATGATTCTTCCGCTTATATGAAGATCACCTTCAATGACCTTCTTTGTAAAATCAGGTTCAAATGTAAGCCATCCGATTATAAACCACGAAAATGCACTTAAGGCACCCAGCAGTTCACCCGTATCGGCAGGATCCTCCAGTCCCAGGTGAAGGTACCCTTTGCCGGATCTTGGACGTATCTCTTTTAAAATGACTATCAGTGCCCACTTGACTCTGTCTATGGTCCTTTGCACATATGGTCTGTCCAGAAACTGATCAAGATGATCCATCTTTACTTCGAATTCATCTTTCTTTTTCGTTATATTATTTATGATACCATCAATTTTGTCTTTTGTCGAAGGTTTATCGAATAAGCCTTTCTTTTCTTCTGTACCCATCACTTCTTCGTATGGTTCATCATCGGAATAGGTAAGTTCTGTGCTGTCCGGAGTTACGACAAGTTCAGTTCCGGTTTCAGCCGGTTTCTCCCCGTCTTCATTTCCGGCGAGTGAAGCCTCAGTCCCGGCTTCACTTCCGGTCTCTTCTTTATCCTTTTCCTTCTCAGGTTTTTTCTCTTTTGGCTCCTTGTCACTACTGTATATGGGTATTCCCAGAAGCTTCAGCTTATATACAAGTCCTTTTTCTTTAGTATAATCAACAAGAACTTTGATGAAAAGCCACCTTACTGAAGCGTCCGCTCTTACCTCGTCATACATTTCTCCTCCCACAGTATATCTGAACGGGCAGAAAAGTACGAGAAGTAATATGAGCAGAACCAATCCCAGTATACAGAGTATGACAATACCGAGTATCTTAAGTACTGTCAGAAATATTGCCATATCATATCCCCTGCTCTACAGTAAGGAATGTACCGACGTCAAGATTCTCATCTTTCGCCACCACATCCTCATATATCTTTCTTACTAACTCCATAGCGCCGCTCTTACTTCTGGATATGCCCACAACCTTTATGGTGTCATATCTCTGTTTGAAGTACGGCTGTATCAGAGTGTTATAATTATATATTTCAAGTACGCCGTCACCGATTAGAGGAAGAGTCACGATGTAGAGAGACGGTATGATACGCGCTCTCTTCATTTTATAAACCAGCCTTGAAAGCTCACTCCTCTTCTGAATATCTGTACGGACTTTTTTTCTGATGATCATAAGAGAATCAGTCCTCCATAATCTCCTCTATGAGCCTGCTGCAGCAGAGAAGCTCATCTTTATCATTACATCTTGAAAGAGTATATTCAAAATAATCCTTGATCTCCTGCTGTGAATTGAAGAATACAGGCACAAGCGCAAGAACCTTTGCCATTATGCTCCTCTTCTCAACCTTTGATACTTCAGCGAAAACCTTATCAAACTCTTCGGCAAGCCTGTCTTTGAGTCCTTTGATATAATCGGCATCCGCAGTCTCATTCACAACCCTGAAAGGTGTATCATTATTCTCTGCCTCTATATCAGCGAAAAGGCTGTTAGAAGTAAGGAGATCACATCTTACCAGCATATTTCCGTATGATACATTTTCATCCGATGCATCTTCCATATAGCCTTCACGTATTTCGTAAAGACCTGATACGAGAAATGAAAGTGTTTCATATGCATCTTCCTGGGCTCCCTCGAGGTTTACGAACAGTTTATCAAAATCAACAGCTGCCTCGTATATATCCTCACATTCCGCTATGCCCTTTATAATGGTGCATGCACTGTCATAGCTTTCGGGAAGCTTGTCATTATCTGTATCACGTCCCATGCTGTACAGCATTATAAGTGTATCATTTACGATTTCCTGAAGCATGAGGAAATCAGTCACATTTTCATTTATGATCTCGGTGGCATCAGAAAGGACCCCGGAAAGCTCTTCAAATTCTTCCTTCCGCAGTTCCTTATAATCAGCCTCCTTAAGTGTCCTGTAAGCTTTATAAAGATCCGGATAAAGCGCCTCGAAACCGTCAGGCATGCTTATGCAGGCCGCATTTTCTATGGAAAGCGCAAAGTTATCTACGGACTTTCTCTCCCCGCCTTTATATATATCAAGAGAAGCCGAAATAATATCATAGAATCTCTGTTTGGTCATCCTGACCGGAAGCTGGGCCACAAAACTCTGAATCTTGGAATTCACGATGACCTTATCATTATCGGAAAATACAAATTCATACATCCTTGCCGCAAGGTCATATATATCCACCTCTTCATCATCAGAAGGCATGAACGTACCTTCTTTTCTGTTAAGTATATATTCATATATCTCAAATGCATCGGTATAAGCGGTGAGGACTCTCATCCTTCCAGTGATGCTATCTCTTATCTTCAGTATCTTCCCGATATCTGTCTCTCTCTGATTCATGGCATTTGATATCTCAGTATCAATATCAGAGAGAAATGTATCGAATTCCGTCTTATACTCTGCTTTCTTGGCCTCTGCCATCTCCTTCAGGGTAAAGTAATTCAGTGAAAGCTTTGTAACTGAATAATTAAGGAATGCCGTATTGAGATTGTCAAAGTACTTTTTCGTACTGAGTTCAGTATCTCTCCCTGCTTTTATGTCTGTAAGAAGAATCTTTCCTTCACGTTTCATCTGCTATGTAACTCCGTTCTGTCTGATTATGTCTTATATCTGTAATATCTATCTATATCATTTTCTACATTACTGTCAGCCCTGCATCTCATTTTCTACATTACTGTCAGTTCCTGCAAATTCTCCTGCCTGTCACTGAACATGCTGATGTGTAAACAGGTGGTCGCTGCAGTATTCGTAGGTCCCGTTACATTTTGAACAGTACCTGAACTCAAGCTCGGGATCATCAAGCTCGGTTCTGCCGCATACTGCACATATATGTTTCGTAGGACGGATGGTTCCGCCCGGAGTCTTCTTCGGATCGGGCATCTGTCCCTGCGATACGGGAATAATACTCTCATTTCCATACATTTTCCTGATATTGGCCTTATTCATCCGCTTGCGGAAATCATGCCGCCTCTTAAGCTGGCCCGGATTCACATGCGATGTAACCTTAAGGTGGATCACGAAGAACAGAAGGAAATTGAATGTGGCGGAAAAAATTATAACCCTGTCTATCGGACCGCTGACTATAAATGAATAAAGAAGGAATATTATATCAACGATCGCCATATACTTGATCTTGACCGGTATTACGAAGTAAAGAAGTATCTTCATATCCGGATTAACATATGCTATGGCAAGATACATACTCAGCATAATGTACCAGTTAGGGGTACGATATAAGCTGTACATAGAATCCGCCATCAGCATCATAGGCGAAGCAAAATGAAGTATTACCGCCGTTATCATGACGAACAGATCTATGAAGAATACACCGCCGAGTATAAAGAGATTGAAATTCCTCTTACCCCAGACATATTCCAGCGTAAGTCCTATCCTGTAGTAGAAATAGAGACAGATAGGCAGGAAGATATAACTTAAAATCCCGCCAAGGAAATAAGGGACTGTTATTACCCAGCTTATAAGCCTCCAGTATTCATGATTATATATGATATCGACCGGTGAAAGTGTGAGTTTGAAATATATATTCGGAAAAATATATAAAAGAATATAGCCTATGATCATACAAAGTATGACTAAAAGTGAAAGATTCGGAACGAAAAAACTGTTTGGCTTTTTTCTTTTGTTGTTTTTTGTGAAATTAATGTTGTCCAAGATAATTGCCTCTGAAAAAAAATATACGATAATCGCATCCGGACAAAAATGTTCCGACTGCAATCTTTATAATTATAACTTATAACGTCTCGAAACGAAAGTATTTTTTTCCTTCTGTTTCCTTGATATTTTACCTATTCTTTGTTAAAATGTATGTTTGATTTATGGCGTCCGGATGTTTGCTGCATTCCCATGCCAGAGGAGGATATTATAAATGAAAAGACTAGGTATCGACATCGGTTCAACAACCGTAAAGGTTGCTGTTGTTGACGAAGAACATAAGATTCTATATTCGGAATATAAAAGACATTTTGCCAGGATCAAGGAGACTCTCCGTGAACTTCTTGAGAATGCCGTAAATGAGGTCGGCGACTGCACTGTTGCTCCCAATATAACCGGTTCCGGCGGACTGGCACTTGCAAAAGTCATCGATGTTCCTTTTGAACAGGAGGTAGTCTGCGTTTCCACCGCTCTCGAGGACACTGCTCCCGAAACAGATGTTGCCATTGAGCTGGGCGGCGAGGATGCGAAGATCATCTACTTCTCCAAATCCGGAATCGAACAGCGAATGAATTCTGTCTGCGCCGGCGGTACAGGCTCTTTCATCGACCAGATGGCTGCTCTTCTGATGACAGATGCAGCAGGTCTAAATGAATATGCAAAGGACTACGATACTGTATATCCTATAGCCGCAAGGTGCGGCGTCTTCGCAAAGACCGATATACAGCCTCTTATAAATGAAGGAGCTACCAAGCCTAACCTTGCTGTTTCCATATTCCAGGCCGTTGTAAACCAGACCATCTCAGGTCTTGCCTGCGGAAAGCCTATAAGAGGTCACGTTGCATTTCTCGGCGGCCCTCTTCATTTCCTTGATCAGTTAAAGGAATGTTTCATCAGAACACTTAATCTTGACGATGAACATATTGTCTCTCCTTCACATTCACATCTTTTCGCAGCTGTAGGAGCTGCGCTTCATGCAAATGAGGAAAAGACGGTGAGTCTGCTGGAGCTTGCTGAAAAACTTACTCCCGAACTAAAGATCGAGGTTGAGGTAAACCGTCTTGACCCGCTCTTCTCTGATGAAGAAAGCTACAAGGAGTTCAATGAACGTCAGTATTCTTACCATGTAAAGCGTGCCGATCTTAAGACCTATGAAGGAAAGGTCTTCCTCGGAATCGACGCAGGTTCCACCACCACCAAGCTTGCGCTTGTTGGAGAAAGAGGTGAACTCCTTTATGACTTTTACAGCAACAATAACGGAAGTCCCGTTAATACTACTATAAAGGCACTTAAGGAAATCTACTCACTACTTCCTGAGACTGCGGTTCTTTCCGGAAGCTGCTCTACCGGATACGGCGAGGCGCTTCTCAAATCCGCATTTTCACTTGATTACGGTGAAGTAGAAACCATAGCTCATTATACCGCTGCCGCATTCTTTGATCCTGAGGTTGATACCATCCTTGATATCGGCGGTCAGGATATGAAATGTATAAAGATCAAGAACGGTGTCGTTGACAATGTAATGTTAAATGAATCGTGTTCATCGGGCTGCGGTTCCTTCATCGAAACATTTGCAAGAAGCCTTGATTACGAGGTAAAGGATTTTGCGAAGATAGCCCTTTTCGCCAAGAGTCCTATCGATCTCGGTTCAAGATGTACCGTTTTCATGAATTCAAAGGTTAAGCAGGCACAGAAGGAAGGCGCCTCAGTCGAGGATATCTCCGCAGGTCTCGCTTATTCAGTTATAAAGAACGCACTTCTCAAAGTTATCAAGCTTACGGATCCAAAGCAGCTGGGCAACCAGATAGTTGTTCAGGGCGGTACATTCTATAATGACGCCGTACTCCGTGCTTTCGAGCTTGTTTCAGGAAGAACTGCCATAAGACCTGATATCGCAGGTATCATGGGAGCCTTCGGTGCAGCTCTTATCGCCAGGGATAACTATAAGGAAGGCTTTAAGACAACCACTCTTCCGCTTCAGGAGGTGGAAACTCTTACATTTACAACTACCATGACCAGATGTAAGGGATGTACAAACAACTGTCTCCTTACCATCAACAATTTCTCGGGCGGAAGAAAATTCATTACCGGTAACCGTTGTGAGAAAGGTATAGGCAAGAAGAAAAATGCTGAAAATGTACCGAATCTCTATGACTATAAATTCGAGCGTATATTCGGATATGAGCCGCTTCCGAAGGAAAAGGCAAAGCGTGGAGAGATAGGTGTCCCGAGAGTCCTCAATATGTATGAGAATTATCCGTTCTGGCATACATTTTTATCTGAGCTCGGTTACAGAGTCATACTCTCACCTAAATCATCAAAGGCTATATATGCACTGGGTATCGAGTCTATCCCCAGTGATACGGAATGCTACCCGGCAAAGATGAGCCACGGTCATGTAATGTGGCTTATAAAGAGCGGTCTTCGTACCATCTTCTATCCTTGCATTCCATATGAGATGAATGAAACTCCGGACGCAAATAATCATTACAACTGTCCGATAGTTACTTCATATTCAGAAAATATCAAAAATAACATGGAGGAGATTCAGCAGAAGGATATCACTTATATCCGTCCTTTCCTTGCCCTTGATAACCCTAAGGCTCTTAAGGAAAGAATGTACAGAGAATTCTCCAAATATACAGACGTAACCATGGAAGAGATCAGCCGTGCCGTAAACATGGCTTATGCCGAAGCTGAAAATGTCAAGGCAGATGTACGTAAGAAGGGTGAAGAAACACTTAAGTACCTTGAAAAGACCGGTAAGGTCGGAATCGTTCTTGCAGGACGTCCGTATCACGTAGACCCGGAGATCAATCATGGTATCCCGGAACTGATCAACTCCTACGGTGTTGCAGTTCTTTCGGAGGACTCGATTGCCCACCTCGGCAAGATTGAGAGACCTCTCATAGTTTCAGACCAGTGGATGTACCATTCAAGACTTTATAAAGCAGCCAGCCTGTGCAAGACCAGAGATGATCTGGAACTGATACAGCTGTTCTCATTCGGATGCGGTCTTGATGCCGTTACAACAGACTGTGTAAATGACATTCTTTCTAAATCAAATAAGATATATACTGTACTTAAGATAGATGAGGTTTCAAACCTTGGTGCCGCAAGGATCAGAATCCGTTCACTTCTTTCAGCCGTAAAAGTAAGGCGTAAGAAGCACTTCACTCCTGTCGAATCTACCACGAACATCCAGCGTGTTGAATTCACAAAGGCAATGAAGAAGGACTATACGGTTCTCTGTCCGCAGATGTCACCGATACATTTCTCACTGCTTCAGGCAGGTCTTAGACAGCTTAATGTTAATTTTGAAATGCTTCCGGATGCCGAGAAGGCAACTATAGATACAGGTCTCAAGTACGTTAATAATGACGCATGCTATCCATCCATAATAGTTGTAGGTCAGCTGATGAGTGCCATAGAATCCGGCAATTATGATATAAACAAACTCGCGGTTGCCATAACCCAGACCGGCGGCGGCTGCCGTGCCACTAACTACATAGGCTTCATAAGAAGAGCCCTTGCAAATGCAGGCTATCCTCAGATACCTGTACTTTCAATCAGTGCACAGGGTCTTGAGAAAAACTCGGGATTCAAGATTAATCCTAAGGGACTTAAATGCTCACTTCATGCGGTACTCTACGGGGATCTCTTCATGAGAGTCCTTTATCATACAAGACCTTACGAGAAAGTGAAGGGTTCGGCAAACAAGCTTCACAAGAAATGGGAGAAAATCTGCATCAGAGATATTGAGAGAGGCTCTCATAACTTTAAATATATAGTAAGAGATATTGTAAAGGCATTTGACGAGCTGCCTCTGGATGAATCCGTAAAGAAACCGAAGGTCGGAATCGTAGGTGAGATTCTCGTTAAGTTCCTTCCTTCAGCCAACAATCACCTTGTAGACCTGCTTGAGGCGGAAGGTGCCGAAGCTGTAATGCCGGATTTGCTTGATTTTCTTATGTATAGCTTCTATAATTCGAACTATAAGTATGAATTCCTTGGCAAGTCCAAGAAATCAATGATCATTTCAAATGCGGGTATAAGTCTTCTGGAAAGGCTCAGAAAACCTATGACGGATGCACTTAAGGCCAGCAAGCGTTTTGAGCCGCCTACACCGATAAAGATTATCGCTGATTATGCGCGTCCTATCGTTTCCATAGGAAATGAAACAGGCGAGGGCTGGTTCCTTACAGGAGAAATGGTAGAACTAATCAAGAGTGGAACACCGAATATAGTCTGTGCTCAGCCATTTGCATGTCTTCCTAACCACATCATAGGTAAGGGCGTCATCAAGAAGCTGCGTGCCGTATATCCGGATTCCAATATAACACCTATCGACTTTGATCCGGGTGCTGCCGAAGTAAATCAGATCAACAGAATCAAGCTCATGCTTGCAGCGGCCCGTAAAAATATGAACCAGGAGTAAAGTTCCGGTTCAGGAGTGACATAATAAAGCCAGCAAAATATCAGGAGGTATTAAGATAATATGGGAGAATTATTATTTAAACAGAAAAAAAGAAACTGGTGCGGACTTCCGTGGACCTTCACCACATACAGCTGTGACAAGGAAAGACTTTTCATAAAGTCAGGAGTCTTCACACTCCGCGAAGACGAAGTTAGACTATACAGAATACTTGATGTATCTCTCACCAGAACCTTCTGGCAGAGGATCATCGGAACAGGAACCATCAAGATAGACAGTTCCGACAAATCCTTAAAATGCTTCGAATTAAAGAATATAAAGCATTCAAGCGAAGTTAAGGAGCAGCTCTCCGAACTGGTTGAAGAAGAACGTCAGAGAAAGAGAATCACAGGTCGTGAGTTCATGAACGATCATGACGGATATGATGACGACTACGATGATGATCACTACCACTAAACCTCAAAACCACCTACCATTGATTGGCGGGTGGTTTTTTGTTGTTAATTAGATGATTGTCCGATGATTGTGCGCAGCTCGAAACCATATGAGACCGCCGGTACTTTAACGATCCGGACATCGGAACGATGTTCGGGAGTTTAGTACCGCTGCGTGCAGTTGCACCGAATGTAGTGAGGTGGACTAACCGCGAAGCGCATCGCACGAAGTGCGATTGTTAATGCGCGAAGCGTCCTTGCGAGCCGAGAGGCGCGTTTCGAGTGTGCATATATCATCGGACAATCTGTCAGTAATATATCATTCAGCTGACTTCAATGATTCTGCCATATCGATACGTTCGAGTTTCGGGCGCATCATAAGGTCTACTGCTACTGCAAAGAGGAGCACGAGTATCACTCCGGTCACGTAGCTGAGCGGGAAGATTCTCGGATCAAATGATATTACATCTACCTTGATCTGTGATATTACAAACCGGTTGAAGACGATTCCAAGCGGAATTCCTACTATGATACCGATTATTGTAAGTACAAGACTCTCTCGCATAACATATGCACCGGTCTCCCCGGAGTAAAAGCCCAGCACTTTGATCGTGGCTATCTCTCTGACTCTTTCGGTTATATTAATATTCGAAAGATTGAAAAGCACTATGAAGGCCAGCAGCGCCGCGCTTCCGATAACAAGGAATACGACCGCATTGAGGCTGTGCATCATGTCTACTACTCTGCTCTTAACCTCAGGTACTATGGATACAGACAGCACTTTTTTGGAATTAAGCATTTCTCTTCCGGCATCATAGATCTTATCGATATCATCCTCTGTCATCACTGCATTATCATAAATATTAATATAGAGCGAATTGGGTTCATAAGTCTTTCCCCAGCATTTCTCATAAGTTTCAGGCGTCACATATACATAGTAATATACGTAATTTCTGAACTTTCCTGCTATAGTAAGTTCTATATCATTATCATCATTATCTGTTATCGTGATGGTATCTCCGATATCTTTTCCGGTCATCCTGCAGAGTTTTTCCGAAACGATAGTTTCGCCTGTACCGGCATAGGGCACCTTCTTACCTTCAAATGTAAATTCCACCTGCCCCTCTAACTGCTCAGCCTCAGAAGCGCAGACATAAATGGTCTTAACAGAATCCGACAGATTCATCTTGGCAGTTCCGCGATACAGTTCTGACATCTTATAGTCTGTCACTCCAGCTTTCTTCAGCCTTTTCGCCATATCTTCTTTCATATCATCATCAACGGTGGTTCTGCCGGTTACCGCAAGATCATATATCTCTATCTCATCATACTGAAACTCCGCTAGGTTAGCTATAGAATCTCTGATACCCAGTCCAGCCATAACAAGAGCCATACATCCTGCTATACCTATGATCATCATGAGCATACGCTTCTTGAAACGAAATACATTTCTCGCCGTTACCTTATGCAGAAACTTCATACGACTCCACACAGGTGTGATATATTCAAGCAATATCCTCTTTCCTGCTGCAGGCGCTTTAGGTCTTATCAGTACGGCAGGCATCTCTGATAGTTCACCCATACAGGCAAGATATGCCATACCCATGGAACAAAGCAATGCAACTATCATGCAAATGACAAAAAGTCCCGGGATAAATATATATACCGAGTATCTGTCAAAGTCATACATCATTCCGTAGGTTTTTGCGATTATAAATGGAAACAGCCATGACCCGATGAAAAAGCCTGATACTCCGCCTATGAGAGCAGATGACCCCGAATAGATAAGATACTTAAAGAGAATCTGCGCGTCACTCAGACCTATGGCACGCATGGTTCCGATCTGTCCTCTCTCATCATCTATCATTCTGGTCATGGTGGTAGAACAAACAAGCGCAGCTATCAGAAAAAAGAAAACGGGGAATACCTTTGCAACGTCGCTCACGATATTCGTATCATTTTCATAACCCTGATAACCGATATTCATATTTCTGTCCATTACATACGCTTCCGGTCCTTCACTCAGAAGTTCGGTATCGGTCCCGAGCACGCCATTTAATATAAATGAATTAAAAAGAGAACTCATCATATCTACAGCAGAGATATTATCATAACGTTCCTCTACAATCTCCGATGCCAGATCCTCAACATCAGGTGTGATATCCTCGATAAAATCATCGTATTCATCAGTGTAGATATCCATATCATTCTGACAGGTAACATATGCTTCTTTATAATAATCAAATTTAAAACCTTTTTCGGAAATGTAAATAAAGCCGGTTACGCTTCCGTCTCCTATATCGGTCGTTCCTCGCTCAAAACTTGAATATAAAGGTGAAACACATGTTCCGACTATCTTGTATGAATCATATTTAAATGCATCAAGAGTAGCCTTTTTGTTAGCCGCTGAAATTTCTATAGTCTTACCCACTGCATCCTTGCCGAAAAGACGCCTGTCGGCGATACACTCATCAGGTGCGGCTGGCATACGTCCGGAAGTAAGCAGAGGCTTATTGATAAGCTCTCCTATGGTCCTGGCAGTTACGACATCATCCTCGCCATTTGCAGTTTTGTAAATAAAATCCTCATAATATGAGCCTTCCGCATCCAGAATAAGATCACTTTCGGAAAGCTTTTCTATATCTTCTTCCTGAAATCCGACAGTTGAAAGAATCCTGAAATCATATAGATTCTGACTCCTGAAATACCTGTTCGCCGTCTCAACCATACTTGGCTTCGTAGTACGAAGGCCTGCAAAAAAGCCCACTCCCAGCATGATAATGGCCATAATGGCAAAATATCTACCCTTGCTGCGGCGGATCGTCCTTATTATGTTTTTTGCATAAGCACTCTTCATTTTCACCACTCTATATCTTCTACCGGTACGATATTGTCATTCATCTTTACAGAATGAATACGTCCGCTTCTGACCTTGATAATCCTGTCTGCCATAGCTGTTAATGCCGAATTATGGGTAATGATTATGACTGTCATACCATTCTTGCGGCTCATATCCTGCAGGAGTTTAAGTATAGCCTTACCTGTCTCATAGTCAAGGGCTCCTGTGGGTTCGTCACACAGTAAAAGCTTAGGATTCTTGGCGAGAGCTCTCGCAATACTCACTCGCTGCTGCTCACCGCCTGAAAGCTGAGCCGGGAAATTATTTCTTCTCTCTGCAAGTCCAACTGATGCCAGTACCTCCTCCGGATTAAGAGGGTCTTTGGACAGCTGAGTCGCAATCTCGATATTCTCTATAGCTGTAAGATTCGGAATCAGATTATAGAACTGAAAAACGAAACCTACATCACGTCTTCTGTAGGTTGCAAGCTGACGTTTATTATAGGAAGACACCTCATTTCCATCCAGGTATACCTTTCCCTTCGTGAGGTGATCCATGCCACCGAGAATATTAAGAAGAGTCGTTTTTACGGCTCCTGACTGTCCCCCTATAACGCACATTTCACCTTGTTCAATGTCAAATGTAACGTCTCTTAAGGCCTCAACCTTAACATCTCCGCTCTGATAAATCTTATCTACATTTCTGAATTCAACAAAACTCATAACTTACTCCAAAATTAACCAGCCAAAACGATTATCTCAATCAGGGCTAAAAATACGAACAGAAAGATTATTCCCACATAAAGCCATACAGGGCTCGAAACATCCCGAAGACTGTCCAGCGATTTGCTGTAAAAGTCAGGAAACTCTGAAAGCACTTCCAGTCTGTTTATCACTTCACGCTGAGCCGGACTCATATGATCACTGTCTTTATGATAGACTCTTCCGGGATAAACATCCTTCGTATCATCACTGTACAGGGCATTCATAAAAGAATCATATTCTTCCACAGCCCTGCTGCACCTGGCTCTCTCTTCTTTAAGAGAAATGATATTTCTGCTTCTTGCAAAGGCTTTAAATATCGGCATCTCTGTCATAATCCCGTATCTGGCAAATCTCTTACAGAATCTTCCCAGAGTCATGGGGAACATGATTACAAACAGTACAAAGAGAACAGGATATTTGAAAAGATTCATCATAGTGTATAGCCCGCTGAGAAATCCGCTTGATGCAAAATAGTTCTCAATGAAAACCATTATAATGACATAGACTATGGAAATGATCACATAAGCGATCATAAGCCCCAGATCAGACATAACTTCCCTTCTCATGCCGTTTCTTCTCTTATCTACGGAACGGATCTGATCCATATACCTCTCACGCCCCATATCACCTTTTTGCTTCAGACTGTTATATGAGTCAAGATATCCCCCGTCACCGGAAGAAGAAGTATAATAAAACTTCTGTTCCTCTCTTCTCCTTAACTCCTCAGTCTCACTTTCAGATAGTGGTTCCTTTAAACGAAGTGCCAATTCTATACCCCCATGAAGATAAGTGTGCGGCTGCTGTTTATCAATGACTACAGTTTTGCTCTGTACTCCGTCACATTAAGAACTGTCTCACCGTCAATCTGCGCAGCACATGGACGTGAGAACTTAACCGAAATCTCATTTCCCGTAAAGATACTTACCATCTTCGTCTTAGAAACATGCTTTCCTTTGAAGATGGCCGGGAAATTCATAAGAGCCTTAAGCTTGGACCCTGTATGATAGACAACAACACTGAGTTTATCAGATAGACGGTCCTGTGCCGGAGCCATATTCATGCCACCGCCATAATAACGTCCTTTCATGGTCGGAGCTATCCACACATCATCAAACTCATATTTCTTACCATCAACTGTGATCACTGCATGACATGGTTTAAAATGAAACAACAGACCTTTTATCGCAATTCCTGAATAATCTATCTCTTTTTTAGGCTCCTTCTCCTTGATCTGGTCCGCAACCTCACAGCAGTAACCGTCAATTCCAAAACCCATATTGTTAATGAACTTCTGCTCAAGTCCATTTACATATACAGTAGGAAGATTCGTAAGATACTTATTGATGAGAACTTCCTTACCGGCCTGCTCCCCTATATCCGTAAGAAAATCATTTCCGGTACCGCTTCCGAAAAGATAGATATTATTCTTAATCTCCTGATCCTTCACCGCATTTATGAAATAATTAAGTGTTCCGTCACCTCCCACGAGAACAACCTCATCCTCGGGACTGAGTCCATTCAGGTATTCCGCATAATCAAGCCCTACGGCATCGATAAGCTCAACCCCGGAACCAACTTCCGGCTTAATACCATTATTTGCAAGTGAATTATAAAGATAGTACTTCATCAAAAACCTCCTGTAAGTCTTAGAGTAATCCGATAATGATCAGCAATTCTCCTATCGAATAAGTCAGCATTACCCAAAAATGAGTTTTTATACGTCCATCCTTCTTGAAACGAACGAAGAACAGAGTCGAATCAGAGATAAAGAATAGAAATGCACCGATGCATGTTATGACTGTTGCAATGCAGGGCAGGCTGATCAGCCTGAATAAAGCAAAGCAGTTCATGGTCCCGTTTATTAGAAGATACAGCAGCATCGGATAAAACAGAGGTTTTGGAAGATGCTCCTTAAGCTTCGAAAAGATATAGATTACCAGTCCCACGAAAACTATTGCAATGGGTATGACTATCAACAATCCCATTGATGAAAAAGTGATATCGTTCATATAACCGAGAATAAAGAATACATGACTTATCATGAAGGAGATGCCGCCCGCCGTAAACCATTTGATCCCTTTAGGCATCAAAAGAACATCACCGAGCCAGCTAAAGAATAAAGCCAGAATTATCATAAGCAATACATGCTTCGCTGTAAAAACGTAGAATCCGAGAAGTGCTGCAAGAATAAAAGGCTT
This sequence comes from Eubacterium sp., assembly GCA_017477505.1. GTDB lineage: Bacteria > Bacillota > Clostridia > Lachnospirales > Lachnospiraceae > Eubacterium_Q. Next base: position 23,873 of record JAFUVQ010000038.1, read on the forward strand.
CGTAAGATTCCTCAGCTTTTTGTCCTGCTTAAGAGATGCGTATAAATGTATCGCCGTCGATATTAGAAATACAGCAAGAAAAATAACTGTTGCCATAGCTTCTCCCCCGTTAAACAATACTCCATACAATACAGCAATCCACTCATTTTATTTATATTCACATCTGACACTTGTTATGAAAGCAATCGCCTGATCATAACAAAAATCATAATTGGAGCCGGCAGGAAACACCGCAGAAGCCGTAACAATCTTACCATTTACAACTCTTGCTCTCTGCAGATAATACTGCTTCTCACTCTCCACATATCCATATGAAACATAATCGTTAGTACCATTATAAGTCCAGGACAGCTTAATTTTATGAGCCGATTCATTTGCCATAATATCTGCCTTGGCAGCCCCGAAGGTTTTCTGATTAGAAAATGAGAAATTCAGGAGCATATTAAATTTTGTATTCTTAAGCTGATAGAATGGAGTAGTTTTAGTTACTTCAAATAACGGATGGGAATGTGCGATTATATGATAAGTATTACTTACATTTTTATTTGAAGTCCATTTTGTATACCTTGCAAACATACCCTCTCTCTGATCATCATTAAAATTAAGTTGCAAAGGATATCTGTAGATCAAAATGCAGCACTGAAGCCGGGTTGCTGTATCATTACCCTTTAAATACGTTAACTGACCTTTTTTAATTCCTGAAAGAATACCCTTCTTAATACTCCATGACATACTATCCCTTACATCAAAAGAAAGAGACTGAACATCAGGATATCTTAAAGCAGAAAGATTTTCCCTTTCAGTTGTAGATAAATGCCAGGCTCTGGTTAACTTCATGAATATAAGAGAAATCTGTGCTCTGGTAATATAATTATTCGGTTTATACTCTGTTGATGAAAAACCGGAAATGATATGATAATAATCAAGGAACCTTATTGCCTCATAAAATTGTCCTGAAGACGGAACATCTTTATAAGAAATCTTGTAATCCTTATAATCAGCCGGATATTCCATAGATTGCATCTTTGCAAGCATAATAAATCTATGCAGCATTAATGCAAACTGAGCTCTGGTAACAGGTTTGTTAGGTTTAAAAATAACCCGGTTCTGTGAATCACGTCCAAAACCGTTAATTATACCGGCATTAAGTATAGTCTCTGCTTCATAAGATCCTGCCGAGTTCGGGGAAATGTCACTGAACAACGAACTGGTAGCAGAAAGATTTTCAATATCGGCATCTCCGAGTGATGCAACATCAGCATCACCTGCCGTAGCCTCAGATTCTGAACCAACAAAATCCCAAAAAGAAAAGGTCGATGGATCATTTGCCGCATCTACATTTTTTACAGGTGTATTAAAGAAAACACCGGATAAAAGGGCAAACAACGTAATGAATACAGTAAAAGACTTAACATACTTCTTCATCATAATTCCATCGACCTCCTTTTAGGAAATATTCAGTTTATTATTACATTTAAAAAGAATAAATCATATATAGCTATGATAAGTATAAACACAATTCATAGATGTTATACAATCAATTGCAAGATCATAACAGATATCAGAATTTGCATTTATAGGATAATCACAGGCAATACTACATAACTTTCCATTTATCTTCTTGATTCTCTGAAGATAACGTCTGTTCTTTGAAGGTGAATAACCAAATGAAACATAATCATCTGTTACGTCATATCTCCATTGAACAGTCTCTCCAAGACTTCTCTCATTTGCAACAACTTTTGCTCTAGCATCAGCGAAATTAGATGCACTTGAGAATGAGAAGCTGATAGTCATATCATATTTTGTAGATTTTAGCTGACCAAATGTAGTAACAGCTGTAGGTGTAAATATATCAGGAGCATAAACAACAACATTGTAATCTGTTTTGCCTCTGGTTCCCCATAAATAACTGTTTACTTTCTTGTAAGAAACAGAGCCTTCAGTTGTATTTGTAACAAATCTATAGAGGAAAATAGCACACTGAACTCTGCTTGCAGGTGAAGCGCCCTTAATGTACTGCTTACCGTTCTTCACAATACCGCTAAGTATACCGGTCTTAAGGCACCAACCCATACTATCCTTAAAATTAAACTGCATTGTTCCACAATCAGGATAAGTATTAATTGAAAGACTAACTCTTCCTGTTGTATCTGCTCCGAGACGTCTTGCAAAATTCATAAGCATAAGAGATATCTGTTCTCTGGAAATATTCTTGTCAGGCTTAAATGATGTAGCAGAAAAACCACTTATGATTCTATAATAATCACAGAACTTGATTGCATCATAAACCTCACCTGAAGTAGGAATATCACTATACTTCATCTCGGGATTACTTATTATCGGCTTAGAACCATTACGCATCACATTTACATATAACCTATAGATCATAAGTGCAAACTGAGCACGTGTAACATTATTAGCAGGTTTAAAATTAACCCTTCCAAAGGAATCCTTATTAAATCCTGAAATAACACCGGCATTATAAAGAGCTAAAGCTTCTTTTGCACCGGTAGCTGACTGTATAAGATCCTTAAATGGCCAGGTAGCACCTAAGCTGTCAATATCAGCATCACCAATAGTTGCAAATTCAGCATCGCCGGGAGTTGTATCTTCAGATGCCTCATCTAAAGAATATGAAGCCAGCTTATCTGCCATATCTTCAAATGAAATGTCTGTCTCAAGAGTACGTTCCTCAACGGCAAGCCCCTCATCTTCTGCTGCAAATACCTGTGCAGGAGTTACTGAAACAAATGTAGTAACAGCCATGGTCACAGCAAGAATATTAGCGGTAAGTCTTTTAAAAAACTTTCTCATAATAATCCTTCAACCTCCATATAATATAAAAAATCAATAAAACCGCGTTATTAAAATATACAATATTAACAATGAGAATTCAATAGTAAAAAGGGCGAATTTATAACTTTTTTTTCGTTTAATAGGCATAAAAAAAGATGGTTTCAAACCATCTTTTTTTACAGGGGCTGAGAGAATCGAACTCCCACCAAAGGTTTTGGAGACCCCTATCATACCATTTGACCAAGCCCCTACAGGTATTATAATGGATATTATAATGAACCTTCAAAACTCCATACAAACTAAGAATACATCTTTTTACTCAGATTTATCGCAAGTCTCTAACTTCTAAGAATACGCCCTCGACCTATTAGTACACCTCAGCTGAATGTGTCACCACACTTACACTCAGTGCCTATCAACCTTGTAGTCTTCAAGGGGTCTTACTTCCTTAAAGGAATGGGATATCTAA
>JAFUVQ010000039.1 GCA_017477505.1 Eubacterium sp.
GTTGGATATTTGGTTGATTGGTCTCTTCTAAGTATACCATATTTTGTGAGGGGTTGCTTCTTTTTATGCAATAAAAAATGCCGTATTTATGCGGCTTGCGGCGTTTCGCAAACGCCTAACAGCATAATAAATCAAGGGGGGGAGTGTAAAAATGGCATCGAGCAAAGATTATTTGGATTTCATATTAGATCAGCTTTCAGAGCTGGATGATATAACTTATAGGGCGATGATGGGAGAATACATCATCTATTATCGCGGAAAAGTTGTTGGTGGAATTTATGATGACCGTTTTCTTGTGAAGCCTGTAAAGTCTGCTGAGAAAATGATGCCGGAAGCCGGTCTGGAACTGCCATACGAGGGAGCGAAGGAGATGCTCCTTGTCGATAATGTTGAGAACAAAGAGTTTCTTCACGAACTGTTAGAGGCGATGTATGAAGAACTACATGCACCTAAGAAAAAGAAGTGAGCTATAGTAAGGAAAACCGGAAGATAATTAGCCTTGACTTTTTATTTGCAGGCTATATTATTAATATTCCCGGTTAAAAATCTATTCCTTTTATTTATAAATAATAACATATATTCATTTCACAGTATATAAGTTTAATGAAAAGATAAAGCTGTGAACATGAATAGTAAAACATGGATATTAACGATAATCGCGATTGAAGTTTCTATACATAGTAGTTAGAGATGGAGGATAAAAATGGATTTTTATGAAGTTATAAATTCAAGACATAGTATAAGAGATTTTGCAGATGAGAGTATTCCCAAGGATATAATGGAGAGAATAGTAAGGGCGGCATATACGGCGCCTGCAAATGACCATTTCAGAGATTGGCATTATGTAGTGGTAACAGATAAAGAGATTATGAAAAATGTGATAGAAGGGGTTCCCAAGAATCTGACGGTGAAGGATGTGGATGCTATGACATTTATCTCTGATCCTGTTCAGAAGGAGAGCTATCAGATTGCAGTGCCTAAACAGTATAGAATGTTAATCGATGCTGCCGCAATCATAATTCCGCTGATGAAGAAGAAAGTGGATATTCTAAATCCTTCCTGCCTGTCGGATCTTAACTGTTATGCCTCAGTTTGGTGTAGTATAGAAAATGTGTGGCTTGCAACTGTGGCAGAAGGATACGGATGCAATGTCAGAATTCCACTGGGAGATGAAGAGACTGTAGCTAAAGAAGCTTTAAATATACCTGACGATTATATGATTCCTTGTTTTATCGGAGTTGGCCGCCCTGCTGAAACGGCTGTTTATACAAAGCAGATAGATGTGGATTATGGTACGCAGATACATTGGGAAATGTTTTAAGCAGGGATGAAAACGGATGGAAAAAAGAAAATATCTTATATGGATGAACAGCCAAGATATAAAGACATGGAAATCCCTGAAGAAGCCGGGGAGCAGAAAAGACTTTTAAGGCGTCTATGGGAATGTTTAAGATTAATCCTTCGGTAACTTAAAGTTTGTAGAGGAAGTAAATAAAATGAGAATTACTATTGGAGATTTCACGGCTGTCTACAGTAGTGGCGATTATTTGGGTGTACGTCTATGTGTTAGACTGGATGATACAATAGATGGGCAGATATTAAAAGTCGCAACAGAAAAAACAGCAAAGCGATATCCATATTTTTGTGTGAGATTTGCTCAAACTGATAGAGAGTATTATCTGGAGGATAATCCTCTTCCAGTTATGACAATTAATAAGGCTTCATCGATAAGACTGTTAACAGAAGAAGTCAATTATCATGTATGGGCGGTATGCTATAAAGACGATTATATATATTTTGATGTCTTTCATGGGTTGGCCGATGGAAATCAAATGTATCGTATGCTTTCTACACTCCTGTATTATTATATGAGTGAACGGTATGGAGATGTTGAAGTACAGGATATATTAACGTTGGAAGTTCCTATTTCAGACGAAGAAACTGATGATCCAATAGAAAAATTATTTACAGACAGTGCTGATTGCTCATCATATAGTTCGAAGAAACCAGAAGAACAGCATGCTGCATTCAAATGTGTGGCTGATGGTGGTTCTGAATCAGGTGAACATATGTTTTATGATATAGCGATACCAGAAGCTGAGTTTGTCAGATTTGCTTCTGAATATGGAGCAACTCCTGGAAATATGATAACTCTTCTTATGGCTCGTGCTATAGCAAGTGTTCATCCAGAATGTGATAAATCACCGGTTGGTTATTATTTTATAAACTGCCGGCCCATGCTGGGAGTAGCAAAAAGCAGTCATAACTGCATATCTATGGTACGAATAGAATATAGTAAAGATATTCAAAAACTGGACTTTAAAGAGCAGTGTAGGTTATATCGTGAACTTACTCGTGCTGAGAGTTCTCCGGAAGTTGTGCGTAAATCAATGATGGGACTTGCTTCAAAAGTGAATTTGCTTATGAAACTTCCAACTGTTAAAGATAAAGAGAAAGCTGTTGACGAGCTACGTGCAGCTGGTAGGCCTTTTAGTACATATGGAGTAAGCTACGTCGGCAGGTGGAAATATAGCTCAATTGAAAAACATATTAGAGAATTCTGGACTCATGTAGTCGGACGGAGCGAAATAAGTATAGAAATTGCTGCAGTTGCTGGGAATATTTACATATCATATCAACAAGGCATTAAAGATGAATCATATGTATATGAATTTATTAATCAGTTGAACAATTTCGGAATTCCGACCATGCTTGTAAGGAAAATTCCAGTAGATGTTGAGAAAATTACAGAAAAAGTGATTTTCTGATAGTTTCTCTGTTTACATGTGTTCAGACTTGTTTGGTACAATTAATATGTTTTATAGAACAATAAAGTGTTACTTTTGGAAGTGTAAGTAAAGTTTATTTCAGGATAATTGAGGATTGAAAATGAAGATAGAACATATTGCCATGTATGTGAATGAGTTGGAATCGGCAAGGGACTTCTTTGTGAAGTATCTCGGAGGAGTGTCGAATGATGGATATAACAATAAAACAACGGGATTTAAATCATACTTTATCAGTTTTGATGATGGAGCAAGACTTGAAATAATGAATAAACCTTCTATGGAGAATATTGCAAAGTCAATCAATCGTACAGGATATACTCATATAGCCTTTTCTGTAGGAAGTGTTGAAGAAGTTGATCGTTTGACAAGTGAGTTTAGGGAAGCAGGGTTTGAGGTGTTGAGTGGACCTCGAACTACAGGTGATGGCTATTATGAAAGCTGCATAGTCGGTTTTGAAGGAAATCTGATTGAAATCACTGTATAAAATAGGGCGACTGCATCCGAAAAGAATAATAACTTTTTAGTGAGAGAAGATAATAGTGGTAGTGGTTGGTAAAGAAGTTTGAACCTGAAGGCTTGAGGGTTTTGATACTCAGAATAATGAGGATTTATTATAAGGGGAGAGAACTATATTGGACTTATTAGAGCAATTCAAAAATGTATATGGTGATGAGCTTATTCCGAAGGGCTTTTCTTTGATAAAAAGCAAGTATCCATATTTTGTCAAAGTCACATCTGATGAAATTATTCAACTTATATCTGTTGAAAAAAAGAAATCTGATGTTAACCCGGATTATGAAGGGCTTAGTATTTGGATTGGCATAAGCCTCATTACACTTCCTATGATTGATTATGATAGTATGCCAAGTACACTCAGTAATCAGGGGTGGATGATACCTATTATTGATTTTTATCATCGCTGTTCAGTATCTCTGGATGGATTTGAAAAAGTGGATATGAAGTATTCCTTTTACTATGAAAAGGGAAATGAAGCAGATATGCTGACTGCTCTTAAACAATCGTGGGATGAACAGATGCCTTTTGTTGTCGATTTTTTCAATAGATATACAACTATGGAAGACTACTATTCACTTAAAGGTCTTATGTGTTTCGGATTTTATCAGGATATAGTTATCCTAAAACAGAAAAATGACGAATATCTTTCTGAAAGGGAGAAGGAATATCCGTCTCAATTGCAGGAATTTGTGTCGTTTTTAGATAATAATTCTAATAATCCTATGATGAAATTGCTACGCGAACGTAAAGAAAAAGAATTCAGAGAGAAATACCTGGAATACAATCAATGGTTTATTGATAGGAAGATTGGTGGTTCTGCATACGACAATTATATGGAAAATGCCATTAGGAATGCGAAAAATAATCAAAAATTACTAGAAGAAATAGGAGCGAAGCTTCAAATTAGACATTGTATTCCAGTTAAATGCACAAGAGATTAAATATTATAAGGATATGAAAAATGCTTACACATTTAGGAACAAAAACAATTGAAACCGAACGATTGATTCTTCGACGATTTGAATATTCAGATATAGATTCTATGCTTCGGAACTGGATTGCTGATGAGCAGACACAGTGGGATTATGGTGAGCCAAGCTATGAAACTCCTGAAGCAGTAAGAGAATTATTTGATAAAAAGTATGTTGTTTCGTATTCAAGAGATGATTATTATAGGTGGGCTGTGATTGAAAAAAAATCTAAGGAGTGTATTGGACAAATTGCATATTTTTCCGTAGATACTGAAAATCAGCATGGTGAGATCGAGTATGTTATCGGACCGGCATTTCAAGGTAAAGGATATGCAACAGAGATGACAAAGGCGGTCATTGCATTTGGATTTGACAAGATAAATTTCAATCGAATTGAGATTGATTGTCGTACGGAAAATGAAGCATCACGTAGAGTTATTGAAAAGTGTGGACTTACTTATGAAGGAGTGTTTCGTGACTTTTTTTGGAGAAAGGATCATTTTGAGGGGAGGAGAGTATTCTCTATATTGAAAAATGAATGGAAGAAAGAAAATTTAAATTGTACTTGCTAGCATCATTTTTTGCGTAGTTATTATATTTATATATTTCAGTGAAATGAAATTAGCACAAATGGATGCAGAACTGGATAAGGATCCTGATATGGCCTTTTAGACACAAGTTTTCGGGAGGTAAAAACATTGAATAAAAATGACTATATAATCAGATTAGAAGAAAAGAGAGATTTCAGAGCAGTAGAAAACCTTGTCAGGGAGTCATTCTGGAATGTTTATAAGCCGGGATGTGCTGAGCATTATGTGATTCATGTTCTCAGGGATGATCCGGCGTTTATACCGGAGCTTGACTTCGTGATGGAGAGGGATGGAAATTTGATTGGACAAAATATGTTCATGAAGACAATCATTGAAGCTGACGATGGAAGGGTGATTGATGTTCTTACGATGGGACCAATAGGAATTACACCTGAGCTGAAAAGAAAAGGATACGGTAAGATTTTGCTTGATTATTCTCTGGCGAAGGCCACAGAGATGGGATTTGGTGCGGTTCTGTTTGAAGGAAACATCGGATTCTATGGTAAGAGCGGCTTTGATTATGCCAGTAAGTTTGGCATCCGTTATCATGATCTGCCGGAGGATGCGGATTCATCATTCTTTCTTTGCAAAGAGCTGATTCCAGGATACCTTGACGGAATCACTGGGGTTTATCAGACTCCACAAGGATATTACGTAAAGGATGAGGATGTAGAAGAATTCGATAAAGACTTTCCACCAAAGAAAAAGCTGAAACTGCCCGGACAGATTTTCTAAGCAGGAACAGAAAGGCAGACGTTGAAAGATATAAGAATATAGAGGAGATTATAAATGTCACTATACAGAATTACAGACATAACAGAAGCAGACTATGGATGTGAGGAGCATGTAGATGGACCGCACGCGGTTCTTGTTCTTGAGGACGGGAACAAGGTTGAAGTTACCGAAAGCTGGATTGCTGAAAATGGAATAGAGGAAGGCAAACAGGTCTGGATCAACGAGTCAGGGGTTATAAGTAAAGGCATTGAAGTCGTTGCTGCTGTTATAAAACACGAAGGCAGGATTTTTGCAACTCAGAGGGGATACGGAGAATTCAAAGACCGCTGGGAGTTCCCGGGTGGTAAGATGGAGCCCGGCGAAGCACCTGATGCAGCGCTGGTCAGAGAGATAAGAGAAGAGCTTGCTACAGAGATAAAGGTAGGAGACTTGATAAAAACAGTCGATACGGATTATCCCGATTTCCATATTAAGATGCATGTATTTTGGTGTACCGTATTAAGCGGTAATCTTACACTGCTTGAGCATGAGGCAGCCAAATGGATAGAAATAGATGATTCGCTTCCGGGTGCGGTTGATTGGCTTCCGGCAGATATGGAAGTGGTAGAGGCTATTTCCTGAACAGTTAATAATTCTCTGATAAAGAGGAATAAAAAACGGCTATTCTGACCGGATCAGATAGCCGTTTTGATTTTCTCGCATATTTCAGCATATTTATTCAGGAATTCTTCTGCGTCTTCATAGATAAAATCAGTTTCTTCGTTCTTAGCGGCAAATTCGTGTTTTTTTGCTCTGTCACTGAAGTCCTTCATACCTATGGTTGCCATAGAACTCTTGATGGAATGAGCATCTATAGAATAAGCTTTGAAGTCTTTTGCTTCGAGGCTTTTTTTCATTCTTTCCGAACGTTCAGGTCCTTCTCTGGATACGTCTGAAAGAATCTCCTTTAGGAAATCCTCATCCTCCGCACAATAGGTGAGTGCGGTGTTATAATCAAGTCCTTCTATGGCGGATAGACGGTCTCTCATGGACAGCGGTTCTCCGGAAGCATTGGCAGTGACAATGGATTTAGAAGCAGTTTCTATCACCTTATCTTTTGGAAGAGCATTCTTTACTGTATCTTCAAGTATCTTCGGATCCAGAGGTTTTGTAAGATAATCATCAAAGCCTGCATCCATATACATCTGCCTGCTTCCTGCTACTACATTTGCAGTAAGAACGAAGGCTTTGGTATTCCTGTTCAGAGAAGCAGGATCCTCTCTTATGGCATGAAGTGTTTCTATACCATCCGGTTCCGGCATCATATGATCCATGAGTATCAGATCGTATTTCTTGCTTTGGCAGAGAACTATAGCTCGTGTACCTGTGCTGCAGAGATCCGGTACTATACCGTTCCGTTTCAGGAAAAGCTTTACGATCGTAAGGTTTGACTGATTGTCATCAACTGCAAGGATATTTGCATCTGGAGCAGTGAAACTGCCGTTCTCCGAAGTAGAGTCTTCGGTAACTTCACGTTCCATAAAATCATTCTTCAGAAGTTCATTTCCCCTGTACTTAACAGGAAGTTTGACCCAGAATTCCGAACCGAGCCTGTACTCACTCAGAACTCCGACCTCACCTTCCATGGAATCAATTATGCTCTTTACGATGGCAAGCCCCAAACCGGTGCCTTCAATATTTGCATTTGATTTAAGATCTGCCCTGGAAAATGCTTCGAAGAGGTGCTCTTGGTCTTCTTTACGGATACCTTTACCGGTGTCCTTCACGCTGAGATTAAGAATATATCCGTCATCAGTATAGTTTCCGCCGACCTTAAGTATTATGCTTCCAGTTTCTGTATATTTGACGGCGTTGTTCATCAGGTTGATAAGAATCTGTCTTATCCTGAATTCATCACTGATGAGCGAGTTCGGCACCTCGCCGTTAATTTCAGTTGCCAGGGAAAGAGCTTTTTCTTCTGCCCTTTCTTTTATGAGAGATACCACATCGTAAAGCAGATCCGACATCAGAAAATCCGCTTCCTTGATTTCCAGTTTTCCGGACTCAATCTTGGTGAAGTCAAGCACGTCATTTACCAGCATCAGAAGCATCTTGCCGGAAGTCTTGATATTTCTTGAATATTCGTCTATCGTCCTATCGTTATTCTCACGGAGAATCATTTCATTCATTCCCAGGATAGCATTGATAGGAGTTCTTATCTCATGTGACATGCTGGCGAGGAATCTGGTCTTTGCTTCCGAGATATCTATGGCGTGCTGTTTTTCGGTATTTATTTTTCTAAGGTCATGCACCTGCTGGATAACTATAAATGTGAGGAAGAAAGCCAGCCCCGTTATCATGGGGATAGAATCTCTGATTATAGTAATATCGAGCAAAGTATTTATAAGCTCTATGATACAACTCACGAGGAATCCGAGGAATCCGGTGAAAGTATAACGGAAATCGCTTACATTTCCTTTTATTGCATCAACCAAAAGAATGATAATACCGGAAGCAGACAGGACAACAAGCAGGGCGTTTGCAAGATTAAGGGCATCATATATAGGCAGTATTCCTGTGAAATGCAAAAAAGGCCAGAGTACGGCATTAATTATCGAAAGTATTATGAGTACGGACATGCTCTTCTTATATCTGCCCTGCTGCATTGAGGTAAGATATATGGCCAGAGGCAGCGGGATCATCAGGCAGAATATAAAGCAGAGCAGAGCATTTACATGATAAGCGCCAAAAACATATGGGAACAGAAATGAATCTGTTAAGAGCCATGCTGCTATGGCGAATATACCCAACGCACCATAGGTCATAGTGATTTTCTGTCTGAACATAAATCTGAGAACCAGACTTACTACAAAGGATACAAATGAGAAAATTAGCACTATAAGTGAGAGTGCGAAAAGAAGCCCTTCGGATCTGAACATATAGCTGAGAGCACCATAACGTGTTCCGATGAAGACCTCCGGAGGCTCTGTGTCGGTCTTTGCCAGATTATGTCTTATTATCGTTATTTCAGCACCGGAATCAGCTGCCTTAAGAGGAACCGACATAATAAATCTTCTTGTTGAACCGCCGGGGATATTTACATCACGTTTTTCGATAAAATCTGCCCTTTTTTCACCGTTGATATAGACATCAACATCCTTACGGGTATCAAAGAAAAAATATTCATTGTCCTTAATGTCCTCGGGTAGAACTGAACTGACAGACTGGTCGCCGCTTTCTGTATATGAAACGGAAAAGTCATTGATAAACAGAACAGCTTCCTGTTCAATTGGATGACTCTGGTTTATAAAACCATAATATATAAAAACAAAGCCGTTAAAAACCAGCATGATATAAAGCAGTACTTTTACTGCGGTAATGCATATTTCCAACAGTCCCTGTTTTTTGAAACTATCCATAAAAAACCTCCAAAGATCGAAGCGGATGATAAGCCTTCGGTTTGGCATAAAGCATCGATAAATCTGCATAGATACATAAATTATATTACAAATGGGATAATCCATCAATCATAAAGACGGATGTAAATCAGTCATTGAGATGAGTTGGATTATAGTGGTATAATATTAAGGATTATATTCAGATGAAGGGATTGTCGGGTAATGGGGGAAAATGCGGTGCATTACAATGCATTCATTTCATACAAACATGAAAAAAAGGATATAGAGGTAGCGAAAAGAGTACAGGCTGGTTTAGAGCGCTTTCAGGTTCCGGCTTCCATAAAAAAGAGAACCGGCAAAAAGAAGATAGAGCGTATATTTCGTGACAAGGATGAGCTGCCTATAACCAGTGACCTGGGGGAAACTATATCCGAAGCTCTTGATAATTCTGATTATCTCATAGTTATCTGTTCTACTCATACCAGGGAGTCTGTATGGGTTCAGAGGGAGATAGATTATTTCTTAAAGACACATTCCAAACGTGAGGTTCTGACTGTACTTGTAGATGGCGAACCCGGGGATGTAATCCCGTCCATACTTCTCAATGATGAAAAAACAGAAACAGATGAAAATGGGAATGAGCGTAAGATCATAACCGTGCTGGAACCTCTGTCATGTGATTATCGTGTTCCGAATTTGAAGGCGAGGATAGAGGAGCTTCCCAGGCTTGCTTCGGTCCTTCTTGGCTGTACATATGATGAACTTATGAACCGTCGCCGTCAGTATTTTATGCGAAGAATAGTATTTGTCTTTGCATTTCTGTTTGCACTGGCTGTGGCATTCGGTGGATATATGAGGCACAGCAGGGACAAAATAAATGAATCTTACAGGGAAGCGCTCCGTAATCAGGCGAGGTATCTTGCATCCGAGTCGGAATTGTGTCTCCAGAACTCGGACAGGATAACCGCAATGCAGCTTGCGAAGTATGCTCTTTCCATTACTGAAGGAGAGACTACCCCGGAGGCGCTCAGGGCACTTACACTCTCAACATATTCATATGTTTCGCCAAGTGATGGAAATATAAAAGCTGTATGGAATTATACTATGCCAAATTCCGTGTGCAGATATGAGGTTTCCGAAGACAGAAAGTACCTGGCGGCAAATGATTTTGGTGGTGTTTTTTCAGTCTGGGATACAGAATCTCATGAAGAAGTGCTTCATATAAAAGGTACCGAAGGTGTCTATAACGGAATCGAGTTTGCAAATAATCTGGTCATAGTCTGGAATGGAGAGATGATGGAGGCTTATGAGCTAGAATCATCATCTCTGAAATGGAAGATAGATATAGACACTCAGCTTGTAAATCAAGATACAATTATGATCATCGGGGATGAAATGTATCTCATGTATTCCGACTGGAATATTTGTAAGCTGGATATTAATGATGGTTCAATTAAGGAGAAGAAGAGTATAAAAAGTCCATTGATACCTGAGACCTTCTACTTTGAAGAAGTCAGATTCTCTCCTGATGGAAAGAAAATGTGCTTTGAAGGAACCGATGGAAATGGCGAACACATAGGATGCGTCAATCTTGATACGTATAAGGTTGTAATTTCAGATAGAGTATCTGATTTATTGGGATACCTTGGCTGGGCAGATGAAGATAAAGTAGTATTCTCTTATAATACTTCAGAACATAAAAACGGGTTGCTTGATGACGTTTACATCTATTCGAAGGATCATTCCAAGGTGGTATGTATGGACGTTTCTGATATGTCTGTTATATGGGAGAATGAATATATAAATACGGGTGTTTCCCTGAATCCCATAATGTATCCACTTTCCAATGGGAAGGAAATTGTTTATGCAAATGGTTCCGTTGCTGAAATATATGATCTGAAAACCGGCAGAGTTATCAGCAATCATAATGTAAATGAGACAATTATCGATATAAAAGAATCGGAACAGAAAGGGATACTGACGTATATAACCTCATCCGGCTCGATAGTTACACCGGACCCCAAGGACGAATCGGACACAGTCAATTCCCGGAGAATACTGCCGGAGAATCTGGCAAATGTTGTAACAAGTGGAGGGTTTTATGTTAACCAAACGGATTCCAACAACATAATATATTATGCATTTGGAGTTTGTGATCAGGAATGGACCTGTATAGATGATAACGTTACTCTCGATGATGTAGGAAATGCGTATTATATGGATGAACATTTCCTGGTTACGGTGACCTCAGTAGAATCGCAAAGAGTTGCTACATTTATTGATCCCGGTGAAGGTAAGCTGATATCACAGATTCCTCTTGATAAAATGAGCGAAAACTGCTACAGCTTAGACTGCCTTAATTCTACTGAAAGCTGTATATATGCTGTACTTAATACATTGGAGGAAAAAAAGCTTTTCAGTATAGACCCTGAGGGTAAGAAGAACGAAGAACTCCTTTCATTTGAAGCAGAGGATATAAGTAAGTATTCCATGCAAGGAAATCTTTTCGTTTATATGGAATCTGCCGGGGATCAATCCGGTAAAGTCAATACTTATAATGTCGAAACCGGAGAGAAGCAGAGCTTTTCGCTTAAAAATCCGGGTAACTCGGATTCATACGCAGCACCGGTGTTCTCTTCGGAGAGTAATACCATATATGTTCCTGATGTTACTGACAGAATAATCAATACAGAGAACGGTGAAGTAACGAATGTAGAACTTCCGGAAGACTGGGACGGTACACGTATGGTGAAGCCGGACTCGAATGGCGGGGCATTTATCGTTTCAGACTCAAAGAATATTGCGGTCATAAATAAGAGCGGAACCATAAGATACAATATAATCTGCCCTGGTATAGAACCTGTCGGAATGGAATATTACAGCGATATAAATATGAAAAATGATGAGATAATTGTTTTTTATTCAAATGGTGCAATATACAGATATCTTTTCAGCACAGGTGCATTTCTGGGAAGGATTCAGGGTACTTCAAGGGATTACTTTTTTAATGTGAAATTTCTGTTCGATTATGACGGTAACAATCTTTATATACAGGCGGATAATCTGACAGAGGTCATAGATCTCAGGACCTGGGTTCTGACCGCCGAGTTTGATAAGTCACTTGGATATTATCCTCCGAAAGATATATTCTATACTTTTGGAGCCTACGAAGATAAAAGGATTATGATAGGATATTTCAGGCATTATACTGCGGATGAACTTCGAAGGAAAGCCGAAGAACAGCTGCAGGGGCAGGAAATGACTGAGGAGCAGAAGTCTGAATATGGAATCAAATAAATCAGATAACATTATATTGATAGGAATGCCGGCTTCGGGCAAGAGTACCGTTGGAGTGATTCTTGCGAAGGTTATGGGCATGGGCTTTGTAGATACGGATCTTGTAATACAGCATAGAGAAAATGCTCTGCTATGCGATATTCAGAGCAGAAGAGGGCTTTCGGAATTTATGCGCTGTGAGGAGGAGGCAGTTCTCTCAATCCGTCCTGAAAGATCTGTGATAGCTACCGGCGGAAGCGTTGTCTACAGTGACAAAGCAATGCAGTATCTGAAGAGTATAGGGACAATTGTCTATCTTAAAGTGGATAAACAGGTTCTCTTCAGGAGACTGCGTAATATCAAAGAACGCGGAGTTGTCCTGAAGAACGGAGAAACTCTCGACATGGTATATGATTCCAGGAGTGTGCTCTATGAGAAATACGCAGATGTAGTGGTTGAGGAGAAGGATGCTTCCGTTGAAATGAAAGTTGAGAGTATTAGGAGGTTGCTGTCCAATGAATAACCTGATGGATTTACGACTTCAGGAGTATGATTCGGAAATTGATAAATATGTGCAGCTGGAGAGTATAGTCGTTCCTATTCTGGAAGAAAAACTGAGGCAGGCGGAAATAACGCCCATGCAGATTGCACACAGGATAAAAACCAAAGAATCAGTAGCGGGAAAACTGGAGCGAAAGCCGAACAAATATCCTACCGTAACAAAGATGATGGATCTTCTGGGCGTCAGGATCATATGTTATTTCAGCAATCAGGTGGATCAGATAGCTGAGATCATAAGGGGTATACTGAAGATAGATGAAGAGAATTCCATCGATAAGAGGAAAACTCTGGAACCAAATACATTTGGCTATCTGTCACTGCATTACATATGTTCACTTCCGGCCGGAGAGGGTTATCCTGAAGAACTGACGAGACTTAAGTTTGAGATTCAGATAAGAACGGTGCTTCAGCATACCTGGGCGGAGATAGAGCATGACCTTGGGTACAAAACAGAGTTTGGAATTCCCAAAGAATTGAGACGTAATTTCTCACGTGTTGCAGGACTTCTGGAGATTGCGGATGAAGCATTTCTGCAGATCAGACAATCATTTCAGGAATATGAACTGGATGTACGTGAAAGGATTGCAAATGATACTGCAGATGATATGCATCTCGATCTGGTAACTCTGAGAGCCTATCTTGAACTCAGCAAGACCATGCAGGGTCTGCTTGCGGAGATTGCTGCCATAACCAATTCCATAGTCGTGGAAACCTCACCGGAATCATATATTCTGAATCTCGACTTTTTCGGAGTGCATACTCTGGGTGAAATGAATGAATTTGTTAGAGAGGGGTATGACAATGCAGTTTTTCTTGCCAGAAAAGCCCTTGAGAATGTTGAACTTGATGAGGTGTCATCCGTTGCCGGACTGCATTATCTCTGCCGGGCGCATCTCGTTAACGGAGATTATGATGAGAAGCAGCTGATGAATTACTATATGCTTGGAGAGGGAACCGAGAACAGGGCGAAACAGCAGACGAAAAACATACTCCGAATCAGAAGAGATATTCGGAAGTAGACACGAAATACATTGAATAAGTGCTGAAAAATACGTTAAGGATACGAATATCTATGTTATAATGAAAGGTACTTATTTTGTATGGGGGCAGAAGGTTATTCCCTTTTTTCGGCCCGCGCGCGTAATGGTGAAGATGCGGTAAATATGTTCAGAAAGAGTGAACCGGGCTTCTATAACGCAATTCTTATGGATGCTCATCTCAGTAAGCCGGTGGAGCCGGACAGATTATATGAAACTATGGCGAGACTGATCATGGAACGGACAGCAGAGGAGGTAAAACAGGATGCGGAATTATAAGAAAATAAAACGGATAATAACAGTAATCCTGCTTCTTTCATTTGTAATGAGTTGCTTAATGCCATTTCAGGTATATGCTACGGAGAAAGAGCATAAGGTGGTACGCGTCGGATGGTTTGAATCATCCTTCTGCTATTATGATCAGTTTGGAAGACGATGCGGGATCGATTATGAGTATCAGCAGAAAATCTCGGCATATACCGGATGGACATTTGAGTATGTGGAAGGCAGCTGGGCTGTTCTTTTTGAAATGTTGAAGAACGGAGAAATAGATATACTCAACGACGTCTCCTATAAACCGGAGCGTGAGAAGTATATGTTCTTCACCGATCTTCCCATGGGAACGGAGGCATACTATATCTTTACCAGTGCTGATAACAGGAGAATATCATCTGATGATCCGTCTACTCTGGGAGGAAAGCGTATAGGCGTCAACAAGAACAGCGTTCAGGAAGGATTCCTGAAGGACTGGGCAGAAAAAAACAGGATCAAACTGCAGGTCATTCCTCTTACAGTAGGAGAAGATGAATCCATGAAAATGCTTATGAATGGCGAGCTGGACGGATATGCATCAATCTATTCCTATGACCTGGATCAGAAGATAGTGCCTACCTATAGAATAGGTGGCTCGGATTATTACTATGCTGTTAACAAGGACAGACCTGACCTTCTGTCAGAACTAAACATAGCACTGGCTGAAATTCAGGATTCGGATCCTTATTTTAATCAGAAAATATCTGAGGACCGTCTGTATAATTCAAGAGCAAATGCATTACTTACACCTAATCAGGAGGACTGGCTCGAGGAGCATGGTACGATACGAATCGGCTACAGGGATAACTATCTTCCATTTTGTGACTATGATGATGCAACAGGAGAGCTTACCGGTGCATTGAAGGATTATTTTGCTCACGCACAGAATAATCTTAACAGTTCAAATATCAAATTCGAGGCGATTCCTTACAGTTCTACAGATGAGGGACTGGCAGCTCTTAAGGAGGGAGAACTTGATGCGATTTTCCCTGTATATCTTAATACTTATGATGCTGATCAGATGGGAGTACGACTGACCGAACCTGCCATGAAGACAGAGATGAATGCAATCATGAGGAATTCTGATCAGAAAGAGCTTTCTGCGGATACTACCATCACATTTGCGGTAAATGAAGGGATGAGGAACATCGAAACTTTCATCATGGGGCAGTATCCATCGGCGGAAAGAAAAAAATTCCCGGAACTTGATGCCTGTTACAAGGCTGTAGCTGATGGAGAGGCAGACACAGTACTGGTCAGCAATTACAGACTTCTTTCAGCCGAAAACACACTGAAAAAGTATAAGTTATATTCGGTTCCTACAGGAGAAACCCTGCCATTTTCATTTGCAGTTAAAAAATGGGACAGCGAACTGTATTTCCTGCTTAACAAGGCTGTTCTTACGACAAAGAGTGAGGAAATGGATGCAGCCCTTGCATCATATGTTCAGTATGATCAAAAGGTTACTCTTGTGGATTTCATGAGAGATAACTGGCTGCTGGTAATCTTTATTCTGCTGGTTATTTTTGCCATTGTTGTCTTCCTGCTCCTGCAGAAGATGAAGGCTGACAGAACTGCTCACCGGCAAAAAATGCTTTTAGACGAGGCGGCGGAGGTCGCAAAGCTGAAACAGACTATCTCCTCTCTTTTGGATAATATTCCTGGTATGAGTTTTACCAAGGATGCAGAAACCGGCAAATATCTTGCCTGTAACCAGGCCTTTGCTGAGTATGCTCACAGGAATGATCCTTCCGAAGTGGTAGGACTTACTCCTGCGGACCTGTTTGATGAAGAAACAGCCACGCGCTTTATTGAGGATGACAGAATGGCGCTCTCAATGGATGAACCGTATGTCTTCTTTGATGAAATGCCGGATAAAGACGGAAACCGTCAGCAGATGAAGACTACCAAGCTGAAGTATGTCGATGACAACGGAAGGCTATGTGTACTGGGTATGTTCCAGGATATTTCGGATCAGTTCCGTATTTCCAGAAACAACGCCATGACAAAGGAATCATATGAAAAGGCCAGGGGCACGGGCATTGTATTTACTCATATAGCCCAGACACTTGCCCAGGGATATCTGGATCTTTATTACATTGATATTAATTCCGAAGAATTTATAGAGTATCGTACCGACCAGGAGACCGGAGTTCTTTCTGAGAGAAGACGGGGCTGGCATTTCTTCGAAGCATGCATGGATGAGATTGAGGAGCATGTATTCTCTGAGGATAAGAATGCCGTGATCAGTGCCATGGATCGTAAAACTCTTGAGGCATCTCTGGACCAGGATGGCTCATTTATGATGAGTTTCCGATTGATTGGAAATCCGGAGCCAAGATATGTCAGTCTTAAAGTCGCACGTATGAAGGATGATGAGAGATATATCGTCCTCAGTCTGACTGATGTTGATGAGCAGATGAAGGAACATAATGCAGCTCAGAAGATGAAAGAAGAGAATACGGCATTTAACCGCCTGATGGCTCTTGCCGGTGAGTTCTTCTGCATCTATGTGGTGAATCCGGAAAAAGGGCACTACAGAGTATTTAGTGAGAATAGCATGTTTTCCGATTATGAACTGTCAAGAGAGGGCTGGGATTTCTATAAAGACACCAGAGATCTTGCCCACAATATAGTTTATCCAGAGGATCTGGATCGTTTCTGTACTGCCATTACAAAGGAAAACATTCTGGGTGAGGTTGAAAGCAACGGAATCTTCACTCTCAGTTATCGTATAGTAAAGAATGGTGAGCCTTGTTATGTTCAGCTTAAGGCTGCTTTGGTTGATGAACCGGAAGGGTCACAGCTGGTAGTCGGTGTCAATGATATCGATGCACAGGTACGTCAGGAAGAAGAGTATGGCAGACGTCTTGCCCAGGCACGAATTGAGGCAAATATCGATGCTCTTACGGGCGTTAAGAACAGAAATGCTTATCGAATATATGAAGAGCGCCTGAATGCACAGATTGAGATAAACCGTGCACCTGATTTTGCACTTTCAATTCTGGATGTAAATGATCTGAAGAAGATTAATGATACTCTGAGCCATAAGGCAGGTGACCAATATCTCAGAGATGCCTGCAGGATTATCTGTACGACCTTTAAGAGAAGTCCGGTATTCCGTGTGGGAGGAGATGAGTTTGCGGTTCTTTCCCAGGGAGACGATTATGAACATCTGAATGAACTTGTAGAGCAGATAAACAGTCACAACAGGAGGGCTATAGATAATGGTGGAATTGTTATAGCCATAGGTACAGCCAGATACGAACATGAAGAAAAGGTAGCTCCGGTTTATGAACGTGCAGACCGGAAAATGTATGAGAACAAAGGTAGCTTGAAAGCAAGAAAACAACAACGAGGATAATTGGCGTATGTATTATTCCGCAATCGGCCTGCTTGTCGCTTTAATACTCATAATTGTAAATTGGGATATACTGAACAAGGATTGGATTACGCAGGATAGACCTGCCTGGAAAATATACAGGAGGTTTCTGTTTGTAGTTTTGGTATATTATGTCACAGATATATTGTGGGGAATTCTGGAGAGCAATAAGCTTTCGACTGGACTGTTCATTGATACAACAGTATACTTTATTGCCATGGCAGTCGGAATAGCCTGCTGGGCGGATTACACGGTTGCATATCTTGAGGAGAAGAACTCTTTTGGACGTTTCCTTGTATATGCCTGCCGATTTATCACAGTGGTGATAGCTATTGCCTCGATCATTAATATCTTTGTTCCGATATTATTTACTGTCAATCGTGATTGTATTTATAAAGCACTTCCGCTTCGCTATGTGGGATTGATATGTCAGATACTGATGCTTCTGATTATTTCAGTTTACGCACTATATTCCATGATTCATACGGATAGAGCAACTGTGAATAGGACGCGCTACAGGATACTTGCATCCTTCGGTATCGCTATGGCTGTTTCTCTCTTTTTGCAGCTATGGTTTCCGCTTCTTCCGCTTTACGCAATCGGATATATGCTGGGAACCTGTGCGCTTCACTCCTTTGTCGCAAGCGACGAAAGGGAGGATTATAAGAGGGAGATTGAGGAGAGTAAAAAAGTCAACGAGCTTAAAGATACCATTACTTCGCTTCTTGATAACATGACCGGAATGACATTTTCAAAGGATGCAAAGACTGGGATTTATCTTGCGTGTAATCAAGCCTTCGCAGAATTTGCACATAAGAAAAAACCGGATGAGGTAGTAGGACTTACAGACAGACAGATATTTGACCCGGACACAGCGGCTCATATTATCGGCAGTGATAAACTGGCATTGAAACTGAGTAAGCCATACATTTTCTATGAGGACTCTTTTGATGCTGCCGATAATCAGAGGCAGCTGCAGACCACAAAACTGAAATACAAAGACGCATCGGGAAGACTATGTATCCTTGGTATGTGCCAGGACGTTACCGATATGGTGCGTGTTCAGCATGAGCATGCAATGACACAGGAAGCATATGAAAGCGCTGTCAGTTCGGGACTAATGTATACTCAGATTGCTCATACTCTGGCGCGTGATTATTTAGAGATGTACTATGTAAACACGGATACAGAGGAGTACATCGAGTATCGGAATGGTCTGGAGGGTAAGAATCTTTCCGAGGTAAGACGAGGATGGCATTTCTTCAGTGACTGCCGGACAGAGCTGGCTGAAAGTGTATATGAAGACGATCGTGAATCCTTCATGGAGGCCATAAAGCGTAAAACTCTGATGAAGGCTCTCAGCCGTAAGGATACATTTTCCATGACATACCGTCAGACTGACGCAGATGGTCCGGTATACGTAAATATGAAGATTTCTCGTATGGAGGATGAGCATTATATCATCATTGGGTTCACCGATGTCAATGCCGAGGTCCGTGAGACCATGACCAAGAACAGGGCTCTGTCAGAGGCTCTCGCTTCAGCAGAACAGGCCCGTAAAGAGAATACAAAGCTTCTTTCAGGTATGAGTCACAAGCTTCGTACGCCGCTGAATGCGATAATAAGTCTTGATGCACTTGCAATGAAAAATGAAAATCTGGATGATAATACCCGGGATTATCTGGAGAAGATCAAAGACAGCTCCGGTCAGCTGCTGAGCATACTGAATGATATGCTCAGTTCGGGAAATGCCGGAATTGGTTCCGGTTCTGATGAGGTTTCAAAGGACGAGATATCATTGGAGAATATTTCGGAGGATGATAGAAAGAATAACAAGGCTGCAATGCGAGTCCTTGTTGTTGATGACGACCCGATTGAGGTTGAATATTCTGTGATGATGCTTAACGAGGCAGGAATTTATGCAGAAGCCTGTACAAGTGGACAGGAAGCACTCAGACGTCTGGAACTTCAGCATGCAAAACAGCATCCATATAACCTTCTGCTTCTGGATTGGAATATGCCCGGAATGAACGGCCGGGAGACGGCCGCCGAAGTAATGAAGCTGTACTCAGGGGAAACTACAGTAGTTGCACTTACAGCATATAATTGGGAAGATATCGAGAAGGAAGCGCATTCCGTGAATGTAGAGGATTATCTTCAGAAACCGCTTTTCTCTCTGGATGTGTCCAATAAGCTTGAAGATATAGCGCTTCGTAATCATATGAATGTTTTTAAGGTTAAAAACCAGGCAAAGCTTGTGGGACGCCGTATACTCCTGGCAGAAGATGTACAGAGTAATGCCGATATTCTTATGGAAATATTTGAGATAGAAAATATCAATGTCGACCATGCCGATAACGGTAAGGAGGCAGTTGAACTTTTTGATAAGAGTACGGAAGGAATATATGCCGCGATTTTGATGGATATACGCATGCCCGTAATGGATGGGCTGGATGCGGCGAAAGCTATCCGTTCCATGGACAGAAAAGATGCAAAAAGGTTACCGATAATCGCACTGATAGGAAATACATTTGATGAAGATATTCAGCTTTCCATACAGGCCGGTATGAACGCCTACCTCACAAAACCGGTGGAAACAGACCAGCTGATCCGAGTCCTTGGAGAGCTTATATATGAGGCGGAACACTGATATGAATAATATAGCCATAGGTCGTGAGACCTTGAAAATTACAGAGGAAGGTAAGTATGTCTTTTCGGGAAATGAAGTAGCTCTTCCGGATATTGATTACAGTGAAGTGACAGTTATTTCTCCTGAAGAAGGTGAAGCATTTATCAATATGGACAAGAGCCCGTATATGAAAGAAAAACTGTGCCGTATGACAGTTACTGCTGAGGATTCATTTCAGGCAGGAAGAAGATACGAAAATGCTCTTGTAATGAATTTTGCAAATGCACACAATCCGGGCGGCGGGTTTAAACACGGGGCGAATGCCCAGGAAGAAGCCCTCTGCAGGTGCAGTACGCTTTATGCTTCTATCACTTCAAAAAAAGCTTCGGAGATGTATGTCTATAACAATACACATGTCAGCCGCGTGGAATCGGATTATATGCTTATCTCTCCGAATGTAGTTGTCTTCCGGAATGAGAATTATGATTTTCTGGAGAAGCCTGTAACTCTCGGAGTGATAACAATTCCTGCGCCTAACAGATATGGTGCGGCTCTTCTTGCAGGGGAAAAGCTCATAAAAGAAACATTTGTAAGAAGGATAAGGATCATGCTTGCGGCAGCGGTAAAGTATGGTTATAAGAACCTGGTTCTCGGTGCGTGGGGATGCGGCGCATTTGGAAATGATCCGAAAGATGTTGCAGAATATTTTAGGCAGGTTATCATAGACGAAGAATATGGCAGATGTTTTGACGAGATATGTTTCGCAGTATACGGGCGAGAGGATGGAAAGAATATCACCGCTTTCAGAGAAGTATTTAAGAATACCTGAAATATGATGTAAGTTGGGACTATTCGGAGCTTGATATGAAATATGATAATAAAAAGAAAAGCATGATATCCGGTATGCTGTTATACAGGCTTTTTTCCTTAGCCTGTGTAGCTTTATTTGTGATTGCCTTTTTTCCGGCTGCTGTTTATGCAGATACGGAAGCTGAAGCGGAAGTGGTTCGGGTAGGTTATTACGAGAATGAAGTCTTTCAGGAAGGCGCCCGGGAAGGTGATGTCAAGAGCGGTTATGCCTATGAATACTATCGTAAGCTCTCTGAATATACCGGTTGGGAATATGAATATGTATACGGTGATTTCGGCGAACTTTATCAGAAGCTTCTCGATGGCGAGATTGATATGCTTGCAGGCCTGGCCTGGAGAGAAGATCGTGCTTCGATAATCAATTACCCGAACGCGGTAATGGGAAATGAAGCATATTATCTTGTTAAGCATGATACAGATGATAATATAACAGCGGATCCATCCACTTTAAACGGATGCAGGATCGGAGTGCTGGATAGTGCAATGGTCGGGGTTCTGAACGGGTATCTTGATGATAATCATGTGAATGCAAATGTAGTTACTTATTCAGATTATACGAAGCTCTTCGAAGCATTTGATTCCGGAAAAGTTGATGTCCTCGCGGCAGAAAGCGACGGGGCTCACGGGAGAGAACATGCAGAAGTACTGTGTGTTTTCGGAACATCCGATTATTATTTATGCGTGAATATAAACAGGCCTGATCTACTGGCGGAACTGAATTCCGCACAGTCACTTCTTGCTGCGGAGGAGCCGAATTATCTGAATTCGCTTCGAACAAAGTATTATTCAGTCAGCGTTACGGCAAGGGCGTTTTCTGAAGCTGAACGGGAATGGATGCAAAATAATGATACGCTGCAGGTAGGCTATCTGGAAAATTATCTTCCATACAGTGACACGGACGAACATGGCGAAGCGACCGGTATAGTCAGGGATATCATTCCGGCGATTCTGGATGCACTTGGAATGCAGAACATTTCTGTCACGTATACAGGATATAAGAGTTACGATGATATGATCGCAGCGGTCAGTTCCGGTGAGATGGACGTGGCATTCCCTGTAGGCGGTGGTCTGTACTATTCCGAGGAGAACGGCATTTATCAGTCAAATCCGGTATCCTCATCCCATGCAGAACTGGTATACAGGGGCGACTTCAATGAAAATACGACGAAACATTTTGCTGTCAATGAGAATAATCGCATGCAGTATTACTTTGTGAAGACGAATTATCCTGACGCCGAGATCACATTTTATCCGTCCAGTGAAGAATGCCTTTCTGCATTGCTTGCCGGTAAAGCAAGTTGTGCGACGCTGAATGGATTAAGAGCAAATGATATTCTTCGTAACAGAAAATACAAAGACCTGTCACTCTATCAGACAGGATTTAGCGATGCAAGATGCTTTGGTGTGGAAATCGGAAATGAGGGCCTGCTCAAGCTTCTTAACCGTGGGGTAAATGTGCTCGGAGATGATTATGCACAGAGCATATCATACCGGTATACAAGGGGACTGTATTCCTACAGCTTTTTAGATGCCGTGCAGGATCATATGGCATTGGTCGGTACGGTCATGCTTATCATTGCAGCTATTATCGTATTTCTTCTTTTACGTGACATACGGCGTACAAGAAAGGAAGTTAATGAGAAGGAAAAGGCAAGGCAGGACCTTGAAGCCAAGAATAATGAACTTGCAGAAAGCCAGAAAGCGCTTTCTGATGCTTTGATTGCAGCGGAACATGCCAATCGCGCAAAGACAGTTTTCCTGAATAACATGTCACATGACATCCGGACTCCGATGAATGCTATCGTAGGCTTTACTGCTTTGGCGGCTTCCCATATTGATAATAAAGAACAGGTGCAGGATTACCTTGGAAAGATTTCAGTATCCAGCCAGCATCTTCTGTCACTTATAAATGATGTATTGGATATGAGCCGCATTGAAAGCGGGAAAGTTACTATAGAAGAAACCGAAGTACATCTTCCGGATGTAATTCATGATTTACGGACTATCATTCAGTCCAATATTGCATCCAAGCAGCTTGAGCTGTTCATTGATATTCAGGATGTTATACATGAAGACATTATTACGGATAAACTAAGACTGAATCAGGTACTTCTCAATATTCTGTCAAATGCCATTAAATTCACTCCTGCAGGAGGCACCATAAGCTTCAGGGTTATAGAGAAACCGTCACCTGTCGATAGTATTGCCAATTTTGAATTCCGTATCAAAGATAACGGAATAGGTATGAGCGAGGAGTTCCAGAAGAATATATTTGAAGCATTTTCACGTGAAAAGACCAGCACTGTCAGCGGCATTCAGGGGACAGGACTTGGTATGGCGATTGCGAAGAATATCATAGATATGATGGGCGGCGTGATCACAGTAGATTCTGTTGAGGGGAAGGGCAGTGAGTTTATAGTCGGACTGCCGTGTAAGACCAGCAGCAGATCCGCAAAATTTGAACCGCTTCCGGAGCTGCAGGGCTTACGTGTTCTCGTGGCTGATGATGATACGGATACATGTCTTTCTGTATGTTCCATGCTTCGTGAGATAGGAATGAGGCCTGACTGGACGAACTACGGAAAAGAAGCAGTTATACGGGCAAAGGATGCTCTGGATAATGCTGATGAATTCAGAGTTTATATAATCGACTGGCAGATGCCGGATTTAAACGGGATAGAAACAGTGCGGAGGATACGGAAGGTTATCGGAGACAGTACACCGATCATCATTCTGACGGCGTATGACTGGTCTGACATTGAAACGGAGGCAAGAGAGGCCGGGGTGACCGCTTTCTGTCAGAAACCGCTTTTTATGTCGGAACTGAGGAATGTTATGGCACAGCCGTTTATGGCATCCCGAAATAAACAAAATGAGGAAAAAACAGGGGATGAGTCATTGCCGGATTTCTCCGGAAAACGTGTTCTGCTGGCTGAAGATAACCAGTTGAACCAGATACTGGCTGAAAATATACTGGTGAGCGCCGGACTTGATGTCGAAATCGTAGATGACGGAACAGAAGCTGTTGAAAAGATGGAATCCTCACCGGCAGGATATTATGATATTATCCTCATGGATATTCAAATGCCCCGAATGGATGGTTATGAAGCTACAAACCGTATTCGGGCTCTGGAAGATAAAGATAAGGCAAACATACCTATCGTAGCGGTAACGGCAAATGTCTTTGAGGAGGATAGACAGACTGCTATGGAATCCGGAATGAATGGTCATCTGGCAAAGCCATATGACGTTCCGGAGATTATGAAGACATTGAAAGAAATACTGGGCTGATGACATTTTATTAATACGGGAGAAACGGTGTAGCTTTCTACAGTAAGAATCTGGTTGAAAAGGCAGATTAGAATAAAAGCGCTATTGACTAATGAGTTAACTTGTACTATTATCTTCGTGTAACAGCGGCGCATGTCGCAAGCAACATGCTTTATCAATTTAAAAAGGGGAGCTGTTAAAATGGCTGAGAGGAGACTGTGAGTCTCGACCCGTAACCTGATTTGGATAATGCCAACGTAGGGATATGATTTATTTGAGATTCTGTAGCAGATATGTCCATACCAGGCATATCTGCTTTTTTTGTGTAACAGGAAACCTTGTTTCCTGTTACACAGAACTCTTCGGGGGAAGCTTGTTCCTTAGGTATGATGCCCAAAATAAAAAAGAAAAGAGGAATGCAAATGTTAGGAGACTGTTTAGAAAATGTCAGAAAAAATGGACCGTTGGTTCATAACATCACAAATTATGTGACTGTTAATGATGTGGCAAATGTGCTGCTTGCATGTGGGGGCAGCCCTATAATGTCAGATGAACCGGATGATGTAGAGGACATTACAACTATCTGCGGAGGTCTGAATATCAATATCGGAACTCTGAACAAGAGTTCTATAGAGGGAATGTTCAGAGCCGGAAGAAAGGCAAATGAATTGGGACACACGCTTCTTCTTGACCCGGTCGGAGCCGGTGCATCAAAGCTTCGTACGGATACTGCCGTCAGGCTTATGGATGAGCTGAAGTTTACATGTATCAGAGGAAACATTTCGGAGATCAAGACTCTTGCTCTTGGGAGCGGCACAACAAAGGGAGTTGACGCTGATGTTGCTGATGCAGTAACAGAGGAGACTCTTGACAGCGCTGTAAGATTCGTGAAGGACTTCGCCAGGAAGGCTGATGCGGTCGTCGCTATAACAGGTGCTATCGACCTCGTAAGTGATGGTGACAAATGTTTCGTTATCAGAAACGGACGCCCGGAGATGGGAAGAATAACCGGAACAGGATGCCAGTTATCTGCACTTACAACTGCATTTCTTGTTGCAAATCCGGACAACAGGGTTGAGGCTGCTGCAGCTGCCGTATGTACCATGGGGCTGGCAGGCGAGATCGGATGGTCACGTATGCAGGAAGGAGACGGCAATTCAACATACCGCAACCGTATAATCGATGCCATTTATAACATGGACAAAGAGACACTGGATAAGGGAGCTAAATATGAAATTAGATAAGAAGGATTTACTGTTATATGCGGTTACAGACCGCCACTGGCTGGGTGACAGAACTCTTTATGAGGTCGTAAAAGAAAGTCTGGATGGCGGGGCAACCTTTATACAGCTAAGAGAGAAGAACCTGGACACGGCTCATTTCCTTGAAGAAGCAAAAGAGCTTAAGAAGCTGTGTGCTGAGTATAAGGTTCCATTTGTAATAAATGATAATGTCGATATAGCTCTGCAGATTGATGCCGACGGGGTTCATGTCGGACAAAGCGATATGGAGGCAGGAGATGTTCGTGCCGTGTTCGGTCCGGATAAGATAATCGGTGTATCAGCACAAACGGTTGAACAGGCAATTCTTGCGGAAAAGAGAGGAGCAGACTATCTGGGGGTAGGAGCCGTATTTCCTACCGGCTCCAAGGATGATGCCGATGATGTGTCCCATGAAACCCTGAAGGCTATCTGCCAGGCCGTAAGTATTCCGGTAATAGCGATAGGAGGAATAACAGTAGAAAATACACCATATCTTAAGGGAACCGGTATCTGCGGTATAGCAGTCATCAGTGCTATCTACGGACAGGAGAATATTCTTGAAGCTACAAAGAAGCTGAAGGATGTTACAAGTAGAATGGTGTATGAGGCAGATTAAAGATAATTGAGGATTATGTATGATAAAAGGAGTCATATTTGATATAGATGGAGTTGTTCTTGACTCTATGAGTATATGGAAGGATCTGGGGGCAAGGTACCTGATAAGTCAAGGGGTAAAGCCGGAAGAAGGACTTAATGAAATTCTTTTCTCGATGAGTATGGAACAGGGAGCTGAGTATGCGAAAGAGCATTATGGGCTTAATGAGTCGGTAGAAGAAATTCTGGATGGTATCCGCCTGATGATTCAGAGTTTTTATTTTGATGAAGTACAGGCTAAGCCCGGCGCGGAGCATCTCATGTCATTTATGAAAGAAAACGGGATTAAGATCACGGCTGCTACTTCAAGCCCGCGCATTCATATAGAGAGAGCTCTTGAAAGAAACGGGCTTCTCGGGTTCTTTGAAAAAATCTTCACTACAAGCGAGATTGGAGTGAGTAAGCATTCGCCAGTCATTTACAATAAAGCAGCTGAATTTATGTGTCTGGATGTGGGCAGAGTTCTGGTTCTTGAGGACTCCTTATATGCTCTTAAGACTGCAAGCGATGCAGGATACAGAACAGTCGGAGTATACGATAAGGATGGCGAGACAGATCAGGACGGAGTCAGAGAGACTGGCGATTTATATATCAGGGATTTAAATGAATTGGTTGATCGTTGGGATGAACTATGATTCATACTAATAAAATCAAGCGGCAGATCGGGGGCACCACTTTCTGTCGCGATATAAAAGATGCTGAATATTTATAGAAAGAAGGTAACGAGATGAAAACAGCATTAACCATTGCTGGAAGTGATTCCAGTGGAGGCGCCGGTATACAGGCAGATTTAAAAACCATGACTGCAAATGGAGTCTATGGAATGAGTGCTATTACTGCACTTACTGCTCAGAATACTACCGGCGTGACAGGAATAATGGAAGTAACACCGGAGTTTCTGGGAGAACAGTTGGATGCGGTATTTAGTGACATATTTCCTGATGCCATTAAGACAGGCATGGTTTCTTCAAGTGAACTGATACGTGTTATCGCCGACAAACTCACATTTTATAAAGCGGGCAATATTGTTGTAGACCCCGTAATGGTTGCAACAAGCGGAGCGAGACTGATAAGCGATGATGCTATAGAAACACTGAAGGAGAGCCTGCTTCCCCTCGCTACAGTAATAACTCCAAATATTCCGGAGGCTGAAGTTCTATCCGGTATGACCATAAAATCTGAAGATGATATGGTCGAAGCAGCACGGCTCATTTATAAAGAATTCGGATGTGCTGTGCTATGCAAAGGCGGACATCAGGTGAATGATGCAAATGATCTTCTGTATAGTGCGGAAGGCCCGATCTGGTTCAAGGGTAAAAGAATAGATAATCCTAATACTCATGGAACAGGATGCACTCTTTCGAGTGCTATCGCCTCAAATCTGGCAAAAGGAAATACACTGGAAAATGCGGTAAAGGAAGCAAAGGATTATATATCCGGGGCGCTTGCGGCCATGCTGGACCTGGGTAAGGGAAGCGGTCCGCTGGCACACAACTATGTGTTTTTAAAGGAGAGTATCAGTAATGAGTAATGATAAGAAACAGAAATTTGATGGATATGCAGACAAGTATGATGAGTGGTTCATGGTAAATGATAATCTTTTTACCAGTGAACTGAGACTTTTCAAAAAAGCTTTAGGAGATATCAGCGATAAGAAACTGCTGTCAGTCGGCTGCGGAAGCGGACTTTTTGAAAGCTATATAGATTCATCGAATATTGAAGGAATAGAGCCATCAGAGGATATGGGAAAGATAGCTGAAAAGCGCGGAATTAATATTATAAAGTACGGACTTATAGAAGATGTTGACCTCCCTGATGCAAAGTATGATATTATATATTTCAACGGAAGTTCAAGCTATATGGAGAATCTTACACCGGTTTACGAGAAGAGTCTTAGGGCTCTTAAGGATGGCGGAAAACTGATACTGCTGGATGTTCCGAAGGAGAGTGCATTTGGTTTCATGTATCTTCTCGGAAAGAGCCTTGGAACTTACGATCATGAATATCTGGAAGGCACTATGCCGGAACTTCCATACCCGCTTGCGCTTGCTTCGTCAGGCGTATGGCATTCGACAGAAGAAAAGATAGGAGTTCTCAAAGAACTTGGAGTAAAGAACTTCTCATTTTATCAGACATTAGTAAAGAACCCGCTTTATACAAACGAGGAGCCGGAAGAGGTAATCGAGGGTTATAAGAGTGGTGGTTATGTAGCTATAATCGCCGAGAAACAGGCGTAACTGTTTTGCATTAGCTATCAGAGGATTATCATATGAAGCTGTCAGAAAAGCTTTTTCTAAGCACAAAGGAATTATGGGATCTTTCTACAGAGAAACCCTTTGTCATTGAAATGGCAAAGGGTACTTTAATTGATCAGAAATTTCGAAACTATACACTGCAGGATTATTTATATCTTTTAGATTATGCGGAGATTTTGAGAAGTATGAAGGCACTCTCTGCGGATGCCGGATTGACGGAGTTTCTGGACAGGATAATATACGAGACCTTGCAGGAAACCGAGAGAGTACATCTTCCGAATATTAAGAAAATCGGCATTAAAGATGATGAGATAGTGCGAAGCAACGAGATAAAAGCCATTTCAGACTATGTGGCTTTTATGGGAAAATGTATCGATGAAGAAGGCCTCCCCGGAGGACTTACCGCACTTCTCCAATGTTCGTGGGTATATGCATATATAAGCGAAAATGTAATGCTTAAATATCCGGCTGAGGTGGCTTCGTCGAAATATAGATTCTGGTTTGAAGCTTATTCCTGCAAGAGTTATCTTGATGCAAATCAGATGTGGATTGATACCCTGGATAAGCAGCTGGACGGACTCGATGACAAGGAAACAGAAAGATTATGCCGGATATTTAAACAGTGCGCTATCTATGAAAATGAGCTCTGGGATGCACTTTGGGATGTTATCTAAAACACCCTGGTTGTCCATTTGGTACAGTCCCAGACCTCTGTAGCTATATCCTCATAGAATTCCGGTTCGTGACAAACCATAAGAATACTGCCTTTGTATTCTTTTAAGGATCTGGACAATTCTTCTTTTGCATCAACGTCCAAATGGTTAGTAGGCTCGTCAAGCACAAGCAGGTTGGATTCTCTATTGATAAGCTTGCAGAGTCTGACCTTGGCCTGCTCGCCTCCGGAGAGCACCTTACACATACTTTCTATATGTTTTGTTGTGAGGCCGCATTTTGCGAGAGCGGATCTTACTTCATACTGGGTAAATCCCGGGAATTCGTTCCATATCTCCTGAAGGCAGGTGGTTTCAATGTCAGCCGGCATTTCCTGCTGGAAATAACCTATCTCAAGATTATCTCCAAGCTCTACTGAACCGCTGATGGCCGGAATAAGTCCGAGAATACTCTTCAGAAGTGTGGTTTTTCCTATGCCGTTTGCGCCTGTAAGTACAATTCGGGAACCTCTTTCCATGGATATATTGAGTGGAGAAGAGAGAGGCTCTTCATAGCCTATGACGAGGTCAGTGGTTTCAAAAAGAATCTTTCCGGGTGTTTTACCGACTTTAAAATGAAACTCCGG
Organism: Eubacterium sp.; assembly: GCA_017477505.1. Classification (GTDB taxonomy): domain Bacteria; phylum Bacillota; class Clostridia; order Lachnospirales; family Lachnospiraceae; genus Eubacterium_Q. The sequence continues at coordinate 29,784 of JAFUVQ010000039.1, forward strand.
TTTGGGTTTATCATAAATCTTTTCGATAATTTCCATGTTGTCGAGTTTCTTCTGACGGGACATAGCCATGTTTCTGGTTGCTACCCTGGCTTTGTTTCGTGCAACAAAATCTTTAAGCTCTGCGATTTCCTGCTGCTGACGGTTATAAGCAGCCTCCCGCTGGGCTTTTTTCATTTCATATAAAGAATCGAAAGCGCTTGAAAGTACATCAAGTATTGTCATGCCTTCCTTTAATGCGGCATGCTGATCCAGATATCCTACCTTTACATTTTTGGCCCATTCTATCTTTCCTTCGTCCGGCTGGAGCTGCCCTGTAATTATATTCATGAAGGTGGATTTACCTTCACCGTTCGCACCGATAAGTCCTATATGTTCTCCGGCCAAAAGCCTGAATGTTACATCTTCAAAAATAGCTCTGTCCCCGAACCCGTGAGTCAGGTGTTCAACATTTAATATACTCAATTTCTTATATTCCTTTCATCGCTCCGGCCTGGATGCCGTTTCTTTTATCATTGTGTTTGAGTATATATTACATCATGCATGAATTCAACAAACTATATTCTTGACATTTTAATTTGACTGGTGGTAGTATAAAAGTGAGAGGAATCTCACTTATATACTAAGTTGAAAGGAGAATGTATAAATGGATATTTTAAAACCTGAAGCTGTAATAGGAACAAATGCGTGGGGGAGCGCTCTTTATGAAAAGGCAATGAGGGGAAGCTCAGTAGAGGATGATGTTTTAAAAGAAGCCATGAAGAAGGCACAGGAGAAGGATATTCCTATATATGATCTGGCACGCGATTATGGTTTAGGCAAAGCACAGAAAATGATTGGAGATTTTGGAACGGATGATATAATTATATCTGCCAAGTACACGCCGTTTACTCATTATAAACCAGGGTGTGTCAGAAAATCTCTGATGAAGGATCTGGATGATTTTAAGAGAGATTATGTAGACATATACTGGTTGCATCTTCCTACAGATATCGAGGAACATTTAAATGAAATAATTGAGCTCTACAAAGAGGGAAAGATAAGATATATCGGTGTATCGAACTTTACACTTGCTGAATGTAAAAAATCAAAAGCGATTCTTGAAGCTGTGGGAATACCACTTTATGGCGTTCAGAATCATTTCAGTATCATTTGCAGAGACTGGGAGAAGAATGGACTTCTGCAATGGTGTAAAGATAATAATATTTCATTCTGGGGATGGGCAGTTCTCGAAGAGGGACTTTTGGTAGATCCCAGAATTCCGAAGAAATCTACTATGAAGTTTGCATTTAAGGGAAAAGTCAGAAAATTAACCGGACTGTATAAGGTTATGATAAAAGTTGCTGAGCGCCATGACATAAAGGTTCCGCAGGTTGCTATGGCATTTTGCGCTGCCAAGGGAGTTGTTCCGATGTGTGGTTGCAGAAAACCTGAACAGGTTGAGGAACTGGCAGAAGCATCACGTGTGGTGCTTACAAGTGGTGAGATTAAGAGACTTGAAGAAGCTGCTGACAGGGCGAATGTAAGGATAATGGGTGCGGATATATTCAGGCCATTTGTACTTAAACCCAAAAAGAGTAAATGATGTAAGTAATAATAAAAAATGCAGGGAAGTGTTATGAAACAGAGGAGAACAGATAAAGAAATAGTTCAGTCGAGAGCAATAGAGACGAGAGAGAAGCTCTTAAAGTCTGCGCTTGAACTATATACGAAAAAAGGCTATCACAGTACTACAGTTGATGAAATAGCTAAGAATGCGGGACTGTCAACGGGAGTCGCCTATAGATATTTTAAAAATAAGAAGGATCTGCTTCTTGCGGCAATATCATATGGGTTTTCGATGATAAAAGACCTTGCCGGTGTTGAAGAAACTGATCTTTTTGGGACTGACCTGGATCATACACTCACTGCATTTGAAAGAATACATACAGAGTATTTCGCGTTTCACGAGGAGCTGGAAGGACTCAGGCACAGTGATAGTGATGTGGGAAGGCTTTATGATGAATTTACTAAAACAGCCATAGAAAATGTATATGAAAAACTTCCGGAAGGTATTCGAAAAAAAACGGATTCGCTGGAAAATCTTTATATTGCAATCGGAATAATGGAAAACTACTGCCATACATTTATGCATAAAAGATTAAGTGATAAACAGCTCAAGGTTATGAGGAAAAATGTTATTAAAACCGTTGAAGCTTTACTGCTTTGATGGCTAAGAGAAAAGGAGACCAGCTATGATATTACCTGTTTTTGAAGGACTGATTCTTTCTTTTATACTATTACTGATATGTGTTATTGATATTCAGAACGGTCCGGTTGGAGGAGTGCATTTTTATGAGCAGAATGTAAAGGACAGAGTCGTAGAATTAGGACTCATAACAAAGAAAGAGATTAAGAGGAATCTAATAATCTCAGGAGCTGTACTATGGACTTCTATGGTGTTTTTAATGCCTCTGGCAGTGTTCCTTATAAATGGAGCAGATTCGTTTTTTGAAGGGTTTGTTCAGCTGACGATTATCTTTTTAATAAGCGGTGTATTTGACCGTGTTTTTATTGACTGGTATTGGGTCGGACACACCAAAGCCTGGTTTATTCCGGGAACTGAGGATCTGATGCCGTATATTCCTAAATCAGCATTGATTAAGAAATGGTTTTGTACGATTGTTGGATATCCAGTTTTCGCAGCAATACTATCTCTGGTGTATTCAAAGATAATTCTTTGAGTAGACAGGATTCTATGCATCTTACAGTGAAAAAATGCATCTTACATTCCAAAATATTGAATAACATTTAAGGCTTGGTTATAGTCGTTTTAACAAAAAGAAAACGGCTGTTTCCAAGTCTTTTTAGATCGTTAAATCCTGAGAAGGCTGATATGTAGTCGAAAAATAGAAAGGAATGATAAGATGAATAAAATCTATAAGAAAAATGAAGTGACTTTTGCAATCATATGTATAGTTATCTATGTTGTGGGAACGAGTATAGCTGAGTCGATATCAGAGACAGTGGGAATAGTTAAGCTTCCATCAATGATCTTTCATATAGTTTTTTCTGTGATACTACTGGCGTGGCTTAAGAAGAATGACCTGTTTGAAAAGTATGGTCTTGTAAAGCCGGAATATAAGCTATCAAAAGCATGGTTTTTCATACCGCTTATGCTTGTGGGATTATCAAGTGTATTTTTCGGGGTGAAGCTGAATTACAGTATACCTGAAACAGCATTTTATATACTGAGTATGTTATGTGTAGGTTTTCTTGAAGAGATTATCTTTAGAGGTTTTCTCTTTGTAGGTATGGCAAAGAAAAATGTAAAGAGCGCGATAATAGTGTCTTCAATCACCTTTGGAATAGGCCATATAGTTAATCTTCTGAATGGTCAGGATCTGCTGGAGACGCTCCTTCAGATAGTGTTCGCTATAGTGGTTGGATTTACGCTTGTTACACTATTCTATAAAGGTAAGAGTTTGATTCCTTGTATAATCTTCCATGGAATAAATAATGCCTGTTCAGCAATCAGCAACGAAGAGGCATCTCTCAAGGTTTTCGGCAGCGTGGAGAGAGAGTTATACATTTCAGTAAGTATTGCAGTAGTGCTTCTTACAATATACTGCATAGCGATATGGAAGACTTTCAGAACAAGTGCCATTGAGGATGTGAAATAGAGGTTTGATAATAACCAGTCTGCTTGCTATAATTTCATGGATAGGATGGTCAGGTAAGATGAGTCTGCCTGATAGTTTGTAAATATGTATAGCAGGAGCGTGACCGGAGTGGAATTAAGGGTTAGAAAAATCCCTATAGATGAATCGGAAGTCCTGGAGATTCGCTGTCATAAGATAACAGATGACGTGCAGGAGATCATTTCCTTTGTGAAGTCCAGACAGGGACAGCTAAGTACGGAGCGTGCGGGACAGCGTATAGAAATTCCGATAGTAGATGTATTTTATGCTGAATCGGTGGACAATAGACTGTTTATCTATACATCGAAAGAAAGTTATGAGATAAAGCTAAAACTATATGAGTTAGAAGATATGCTGCAGGGAAAAACATTTATCAGGATTCAGAAAGGAATGCTTCTAAATCTGATGAAGGTTAAGTCTATAAAGCCGGCGCTTAGTGGCAGATATACAGCGCTCCTTAAGAATAATGAAGAGGTAGTGATTTCCAGAAAGTATGTTGCTGACCTGAAGAAGGCTTTGAAGGGTGGTGGTGATAAATGAGAAAAAAATACAGAATAAAGGAAAGACTTGGTGAAGCCTTTAGATTATATTTTATTCTTGTAACTTTGATCACCATACTTCTAATGGTTGTGGGTATGCTGTTTGACAGTGAAAGGACCTTAAGTTACGAGGCCTATTTTTCACCACTATTTTATGCGCTTATCGGTGTGATTCCGGTATTCTTTTTTAAATCGGATAAAGAACTCAGTATGAAACGGCTTGTTATAAGAAATATTTTCTATGTGCTTATAATTGAGGCGGCAATGCTTTTTATAGTATTCAAAGCACCGAATATACCGTCAGATAGAATAGAAGTTGTAATAAGTATTGCAGTAGGAATACTGATTGTATATATATTATCGCTGGTTGTTGAATATATTTTTGAACTTACCCAGGCAAGGGAGATGAATGCTTATCTGGAGGAGTATCAAAAAATAGATAATTCATAAAGAATAAATAGACATATATTGCATACTATGGTATAAATATACTCATAAGATGCAATATATGTCTATTTATTTTACGGGTGATTATATATGAATAACATATTAGAAATAAGTGATCGTTTGAAACAATATAGAATTAATTATCCTATGACGCAGAAGGAATTAGCTGATAAAACAGGTATATCGGTTCGTAGTATATCGAGATTTGAAAATGGAGAGGATATTAGTCTATCTGCATTTTTGAAAATCTTGAGAGCGTTAGAATTGGATAATCATTTAGATGTGCTTGTACCAGATTATAAAAAAAGACCATCTGCTTATCTGGAGCCAGAGAAAAAAAGACAGCGAGCTTCTGGTAAAAAGAGCGAGAAGAGAGCTTTTGTTTGGGGGGATGAAAAGTGATAAGTACGGCAGAAGTAATTCTTTGGGGAACGAGAATTGGATATGTTCATCAAAACGAAGGAAGTCCATATGTATCATTTGAATATGACAGGGACTTTATTGATAGTGGAATAGAAGTATCTCCTATAAAAATGAAGCTAAGTAAGCTGGTATACGAATTTCCGGATTTATCGGGAGATGCATTTCATGGTGCTCCTGGGTTAATTGCGGATTCTCTACCGGATAAGTTTGGTAATAGAGTGATTGAAAGATGGCTTATGGAACAAGGAAAATCACTTCAAGATTTTAATACCATTGATAGACTTTGTTATACGGGTACTCGCGGTATGGGGGCATTAGAATATAGACCTACGGCTGGGCCGGAAAATGCAATCGGCGAAGATGTAAATATAGAGAAAATGGTTGAGTTTGCATCTGAAGTACTATCCGATAAAGAAAGCAAGAAACTCAGTTCAGAAGAAGAAATTGGTTATAGTCAATTGGTTCAACTAGGTACATCTGCGGGAGGTGCCAGAGCGAAAGCTCTGATAGCAGTAAATAAAAAAACAAATGAAGTAAAAAGTGGACAGATTGATGCTGGAAATGGATTTGATTACTGGTTAATTAAATTCGATGGAGTTAAGAAAAATGGTGATCATAATCTTAAAGATTCTACTCAGTATACGCTAATAGAATATGCTTATTATCTTATGGCTAAAGATGCGGGGATAGAAATGGAGGAATGTAGAATTCTAGAGGAAAATGGAAGACATCATTTTATGACCAAAAGATTCGATAGAGTTGGAAATCAAAAGATTCATATGCAAACTTTGGGGGCACTTACACATATTGATTATAATTACCCGGGCTTATGCAGTTATGAACAGGCGGCAGAGATAGTTAGATTACTTAATTCGTCGATGAGTGATGTTGAACAGTTATATAGAAGGATGGTATTTAATGTTTTACTTGTAAATCAAGATGACCATGTGAAAAACATTTCATTTCTAATGGATAGAAATGGTAATTGGAAGTTATCTCCAGCTTATGATATTACATTTTCTTATAACCAGAATAATATCTGGTTAAAGGCACACCAGATGCTGATCAATGGAAAGAATGAAAATATAACATATGATGATTTGATTATATCGGGAAAAAATATGGGAATATCATCTGTGAAATGTAAGAAGATAATAAATGATATAAATAAGGTTTTAGAAAATATTGAAAGCTATTTTGAACGTGCGGGAGTTAGCGAAAAGTCATTTGCGAAAATAAATAAAATTATAAATGAGAGGAAATAGTAGAGAAGAGGAAAATAAAAATGAGTTTTGGGTTTTCATACATCGGACTTATCTTTATAGCTATGCTGTTAATTCCCAATATAATCTGGACAAAGCATAAGCCTGAAGGATATGACGAGTATAGTAAGAATGAGAATAAATTACTACTTATATTCGAAAGGATAGGCGAGGCTCTTGTTATGACAGGCATCCTTATCTTTAAGGATTGCAATATAAGACCTCGTTCGTTGTGGCTTGGATGGCTGATTCTTACATTTGTCTTTATGATTATGTATGAAATGTACTGGATAAGATATTTTAAGAGTGAGAAGCGAATGGAAGATATGTACTCCTCATTTGCCGGATTTCCGGTTGCAGGTGCATCACTTCCGGTTTTTGCTGCCTTGTCACTGGGTATATATGCAAGTAATATATTTATCATCATAAGTGTGATAATTTTAGGGATTGGACATATAGGTATCCATCTTAATCATAGACGGGAAGTGATGGGAAAGGTTAAGAGTGGAAGAAAAGCAGTCCGCGTTATCAAAACTGTTCTTCTGGTTCCTGTGTGTTTGATTGTTCTACTGATAATCGGAATAATTGGTGTTAGAAATTATAACTTTTTTGTATGTTGTATAGATACAGATAAGGGTGTTGATGAGAGCGGGTATGTGGAGATAAATGGGCAGGAGCAGTTTATCACAATCAGAGGAAGAGATATTTCGAATCCTGTGATTTTATACCTTCACGGCGGACCGGGCTCTCCGGACAGTTCCATGACTTATAGATTTACCAACAAACTCATCGATGATTATACTGTGGTGTGCTGGGACCAGCGTGGATGCGGAAGAACATATGTAAAAAATAAAGATAAAGAAAATGAGTCAGTGACATTTGATCAGGCACTTGCTGATGTGGATACACTGACAGAATATCTGAAGGAAAAATTTAACCGGGATAAGATAGTGATCATGGGGCATTCCTATGGCTCGGTACTTGGTAGTACATATGCTTATGAACATCCTGAAAATGTTGAAGCTTTCATAGGAATCGGCCAGTTTGTGAGCTTCGCATCATCAACAGAATATGAATATAAGGATGCACTTGAAAAGGCAACAGCTGCAGGAGATGACACTACGAAACTTATTGAAGCATATGAAAAGTATCTTAATGAGATGAATGTAGAATATGCAGGAGAAATGAGTACTTATGCAGCACCTTATCATAAAGCTCCTCGTAAGAAGAGTACAATTCTCGCGGCATTAGTTTCGCCGACACTTTCAACTGAAGATGTATTATGGTATAAAAATGTGACCAGCTACGATGCATTTATGAAATACTGTGGGAACCTTATGTATTACCTTATGACAGTAAATCTTAGAGAGACCCAGACTCATTACGAGGTACCTGTATATTTCATATCTGGTGAATGCGACTGGAACTGTGCAGCACCGGATATGGTGGATTATGCTCAGATGGTTGGTGCGAAGTACGACCTAATAGATGGTTGTGGGCATTATGTTCATAATGATGATCCTGAAGAATTCGCTAGGAAAGTAAAAGAATTTTTGAAATAACATCGATTAAAAGGAATGTCAAATTGTAACGACATTCCTTTTTGTATTGACAAATAATATAGGATGTATTAATATATGAACAGATGAACATATATAATAAATGATAAAAAAGGGGTTTATAGAGATGGCAAGTAAGATGGTAAGCAAATATATGTATAAGATAATGTCACCAGGTTATGACATTTTAGATAAGACGTTTTTCAGAGATAGTGGCAGGAAGGATGGCAGGAATCCAAGAGAGGTTTTGACTCAACTTATTCCAAATGAAAAGAGTATGGTCCTTGATATGTGCTGTGGAACCGGATCTAACGGAATCACTGTTGCAATCAAAAAGCCTCAAGTAACGGTTGTTGAACTGGATAGATCAAAGTCTATGCTTCTTAAGGCAAGACAGAAGGTAAAAAGATTAGGTCTAAGAAATGTAAAGATCATTTGCAGAGATGCTACAGATACAGGACTTAAGAGTGAGATATTTGATTATATTATCATAGGGCTGGCTCTTCATGAATGTAATCCGGACCTCTGGAATGGAATTCTTTCAGAAGCCCACAGGCTTCTTAAGAAGGATGGTCATCTTATAATTCTTGATTGGGAAAGACAAAAATGTATATCTGACAAGATAAAATTTGCTCCTATGTATATCACTGAAACTATATGTACTCCTAAATATTTCCGGGAATATTTTAATAGTGATAAGGAGGTATTTTTCTCGAGATTCGGGTTTAAGGCGGAAAAGAATATCAGATGTAAATATACATTTGTGATGTAACTTAGAAAAGATGACTCATATAATGCTAAAAGAAAAATAAATGAAGCAGATAAAGCTATTGAAAGTGATGAAGCTTTTGATGTTGAAAATGATATAGAGAAGAATCTTAGTGCGTCATATCTGGCTCAGACTCATATGCTGGATTATGATAACTATATGATCCAGGAACTTATAAGGAAGCGTGGCTGGAGAGAACTTCCGGAGTTCGAAAGAATACGTTCCATTTATAATTTTATCAGAGATGAGATCCGCTTCGGATACAATGTGGATGACAGCATACCTGCATCGAAAGTGTTGAAGGATGGATATGGACAGTGCAATACTAAGGGAACTCTCTTCATGGCGCTACTCAGAGCTGTTGGTATTCCTTGCAGAGTTCATGGTTTTACGATCAGAAAAGAACTGCAGGAAGGAGCTATGACAGGCTTTGTATATAAGCAGGCTCCGAAGAATATATTCCATAGCTGGGTAGAGGTATACTTAGAGGGCAAATGGTACGAGCTTGAGGCATTTATTATAGATAAGGATTATCTCGGAAAGCTGCAGCAGAAGAATAGTAATTGTACCGGCGCATTCTGTAAATATGGAGTTGGAGTTGAGGATTTTAAGAATCCGGTTATAGATTTCAATCGTAATAACACTTATATTCAGAGTACAGGAATCAATCAGGATTTCGGAATCTACGATTCCCCAGATGCACTTCTTAAAGAGCATCATCAGGAAATGGGATTTATCAAGAAACTTGCCTTTAGGTATTATGGCAGACATATGATGAATCGAAATGTGAAAAGGATTAGAGGCGGTTTCTAAGAAAATGAATCATCTCAGGGATATATCCTTTAGAAAATATAAAAAAAGGAAAATTAATAGTAATGAATAATAGGATGACAGTTATAGTAGATAATACTTCATTTGATGGTATTAAGGGTGAGTGGGGACTCTCTATCCTGGTGGAACATGACGGAAAGAATATCCTGGTTGATGCTGGCGCATCAGAGCTCTTTTCCGGAAATATGAAAAAACTTGGAAAGAACATCGAGGATATAGATTATGGAGTTCTGAGTCACGCACATTATGATCATGCAAATGGTATACCGAGATTTTTCGAAGAGAATAAAAAGGCAAAGTTCTATCTGAGAGAAACTACTGCCGAAAACTGTTATGCTAAGAAATTCATTTTCAAAAAATATATAGGAATTCCGAAGAAGATGACCAAGAATTATTCGGATAGGATAGAGTATGTATCAGGTGACTATAAGCTCTGTGAGGGCGCATATCTTATACCTCATAAGACTCCTGGTCTTGAAAGAATAGGCCAGCGAGAAATGATGTATCAAAAGACAAAGGATGGTTGGAAACCTGACAACTTCTCACATGAGCAGAGTCTTGTTTTTGAAACAGATAAAGGGCTCGTGATAATCAATAGCTGCTCTCACGGAGGAGCTGTCAATATAATAAATGAGGTGAAGCAGACATTTCCGGATAAACATATCTATGGCCTGATCGGCGGTTTCCATCTTTTTAATAAGTCCGAAGAAGAAGTAAGAAATGTAGCTCGAAATATCCTGGATACAGGAATCGATTATGTATGCACTGGCCACTGTACTAAGGACAGAGCCTATGGAATAATGAAAGAGATATTAGGTGACAGACTCCTGCAGCTTCATGTTGGTCTTATAGTGGAATTTTGACACGGCCTGAGACTTAGTTTTTTATTTTTGGTTATGCTTCATTCTTTGCCAGTTTATAAATCCATACAGATCATTTATCAGGAAACATATAAAGCATATGACCATTGGAAGGTAGAATATGTGTTCCATAGAAGCAAGTGACCACAGGATGATAAGAATTATGTCATTGGCTGCGTAAAAAAGAGCGTAGTAAGGACTTCTCATCAATGTGAGTGATGAGGCCATGAAGCTAGTTGTGATTGATACTGTTGAAGGAATCATATTTGGAGTATTAAGTCTCTTCAATATGAAGTAAAATATAGCTGTAACAATAAAGGCAAGGAAAGAAAGAATTGTCCATAGTTTTGGAGAAGTATGTCTAACGCGTACTTCTCCATTTTTGTATGGATTCCTAATCCATGTGATTACCGCGCCTGCAGCTATAGGAGCGGTCATTCCAAGATAGGTTATCATCTCGCCGTAGTATCTGAATTTATATGAGACGATACCGTAGAAGAGTGAAAAAACAACGGTTAGTACCTGACCGAGTACATCTCCTTTTGCCACAAAGATTAATGCGGTGACTCCTATTAATGAAGCTACGAGAGTGTAAGTATTTCGCTCAGTAAATATAAAATATGCGATCAAACTGGCGATAACACATAAACACCACATGAGTATTTCGTACCATTTTAATCGTTTAACAGACTCCAGTAAATTCATTCCAGCAAACTCCCGTAAAATGTTCATAAAAGTAAAAAACATCCGCATAACTGCAGCTTCTAAGACCTAACGCTTACAGTTGTGCGAATGCAAAAGCATTCTGTTACCCGGTGGCAACATTTTTCATATTTATTAAACTTCGATAATACTATCAGAGCAGAGTGCTTAAGTCAACTATTTCGTTTATCAGATAGTCTCGTCAGATATGCCTCAAGTGTGGCCTTAATCTCATCAGGTGAATCAGTCATTCCGCGGTCGACCCATTTGAAAATGATATTCCATATGGCTCCAATATTAAATGCTATCAGATAGTCAGGATCAAGATCGCCAATCATCTGGGCAAATGGATTTCCACTCAAATCAAGGGAACAGTTTAACTCCGGAATTACAACATTTAGTTTTAATAATAGCAGGTAAAGAAGATTATTCTTATGAAGCAGTTCAAGCAGTTCTCTGTTCTTATCACAGAATTTAAAGATTACTGAAAGAGGTCCATCCGGGGATGAAGTCAGTGCAACAACATATTCATGTATCGCGTTAGTTATAATTGAATCCAGAACATCATCTTTTGAAGAAAAGTTATTATAAAATGTTTTTCTTTCCAGAGGTGTTTCCAGAACTATCTGCTTTACAGATATCTCAGAATAAGGGTGATCCTGCATTAGCTTAAGTAATGCATCGGAGAGCTCTTTTTTTGATCTGATTGCAGATGGGTTTTGAGAATTGTTCATGACTATATGGTGCCTTTCCTTTTTCAAATCATCTTATCCATAAACTAATAAGATAAGATTTTTGTTATCTTGAAACAGTTTTCCATTGAGGAAGACCTCATAGTAAATTACACATATATGCAAGTTTGTGTATCTTTCTTCGAAAGTATTTACTCTCATCTGTACATAATGTATCATAACCCCCAAAAGTACACAAGTGAGTAATTTTATTTAGTGTTTAGGAGATGAGGTGATCTGCTATATGAAGGAATACATTTTGCTTTTACCTATTATATTTATATTTCATGATATGGAGGAAATTGTTGGGTTTGAATGGTTCTTCAGGAGAAATCCGGATCTATATGATAGATTTCCGAGAGTTTTGAAAGCATATCGAAACTTTAAGACGGAAGGCTTTGCGGCGGCAGTATATGAGGAATTTATTCCGTTTTTTGGAGTAAGCCTGCTGGCGTATTATTTTCCAAATAAGGTGCTTATTTCTATGTGGTACGGACTGTTCCTTGCGTTGGCAGGACATTTCATAATTCATATTGGTCAGACGGTTTATCTAAGAAAATACATACCTAGTTTTATTACAAGTCTGATATGTTTACCGGTCAGCGTGAATATATTACTTAGGTGTACTAGTATAAATGTTTTTAAATAACTCGACTTTATAACCAATCCATGATATACTCTCTTTATAGAAAACAGGAGGACACTATCATGGGCAAAAAAGCAACGACAATAACGCTTTCACCAGAGGATCGTTCTTATCTTGAA